>JBKEBS010000163.1:0-71384 GCA_047973265.1 Oscillospiraceae bacterium
CGGCCGATGGACGGCATGATCACCACCGGCAGCGGCGGGGGCCTCGGCTACGGCGTCTGCGACGACAGCACGAATGCCGTCATCGACGAGGAGATCATCACCAGCGCCCGGAAATACCACCAGATCACCGAGGAGAAGAACGGCTCCGGCGCGGTTCCAATCCGGACAGACAGGGGCTGGATTCACATCGCCCACGGCGTGCGGAACACCGCTGCGGGCCTGCGCTACGTGATCTACCTCTTCGCCACCGATCTGAACGAGCCCTGGAAGGTTACCGCAGAGCCGGGCGGCTACTACCTCGCCCCCTTCGGCGCCGAGCGGGTGGGGGATGTCTCCAACGTCCTGTTCACCAACGGCGCGATTGTGGACGACGACGGCCAGGTGTACATCTACTACGCCTCCTGCGACACCCGCATGCACGTGGCCTCCACCACCATTGACAGGCTGGTGGACTACACCTTCAACACCCCGCCAGACGCGGGCAGAACGGCGGACTGCGTGAAACAGCGCAGCGGCCTGATCGCAAAAAACCTGGAACTATTAGGCAAATAGCAGCCCTTCTCCAAGCAGAACCCCCACAGCTTTCGCTGTGGGGGTTCTGCCTTCTGCTATTTCTTTCCCTTGATCTTTATAACAAACCGCGCGCCGCCGAGGGCGGAGTCCTTCACTTCGATTGTCCCCCTGTGCAGTGTCATGATCTCCTTCGCGATGGAGAGCCCCAGCCCGTGATTCCCCGCGTCGGAGCGGGACTGATCCGCCCGATAGAAGCGCTCGAACACCAGCTGCTTCTCCTCGTCCGCGATGCCCGGCCCGCTGTCCTCCACCGAGAAGACAACATCCTGCCCGCTCTGGGACAGCCCCAGTCGGATCGTCCCGCCTGTGGGGGTGTAGCGCAGCGCGTTGTCCACCAGGATAGCGAATACCTGAGAGAGCCTGTCCCGGTCGCATAAAATCGTCCCGGGAACATCATCTCCCACCAGAATGTCCAGCTTTACGCCCCGCTCCCCCGCCAGCGTCTCGAACCTTTCATAGGCATCCAGCAGAACAGTCCTGGGGGAGGCCTCCGCCATTCGCACCGACCACTTGTCCTCATCTGCCCGGGCCAGCATGAGCAAGTCCTCCACCAGCCTGGCCATGTGGTCACTCTCGGCTTCCAGCTTTTGGGGCAGTTCGGCATCTCCCTCCCCTGTGCGCAGCAGACCGAGGCCCATGCGCATCACGGCCAGTGGGGAGCGCAGCTCGTGGGACGCCGCCGAGATGAACTCCTTCTGTCCCCGGTAGGCCTCTCTGACAGGCTCCAGCGCCCTGCCGGTGAAGAAATAGGCGAAGAGGGTGAGCAGCCCGGTCGCCACCAGGGTGATGGCCGCGTACAGCAGCGCCATCTGGTACATCTGGGCCAGCTCGGCGGAGCGGTCTTTCAGCAGCAGCACCACAAACCAGCTGTCCTGATAGGGCACGTTGGCCGCCGCGGCCCAGTAGCTCACCCCATCCACCTTCGGCTCGAATTCCAGGACATAGGGGGTGACGCCATCCGGCTGCCGCGCCGCGTCGAACCCCTCCCCCTCCGCCAGCGCAGATGCCTGGAGGAGGAGAGTATCCCGCTGAGAATCGTTCTCCTTGTAGCGCAGTGTCCGCTCCCCCAGCCGAATTGATATGCAGAGGCCGTTGGCCGCCTCTGTGCGGGAGAGCCATGCCTGGTCGATGGCGGGCTGTGCCTGCAGGTAGTAGAAGACGGAGTTCATATTGCTCTGGAACGACTGCTTCTGCTGCAGCCGCAGCCTGTTCAGGGAGAAGATCAGCGCTGTGATAGACAAACCGATGAGAACCGCGGCGGTGCCAACTGTGCAGATGATCGTCAGCCGCCTGTGCAGCCCCCGGAACATCAGGCGTTCTCCAGTCTGTAGCCCACGCCCCGCACTGTCGTAATCTGTATGGACGCCCCAATCTCCCGCAGCCGCTGGCGGACAAAGTGGATGTAATTGTCCAGGTTGGCCTCCTCCACCGGGGCGTCGCTGCCCCAGACGTAGCCGAAGATGCTGCTTCTGGTCAGCGTCGTCTCCGGGTTGCGCAGAAAGAGCTCCAGCAGTGAGGTCTCCCGGGTGGAAAGGCTGCTGCGTTTTCCATTGCAGCACAGCTCCTTTTTCCCCAGCTCCAGGCTGACCGCCCCCCAGGCAACTGTGCCGGGCCCCTCGATTCCCCTGGGCCTGCGCACCAGTGCCCGCACTCTGGCCAGAAGCACTTCCAGGGCAAAGGGCTTCACAATGTAGTCGTCCGCCCCGCCGTCCAACCCCTCCACCACCTGGGGCATCTCGCCCAGCGCCGTCATCATGAGTACCGGTGTCTGCACCCCTTCCTCCCGCGCCTTGCGCAGCAGGGTGAGGCCGTCCATCCGGGGCAGCATGCGGTCTAATAGAACCAGGTCGTGGGTTTTCGCCAGCATCAGTCGCAGACCATCGTCCCCCTCGTCGCAGGCGTCCACCAGAAAGCCCTGGCCCTCCAGGGCGCGGACGATCATCTCCTGCAGAGACAGATTGTCCTCCACCACCAAAATGCGCATGTGCGAACGCCCCCTTTTGCTCCAGTATACCACCTTTCTCTCGAAATTATCTGGAACCATTTCGGGTGGCTTTTATAGATTACATCAAGAATCGCCGTGGTAAACTGCAGAAAAACGAGAGAAAGGCCTATACACCATGCAAAAAATCACTCGAACAAAATACATCTGCATTATATTATCTGTTCTGCTGCTGTTTTCCGCCTGCAGCCCCACAGAGGCGCCCGCCGACTCCGGTGCCGCCAAGGGGCGCTATGTGGAGGAGGTCATGGCGCTGCCTGATACTCTCACCCAAATCTGGTACCTGGATCAGACGTCATCCGGCAAACTGCGCCTGCTCGGCTTCAAGGAAAATGAGATGGGCTATTGGGTGTGGGACGACGGCCAGTGGACAGAGCCCAACCCCGACTGGTTCTCTGCCCTGATGCAGGGGGATATCGCTTGGATCACCGCCTTCACATTCAACTCCATCGGCGTCCCCTACTGCACCTACATGCCGGAATCGCCGGAGCTTCTGGAGGCCATGGACACAGACAATGACTTCTACATGGGGGATTTCCCCGACCCGGTCTTCGCCAAATATGTGGATGGGGAGTGGACGTCCTTCCCCTCGGCCGATTTTGGTGACCGCGTCGACATCGACAGCATGCGAATTCTCTCCAACGGCAACATCCTCATCGGGTACTATGACAAGCTGGCGCTCTACAGCCCCACCGGAAAATTTCTCGCCGATTTCGCGACAAAGGACAACATCTCCGACGGCTCCTACGCCGCGTGGGGAGAGGACACCCTCGGCCTGACCAACCAGGGCAAGCTGGAGCTGTACAGCCAGCAGGACGGCACAGCTAAGGGCGAGATCGCCTTTCAGCAGACCGCGCTGGACAACGCCTTCGAGTATGCCACCGGGCGCGCCTCCCAGACCGTGTTCTGTCATGACAGCTACCGGGACAGCGTCTGCTATGTCAACAAAAGCGGCATCTTCCAGACTTTCCCGGAGACAAACCTGACCGAAAAGCTGGTGGACGCGAACCTCACCTCCCTCATCATGCCCTCGGTGGAAATCCAACAGCTCTTCGCCATGGAGGACGGCAGCTTTCTGGTTCTGACAGCCCAGGATTACGACGACTACCAGATGTTCCGCTACGCCTACGACGAATCGGTGGAGACCATTCCCGGCACTCAGCTGCGGGTCTATTCCCTCTACGACACACCCACCATCCGGCAGGCCCTGGGCAGCTTTCAGCGGAGCAATCCCGGCGTGATGGTCAAATACGAAGTGGGCATCCCGGAGGACAACGGCGGCGTAACCATGGACGACGCCACCCGGACACTCTCCACCGAGCTCCTCGCCGGAAACGGCCCCGATTTGCTGGTGCTGGACTATCTCCCCGTCGAAAGCTACATCGAAAAAGGCGTGCTGGCGGAGTTGCAGACGCCGGAGGGCAGCCTGTTGGAATCCGTGCTGGACACCTACCGCCGGGACGGCAAGCTCTACGCGGTTCCCACCCACTACACCCTTCCCCTTCTGTTGGCCGAGCCCGGCGTGGCTGCCAAGGTTGGCACACCGGCGGAGCTGGCGGCATATCTCTCCACCCGAAAAAACCCCCGCATCGGCCGCTACCTGGAGAACATGTTCTACGAGATGGCTGTCTACTACCAGCCCCGCTGGACTACCCCGGAGGGGGAGATCAATCGGGTCGCCCTCACCGAGGATTTGGCCGCCTTCAAGCAGATCATCGACCAGCTCACCCCACTGCCCAACCCTGACGGCGGCTCCACCGGCGGAGATTACATCATGAACGGACTCCTGTGGAAGGACAACTCCATCGACCTGTACATCGGCTCCCTGTTCGCCCTCAACAACCTCAGGGGCCCCTACACCGCGCTCCTGGAAAGAGAGGGGGCCCTCACCCTGTACCCCGAGGGTCAGAACACCTTTATTCCCCAGGCGGTTCTGGCAGTCAACGCGGGGAGCGGCAACCGGGAGATCGCCGAGGCGTTCCTGCTGGAAACCCTCTCCACCGAGCAGCAGTCCTACGAGCTGGGAGACGGCCTGCCGATCAATATGGATTCTTTCCGCGCTATTTTAGAGTCGGACGTTGCGGGCGGCCCCTCCGGCGCATGGGGGTACGACGTGGTCGACCCCGAAACAGGGCAGTACACCGACGACGGCATGATCACCCAGTGTTACTGGCCCGACGAAGCCTTCCAAAACATGATGCTGGACTACGCAAACAGCCTGACAACACCGCTTGAGACCGACATCGCCCTGCGGGACATCATCTTCGGGGAGTGCGGAAGCTACTTCTCGGGTGCGCGAACCCTCGAACTCACCGTAGATGAAATCGTACAGAAGGCGGAACTCCGCTTAGCTGAATAAACCAAACCACCTCGCATACAAAACAGTTTGCGAGGTGGTTTATTATATAAATTGAGGTTCGGGCTACTCGTAGCGCAGCGCTTCGATGGGATCAAGCTTGGCCGCCTTGCTGGCGGGGTAGTAGCCGAAGAACACGCCGATTGCCATGGCAAAGCCAACCGCGAGCAGGATAACCGGAACCGACGCCTGTGCGGGGAATCCCAGCAGCGACGCCCCGGCCGAACCGAGCACAATGCCCAGTATCACGCCTATGATACCGCCGATCAGGCAGATGATGACCGCCTCCACCACGAACTGGGTGCGGATCGCTCCCCCCCTGGCCCCCAGGGCTTTGCGCGTCCCGATCTCCCGGGTGCGCTCCGTGACGGACACCAGCATGATGTTCATCACCCCGATGCCGCCCACCAGAAGGGAAATCGCGGCGATTGCGGCGATTGCCAGCTGCACGGTGGAGAGCATGGAGGTCATCTGCTCCACCATGGACTCCATAGAGAATGCGTTGACCGTATACTCGTGAGTTTCGGGGTAGTAACGGCTGAAGTAGGACTGTATCGAGCTGACAGCCTCCGCCGTGTCGACGTCCGCGTTCGTGATCGCCGTAAAACTCTGGTAGCCGTCCCCCGAGCCCATCAGCTTTTTAGCCGTGCTGATGGGGATGTACATGGAGGTGCGCACATCCTGGTCGGATGCCGTCCCGCCCATCATCATGGAGCTCGCCTCGTATTTGTAGACGCCCACGATGATGTAGGTGTGTATCTCATTGTCGGTGTATATCTGCACTTCCTGTTCCAGCACGTCCTCCAGGTTCGCGTCCGTCCCAAACAGGTTGTTCACTAGCTTGTCCGAAACCACGGCAACCTCTTTCTTGCCCTCGATGTCCTTGCTGGAGAGGTATCGCCCTTCCAGCAGCTCCACATTGTTGGCATCCAGATATCCCGTGTTGATGCCTGTGACGCTCACATTGGCGTAGAGCCTGCCGTCCTGGGCCTTGCCGCTGCCCGCGCTCTCAGAAATACTGATCGCCTGCAACTCGTCCGGATAGGCCTCCAACAGGCCGTCCAGCATTTCGTCCGTGATCCTATCCTCTTCGTCCACCGTGTCGTTAGAGCCGAAGCGCTCTCCTTCCGAGTCCCTCTCCTGCAGGTTCACCGTGATGTTGTTGACGCCAAGGGAGGACATAGAATCGGTGATGGAGCCGGTGAGGGAGTCGCCCAGTGTAACGATGGCGATGACCGACGCGATGCCGATGATGATGCCAAGCATGGTGAGCAGCGAGCGCATTTTGCTGGATTTTAGCCCGCTCAGAGCAAGCCGTATATTTTCAAGCAGACTCACTGATCGCCGCCTCCTTGCGGTTTGATTCCCGCACAGCGGCGAGGGCGCCCGTCTCCTTTGAGTCGCTTACGATGCTGCCGTCGTTGATTGTGATGATCCGCTCCGTCTCCAGGGCCAGCTCGGGGTTGTGGGTGATGAGCACGATGGTCTTGCCATGCTCCGCGTGCAGGTTGTGGAAGATATCCATAACCAGCCTGCCCGTCTCGCTGTCCAGCGCGCCGGTGGGCTCGTCCGCCAGAATGATGTCAGGGTCGTTGGCCATGGCTCTGGCGATGGCGACTCTCTGCTTTTGCCCGCCTGAGAGTTCACTGGGTTGGTGCTTCATTCGGTCGGCCATGCCCACCATGTCCAGCAGCTCCTTGGCCCGGGCAGTGCGCTTTCCGCTGCTGGTACCCGCGTAGAGCATGGGCAGCTCCACATTTTTCAGCGCGGAGGTGCGGGGGATGAGGTTGAAGGTCTGGAACACAAAGCCGATCTTGCGGTTGCGGATGTCGGCGAGGGTGTTCCCTTTCATTGCGTTCACGTCCTCACCGCCCAGGAAGTAGCTGCCTGTGGTGGGGTGATCCAGCGCGCCGATGATGTTCATCAGGGTGGATTTGCCGGAGCCCGACTGCCCCACCACCGATACAAACTCACCCTCCGGCACCGCAATGCTCATTCCTCTGAGCACGGTCAGCTCGTTTGGGGTGTCGATGTAATATTTTTTCACGACGTCCTTCATGTCAATTACATTGCTCATTCTGTCGCCGCCTCCTCTTCTGCATTTGGGATCGGGGTGCTGCTTTCCTGCTCGGTGGATTCTGCGGGCTGCTCTCCGCCCGCTTGAGGCGGCTCCATGCCCTCGGGCAGGTCTCCCTCTATTCCGGCAGGCATTTCGCCGCCGGAGGGATCAGAAACGATCAGCGAGCGGTCAATGGCGGAGGCGTTCTTTACTACCTTCATGCCTTCCTCCAGGCCCTCTCCCGCGATCTCCACATTGACGTTGGTCTCGAGACCCTGGGTGACTTCCACCGCCTCGTAGCTGCTGGTTCCATCTTCACCCTCCCGGAGGATGTAGACATAGCTCTTTCCATTTATGGTGTCAACCACCTCGAAGGGCACGGAGAACACTCCAGTATGCTCTTCAGTGACGATGCTGAGCCGCGCGTTCATGCCGATGCGCAGACTGTCCGCCCCGCTGTTCACCGCAACCTCCGCCTCAAACTCGGCGTCGGTGGAGGAGGTCGTCTCCCCGGTTGCAGTCAGGGTGGAGGTGGGGGCGATTTTGGTCAGCGTTCCGCTGAACTCCTCATCCCCCGTCGCGTCTGTCTTTATTATGACTGTGTCTCCGATGCCGACAGTGGCGATGTCGTATTCCTTGATATTGGTGACGACCTTCAAGTCGTCGGTCTTCTGTATGACAAAGAGCAGCCCGTTGCCGGAGTTCCCTTCAATCGCGTTTACAGCTGTGATCGTGCCGGAGACCGGGGCCGTGACCACGCACTTTTCCACATCGTCCTGGAGCTTCTCGATGGAGATGTAGTCCGCATTGTAGTTGGTGTTCAGCTGCGCGCTTTTGATCTGGTTCTGGTAGTTGCGGATGGTCTCGTTGCTGCTGTTCTGGGCGACTTCTAAATTTTTCTTGGCATTTTCCAGCTCTGTCTTTTTCGTGTCCAGGCTGTTCTGCGCCTTCTCCACCGAGATTTCCTTCTGGGCGACATCTGCCTGCATGTCGCGGAGCTGAGAATCGGTGTATTCCTCGTCTTCGTCGCCATTCCGGGCCGAGTTGTAGCTGCGGCGGGACAAGCTCAGGTTGGAGTTTGCGCTCTGCAATTCAAGCTCCGCCGCCGCAACGCTGGATTCCGCTGCAGTGACTGAATTCTGGGCCGACAGCAGGTTGGAATCCATCTCGCTGTCCAGCGTGCTCTGGTAGGAGGCCAAATCCTCCTGGGCGGTTTTCAGGGTCTGCTGCGCGGAGGACTGGCTGGAGTACACCTGCGCCTGCTTCTGGGAGATGTCCGACTCCAGGCTTGCGGTGTCCAGCTCCGCCAGGATATCCCCCTCCTCCACCTTGTCCCCCACCGACACGTTTACAGCCTGGATGGGATAGCTCAGGTTGGAGTACACATTGACCGAATTCACGCTGTACACTGTTCCCGTAGAGCTCACCGTGCTGCGGATATCTCCCTTTTCCAGGGTGACCGTGCGCACTGTCGAGGCATCCGCCCCCGCTGCCGGCTGCCCGCTCCCACTGCCTCCGCCCATACCGGGGCCGGAAAATCCGACCAGCAGGGCCACGACGAGCACCACACAGACCACAGCAAGCGCCATCTTTTTCTTTGACATGAACCTTCACTCCCACTCTCTCAGGCAGACCAGCCGCCATCTCTTTTCTTGACATAATATCCCCAACCGTTGTAGTGGCAGATGATCTCCTGCCACTCCAGGTATTGGTAGGCCCTGTACATGGCCGCGTAGCTAACTTTTTTCTTTGCTGCCATGATGCGTATGGGAGGCAGCCTTCCCCCGGGTGTGTACACGCCGTATTCGATTTCCTCCGCCAGACTGCCCGCTATTTCCAGGTAGGTCATGGGCTCTTTTTCTTTTTTGCCCGCCATGTTTCCGCCTCCTCTCTGTTACACAGTGTAGAGGACAGTCCTAAACTGGAAATACTGAATCGTTAAGATATGCCTAACAAAAATCTAAACTGTTTCTAAACCGGTGTGAACAAAGAAAGAACTGCACAACAAAGCGGTGAGGATCACTCCTCACCGCTTTGTTGTATCCTTAGTGAACATCAATATAAGCTTGCAGCTGCCTGTGCCATTCCACCGTGTCGTAAACCTTTGGGGCTGTATTCTCACCGAACAGCAAATCCACCATATGCCGGGGCATTTTTCCGCCAATGAACATGGCCTTGATGCACGAAACGCAGTACACGACAACATCTTCGCAGGGCATAGAACCAGCTCTGAGCCTCATTCTCTCCTGCACCTTCTCCACCGGAAGAGCCGGGTAAAAATCGTCGCCGCAGCAGATGGAGCGCGTTCCGTGGTAGTTGGTCTCAACCACCTCAATGTTCATCTTGCGCAAAATTGATCTGACTGCGGCGTGAACCTGGGGTTTTTCCCTCACGGGGCAGGCATCGTGCACAGACATCTTGATTCCAAGATAATTGGGGTAGGGAAAGGACTCCATTCCATCGAGCACTTCCCACAGGGAAATCGTGCCGACACCCTGGTAAAGGCTCCTGAACCGCCTGTCACAGCCCGCACAAACGTTGATGATGACAGCGTCTTTCTCTACGCCGGGGTCATGGCGGCAGCAGGTCTTGTGCAAGGCAACATCGCCGTAATTGGCGTTCAGATATTCCAGTATTCTCTGTTCCATATCCGGCTTGTAGATGCTCAAGGCACAGCCCGGATTAAAGTACAGTTTTCCCATCTTGACAGCGTCATTTGTCGGCATTTTTCGTCCTCTTTTCCAGCCGTGATAAGACGATTATATCAAATAGAGTTCCAATAGTCCGGCTGTTTTCGGACATGCATATGTTGCATTCAGGCCTTGAAGCGGTACCCCGCCCCCCACACTGTCTGGATGTAGCGAGGCTGCTGGGGATCGTCCTCTATCTTTTCCCGCAGCCGCCCGATGTGGACGGTCACGGTGGCGCTGTCCCCCATGGAGTCCATCCCCCAGATGCGTTCGTAGAGGGTCTCCTTGGAAAAGACGATGTCCGCGTTGGTCATGAGGAAGTAGAGCAGCTCGTACTCCTTGTTCTTGAGCTCCACTTCCCCCCCTTTCACGAATACCCGGTGGGCGCCGGGCTGGATGCGCAGGCTGCCCACCACGATCTCCCGCTCCGAGCCGGCGGCCCCGTCGTTGCCGGTCAGGCGGTCGTACCGCTCCAGATGGGTCTTGACCCTTGCCACCAGCTCCCCGGGGGAAAAGGGCTTGACAATGTAATCGTCCGCCCCCAGGCCGAGCCCCTTTATTTTGTCGATGTCCTCTTTTTTCGCCGTGACCATCAGGATGGGAATGTCCAGCTTTTCCCGCAGCGCCCGGCAGATGGAAAAGCCATCCATGCCGGGGAGCATCAAATCCAGCAGGATCAGGTCGTAGGCGTCCCGCAGGGCCCTCTCCATCCCCTGCGCCCCGTCCGTCTCGATGTCGGAGGCAAAGCCGCTGATTTGCAGGTATGCCTGCTCGATCTCCGCGATTGCCAGGTCGTCCTCAATAATCAGAACCTTCTTCATCTTCGCCGCCATCCCTTCCGCCTATTCCTCCCTGGGCAGGGACAGCGTGATGCGCAATCCCCCCTCCGGCACATTCTCTGCGGTGACCGAGCCGCCCATCCGCTCCAGAATCCGCTGGGTGATCGCCAGGCCCAGGCCGCTGCCCTTGCTGGGGCTCTGGCGGGAGGGGTCGCTGCGGTAAAAGACCTCAAAGAGCCTGGTCAATTCCTCCTCCGGCACGCCGGGGCCGTCGTCGGTCAGCACAATGTCCACCCAGCCATCCCGCAGGACACACTCCACCAGCATCTCCCCCTGGGGCTTGGTCTTGTAGAGCACGCCGTTTTCCAGCACATTGAGCAGCGCACTGCGCAGCTGAACGGGGTCTGTGCCCGCCCAGGCGTCGGTGGGCATTTCCCCCCTGACAATTTTCAGACCTCTCTCCCTGTAGGTTGCCTCTTCCTCCGCCAGCAGCTTTTCCACTTCCCCGGTCACATTGACCCGCTCTATCTGGAAGGGATACTCGTCCATATCCAGCTTTGAAAAGAGGAACAGCTTGTCCACCAGGCTGTCGATGTCCTCGGCCTTCTGCCGTATGGTGCGCAGGTATTTGACCTGGCTGTCCTGATCGACGGCCACCCCGTCCAGCAGGCCCTCCACATATGCCTTGATGGAGGTGAGGGGGGTGCGCAGATCGTGGGCTATCCCGGCCAGCAGCTCCTTGCGGCTCCGCTCATCCTTCTGCTGCCGGTCGATCATCCGCTGTAGGTGCTCGGCCATCTCGTTGAAGTCGGCGCAGACCGGCGCGAATTCGTCCTTGCGGGTATAATTAATGCGGTAGCTCAGGTTGCCGTCCCGCAGCTGGTGCACCCCGTCCGCCAGCATGCCCAGCGGCTTTGTGATGCTGCGCGTCAGCAGCCGGGTGAGCAGCCGGTTGGTCGTGAGTACGATAAAGAGCAGCACCCCGAAGATCAGCAGCAACTGGTAGGCCATCGGCCTGCCGAAAATCTTGTAGTCCCCCAATTGGTACCGCAAATCCACCAAAAGCAGCCGGTAGCTGCCGTTTTCGTCAATCATGACCCGCAGATTGTTCATGCTAAGGGAGCCCGTGACGCCGCTCTCCAGCATGGCAGGGATCAACGACTCGTGCCCCGCCAGAAGCTCCTCCGCGTTCTGGGGGAACAGGAACGCTTCCTCCTGCACCACGGCGAGAAAGACATCCTTGTCGGCAAACTGGAGGTTGAACTCCTCTGCCTCCGTCAGCAGCGAATCCACATCGGAATCGTCGTGAAACTTTGTGATAATCTGCACCGCCCTCGGAAAGGACTGCTCAAGCGGCTTTTCACTTCTCCCCGTGAACAGAAACAGGATGGAATAGGCGATCTGCGTGCAGATCACGGCGGGGATGACAATCATCAGCAGGTTTGATAGAAACAGCCTCTTCCGGATACTCATTCCCGTCCCCAACCTCCTCAGCGGCCGCTCACCACCGCATAGACTCCGCCCGTGTCCGTCTCAAAGTGGAGGTAGCCGTTCCCATCCACCCGGGCCTGTATTTCCAGCGGAACAAGCTTCTGCTGCTCCGGAAGATACCTGTACAGCGAAATCTCGTCCGTGGCGGAAAAGCCATCCAGCTTCGCCGCTATTTTGACCATCATACCATAGGAGCCGGACTGCCCGCAAGAAATAACCGCCGTCTTGCTCCCCGCCGCTTCCGCGGCCTCTTTTGTCCAGGTTGTCAACTTCTCCCCTTCGGTGTACACCGCGGGGTAGATGTCGGTTTGCAGGGCGCGCAGCTGGCCGGAGTCGACCTCAAGCCTGCCCTGCACCGACGAATCGGCCCCCTTTGTGTCAAACCGCAGGGTCAGCTGCTTTTCGGCGGATCGCGCTGCGTAGTCCGCAGACCGCAGGGCCGCAGCCGAGACCTTTGTCTTGTTCTTGTAGGTGAGCAGCGCGGAGGAAGACGATCTCAGCGCTTCGTTCGCGTCGGTGCGCAGCGTGGCGGCATAGAGAATCTCCCCGCCGTCCATGGCCGCATAGGGGTGCTGCCGGATGTCAAAGTCCTTGATCCCGCTGCCCAGCACGGTGTCGAGAACCGTGACCTCGCAGGAGGCGCTCCGCCGGCCGTCCCAGCTGCATGCCGTGATGGTCGCCTGCCCCGGACTGATGCCGTAGACCACGCCCTCCTCCACCACCGCCACCTCGCTGTCGGAGGAAACCCAGGTGATGTCCTGGTCATCCGCGTCGGAGGGCACCACGTAGGCAAAGAGGGTGCGGCTCTGGTCAACTCGCAGCGTGGCGGTATCAGAGCTGATCTCCACCGAGCGCACCTCTGTCTCCACGCTGCTGCCCGAGGCGTTCGCAGTGATGTAGGATGTGCTCAGCATCATTGTCAGCGCAAGCGCAATACTCATTTCTTTTTTCATAGCTATAATCATTCCTTTTCCTTTTTGTCATCTCCAACTGTACACCCCGCCCCTAAACAGCGTGGCAAAGAAATATAAACAGCAGATAAAATATTGGGGGGTGATCTTTTATCGCTTCGATTTGCAGTTATCCGTCTTTAATTGAATAGACACCATATGGGGGGCGGCTTTCCCCACGCTCTGTGATATACTGAATCCCACGATCAAACAGGAAAGGATACGCCATATATGACTGTTCGCGAGCGCTTTCACGCAACCATGAACGCCGACCCGGCGGCGGACTGCTGCCCCGTGATGGAGTGGGCTTCCTGGTGGGACAAGACCGTCCACTTCTGGGAAGAGGAAGGGCTGCCAAAAGGCCTGACCTCCCAGGAGTTGTTCCGCTACTTCGGGCTCGACCCCCACTACCAGTTCTGGTTCCCCACCAAGCTGCCCAACTGCCCCAAGCCTGTGAGCCACGGCGCGCCCATCATCACCGACGAGTCCGACTACAAGGCGATCCGCCACCTTCTGCTGCCGGAGGACGCCGTGGAGCGGATGCTGCCGCAAATTGAGGCCGCGCTGCCCCAGTACGAATCGGGGGAGGCCCTGGCCTGGTACACGCTGGAGGGCTTCTTCTGGTTCCCCAGGGAGCTGTTTGGCATAGAGGGGCACCTCTACTCCTTCTACGACGAGCCCGAGCTGTACCACCGCATCTGCAGTGATCTTCTGGAGTGGCAGCTAAAGGTGGTGGAGGACTTATCCCGCTACCTGAAGCCCGATTTCATGAGCATCGCCGAGGACATGAGCTACAACCACGGCCCCATGATCTCGGAGGAACTGTTCGAGGAGTTCATAGCCCCCTACTACAAGCAGCTCACCGCCGCTATAAAAAAACAGAGCACCCGCGTCATTGTCGATTCCGACGGCGACATCTCTGTCTCTGTCCCCTGGTTTATCCGCTCCGGCGTGGAAGGAATCCTCCCCCTGGAAAAACAGGCGGGAGTGGATATCGGCGCCCTGCAGCAGGAGTACCCGGACTTCCTCTGGCTGGGTGGCTTTGACAAGATGTGCCTGTTGAAGGACAGGGAGGCCATCGACGCGGAGTTCGCGCGCATTTTGCCCATGCTGCGCCGCGGGCGCTTCGTCCCCTCGGTGGATCACCAGACTCCTCCCGGAGTGAGCATGGAAAACTACCGCTATTACATCGACAGGCTGCGCCACTTCGGCGTGCAGGCCTGCAAGGATGCGGCTCTGTAATATGGCCGGACGAAAAACACCGCGGGAGCAAAGGCTCCCGCGGTGTGTTGTTGTTTTTATTTCATATCCGGCAACGCGAGGAGGATTGTCACCCGGTAGCTGTCCTCCCCCCGCTCCACCTCCATGCTGCCGTAGCGATCCGCGATCTTCCGAATCAGCGACAGCCCGAAGCCGTGAGCCCGGGCGTCCGCCTTTACCGTGCCCCCCTCCGGTGGGATTTCCCCCTCCGGCAGGGCGTTCTCGCACACAACTTTGAGCTGCTTTTCCCGCAGCTCCATTTGCAGGTACATCCAACGGCTGTCCTCATTCGGGATTCTCCCGCAGGCCTCCGCCACATTGTCCAGCAAGTTCATCAGCAGCGAGGTGATGTCCTCGTCGGCAAGGCCCAGCTGCTCGGGCAGGGGATGGAGGTCGGTTTCCAGGTAGACGGCGTTCTCCTCCAGCCTGGCCAGCTGCAGGGAAAGAATTGCATCCACCAAGGTATTCCCCGTGTACTGCCCCGACCCGATCCGGCCATTTCCCGGCAGCTCTGCGTCCAGCTTCGAGCGCAGGGCGTCCAGCCTGCCCTCCTCCATGTAGTGGCGCAACAGGGTGAATACATTTCGGGTCTCGTGCAGTCGCTCCCGGGTGGCAGTGACATATTCCTGCTGGAAGGCCGCATAGCGGCTCCGCACCTCCAGCTGCAAATCGGCCATCCGCTTCTGCTCCTGCATCAGCAGGCTGTCCCGGTATACCCGAACCGTATCCCGCCACAGAATGCCCGCGACCAGCAGGATCAGTACAAAGCCCGCCTGCTCCACAAACCACCCACCCACAATGGGCTCGTAGAGCGGCAGCACCTTTGAGCAGATGAGGGCAGTGGCAAAGATGCAGCTGCCGGCCAGCAGCACCTTTGTGTAGCGCTTCCCCTGCCATAGGGCCCAGGCGCTGGTGCCGATGAGCCATGCGGCGGCAAGCCACTTGTAGGCCGAAAACAGGTTGGACACCAGCATCAGGCTCCCTGCCCGCGTGACCGGGAGAAGGGGCAGCAGCACCACTCCGGCGCAGACCAATCCCCCCGCCGTCAGTGCCGGGATAAAGGCCGCGTTGGGCAGTTTGCACAGCCGCCCCTGTATCCAGATCAGCGCAAGGAATATCCCGTAATAGCAGGCCTGTTCCACCACTGTCCAAAAACTCCCGCCCAGGCCCGCCGCCTGCAGCAACGGCCACGCGGTGCTCCCGGCATAGCAGATACAGAGTGCAGTGAGCGCGAGGGTCGGGCGGTATTGACGCCGCCAGTTTGCCATCAGCAGGCAGAGCAGCCCGATGAACACCGCCACCGCTCCGGAGGCCGCGTGCACCAGCAACCGCAGGGAGGAGACCCTTCCCACCCGTTCCGGGCTGCCGAAGGCAGGGGGATACATCATACCGCTGTAGAAACCCCTGTCATCCGAAACTGCTACCACAATCTCAATTGTGCCCGACGCCCGAAAGGTGACCATACGGCTGTCCGGACGGGGAAAATCTTCACCTTCCTGCCGCTCGCCGCCCACCTGCACCAACCTGCCGTTGACCCACAGCTGCCAGCTGGTGTAGATATCGGTGAGCTCCAGGGCGTATTCCCGCTCTGTGGCGTCGGTGATAATTCTGGTGCGGTAGGTGGCCTCCCCCCTTGGGGGCTTGTCCGGATCGCCCAGGTCAAAGCCCCCGTACTGCCCGATAAACACATACTCATCGGGGGAATAGAGGGATGAGCCATCCCGCTCCGTTTCGGCCAGCTCCTCCGGGGTCAGCTGCCTGTTCAGGTAGATTTCCCAGCCGTCCAGCAGATAGAAGAGGGGATTGCCGTCGTACCAGCTCATATTCAGGTGCGTGTAGTCTTCTTCCGCCTGGGGCCGGGGCGCGGTGTACTTGTTGTCGTAACGCCAGCAGAGGAGAAAAAACAGCGCGCTCACGGCAATCGCCGCCGCCAAAGCCACGGCAAAAGGGATTCGCCGGAGCCACGCGGTCAGGGCCCTCACCGCCTCCGCCTCCTGCGGAGGACTTTGGCTGTCCACAGAATGCCACCCAAAACGGCAAGTCCTCCCACCACAACTAGAACCGCTGTGAGACCAAAGGCCCCGTCATCGACTATATCCTCCGGGGAGGATGCGGGTGCAGAAGGTGAGGCTGCTGCCGGGGTATCGGCGGTCAGTGGGGCATCACTGGCCGCAAGCGAATCGGAAGGTGTCTCCTCCCAAGATGAAATTCCGGTGTCCGTCTCTTCCGCATCGGCGGATTCCCCGGTCTGCGCTGCTTCCATTTCCAGCTTTAGCGCCGCTTCCATAGAGGCCTGGGGAGGAGGAAACACCTTCGGAATATGAGATGTTCCCTGCGCAGTGTTGCCCTGAGCTACCGTTGCACCTACTGAGCCACTGCGTGCGGTCGAAGCCCGCCAAAGCTTGCTCCCCGCGCCGTCGTTGTCTTGTCCGCCATCCACAGGGGATGGATCCCCTGTATCTGTCGTTTCGCCCGGCTTCTCCGGTTCCTCAGGGTCAGGGGTCACCGGTGGGATAACTTCTTCCCCAGGGCCGGGAGGTGTCGGCGGCGGGATAATCACTTCCCCGGGCGGCTGCTCCTGCTCCCCCCGGTTATCGTTGTCCCGGTCGCCGCCCAGCACCAGGCCGTCCTGCCCATAGAACACGGTGAGGACATTGGTTTCGCCGTTTCGCCGGCTGTCCCCCTCCACCTGGGCGTAGAAGCTGTAGGCTTTATCCATTTCCAGCCCGACGACACCCAACGCTCTCAGCCCCGACTCCCAATTGTAATCAAAAACAAAATCCTCCTCGGGGACGAGCTCCGAGAACGCCCCGTCCCCCTCCGCCATCCAGAGGCGAACCGATGACGCCTCGTCCAGAACAGCAAAAAACTCCAGATAGAGCCTAGTCTCGCCAAACCCGGATTCATAGGCGGTGGCAAGCCAGGGGGTATCCCTGCGGAGAGCGGAGATGCTCACTTCCTGGGGCGCAATGACTTCCGACAAATCCTTGGCATACAACGGAAATTTCCAAAGCATCCTCGCGGTGCCGCTACCTGTGGAATCGGTGGTAAAGCCCGGGGAAATTTCCCAGCTCACAGGAACATCGATGTCGACAGTATTGGTGTCGTCGTCCTCCTGCTGCAGGAAAATCTTGACGAAGGATGGTAGCGCAAGCTCCTCCCCCTCCTCAAAGAGCAATCCCCGCCCCTTAAGGCCGCAGCCCATCCTCTCATTCTTCCATGCTGTCATCTTGTAGGGCACCCGCTCCACATTTTCCGGCAGGGGAATCACCGCGGCCAGGTCAAGGAACACGCCTTCCACCGCTTCCAGCGCCCTCTCCGGCGCTGTGACAGAGGCGCGCCAAAGGGTCGCCTTTCCGCCGCACTGAATGCCGACAGAGCCCTCCCCTTCTACCGTGAAGGTTCTGCTGTTGATGTCAATGTCACCGGCCACGACTGCAGCGGTCGCGTTATCTCCCCGCACCACAATGTTGGCGCTCACAACGAGATCGCCCTCCGCTTTGATCGCCGTAAACCCGCTGCCGGAAAACGTGATAGTAGTCCCATTAACGCCGGTGCCATCCCTATGGATCAACAGGCCAGTCCCGCCCGCCCCCGTCAGATTCACCTCTATGTTCCTGATGTTAAAGTTGACTCTTGCCCCTTTTTTCACCTCAATCAGCGGGTTTTCCATTCCCTCCCCCACAAAGGTGAGTCGGTCGTTATTAGGGGCTGTGATGCGCAGTACGGTATTCTGCTCCAGCACAATGCCGTATTCGCCCACAACGATTGTTTTTCCCGTCCTGTAATAAATCGGATTAAATATATCGGTATCCGTCCAGACCAGACTTTGGCCAAGACGGATTTCACTGACGGAGTCATCTTCCATCAGGGTGCGGAACTCTTCTTCTGTGAAGCAGAGCCGGGAGGGAGAAGGGGAGTCACCGCCATTTTCCGAAAAGCCCGACACAGCCGTACCGGAAGCGCCCGGCACCGCCTCTCCCGCTACAGCCTGCAGGGAGGGCATCCATCCCAGCGCACAAAGGCACAAAGCGGTGGCCAATGCAAAAGACAGGACTCTCTCCAAAGCCTTCACAAAAATTCCTCCCTTGGGCACAACATCGTCCACTACCGGAGCACGATGCGGTACCCCTTTTGGTCGCGGTACTCCACCGCTACTGCCACCTGTTCTTCCGCCATCCGCCTGATTTTGCTGCGCAGATGAGAGATGTGCACCCGCACTGTGCGGACATCCCGGTTGGGATCCATCCCCCACACCGCGGCAAAAATGTCGCCCGCCGTGCGGTATTCCCCCCTGTGCTGCATGAGAACCGCCAGTATCTGGAATTCCTTGGGGGAGAGAAGCAGGTCCACTCCATCCAAATAAGCCCGCTGGGTCGCGGTGTGCAGCAGGAGCGGCCCGAACTCCTCGTCCGCGTTTTTGCGCAGCAGTTCTGTTCTGCGCAGCTGCGCCTCTATGCGGGCCAAAAGCTCCTCTATACGGTAGGGCTTGGTGATATAGTCGTCCCCTCCGACCCGTAACCCGGCTACGATTTCATCGGTATCGTCCATGCTGGTGAGAAATAAAATTGGCGCCACAAACCTTTCCCGCAGTTCCCTGCACAGCTCTATCCCAGAGCCGTCCGGCAGCAGGATGTCCATCACCACCAAATCCGGTGTGGCATCCCCGATTCTCCGCCTCGCTTCGGCTACGGTTCCCGCGGTGTCCACAGTGTAGCCCGCCGCTTCCAGAGCGGTTTTGTTGCCCTCCAGTATGTCGGGCTCATCCTCCACCAGCAAAATCCGATACTCACTCACGCCATCTCACCGACTTTCTCTTCCATATATGACAATATTATACAAGATAAGGGCTCATTTAGAAAGTGAAAGTCCAAAGAACGGAATACGGCAAAGCCCGCATTCCGTTCCCTGCAAGTCCCGTTATCCCAACAGGCCTTCGCTGTCCGCTTCCGCGGCTGTCTTCATCCCCCTGGCCACCGTGGCAAGTCCGTCTATCACCGCTTCGATGGAGCTGGCCATCGCCATGAGCGAATCCACTGGCAGCTGCAGATACACCTCCGGCGGGTAGCCATGGCGGATCACTATGGCGTCCCGGCAGTGTAGAATGTTGCTCTCCCGGATGGTACCCAGCGCTCCCAGCACTACCCGCCGGTTGCAGAGCATACATGCAGTTTCCAGCTGGCCGTAGTTCTCCTCCGGCACCTGGGTGAACAGCGTCGCCACAATATTCAAAATGCTGTAGGGATTGGTGTCGTCCTGGTCGGGAATCGCCGCAAAAAACAGCTCAAAGAGCACATCCTGCTCGATTTTCCCCAGATTGCCCACCACCACTCGAAGGTTGGCCGGGGCCTGCGCCGTCTCCTCGGTCTGCTTTGTCGCGTATCCGCCGGTGTCAAATCCCTTTTGCAGGTCTCTCAATAAATCGTGCTGAAATTGATCCATCGCATTTGTGATACCCAGCGCCGGGCCCGGGTATCTCCTCCTTTATTTAGTGATGGGCGTCCTTCGCCTACAGTATACCACCGATTGCCTGCCATGGAACCCCCGATTTACGGGGTGGCCGCCTGCTGCTCCTGTTCTTTTTTCGCTTTCTGCTGCTCTATTGCCGCCTTGGTTCTGCTCATCTGTTTATCCAAAGCGGGTTTTTTGCCCCGGAAGCCCAGCGCTTTCGCAATTGCCTCCTCGCTGGGCAAGGCGGACGCCACTTCCTCCTCATTCTGCGCCTTTGCGATCTTTTCCTTGATCTTGCCCACATCAAAGCCAAAGGCATCCAGAATCGGGGAGGTCTTTTCTATTTGGGAGGGGTCTCGCAGCATAAACACATATTTCGCGATAATGGCGGTGTGTATGCCCTCGTCTCCCTTTGAGTTGCCCGCGATACTGCGGCTGATCGCCGCCTTCATATCCGCCTGGGTATAGCGCGTCTTCTTTCCGTCACTGCGGTTTTCGCTGTCGCGCATTTCGTCCAGCCGCGCCCTGGTCTTTTGGGTGGCCTCATCCAGGGTGACCGCCTTTTCCCTGCGGCCCTCGTCCGAGAGAGCGGAAAATTCCTGGTTGATCCGCTCTTTCTGAGCCTTGCTGTCGTAATGGCTCTGCACAGCACCTGTCACAATCTTGTTGCCCAGCCTGAGGCCGCCGGTCACAGCGCTGCCAAGCCCGCCTGCACCCGCCACGTCCGCGATTCCGCCCATGGCGCCCAGGGAGGAGTCGATCAGGCTCGAGATGGCTTCCCGCCTGTCGTGCTCCCTGGCATCGATTCCCATTCCCAAAACATTGTGCATCCGCTTGTCGCTGTGCAGGTGCGTCGACGTCGCCATGGGGTTGTAGCGGCTGTCCTGGACAGCTCGCATGCCCTTGATATCCTTGGAGGCGCTGGCGATATCAACGCCCGATTTCCCTGCCTTGACCAAGTCGATGCCGATGCCCAGGCCACTGCCCACGCCGCTGAGAGCACTGCCGGCGGCACTGCCACTCATGAGCTTCCCTACACCACCGACAATCGTCTTTGTGCCCGACAGCCCTTTCCCATAGGCATCCAGCCCGACACTCACATCTCTCAGATCGTCCTGTTTTCTGCTGTTTGTCTCGGAATCCGCAGCGGCGTCACTGAGAGTGGTTCCCGCATCTATAAAGCTTTTGGCCCCTCCCAGCATTCCCGCACCTGTAAAAAATGGGGAATTGGCGGCTTCTCCCAGCTTGCCCCCAGCTCCCTTCATCAGGCTTTGGGTGCCGCCGATGGTGGAGTTTGCAACGCCCAGTGCCTTGCTTGCCACCTTTGCAGCGCCGGGACTCTTTTTTTCTCCACTCATGATGGAGAGTAGGTCTCCCCCGCCGCTGTACGCATCCATTAATTTGCCCGCCCCACCGGTAAAACTCGACGCCCTGCCCACATTAGCGTTGATAGAGCTCATTATCCCGCCTGCCCTGCTGTCTTTCCCGGCGATCGATGTTCCTAAATCGAGAGCTGTACTGCTGTCCGAGAGCGTCTCGTTCACTGAGCCTACGCCATCCTTTGCTGTTTGCAACAGGTCGGGCGAACCGGAGCCGTCATAAACACCAAAGGCGTTCTCAAGGCCAAGTTCCTTCATAATTTCACTGGCAGCAGAACCCAGATTTGCCCCGCGCTGCACTCTCTTTTCCATCGCTCTCTGCTTGGAGGCCGTCGTGCCCACATGCTCGCGTATCAACCGCTTGGCGGCGACAATCTTGTCGGCTGCCGCCTCCTTGATCTCATGAGCCTTTTCCCTGGCCGCATCCGCCTTGCCGCCGACCCACTGCCCGGCCTTACTGTTTTTCAGAGCATCGACTTTGCCGCCGATCCATTGCCCGGCCTTGCTGTTTTTCGCCGCGTTGGCCTTGTCGCCCAGCCACTTTTTCGCATCCCCTGTCTTGCCGGAAATCCACCGCCCCGCGCTGCTGTGTTTCACTGCGTCGGCTTTGTCACCCAGCCATTTTTTTGCGTCGCCCGCCTTGCCGGAAATCCACTGCCCGGCGGGGGAGAGCTTTTCGCTGGCCCAGTCAAGAGCCTGCGTTGACTTGGCATCGGCAAAATCAATTGCCCGATAGATTCCATTATCAATCGCCTTGCCGGCAGCCACACCCTTTTTCCCAACCCATTGGCTGGCTTGACTGGCTTTTTCCCCCACCCACTCCTTGCCCGCCAGCAACTTCGCCTTGGCATCGCTCAACCACTTCTTGGGGCCTCCCTGGACGGGAAGGGAGGCAACCGGCGTGGAAAAAGTAGAGATGGTCGTCGTCTGCGGCCCACCCAATACATCGCCACGGGCTGCCCGAGTTCCCTCCGCGTCCGCCCTAGCTTCGAAGGAGGGCTCCTGCACTGCCGCCCTTCCCGCCGCACGGGGCGCTTGCCCCTTTGCCTGGGAAACAACATGGGACAGCTCATGGCCCAAAAGCTCCTGCCCTTGCCGTGTGGAGGGGGAGAATGCCCCGCGGTCAAAGCCGATCTGGTTGCCCTGGGAGAGGGCATTGAAGCCCCGCTTGCCCACCTCGGGGCTCTCGAACAGCTTCAAGCCACCCAAGTCCGCGCCAAAGGCGCCCTCCATCTTTCCCCGCACCCCGCCGGGAAGCTCCAGTGATTTTTTTCCGCCAATCCAGTCGGAGAGAGTTCCGCCCTGCCGGGCGTCCTCCTTTTCCTCCCCCTTGCCACCCAGCGGGAACTCCACGACGCCCTGCTTGGGCTTCGCCTTCGCCAGAATCTCATCTTGATAAGCCGCCATCTATATGACCGTCCTCTCCCAATGTGAAATGGGGTCATCCCACCGTGATATCCTCGCCGATTCCCGTTTTGCCGATGGCGGCCGTTTCCGGCACCGACAGCCTGCTGTTCACATCCAGATAGCAGTGGGTGTCTGCATTGCTGCTGTATTCCAGATACACCATCCGAAAGCGGGAGCCCATGACGGAATACTCCTCCACCAGACGCTCCAAATCGCCCCTTGCCACCGGCAGCGCCCGGTTCATCAGGTTGATGATCACGCAAAAGGCGCCGCTGTTCTCACAGTAGAGCGCGCTGTACAGCTTGCGGTTGGCTGCGCTCATGCTGGGCAAATCCCACTGAAAGTGCTCCACAATCCGGGGCTTCACGCCTATGACTGTCTCTACCAGCAGCTCCATAGTGCGCCGGGTGCCCTTGCCGCCCTGGAAGCTGTCGATATTCCGGATCAGGTGCCGCAGCTGGGCCGGAGAGAGAATCTCCCGGCTGTTTTCAATGCCCAGCCAGCCAGCGAGCTGCTCCACATTTTGGTCGGGAGTTGCCTCGTAGTCCAGCAGGGCGGGAACCTCCTCCACGCGCCGCTCCTGATCCAGGTAGAGGGACTGGAAAATGCCTATGAATCGGTCAAAGAAGTCGTCCCCCCGGTAAAGCTCGGGCATGTATTCGGTGAAGGATTCCCTGGGCAGCTCCAGGCGAAGGCCCTCCAGCCTTCCCCTGCCTTCCCCGGCAGACCAGGTGTTGATCATGATCCAGATATAGCGGCCCTCCAGCTCGTGGAGCAGCATGTCGTCGGTGTTGACAAAGCGCAGGTGGCGCAGGTGGGTTAGCGCCTCCGCCTTGTCTCCCGCTGAAACAGCGGGGTCGGCCAGGTAAGAATCCAGCCGGTGGGGCTCATCCTCCAGCCAGACCTGCAGCTCGTCGGAGACCGCCGCCAGCACCTCCACCTTCAGGTTCTCGAAAAAGCCGCTGACCTGGAGGCGGTGGTAAGAGGTAGAGGGGTCGCCGGTATCAAACATTGCCGTGAGGTACGCCCCGCCCTCCGGGCCGATTTCCAGCGCCATGTCGGCGGTGGGGGCCATGCCGTGAATACAGCCCTTCATCAGCGCGCGGCGATAAAAATTCACATGCAGCTGCCTCATGTCTGCGACCACTCCTTTCTGAATCTTCTTGCTTGCCCGAAGCTTATCTCTACCTGTTGTCTCCCTGCACAAATTCCAAGTCCGTCTCGTGAAGATAGGCGAGGGCGTCGGGGTTTACGACAATGTCGCCGTGGGCGTTCTTCTCTCCGCCCTCCCCCAGGTGGTCAAAGCCCAGCTGGGCCACCTTCGCCACGCAGTCTAGCATTTCCAGCCGGGAAAACACCTTGCCATAGACCACGCTCAGGCCGAACTGCCTCGTCCGGGTAAAGTCGATGAGGCTCGACAGGCAGTCCAGCACGCTTTGACGGGCGGCGGCTGTGTTTTCGGTCAGGACAATCCTGCCGTGAACGCCCACTCCCACGTAGCGGGCGGGGACAATCTCTATATTGACAGTCAGCAGGCGATAGTCCTCCAGATACTTCCGCACCTGTTCACGGTAGGCCTCGGTGAGGCCGGGCCGTTCCTCCCGCTCCGACCATGGTTTCACGGCGACGACTACCGCGCCGGAGCGACGGGGCAGGCCGTAGAGAGATGCATATTCCACCATAGGAATCACATTCACCATGTGAATGCACAGCCCCGGCGTACCCAGGACAAGGGCGCGGTAGTCCCCGGCGGTGACCGCCCTGGTCACCTTAGTCAGCTTTTCCCCTATGTATTCCTCCAGTTGATGGGAAGATAAGGGGGATTGCCCCCCTTCTGCGGGGTAGGGGTTCGTGACGACTGCATCTTCCTCCACCTGGTCGAGAAAGCGGTCGATCTTACCCTCCCGGACATTGCCCTCCCCCAGAAGGGAGGTCTTGACCACCACGGCCCGCACCTCCAGGCCGGTGTCCGGCTGCATGCCGGAAAGGCTGTCTCCAAAAACGATCTCCCTGTTGTCCCTGTCATAAGCGAAGGCTCGGCTATCCCAGGAGGCCCGGGAGATGTCGCCGGTCTGCTCCCACAGCTCCAGATAGGTTCTGCCGCCCCGCTTTTCACAGAGTGCCAGGCGCAGGGTGTAGAGGTTTTCCACATCAAAGGGGATTCGCTCCCCGGCGTAGCCGCCCGTTTTGCCCAGGTCAAACTCCTCGAAATGCGCCCTCTCGGCGGTCATGACCAGGATGGACGCTCCCTCTCCCGGCGCCCGCCCGAACTTTTCTTCGTCAAATATCAGAATCCGCTCTCCCGGACGGGCCCCTTCCCTCACAGCGCAGAGGGGCTCCTCCCCTCCACCGTACCAGAGCAGATATCCCTCTTCGTTTTCCTCCCGCACGGCAACGGCTAGCTCCTCGTCCTCCCGGATGTAGCGGCCAAAGGGCAACTCCACTTGCCCCAACATTTCCCCTTCGCCACTGTAGCGGAACTCGATCAGGTCGGCATAACTGTGAGTCTGTTCCGCGGCTACAGTGTTCACGTCGATTCTGCCAACCTGGGGCAGCAGGTCGTAGCCGTTTTCGACAAGCCTGCACCGGATGTAGTGGCCACGGGCCAGGAGAGGATTTTCCAGGCTGTCCGTCTCCCCGGTGAATGCAAGGGATACAAAGCCGCTGCGCAAAAAGCCGCAGGTGCCGTCCTCCACCGAGGATACCTCCCGCCAGCGGCCATCCTGGTAATAATCCCAAACCAGCTTGGACAGGTAAAACTCGCCCTCAAAGGCGTTTCGCCGCCCGGCATCCACCTCTACCCGGAAGCGGACTCCCCCGTGGAGGGGACGGTCAAAGCCCAGGTAGAGGGCTGCGGACTTGTCTTTGTCGTAGGTGAAGATTCTGGCGTAGCCCCCATCCACCCCCGCAAAGGGCTTGAGGTCGTAGAAGCTGCCCTCCACCTCGCTGTAGATACGGGTTAGCCGGTTGGCCTCGGTGTGCAGGTTCTCAGTCAGCTCAAACACCACGTCCCCTGCGGCGAGCCGGGTTCCCCTGTTCAGATGCAGCTCACCGGGGGCATCCACCGCCAGCTCACAGGCAGCGGGGAAACAGGCGGGCTCCAGTCCCAGCAGCTTGAGATACGCCAGCCTGTGGGACTCACCCGTGGCGTTTATGTAGTAGTTGAGGGTGTCGGTGAGCCATGCAAAGGTCTGTAGCACCGTGATGCCCGGGTCGTGAAAGTTGTAGTCCGTCCACTCATCGGTCAAGCGGGGAATCTGAGTCCTGGTCCTGTCGAAGATTTTGTCATAACCCAGGTCGTCCAGCTGGGGCACGCGCAGCATGGTCAGTCCTCCCAATCATTCCTTATCCGGCACTATTTTCCGCCAGTTCCACATAGATCACATGCTCGCCGTTCACCGCCATAGCGAATGGGTTGTCTATCTGCCGAGTAGCGTTATCCTCCACCGCGAATTCCCTCTCACCGAAGCGGGCGGTCACCACCAGCCTCCCCACTGTGATGTCGGGGTGGCGGATTTTCAGGTAGGCCAACAGCTGCTGGCGGCCAGGCAGCGCGCCGATCTCCCATCCTCTGCCCTCAAAGCCCCCGGTGAGAGGGTCGATAAAGGTGCGAACGCTGTTCTCGCACTCCTTTTGCAGATCGTAGGCACCCTCCATCCGCTCGCACTCCAGCCAGAGCCGCACACTGAATCGCACGAAGTGTGGCTGGGAGAGAATCAACCGCCTGCCCATGGGCAGCAAGTCGCTGCACTGAATAAGGCTCTGTCGGATGGAGTCCTTGACGGCGGAGAACACATGCCCACCCTTTTCATATTCCAGCGTCAGAACCGCGATGGTGAGAGCATCCTCTTCCCGCTCGCCCGAAAGCCCTATTCCGCTGACCACCTTGACCCTGCGCACACTGTAGGACAGTTGGGAGATGATGTCGGCGTAGTCGCGCTCGGTGACCGCCCGCCCCCGGGTGCGCAGCAGGTTGGCGATGATGGCCTGGGAGGTCTCCTCGCTGTAGCCGTCGTATCCGCCGTAGGCGGGCATGGGGTTTTCAGCCCGGCTGATATAGCGGATAGCCGTGCTCATGGAGTTGATGGCAAGTGCGTCCACATTGGCCTCGGAGCCGTGGTAGCTGCGGTACTCCACCCGGATGTCCGCCCCGCCCCCCAGCAGCGGATAGGAGGCGAACACCCCCTTCTGAAAGTGTATCTCCCCACCGACCAAATCCAGCTCATACACCCTGCCCCGATCCCTCCGGTGCTGGGATTTGTGCCAGGCCACCCAGTTTTCTCCCCTGGTTCCGGCGCCCTCCGCCTCGTTGACAAGCACCTTCACCTCCAGCAGATTCTGCTCCGCCAGCCGGATATCCACCGTCCGATCCAAATCATCCACATAGAATTCCTCGGTGCGGGTGACCACATTTTCCACCTTGGCCATGTTGGTGTAGATGCCGCTCACCACCGGCAGGCGGTGGAGCTGTTCCGTTTCGCCGTGGCAGAGCAGCCGCAGCCAGTAAAAGTTCCTGCCAAACAGCTCGCTACGCTGCAAATCGGATGGCACCACCAGCAGCATGGTCTCGGAGTAGAGCATCCCTCCGGTGTTGTCCACCAGCTTGATCGGCCGAAAGCCACCGGGAGCCAGGTACTCCGCCGTGAAGTCCACCGCCTGGTCGGCGTTGTTTTCGATCTGCCAGTACAGGCTCAGCGGCGTGCCCCGGCAGGGGGCGGAAAAGCCCAGGTAGAGGGCGGGCCGCTGCTCCTCTTTGTTGTAAAACGGGTGAAAGCTGCGGCTATTCCGCAGCCGGTCGGTCACCTCCCGCACCTCGAAGTTGTTGCGGGTGCAGGCGTAGTCGGGCAGCACGACCGCTTCGTCGTAGCGGTAGGAGAGGCGCAGGTTGTCCAGCACCGGGCAGCTTTGCCGGGAGGGTATTTGATAGAGGTTGTCCGCCCGGAGCAATCGAATGCGGATTCTCCCCTGTCCCTCGGCCTCTTCATAGGAGAGGATGTCCTCCGGCAGCTGGAAGCTGACCAAAAGCTCCCCTTCCGCGGAGCCGTTGAACAGCGCAGACATGTGCTCCTCCTTGATCAGCCGCTTCCAGCCGAAGGGGGTAAGGTACTCGAACAGCACGTAGTCCGCCCGCACCTCTGCCACAGTGGGCTTGGGCTGGGTGCGGGGCCGCTTCATGACCACCTTGTAGTTTGGATCCTCCTCCAGCTCGGGCAGCAGGCGCTCCAGCACCTGAAAGCTTAAATCAAACCGGAGCGTCACCATCGCTCCCCTGCGGGAGAATGCCTCCCGGGATTCCAGCACGCACTCGCTGTATATCTCCATCGGCTCCCCAAAGGGCAGCAGATGGCGGGGATTCTGAGCGATCCCGCCCACGCTCACGCTGTCGGGCTCCAGCTCCTCCGCGGACAGCCTGATCCCGATGCCGGGCAGCTCCATATCGGTGGGGGCGTCCGCCGACAGGCAGAGCACGTAGCATTGCCTCGCTGCAAGCTGGGTTTTGACTGGCTCTGCATTCTCTTTTACCAATAGAATACCGGTATCTCCCTCCCTCTCCACACGGTCAAATGAGATGGGGTCTTCACCTCCCAATAAAGTGAAGCGGACGCCGGGGGAGAGAAGTTCTGCCACGGCCAGCTCCACCGCTTCCACATCCTCCCCAGAGAGTTCCAGATGAAGGCGCAGAGAGCCCAGGCCGTCCAGCAGGTTATCATAGCCCAGCAGCAGCCTGTGCTCGGCCTGATTGGCGTAGTCGGTGCCGAAGGCCGCAAAGTGGCAGCGCTCAGCGGTACTCCCGGTTCTCCCCCCCGCCACCTCGGCGATAATGTCCCGATCCCGGTCTGTGACAAAGACGGTCTCCAGCTCGGCGTCGCAGGCCGTGATGCCGTAGGCGGTCTCGAAGGTGACCGTGTGCTGGCCGGAGCGGCTGTTTGCCAGCAGCCGGGTGCTCTTGGGAACAAAGACGGGCTCCTCCAGCCCCGGCACGGTGTGAAAGCGCACATAGCTTCTGGCGGCCTCCACCGGCTCCTCCTTGAGGCGGTCAAAGAGATTGAGGTACTGTATCTTGTGCTTGTGAAGCACCTTGTCAAAGCGGGAGGCACTGTCGGAAAGCATGCCGCTAATCAGCAGGGCAAGGGCCGCCCCGCTGTCCGGCTGCTCGGGATCGAAGCGCCATTCCGGCGTGTATACCGCCGCCAGCTTTCGCAGCTGCTCCAGCGCTTTTCCGTCGTGGTCGGGGGTCATTCCGGCTCCTCCCTCTCTCATAGTCGATTTTGCCTATTCTATCCCGACGCCCTCGTACAGGTAGTAGGGGAACACCAGGTTGTTGGGGTTGTTGGTGGCCCGCACGGTGTAGCCGATGTCGATGAGCACCTTGCCCAGGCTGATCTCCTCCAGATCGATTTTGACCGTGATATCGATGATCCGTGGCTCCCAGCGGATGAGGGCGTCCACGATCTCCCCCCGCAGCATAGACATACTGGAGGCGTCTGGCAGCTCGAACACATAGTCGTGTATATTGCAGCCGAAGCCGGGCAGCATGGCCCGCTCGTTCTTGCGGGTCATCAGGATGATGTAGATGGCCTGGCGGATATCCTCCTCTTCGCCGCACATGACAAAGCGGCCGGTGGCGGGATCCACCCGGGGCGGAAAGCTGAAGCCCCTGCCCAGAAACGCCGATGGGTTGCCCATGGCCTTTGCCCCCTTCAAACTAATTGAGCTTGATTATCCCGCCGGACACCTCCACGATGCCGCTGCCCTTGAGGGTCGCCTTGGCCTGGGCCTCCAGGTTCAGCTGCGCCCCCTTGAGGGTCGCGCCCGCTTTTCCCTCGGCGAAGATCGTCTGCTTGGCGGAAATCTCCACCTTGTTTCCCTCCAGCTTGATGCTGCCCGAACTGCCGTCCATGGTGATGGTGCACTGCCCGGTTTTAAGGGTGATCTTCTTGTCGGCGGTGATTTCAATCGCGCCGTTTTGGCTGTCAATCTTCACGATGTTCTTGCTGTTCTTGTCGGCGGCGGTGATGGTTTCCTTTTCGTCCTCCACCTGCAGTGTCAGGCCCTTGGGGGTCTCCGCCGTGAGCGAGTGCTTTCCATCTTCGTCGCTGAGGGATATCTCAATTCCGCCCTTTGTGCGGAGATGCCGATTCAGGTTTTTTTCGGTAAACTGCTCACCGGGCAGGGTGGCGTCAGAGGGGTAGAAGCTGCCCAGCACAAAGGGCCTCTCCCGGCTGGGGCCCATAAAGCCCACCAGCACAATGTCCCCCACCTCGGGCAGCAGGTAGCCGCCATAGTCCTTTCCGGCATAGGGGAACAGCACCGGTATCCAGTTAGAGAGATTCTTCCCCTCCTCCCAGCCCGTGAACTCCACCTTGAGCATGGCGGGGTATTGTTTCTGGTTGTTCTCGCTGACGGTGCCCAATACAAAGCTGCCCACGCCGCTCATGCGGGGCGGGCCTTCCTGCTGTGGGGCGAGAAGGTCTGTGAGAGTGTTCATAGCTTATCAATCCTCGCTTCAAATGCGGTTTCAAATCCCCTGCTGTCAAAGGTGTGGCGTACCTCAAGAAGATAGGCAGTCAGGTCGGCCTCCGGCATGAGGCCGCTCACCCGAAGGCTGCGTCCGGGGCAGAGCTCGGGGAGGCCCACTGCCGTGCCCGTCAGCCTGCCAAAGCCGGACTGTATTTGCCCCATCAGGGCCTTTGCCCGGGCGGAGGCGTCTCCCGCTGTCTCGATATCGTGCTCGAAATAGGTCTTGGTGCTGTTGCCCAGCATGCGGGAGGCGGTGGAGCCGGAGCTGAAAGAGCCGCTTGCGGCGGCGTCCCCCTTCACGGCTTCGTCGTTGGCGGGATTGATGCCCACCACCTTCACCTTGTTCACAAGGCCCTCTCCCCGCAGGGAAAACCGGGCGCTGCGCAGGCCTTTCCGGGGCGCAAGCGAGAGGACGGAGGAGGAGGACTGAGGCGCTTTCCGGAAGTGCGCCTTGCCCTGTATGATGAAGAACTCACAACCGAAGTACCGGGCCTGACGCACCGCGAACTGGTAGTCCGTCTCCATGGCGGTGGGCAGCATCTCCTCCTGCCGGGTGAGATTTTCCACCGCCCGGCCCTTGAGGTAGGTGCTGACCGGCTGCGCCGTGAGAATGTCCGTGATGCTCTGGGACACCTTTTGCTCCAGGGTTATGTCCAGCCGCTGGGTCTTCATCATGAGGCACTTGGCATCCATGCACTCTACATGAATGTAGGGGGCGTCCTCAGTGTCGAACACGTACTCTACCGCGGCGATCAGGCCGTAGAAAACGCTGACTGTCTTGATATAGCCCAGCTTGAGCTCCACCTTTGCCCCCAGCTGAAGTCTGCCCGCCGCGTCGGACTTGTAGCGGCTGTTCCCGGGCTGATACTGCCCCAGCACGTCAAAGCTGCACCCCGATGCCGCAAAACCTGCGGTCAAGTCCACCGCCACCGCCGCGACGCCTACGCCCAGCTTTTGGGTGAGCTCGATGCCGTCCACCTCGATCAGCACAGTGGGCGCTGTGAAGTTTTTATATTTATCCTTCAGCGCCTCGTAGCTGGTGCTCTGGGTCATCAAATCCATGGCGGCTCTCCGTTTCAGTTTGTGCCTGCATCACCGTATGGACGGCACCTTCAGGCGTATGGCTCCGTGCAAGCGGCGGGGGTTCAGGATGCCGTTGGCCTGGGCGATCACCTTCCACTGGGCGGGATCGCCGTACTCCTCCTCCGCCAGCATCCACAGCTGATCTCCATAGGAGAGCAGCCGCTCCTTTGTGCGGTCGGGGGATTCAAATGGCTTCTGCTTGTTTTTTTGCAGCTTGCTCCTGTCCTCGCCCTTGATGACAATGTCCATTTTGGCGCGCACCGGGATTCCACTACGCGAGAACATGGTGTATCGGACACCGCAGGATGCCATCTTACCTTCAAATTCAAGATAATCTCCCCATATAAAGATCAGCGTGGGGGGCTGATGCACCTTGGGGTTGTAGCGGATGAGATCCGCGAAGCTTTCACAGACCACATTGACGCTTTCGTCTGGGTCGGCTGTATCGATCACCCCGTTGAGAGCGGTTGTCCCCATACTTTTCAGCGCCTGCAGCTTGTTGGTCTTGAGCTGCTGGCCCAGTGCGAGATCATCCCCCGTCAGGGGGGTGTAGCTGTCAAAGTGCAGTGTCAGCTTCAGCTCTGAAGGCAGTCCGTAGACCGCCTGCTGTTCCTCGATATCGGAGTCGCCTCCCACCGCTGCCTGCTCCGCCAACCGCACGAAGTTTTTGATGCGGTACTCGGTCGGATTGAACTGTACGTTGATTTTGCCCTTCTTGCCGTTGTTTTTCACGTAGATGACGGCTTTTTCCAGCTTTCCGTTGGAGCCGGGCATGTGATCCCTTCCTTTCCCGGAGCTTTTTCGCGGGTACTATGTTCCCAGTCCTTTTCGCATTCGTTCGGATCGCAGTCGGCGCTCCAGTGAGGCATAGACCCTGTCCGCAATGCGCTCGATGTCGACAGTCTGCCCAGCGGACAGGGCGTTGCCGTCACCCTGAATATCCAAGTCAGTCGCCTTCACCGACTTGGTCGTATGGGTTTCGCTGACAGTGCGATTTGTCCGCGCGGTTTCGATCACACGCGTGATATCGGTGGGGGCCGCCAAATCCCCCCCGCTGTCCCGGCTGGGCCTGTCCGCCGCCGGTCGGGCAAACAGCATGGTGGCCGCGCTGGGAAAAGATTGCGGAGTCGGGCCCGGGGCCGCTCCCAGGGTGAGAGTCGGCATTTCTGCGGCAGTTCCCTCCTGGTAGCCAGACGGTACGGAGTGCTCCCTGCGCACTGGGAAGTTCACGGGCACGGGGCCCGCTTTCGGCATGTTCAGCCTGGCCCCAGAAATTGTGGTCTGTTCCGCCAGATGGAGGTGCCGCTGGTCGGCGGGATAGTTTACCGGCAGGGGAAATGCTGTCGGGAATGCAAACTCAGTCAGCGCTTTGCTGAATGAGGGAACCCCTGCCGGAGTCATCGGGGCACGGGGTGGGCTACCTGTTTGTTGGGCCACCCCGGCTGGACTGTTTCCCTTTTGTTGGAGATCATTACTGGCGAATGTGTTGGCGACCGCTTCCGCTCCATCAGAGGAGGTTTTTTCGCCCATGTGAAGGAGGCTTGCCCCGGCAAAATCTGAAAAGCGGGAACGACCCGGCTCGTCAGTCTGCACTCCGATCCTTCCGGCAGAGCCGGGGGCAGAAGATGTGACACGGATATCCCGCAGTCCGGCGGGCAGGTCTCGCGGCACTGGAAGTGTCTCCTGCTTCGGCGGTGTATACAGGACAGTAGAGGCCGGTAATGTGGATCGGGATTCTGCTCTGTCCAGACGGGGTTCCATCGCACTGCTGTTCCGCCCCTCCTGTTCCCGGTGCCGAAGGGAAATAGGGATTGAGGGGCTATTCTCGGCAGGGTTGATCTCCCGCTGTCCCGGCGTTGTTGTATCGGCAGCAATAGCGGAAGGGGAAAGAGGCGGGGAAACACCTTCTTGCGCTTGTTGTGCCGCTGCTTCAGCGGTGCTGAGGGGTGCTTGCAGAGATGTGAGCGGCACCATGTCCGATATGCTGTCACGTGCCTTCTCCTCCGCTATCCTGTGGGGATTTGCCACATTCGCAGAGTCCCTGTGCCCTCTTTCGGTCAGCCGCCGGTACACGGTGGCGGGAAGCGCCTGCTCCATTTCTCGCAGATGCAGAATCTGTGCCGAAATATCTCCTTTGTTCGGTGCATCCTCTTGAATCGGTGCGCCTTCCCGCCGTGCGGCGTCTGTTTGGCCCGCTGCTTCTGGAATGCCAACTGCATTCACCTGCCGAACAGGACTGCTTCCAGCCGACAACAGCACAGCTGAATGCCTTGTGATGTCCTGCCCCGGAGAAGTACGCACCAGTGTGCTCTCCATTTGGCCGGTCATCGGGGCGGAGGCGACCACCTCCCGGCGGGCCAACTCCCTGCCAAGGTAGACCAACGCCTGAGGTGGCAGGCCGATCATCCTGCCGGGCAGCCCGGACAGCAGTTTTCCCTCTTCGCCCAACACTGCCGAAACTTCCGGTTTTTGCGGCAATATTCGGGTCTCTCCGCCCTCCGGAAAAATAGAGGAACTCCTCTGGCGGAAGGGGATGAAGGCGGCCTCTTTATCAGGCGCGTTTGTAGGAGCCTTCCCCTTTGGAGTATTCCCTTCTGTTTGCAGATTGGGTTGTTGTTCTCTCTCCGCTGCTCGAAAGTCGGGAGGCGTTCGCACACCATTGTGGGTAGCCCTGTCGTGTTGTGATGGCTCAGGCTGCGAAGTCGCGGCCTGTCCCTGCGCGCTCTTTCCCTCGCGGGAGTTATATCCATATATCAAAGACAGGGGCGCAGGCCCTCCCGGTGTCAGCACCTCGCGGCCTCTGAGCATCTCCCCCAGCCCGCCACGCACCACATCCAGGTCGGAGGGAAAGAGGATGCCGCGGGGTTCCGTCCGCTCTTCGCTTTCCAGTACCGCCGGATTGCGGGCATTCGCAGAGGCATCTCTCCCAGCCTTTATTGCATTCCCCTCTCTGCGCAGCAGCAGGGTCTTTTCCAGCATGCTGCCGCCCCTGCTGTAGGTGGAGGCAATCTCCCGTACAGAGCTGGAAATCAGCCTATTTAGCAGAGTGAGGCTGATGCTCAGGTTGACGATGTGGTTGTGCTCTGTCAAATTGGTGATGTTGGTGATCTGCCAGATGGTGTTGTTGTAGGCTGCGCGCTCCGGCGGTTCTTCCGGCCCGTCGGGCAGAAGAAATACCAGCCGGGCCGGGCTGTCCACGCCCTGCTCCCAGCCATACCGCCGAAAAATTACCTCTGCAAAATAGAGATCGGACACCACCCGGATCATGTAATGATCATTCCTTTCGGCGGAGTTGTGCTGTCATTTGTGCCGGGTCAACTGTGTTGACCCCAAATGTTTCGGCTCAATGCCGAAAAAGCACAAAACGCTGGTTTGAAAGTCGCGGCTTTCAAACTAAGACCCCTTCATTTTCGCGAGCAAGCCGGAGGCCAGGTCGCCACCCTGTTTTGCCAGCTCGTTCCAGCACTCCTCCATATTCTCGTAGGCCATCTCGAAGTTTTCGACGAGCACCTGGTCGTTCATGGCGTCCATCTCGCCGATTGTCCACTTCTTGAAGATGCAGCCGCTGAGGGAGTAAACCTTCTTCGGCAGCTTACCCTTTCCCATCACGGCTATAATCACGTTTTCGCACAGCTGTTGCCCCACCCCCACACTCATCGCGGCGGGGGCGAAGTTGGAGAGGACTCCGCCCTCCATAATCCCCCGCTCAAAGCGTATGATCTTCTCTGTGGTGAGGGGGATATAGAGGGAGTGTACGGCGTCGTTGAGCCCTCCCTCCACAAAGGGCTCGGTGGCCACAGTGCGCTCGATGCTGGAAATTTTGGAAAAGCCCACCATGGTGACATAGTTGAAGAAGACCATGAAATTGCAGCCACTCAGGGCGTCCGGCCGCAGGAGAGCCCTCGTTATATCCATACCGGCCACTCCTTTTATAGCTCAAAAATATTCTTCGGCTCGTTGTTGATCTCCTTGTGGATGGCGGAAATCTCGGCGCAGAAGCGCCGTCTTGTCCTGTGATCCAGCGTCATAACCGTGCTGTAGTCCCAGTGGTAGTAGTAGGAGAGAAAGGAAGCCTCCTTGTAAAGCTCCTGCTCCGGGTAGACGGTTATTCCGCTGAGGTAAAATTTATGGGCTGCTCGAAGGTGTGGCCGCACTCTGGGCATACGCACCGGTCGGTGATCGGCTCCACCGCGTTGATCGTCTGGTACATACTCTGCAAAAAAGCCAGATCGGAGGAATAAAACTTCTCCACTATTCGGGGATCCAGCTTCTGCACTGTCCCCAGTGAGGTAATCACCCGGGAGAGTATGATGACGGTGAGGTAGCCGGGATTGCTGACCACCCTGGGATCCCGCAGGGGGAGAATCTCGTCGGCAGCTGTGGCAAGGCGCATGGTGCCGTGCTTGTGGAGTACGCCGGAGGAATCCACATACCCCTTTGGAAGGTCGAACTCATATTCAGTTAAAAATTCCTGTTCCACGTGGCGTCACTCCTTCAAGATGGATACCGGCCGCCGGAAAAGGAACTCCTCCCTTTTCCGGCACGGCCGATACCGTTGAGATTCGCATTACTGGTTGCGCTTCATTTCCTCAAAGGCAAGCTCGACGCTCTCAAAGGCAATCTCGCTGGAGCTTGCGTTGAAATCCGGCGCGGTGTACTTGCAGGGCCAGGCGTTGAAAAATGTCCAGTTGGCGATGTCGTTGTGGGCGTCATCCTGGAGGTAGATGGTGATGTCCTTTACCCTGTCCTCTGCGGTGCCGGCCTCGCCGGAGGAGATGCCCGACACCCACTCGTAGAAGGAAAGGCTCTCGGACATGCCCCACTTGAGGGTGACGTTGCCGTACTTGGTGAGTCCGGGCATCTTCCGGGGGGAATTGATTGTTTCGGTGCCCTCGCGGTACTCGATGACGTCCACGCTGGCGTCAAAGCCGCTCACCTCGGAAAAGGCAGCCTGGTCGATGCCGTCTATCTCCAGACGGTAGTTATATTTCTTGAAGGGATATATGTTAATGGCCATTGATTGTCCATCCTCTCTGTATTCTCAAAACTGGGGGAACCGGCGCGCCGCTACTCTTTCATAAACTGGGTGATGCGGAAGATCACGAACTCCGCCGGACGGCTGGGGGCGACGCCGATCTCACAGATCAGACGGCCATTCTGTATATCCTGCTGGGTCATGGTGTCGTAGCCGATGTTGACGAAGAAGGCCTCGCTCTCGCTGGCGCCCATCAGCGCGCCGCCGCGGAACATATCCCGCAGGAAGGAGGTGATAGTCTGGCGCACCCGCACCCACAGAACCTCGTCGTTTGGCTCGAATACCGCCCAACTGGTCTGGGCCTTGATGGTCTCCTCCAGGAAGATGAACAGTCTGCGCACGTTGATGTACTTCCACAGGCTGTTGGAGGAGCAGGTGCGGGCTCCCCACACGCGGATGCCCTGCCCTGGGATCGCCCTGATCAGGTTGACCCCTGCCGGGTTGAGCATATCCTGCTCGCCCCCGTTGTAGAAGACAGAAAGGCCAGTGCAGCCGTTGACCACCTCGTTTGCAGGTGCCTTGTGAACACCCCTTGTGGTGTCGCTGCGTGCATAGATGCCGCACACCGAGCCAGAGGGGGGCAGGAAGACCGGCTTCTTCGCCAGGGGATCATATACCTGGAGCCAGGGGTGATACATGGCGGCGTAGTCGCTGTCCACGATCTCCCGGTGGGCCAGCACGTCCTGGGGCTTGTTCAGGTCGCCCGGCACATCCAGCACCGCGAAGCGGCTCGCCAGGTTCTGGCAGTGGGCCACCAGCGCCAGCTGCACAGCGGGGGCCGTCACGCCGGGAATCGCCATGATGCTCACGTTGCCAATCTCTTTGAACGCCTCAAGGCCGGTGCGCCTGCCAGGGCCATCACCGCCGCCGATGTACATGCCCTCGTCCATGACTTTTGCGTTGCCGTCGCTGCCGCCGGAGAGAGTGAAGGTGGCGGTGACCGAGGCCGCATCGCCGGACATCGCCAGCATAGGCGGGAAAATCTCCTTGATCTGTGTGTACTGGATGGCCACCATCCCGGATTTGCCCAGGACATTCTCAATAAAGTCGGTGCTTTCGGGGTTGAAGGAGACATTCTCGTAGGCCTCGAAGTCGCCTCCGCAGGAGATTTCAAAGTTGATTTCGCAGCTGGCAAGGTACTTCTTGGGGATGAGGTTCTTATCGACGATGTCCCCCTCGAAGTCGTTCTCGAAGGTGACTGTGTTGTCCTGAATTTTGACAATGCGGTTGTGGGTGGTCACATTGCCCTTTTCCACCAGGGCCACCACATCGCCCGCTGTGAAGGCAGAGGCGTTTTTCAAAGTATACATCTTGGTGGAGGTCGCGATATCCTCTGTGACGTCCACCACCTGCGTCTTTGCCTTGGAGGCCTGGTTGACGGTCACCTTGATGTTATTGCCCCACTTGCCGGGACTCTTGGCGCTGACCACCACCGAGCTCATCACCGCCGAGGCGGCCTTTGCGTCTGTTGGGGCCACACGCATCACGTAGCAGCGCGCGCCGCCGTTGAGGAAGAACTGCTCCACCGCGTAGGGCAAAAAGCGGTTGGGGCCGTGGGTGCTCTCGGACAGATAGCCGCCGAAGGTTCGGGCGTAGTCCGCAAAGCTGGTCAGAAAGACGGGGGTGCCCGTCACGGGGCCCTTTTCCGTTGCGCCAACAAAGCCCGCTGTGCTGGTGCTCACACCCTCCATCGCCCGCATGCCGGACTCAAATTCCTCAACGTATACTCCCGGAGATAAATATTCTGCCATGTCCTTGTGGGCCGCGCCGATACAAAACGCTCGGTTTCATATACCGCGGCCGCTCCTCCTTTTTCACTTTTCATGGTATGCGATGATACATTCTTTTTTAGTAATTACAGCCCACGAGAATACGTCAGCGAGTGGGCGATTAATTACTTGGATCATCGCTTACCTGTGGTTACTTGCCGATGATTGTCTGGAACTGGCCCGGACTTATAATGCTGATGACGCCTCCATAAGAGCACATGAGCTTTGACATATTTTCAAGCGCTGGCACTCCTCCTATCAGTATTGTGGGGGAACCCGGCGCCCAGGGCGCGGTTGTGAGAGGCACGCAGGGCATGGGAGTCAGCACTCCCAGCGCGGCGGCCGTCGCAGCGGCCACGGTCGGATTCGCCATAGACATGCACATGCTGAAGGGCATGATATTGACCAGAGGGACATTGTCCATGATCGTGGCGGCGGGGGAGCCTGTCATCACCCGCTTTTGGGCCAGCACCATCAGGCTTGTCGGCGCCATGCCAAAGCTGCACATCATCAGGGCCCCGGCACAGGTACAAAGTCCCATTTCCTCTTCTCCTCATCGTAGTGGGCGATGCGGTCAATGCGGGCCTCATCCCCCGGTTCCACCGGTATGCTGTAGTTTCCCTCTGCGTCGCACCGGGAACGGTAGGCCCTCTGCAATGGCTCTCCCGGCTGGTGCTCCTCCAGCAGCCTGTCCCGGGTACAGCACTCCCCCATGGAGTCGCGGCTGTCAATGATCACCGTTTCCCCTCGGGGCTCCTTCCCAAGAAAGAACCGCCTGCCCGGCATTCGCCGGGTGGTGTAGCCCTGGACGCCCAGTTTGGTGTTCCGCTTCCCCCGCTCCGCGCTCTGGAACAGCAGGGGAGAGGGCTCCCTCGCCAGGGCAAAGACCTCCGCGCCGGGGCGGTAGTTCCCCCGCACCCACTCGCAGTCCCGGAACACCCCGGTGTCCAGCCTGTGGAGCCGCACCCGCACCACGGGATATTCTCGATCCAGGGCGGCTTTGTCCACCGTGATTTCCACCGGGTGGTAATAGGGGCATGTGATGCGCACCTCGTGCACCTGGCCGTCCGTCTCCCGAAAGACGTAGAAGCTGCCGGGCTTTCGCAGGGGACTTTTTGCGGGGCGGCCGTCCAGGTGAAAGAGAATCCCCCGCTCGTCGGCGCTGCCGCCGGTGTACTCGTCCTGCACCTGGAGCACGAAATCCGGAGTCAGGTCAATCAACCGCCACCACCTCCATCCCGGCTGTCGCGGGAGCCGATGCGGATGCTGGCCGCCGTCACCCTGGTGAACTCCCGCTCCCTGCGGGAGGAGAGGTAGACCGGGGAGGCGGAAAAGTAAACCGCCAGCTGGTAGGGGGTGGACAGCGCCGCCCAAATCTTGGTCTTGTCCTCAAAGCTGAGGCCAAGCAGGCTGATTCTGGTCTCCTCCTCCTGCTCGTCCACAAAGGGGTTCACAGCCGCGAGGTTGACGGTGCTGTTGTCCATCACGGTCTGGATCGCCTTGCCGAAGATTCGCTGCTCCATCTCCGCCGCCGCGGCGATCTGGGCTCTGGTGTTGAGGTAGAGCAGGTAGAACAGCGTCATGGGCCGGGCGGGGAAGGTTGTGATGTTGTCCGGTGAGCGGATGGGCGCTGTGCCCCGATACTCGCTCAGCTCCTTCATGTCGTAGAGGAACAGCCCGGTCAGGAAGTCGCCGTTCTTGTCGCAGGGGGCTGCCAACGCGATGGACTCCGGCGATTGCAGCGGCTCGGGGCAGAGGTTGTCCTTGAGCATGCGCAGAACGGTGTTGCTGGTGTCCGCGATGATGGAATAGTCGGCCATGATTCGATCCTCCTTTCCCCGGCTCGTTAGGTTTCTATCGAGTAGTAGGCGGGCAGCTCCTCGCTGTCGCCCAAAAAGCAGTAGCGCCAGGTCTGATCCCCCACCGTGAACACCCGGCGGCTGATTCTCTCGGCGTAGTTCACATTCCACAGCCGGATGAACAGCTTGTTCTGCTTGTCCATCTCGAAGGAGATGTCGTGGAAGGCGGTGGGGTCTGTCTGGCGGACATAGTCGATGGCCACGCAGTCCTCGATGGAGGGGGGCGCATTGTCCTCAACCTCCATCCCATCTCCCTCGTCCTCGGCGGGCAGCGGCTCGCCGCCCAGAACTGTGATGCGCCGGATGAAGATTTTGTTCTTCTCCCCGTTTTCGTTGAGGGAGCTCTCCGAGCGCCACACATCCTTGTCAATCTCAAAGTAGAGAGTCAGCTGCTTTTCCACAAAGTCGGGGTCGCCTCCCCCCATGACGCCGGAGCTGCCGGAGGAGCCCTCCTCTTCCGGGGACTGATATGGGACGCCGTTGTCGGTGGCGGAAGAATCGGGCTGGCTGGGGTAGCCGTCCCCATCCTGCTGCTCCGACTGGGAGGATTCCTCCCGCGAGTTTTCCTGAGAGCTCTCTTGAGAGGAGCTTCCCTGGGAGGAGCTCTCCGATTCCGGCACGTAGGGATCAAATATCTCCCAGCTGGTAGGGGTCAGCATATCGCCGAGGGTGAGGGGCTCCGCGGAGGCCAGCACGATGGGCGCTTCGGAGGATGCGGGCGGCTCCGGCAGGACAAAGGGCGCATCCGGCTCGGGCAAAACGGGGACAAGATACTCCTCCCGGGCGCTCTGTGCCCCTCCGCTCCCCTCGCCCGGAATCTCGCCGGGCATGTAGTAGTAGCCGTCGGAGGGGTTTTCCTTCTCCCGCTCCTCCAGCCAGACCTTCACCCGGCAGTCGGCGGTAAGGATAATCCCGGTCTGCTCGTAGACAAAGCAGCTGTTGCCGTCCTCCTGGTAGTAGATGCGGGGGGTCTCGGCGAAGGCGTTCTCCACGTCTTGCAGGGTCGCCCCCACGAAGGCCCGGTAGTTGATCTCGCCACCGTGCATGGGCCCGGTGTACAGCAGGCGCCCCGCCGCGCTGTACAGGCTGCCCGCCCCCTGGAACTCCCCCTCGAAGAAGGCTCCCCTGTACCACACCGCGCCGTCGTCGAAATAGCGCGTGCCCTCGCCGTGGAATTTCCCGGCGGCGAACTGGCCCTCGTAATCCAGCAGGCCGTTCTGGCCGTACCGCTTGCCCTCGCCGTCGTACAGGCCGTTTTTGAACTCGCCGTCGTAGAGCAGGCGGCCCGCCGCGTCGTAGAGCTTGCCCTGGCCCTGGTAGGCGTTGTCGGCGTAGACTCCCTGATACTTCACGGTGGAGTCGGGGTAGTAGCCCGTGCCCTCGCCGTTGTAGCGGTTGTTGGCAAATTCCCCCTCGTAGAGCAGCGTGCCCGCCTTGTCGTAGAGCGCCCCCAGGCCCTTGCAGACGCCGGAAGCGAGCTCCCCCGTGTAGACCACCGTGCCGTTTTCCGCCCGGATGTTCGCGGTGCCGGAAAAGTCCTTCACATTGATGTCGTCGTAGTCAAAGGTGACATCCGTCTTGATCTGGGTCATGGTCGCAGGGGCGGGCTCCACCTTGGGGGCGAAGGCCGCGAAGTAGATGATAACCCCCGCGCACAGGGCCAGAATCAGGGCGTAGAACAGCTTGCGGTACACCCACAGCCGCCCGATGGCGACATAGTCCGCCTTGGAGGAGGGGCGCAGGGTGATGATCTTGCGCACATTGGCGGTGAGGGGCTTGATGAGCTTTGCCGAGATGATGTTGACGTTGAACATCTTCTGGATGCGCACGATCAACATGCGGAAGGGGGAGGATACCGCTGTTGTAATGCGCTTGAATACCGAACTGATCAGCTTGAACACAGCGGATCATCCTCTCCTTTCCCGTTTGACTCGAACTCCTAGAGCTTCTGCTCGCACTGGAAGATATAGTGTCTCGCCACATTGTCGTACTGGTTTTCCCGCAGCACGACGGTGAAGAGGTTCTTCGCGTCGTAGTAGCGCTTGTCCTGGTAGAGCTGCATGGCCTTGTCAAAGGTGGTGAGTGTTTCGCTGAGCAGCCGTATCATGGCGGAGGGACAGGAGTCAAAGAAGTCATACAGCCCCACCATCTCGCCCTCCGGCCCGTCCACATAGCCGATGAAGCGGCTGAAGTGCTCCTCCGCCCGCAAATCCTCGTAGGCCGCGGAGGTGACGATCAGTCTGCTGGAAATTTGCCGGAAGGTCTCGCACCGCCGGGCCAGGTATTCCAGCTCGCCGCAGACCAGGGTGGGGATGTAGCGCCGCTCGTCCCCGCAGATGCCGAAGCTGGTGCACGCCCGGTGGAGGAAGAAGGAGACGTCAAGGCGCATGCCCACAGGGCAGGAGGCGTTGTAGCCGTCCACATTGGCGATGGCATACATGGCGACGGAGACAGCGGTTCCGGTGTCGGGGCAGAGGATGCGCATGCTGCGCAGGTCAATGCTGTCCGCCAGCAGGGTGGCCCCCCGGTCGCCGCACACCTGGTTGAGGATGCCGAAAAAGCGGTTGGTCATCTCCCGTATCTGCTCAAAGTCTGTGGTGCTCTGGCGCAGGTGAAGGTTTGCGCACAGCACACTGCGCTCCTCCTCCACCACGCTGCCAAAGTCCACGTCTCCCAGGTTTTCCTTCCCAAGCAGCTGAAACACCCGCTGAGGAATGAACCGGTAGTAGGTGTCGGACAGGGATTTCAGGTTGTAAAGCTGTACGTCGATCTCCCCCGCCATGCGGTTGAACACCCGGCTGATGTCGGCGAGCTCGTCGTTGGTCTCGGTCTGGAGGCGCACCTTGCGCTCCCCCTTGGAGAACGCCTCCATGCCCTCCTTGATCTTGCCGATGGGCCGGAGTATCCTGCTGCACGCCAGCAGCAGCAGTGCTGAAAACAATCCCAGGAACAGCAGCGACGCGATTAGGTAGTTCCGGATGTATGCGCCGGTGTACTGCTCCATGTTGGCGGTGAAGATGCTTGTCTCCAGCAGGAATATCGTGGTGCCGGACGATCCCCCGATGGGGGTGATGCAGGCGATCCGTTCGCCGATGGCGTCCTCCACGATGCCGGTCTGGGCCCTTCCCGTGAGTGCCGCCCTGCGGTAGAGCCGCTCCTTGCCCCGGTTCGCCGTGATGTCGAAGGGGTAGAAGCAGGGCTGCTCCGCGCTGACGCCGGTGTAGAGGACATCGTTCTCGTAGTAGGCGGTGTCGGTGTGCACGCTGCGGGTGTTCATCTGGCCCAGCAGGTACTGGTAGTCCTCGTTGTTGTAGTCCAGCGGGAAGCCGATGCTGTTGAAGGTCTCGGCCCCAAACAGCGCCGCCAGCAGGTTGCCCTCGTCCTCCACCTGCTTTTGGAAGTTTTCCTCCACCCCCGCCCGGTAGGACTGGTAGGAGTAGATCCCGAACAGGGTCAGGGCCACCGCCAGCAAGGGGATCGCCGCAAAGGCCAGCTTGAGCAGGATGGTGCGGCTGGACGAAACGATTCGGAATACACCCAGCCCCATCATCAGAAGCAGCTCCGCGCCGATGAAGAATACCGCGAACCGCAGCAAAATCGACCCGATTCCGCCCAGTGCGCTGCCACCCACCTGGGGAACATAGAGGTGGGCGCCCTCCCGGCAGAGGATGAGCTCAAAATTGCCGGTGGCCTGATTTTTCACCACGGCGGTGAAGTTTTTGTCGTCCAGCATGGACATCATGGCGATATCCCTCATCCGGTAGTCCCGGGCCTCCACCAACACGTCCGAGCCGCCCCGGACAGTCTCGGTGGAGCCGTCTTGCAAGCCGATGCGCAGGATGTCTCCGCTCTCCCGTTCCCCCAGGTAGACCGAACCGCTGGTGTCGGGGGCAAGGAAGAGGGCGTAGTTCAGCAGGTGGGCCTCGTCGCCCCCTCTTCCGGGGTAGATTTCTTTGGCACTCGAAGCGCTCTCCTCGCTCACAAATACCCGGCCGGACTTGGCGATATAGACGCTCTCACTGCCCGATGGCACCGCGAGGTAAACGCCCTGACTCTGCTCAACCGGGTACTCCCGGATGTTTTTCACCAGCCGCTGCCCGCTGCCCTGGAGGCTTTCCAGGTCGTAGGCCGTCCTGTGCAGCCCGCCGTTTTCCCCGCCGGTTCCCATGAGGATCAGCGCACTGGAAATCGACAGCCAACGGTAGCGCACCGGCGGGGCGTCCCCCTCATTTGTCAGGGAAACAGTGCTTGCCCTGCGCAGGTGGAATCCCCCGGTGCGGTAGAGCCAGAGCTCCTGCTCCCTGTATTCGCCCGTCGATGCGTCCACAACGTCCCGCAGGGCGAAGATGTAGCCGTGCTCTCCCACAGACATGTCCACCAAGTTGTACTGCTTGTCCCCCGAACGCTGGGTATAGGAGAAGCTGTCCTTCACTTCCCCGTTTTCCTGCAGCAGGTAGAACTCCACCTTGTTGTCCCGCGCCGTTGCCAGCAGGCTGCCCCCATCGGCAAGCGCCTTGACCGACAGCACATTGTCCAGCGCGGGAGAGCTGAAATAGGTCGCCTGCACTGCCACCAGCACGACCGCGATGATAAACGCAGCGGCCGTGAACAGTCCGGTCTGCTTTTTCATGCCAGGCTCCCCTTTTTATGGCGCTGGATTCCCCAGGCCTTTCAGTTTCAAACTTCTTCGTCCCCCAGGTAGACCTCGCCGATCTCCTGCAGCCCGACAAACGCCGTATTCTCCCGGGTGTCCCGGCTGGCGGACAATCTGGTGACAAGATAGTTGCCCAGGAAGAACAGCGCCACCGCCACTACCACCCCGAGGAACACCTCCATGGTGTGGGCGGCCACGAAATCCTTCAGCTTCAGCAGCCAGTCCAGCGCCCGCATGACTCCCCGCCGCTGCTCCCTCTGCTTATCCGACAGGGCCTTGACAGAGGTCATGATCTGGTTGTAGGAGCGGAATGTCCCCAGCAGGGTTTTGCGGTGAAGGAGCCGCAGCTCGTCGGGGTATTCCTCCACCTGGCCGTCATACTTCACGGCGTATTCCCGCCCCAGTATGCCGAAGGTGAATTCCGCCACCCCGCGGTAGAAGTCCTTCTCGCTGCAATCGGGCGGCAGCTCGGCGAAATCCAGGAAGTAATTGAGGTACACCTTGCCGCCGGGGCCGATATTGATGTTGCGCTCCGCCAGCAGCAGGCTGCCGATATCCCCCTGCAGCTGGGTCTCCGCCATTGCTGTGAGAAAGCTGAGGGCGATGGCCTTGCGGTCGGCAAAGGTCTCGACATAGAGGACTTCCTTGTTGAGGAAATTGCTTTCACTGTGGTAGCGGAACACCAGGTTCAGGCTGTCCCTGTAGGTGAAGGAGCCCACAAAGTCGCTGTTAGAAAGGAACAGGCCGCTGGTGGCCATGCGCCTGGCCAGCTCCTTGCGCAGGGCGCGCGAATGCACGGAGATCAGGGTGTAGAACACATCGCTGTCCCGCAGGCGGTCGGCGCAGACCGAAACCTCGTTCACTTCATTTTTCAAAACGGAGCGGACAATATCCAGCTCCATATTCAGGGCCGTAAACAAGCGCGGTCATCCTCCCGCTATTTCTTACCTGCCGCCTTCACCACATCGTCCTTCTTGATGTCGTCCTTTTTCTTCTGGCTCACAATGACGAAGGCGTGGGCGAAGATGGCGGGGTCGCTGATGGCCTCCACCCGCACCTCGTAGACGCCCTCTTTGGCGGGGGCGGTGTAGATACCGTTGTTGTCCACAGAGCCGCCCTCGGGGTCTATCACCTTATAGCTGCACGCCTCGGAGGGCATGTTGATAAACACCGGGGAGATGTGTGCGGAGGCCTTGGGCGCCACCACAATGGTGTCAGGGTTGATGAGAATATACCGTTCGCCGTCGCCCGAGGCGCGAATCTGCTTGTTTACCTCCTGGAAGCGGGTGGCGAACCAGCGGATGCGCAGGCTGATGAGCCCCGAGAGCTCCCTGGGCAGGAGCGCCACCACAAAGGTGCCCCGGTCTGGCAGCATCTTTACGGCGTGGGAGATGTTGTAGATGCGCTCCTCGCCGTGCTTGGCGGCTTCCGCCGCAAACAGGGAGGCATCCCCAAGGATCACCTCGCTCTTCTCTCCCTCTCCGCCCTCGCCCGAGGTGATGTACTCCACCCCGATCTCCACATGGACAGGGCCCCTGCCCAGGCCGTGCATGATCTCCTCGGAAAAGATCACCTCCCGGGTGTTGTAGCCGAGGCCCAGGCCTAGGTCAAAGGCGCCGCTGGCGGTGTTTCGCCCACTCTCGGTGTCGGCGGTGCTTCTGGCGAGCTGGATGCCCGCCTCGCCGGAGGCCGTCACCTGCGCAGGGGCCTCTCCCGCCGGGGGGTAGAACCGTTCCAGCATGTCCAGCGCCATCAGCTGCTGCGCGTTGTAGACGTACTGGCCGTAGGGCGGGGGGAGCACCTTATCGATGATCAGGACGTTCTTCTGGCGGATCAAGTTGATCTTGGCGATCCAGAGCTTTTCGTCGTAGCTCTCCTCCAGCTTTTTGTCCATCGCCTTGTCGTACCAGCTAGTCAGCAGGAAGTCCCGCAGGTCGCGATCCACCGGCTTGATCTGGCTTTCCAGCTTTTTGTTGATCACAAAGCTCTCGTCGCTTTTCTGAATGATGAGGTCGCTGACCGTCAGGGTCGCCGCGCCGCTCCCCCACAGGTGGGGCTGGGGGATGAGAAGGTAGCGCAGGGTGTAGGAATCCCCCTGGGCCAGCCGGAGGCCCCCCGCCTGTACGGTAAGGCGCTTTTCTCCCGCCGGGGTGAGGAAGCCGGGGATGTCCAGTTCGTAGGTGAAGGCGTACTCCCCTGTGCCCTGGCCGGTACGAGCGATGGTCACCTCCACGGCGGCGTTTGCGCCCGGGGTGAGGAACCGGGGGGTGGACTGGCTGATCTCCACCTCCTGGTCGGAGTAGACGGTGAGCGTCTCCACATATTCGTCCAGGGGGCCGCTCACGCGGGTGACCAGGTTCTCGTCCGCCAGTGTCAGGCGATAGCCCTCCAGAACTTTGTTATAGAAGCGGTCGGTCGGGGCATCCTCGCTGCGCATGGGGGCGTAGACCTCGTCGGCGGGCTCCTCGGTGTAGGCGAGGCCCAGATAGGCGCAGTCAGTGGAGAGCTCCTCGAAGCCCTCGATGGTGGAGAGCTTGACCACCTTGGTCTCGGGCACCACGATCTCCCGTCCGCTGGCGTCGAAGGCCGCGCCCGCCTGGAGGATGATGGAGGTGTCGTCCGCCATCACAACCCCCAGGCCCGCCACAATGCCGTCTCCGCCCAATAAGCGGTTGGAGAACCGCCGCTTGTCATTGTAGTAGCGCTGCTCGGCCTCAAAGTCGCGGGTGGTGAGCAGCTTGCCCATGTAATAGCTGTTTCTCTCAAAGGGAAAATACTTGCGGTTCAGCATCGGCGCTCCCTCTTTCCTCTTATGGGTCTTTCACGTATTGCAGGCTGTCCCGCTAGCTCTTTTTCCTTCTGCGACGGTACAGCAGGTAACCGGCCGCCGCCACAGCAATCGCTCCCCCTGCCGCAATCAGCACGGGGATGGGAATGAAGATTCCACTGCTGTCATCCAGCTCGGCGGCGGTGACGGCGTACTTACTGAAGTGCTCCACCTCTGCGTAGGCCATGCCGCCGGAGCGGCGGGTGGGATAGGCTACCGCGGAGCCATTGTTGTCCACATAGCAGACCACGATCACAGCGTTCTGGTAGCTGTCGGGAATGGGAATGCCGATCTCCACCGGCCCGCTGGGCTGAACGGCGATGCCGTCCTTCTGCACCGAGATGTCGTACATGCTGAGGATGCCGAAGGAGAGCTCATTGCGCACCGCCTTCCGATCCTCGCCGCTGGGGGTGATGGGTTCCACCACCAGCTGCACATTTTCCGGGAAGGAGTCGTTGGGGGCGGAGAGGACTGCGAAGGTCGTGTGGTCGCGTATGACCATGCCGTCCTCCTCGTAGAGGGGCCCTGCGGTCTGGCTGCTGAAGTCGTGCCGGTTCATCAGCCTGTCCATGGTCTGGCGGTAGGCCTCTTCCTCTTCATCCACCGCCTCGGGCTCCGGCTCGGGTGTCAGAACCGTGTAGGTGGCGGAGTTGAGCACGCTGGGGTGCAGCCCGGTTTTGGTGGCGATCCACTTCAGCGTAACGGGGCGGGAAATCGTGATGGGACTGTCGTAGACGAACAGGTCTTTCAGGTTGTCCGCCGAGGGATCGACGCCGTTGGTGGAGTAGTAGATGGTCGCCCCCTCCGTGGTGGTACTCAGGGATATCTGCGAACCGATTTCCAGCTGGCCGCTCTGGCGGCTTGCGGTGGGGGCCGCCACCTGGCCCGCCATGGTGTAGATGTACTCGGCGATGTCGCTGGGGGCCTTGCCCTCCGCCACGGCGATGGCCTTGAGTACCATAGATTTGCTGACGGCAATCGGTTCTGTGTAAAGCTGGCTGGAGGTTGTTGGGGTTGAACCGTCTGTAGTGTAGTAGATAATTCCCTCGCTGACGGTGAGCACAGCCTTCGCGCCCTCCAGCGTGATCGCCCCGCTGGGAATGCTGGAGCTGGGAGCCGGGGTTTTGGGGATAATGGTGTAGGTGAAAACCTTGGGGGTGGTGGGGGTCTCGCCCATCATGGCGATGGCCTTCACCAGGAATGTCCCTCCGGGTTCTCCCCTGACTGTAATGCTGCTGCCCTTGGCCGATTGCCCGGTGGGGTCGCTGCCGTCGGTGGTGTAGTGAATCTCCGCGCCGGTGAGGGAGGTGGACAGGATGATCTGGGAATCCAGCTGCACCACCGCGCCGGCGGAGGGATTTGCCATGAGGACGTCCCCGCCCTTGCTGATGGAATAGCTGAAGGAGACCACCTCGCTGGGGCTCAGGCCCGCCTTGGTGGCGTAGGCGCTGATGCTTACGCTCTTGCCCTCCTCCGCGTCCAGCACAATATCACTGCCGAACATGCGGTTCTTGTTCTCCGCCTTGGTGGGGTCGCTGCCGTCCTTGGTGTAGGTGATGGAGGCCCCGGAGGAGGTGGATAGTGTCAGCCTCGTTCCCTTTTCCACCACCGAGCCGCTGGGGATGGAGGAGGAGGGCTCCGCCGCCTTTTTGGAGACGGTGTACTTGTACTCGGTGTACTCGCTGAGCATGCTGTCCTTTTCCGCCACCGCCCGGATGATGGTGTCCTTCGTAATGATAATCGGCACTTTTTCATCGTAGGGCTGGCTCTCGTAGGGGACGGGGTCGTCGGGCGAATTTCTGGTGTGGGACAGCTCATAGAATATCCGGGCGTCCTCGGTGCCCGAGACCAGGGTGACCTCGGTGTTGATCACAACCTCCCCTTCGCTGGGCATGGCGTAGACCGCCTGCACGGGGGTGGGCGGGGAGTAGGTGAACCGGGCGATATCGCTGTCATCCACCGTCACCGAGCCGGTCTCTTGCCGGGCAATGGCGTTGATGGTGAAGAAAGCCTTGCCGCTGGGCATCGGAATTCCGCTGCCGGTGTTGTAGCGCAGCGTACCCGCGCTGCCGGGGGAGGGGGCGGAGTTGTCGGTGGTGTAGTAGATGGTGGTGTTCGGCGTGGAGCTGGACAGTGTGATGACCGTTCCGGGGGCGAGCACCGACACCTTGGTCTCTTCGGTATAGGGAAAGGCCACCGGAGGAGCGGCTTTTTTGATGGAGTAGTAAAACTGCCGCTCATCGCTGTCGGCGTGACGGGTCTGGGTGGGGTCGCGCACGATGGCGGTCACCACAAACTCCGCCTGGTTCGCCGCCGGATCCATAGGAATCCCATCCTTGTACAGCCGGGTCGCCGTGGCAGTAGGGGTTGCCGGATTGTAGCTGTCCGGATTGGGCAAGGAGCCGTCGGTGGTGTAGTAAATATCGTAGCCCGCTACGCTGGGCCGCAGGATGATCTGCTCCCCCCTCTGGAGGGCGGTGGGGTTTTCGTTGTCGGTGGCGGGGTAGGCGGAGGCCACCGGCGCCTTGCCCAGGTTGGAGACGTTGAAGCGGTAGGTGGCCACCGCGCTGTAGTCCACCGCGTCATCCACGGCAACTGCCAGGGTGCGGATGGTCACAATGCTGGGGGAATCCTTGCTCAGCTTGACCGGCCCGGTGTATTCCAGAGTATTCCCCACAGGGATGTATTTCTTCTGCGCGTAGTCCCACTCCACCTGTGGGGTTTCTCCGCCCCCAATGTAGTAGATTTTGATGTTGTTGCCCGGCTGGTCGGTGTGCAGCTCAATCTGCTGACCCCGATCTACAGGATTGTCCGGGCCGGGCGTTGTCTTGGGCGGGTCCAGCCTGTCCCGGATGGTCAGCGTCAGCGACTGAATGGGGCCGTTGGTGTAGGCCCCCGTACTGTCCTTCGCCACGATTTGATAGTTGATGGTCACCTGCTCGCCCGGTTCCATGCCCAGCGAGCCGGGAACCTTGATCTGCGTTCCAGTGTAGGGGGTGCCTGTGACAACCTCTCCGCCCGGCTTCTTCAGCTCCGGAACAGAGGGGGTCGCCGTTCTGCTCAGGGTATCGGGCGCTGTGGCTCCGGTGGCGATGGAGTAGCGGATTTGGGGAAGATCGTCCAGATACTCCTCCACAGTATCGTACCCCAAAACCACGCCGTCGGCCGGTCGGGCCGCTGCGGGGATATCCCTTTCCTCCAGGCTGAAGGAGAGGAAGTTGTTCTCCCGGTGGAGCGCCTCCGGCTCAATTGCCTCGGCAGTCGCCGCATCCAGCGGGTTCCGCTGGTAAACCAGCTTGTAGCCGGCCTCCCCGTGAGGGGTGCGGAAGGAGATCACAAAGCTGGCCACCGCCGAGGAGGGGTATCCCTTTTTGTTGTACTGGGCGTAGAGCGTCACTGTGTCCAGCTGGTCCAGATCGTCGTAGGTGATGCCGTATTTCGGCTCATACCGCCCGCCGATGAACTCCGCGATGGTGTCGTAGTAGACCTCACTGCCGGCGGGGGGAGTCCCGTCCACAAAGTCGGCGTGATCCAGGTAGAATATGGTGTCTCGGTCATAGCTGCGGTTTGGGGAATACAGCTTTGTCCGATCGGAGCCCGGCTCCTTGTAAGTGAGGCGGAGATTCGCCGGAACCTGCCGGTTTGCCGAGGTGTAGGTGATCTCGGCTAGTTCGCTCACTGGGGAGGCCGCATTGCCCTGATAGCTGGACGGTGCGTACTCATTTTTCGGCACCGCTACCGCCCTTATGGCGAGACTTGTCATGCTGTCCTCGAACTGATCCTCTATGGGAACGCCATGAACGGCGCTTTTCGTGCCGTTTATAGGGACGTACAGGCTGCCCGAGCCCGATGTGTTCTCTGTCCACTGCGGCAGGGGAGGAGTCCCTGTCGACGACGCTGTGTAGAAGAGCTCGTAGTCGCTGCCCACCCCCGCCGGATACCAGATGCAAATCTTGGAATTAGCGTCAAAAATAGCGCTTTGACCGGGCGTGAAATAGGGCTTTTGCAGCTTGCCCCCCAGCTTGAAGTCGTAGCTGGCGTTGGGCGTGCCCGTGCTGTTATCCAGCCGCCAGACTTTGATTGTGATGACTTCGCTCAGGTCGACATCACCCGCTGTGCTTTCCTGCGTCCATGCTTCCTTCAGGAAATTGTGCAGCATGAAGGGGCCGGTGTAGACGTAGTAGTTTTTGCCTGCTGGCAATATCACAGATGCCGTTGTCGCTGCAGGTGTTGTGATGGTTTTCCCATCTTCTCCCCCCGCCAGGATATCCTTCACCGAACCGTAGTTGACAGCAGAGCTCTTGTTGCCCGCGTAAGCGTAGTCTCCGATACTCACCGCGTAGCCGTACAGGTGTTCAGGTTGCGTTCCGGAATAACCGAGAATCATATCCTCAGTATATTTTATCCAATTAATAGTCACGGTCGGATCCGTCGGATCCACGTTGCTTGCACCCAGAGCCACATAGTAGTCAGCCTCACTGCCTGAAGCGGGGCGCAGCGTCAATGCCGCACTGCTGGTTCCGAGTGAGGGAGAAGCCTCTTTCAAAATAGCTGTCTCCGCCATTTTGGGGGCTTTTAGCTCTGTAAAGGACACGGTAAACCTGACCTGATCTGCGTAGCTCAACTCCTGTGCCTGTAGCCCAGTATCGGACAAGCGCTCATCGCTGGAATAGAAGGTCATTCTGCGCTGCACGCTGTTCTGCCCGTTTGTGAGCTCGGCCTCTACAAAAGGGGCTTTCGTGGTGTCCCAGCGCCGCCAGGCTTGGCGGAATCCGTCCGCGCCGTCCAGCGCCCACTTCGTGTACCAGTTGGAGCCGGCCACTGCACCGTTGATGATGGGAACCATGTCCGCGCCCGCCGCAATCGACGAATCGTTCTGGCCGCGCAGGGGAGTCGCCGCGGGGAGGGTGTTGCCGGCTTGGCGGAGGGTGTAAGCCCCCTTTGCCGCTACTCTTTCCTGCGGAGTCGTCCTGATTACCAAGTCATCATTTTGCCGTACCAGCGCCGACAATGCGGAAACGGAACTGCCCGACTCAATCACGACATTGTTGGAAAAGTTTGGTCCAAGAGCCTGTGGAGCCGTTATGTCCGAGGGCAACAGGACACCGTTGGCAATATACGCCGCCCCAGCATAGCAATAGACATTTAGTGCGATATAAACAGGATACCAAGGATATGAAGGTGGCTGAGGATATACATATGACATTGTTCTAAGGTTGATATTGGAAATGACTGCGCTTTTTTGCACCACACAATTTTGAATGACAATTCCCTTGTCGTTGGTGGCTGGTGTCATCCAGCTTCCGCCCTTTTCCATGTAATAGCCCACAATACCACCGGCATATCCATAAAAAGCGAATGGCCCTGCTGAAAAATCAAGCCCGTTTTGATTCCAGACAAAATCAATGTACTCGCTGCTGCCGAGATCAATCTTCACGCCCCCGCGAGACTGGCAGTTAGTAACGGCAACCTGCATGCTTGTGTCGGTCGGCTCCAGAACGATTCCGGCAATGCCGCCCGCCGCCACACCGGCACTGCCATTTATGGTGCTCCCTGATTTGATTGCGTCGATCATGATATAGATGCTGTTGGACTTTTTCACAGCAATTTCGCCGGAATAATAGCAGTTGTCCACCGCAGCGTTTCCGGTCTCGGAGACCACCGCGCCCACTATGCCGCCTGTCGCGGAGGCATAGTGCTGCCGTCCCTTGAAATCAGTCCTGGGGATGTCGGAAGTATGGATATCCTCTTTTTTGTTGACAGCATTAAACGTTGTGACAATGCTTCCGTAAACCTCAACATTTTGAATGGAACCGCCCACCAGAACGCCCGCGACGATACCCACCCCATTCTCCACGCCACTGAACAGAGCAGTGCCATCGCTCTTGGGAAAAGAGATATCCTCCGCTGCCCGGTACGCCCCTACAGTCAGTGTACCGTAGTAACCGGACACGCCGTTCTCCCACTTGGTATCGCAAACCTTGATTCGCAAATTCTTGATTGTTCCGCCATTAACCAGCCCAAACAACCCTATCGCCTGTCCAAAATCAATTGTGAGCTGCCGTGTGGGATTGCCAATGATGTAAATTGTGTGGTTACCGCCGTCGAAGGTGGCGCCAAACTCATCCAGAAAGTCGGTGTACATTGCACCGTTTCTAACCTCCCCAGCATTTAGCACGATGTCCGACGCAAGGGTATAGGTGACATTGGGGCTGAGCCTGTCGCCGTCAATTTTAATGTCAGCCCAGGAAAGGGGACTTGTCCCGCTACTTTTGATGATTACAGCGTCTGTGATTTCCTTAGGTTTAATCGGCACCTCATCAGTCAGTTTCGCCAAAATGGGGCTTGAGCCAACATCCGACACATCGGCACGGGCGCGGATGGCCCCTGTCTGAAAAGTCACAAACGTCAATAATAGGGTAATAGCCATGCCCAATGCGGCCACACGGTAACTTGACTTCACTTTAGTGTCCTCCTCATTTTCCCTTTCGCAGTAGAACCTGCGGACTCACCGCCTTGCCCAGCTTGGCATATTCGCCCCTTGCCGCGTCCAGAAGCGCTGCTGTTTCGATTTTCACGCCGTCCAATGCCGCCATGTGGGCCGCGTGCAGTGCGCAGTTTTTGATCTCCGCGCCGGAAAGCTCAAACTGCTCCGCCAAAAAAGAATAATCGATCTCCCCCAGCGGCGCTCCCGCCGGAAATACCCGCCGCCACAGTCTCTCCCGCAAAGCGGCGTCCGGCTGTGGAAAGTGGAGCATGTAGCGAATCCGCCGCCGGAATGCCTCGTCAAAGTTCTGGAGAAGATTCGTTGCCAGCACGCTGATGCCGTCGTACTCCTCGGTGCGCTGCAGCAGATAGGCGATTTCCGCGTTGGAATACTTTTCCTGGCTGTCCGCCGCCTCGCCCCGCCGGGCAAAGAGGGCGTCCGCCTCGTCAAAGAAGAGGATGCAATCGCACCTTCCCGCCTCGTCGAAGATTCGGCCTATATTCTTCTGTGTCTCGCCGATATATTTGCTGATCATCTGGGAGAGGTCTACCCGGTAGAGGGCCAGTCCCAGCTCCTGCGCCATCACCATGGCGGCCATGGTTTTTCCGGTGCCCGAGGGCCCGTAGAACAGCACCGACATGCCCCGCCCATAGGAGGATTTAGCCCCGAAGCCCCACTCGTCGTACACCCTGCCCCGTACACGGGCAAAGGCGCAGATGTCGCAGAACTGCTTTTGCTGGGCCGCCGGAAGGATCAAATCCTCCTTGGCGAGTGCCGATTCCAACCGCTTTGCCCCCGCCATCAGGGAGGGGGCTGCTGCGGAGGCGAACAGTCGTTGCCGAACAATCTCATCGATCGATCCGTCCCCCGCCGCCAACTCCGCCTGAAAGCGGCCCGCGAGCTCCGCCACCTGTCCGGGATTCATCCGGTAGAGTCCGGCAGCCTCCTCCACGGAGAGGCCCGCAAGCCCCTCCTCGGGCAGCAGCGCGCTGAAAAGCGCTGCCCGTTCCCGCTGAGTCAGCGCTGGAACCTCTCGCTCCAACACCAAGCCCTTTACGCGAACCGGCGTATCCTGCCCGCAGGTCACAAATGCCAGTCCGAGGCTTTCTGATAATCGCTTCAAGCACATTTCATGCTCTACATTGTAATCCGCAATGACCACGTACAGCCCGTAGAGCAGAGCGGTGAGCAGGACGGTTTGTTCCACTGCCCGGTCGTACCGGGAAGGGTCGACGCAGAGCAGGCCACTTTCCCGTTTTGCCGCCAGCTCGGAAAAGAGATGCCTGCGCCCACTGCCAGTATCTCCCCGCAAAACAAGCGCCACCGGCCCCTCACTGCTGTCGCACCGGTCCAAAAAACCGTTCAGTTCCTCCAGAATATCCTCGCCGTGGCAGAGAGGGCCTGCCACCTTATTCAGTTCCAGGGCAGAGGGGAGGCGGGGAAAGCGCCCTTCCAGGTAATCCAGCGCTACGGGATGCAGTTCCACGTGGCCTTCGGGAAAGACAAACAGCAACTCCCACAGTTCATCCGCCCCGCCGAAGCGGCGGAGCAGCCTGTTCGCCTCCTCGGCGGTGGGGGAATCCTCCCCCTCTTGCAACCGGTAGAAGCAGGCCGCCGCGCAGAGCGCTTCCCCTTCATTTAGTGCAAGGATTTGGCAGAATAGGGCAAAGGGAGAATCCCCGTCCAGGCAGGCTTGCAGCGGCGCAGCAATCTCCCCAGGAGCTGCGCCCTCCAGCGCGACCTTTCCCAGGGAGAGGATTTTTTTGTCGTGCTGTTCCGCCATGTAGCCGCCCATTCCCTTTCCAACCTCTTACGATTCGTCCTTGTTGTCGTCCCCGCTCTTGTTTTCGATGGGGCCGGTGTCCATCAGGCTCTTTTCACCGCCAAAGCGGCGGCTGCGGTAGTGCTGGAATATCTCCTGCTTCTGCAGGTCGAAGGCGATGTTCATCCGCCTAAAAAACAACCTGGAGGCGGTGTCCTTTCGTATGATGAGAGTTTCCGTTTGATTTTGCAGCACGAGGGCCTTCCTCTGCCGTTTGCGCAGTCCGGCAAGCTCCGCGTAGCGGCCCCTCGTCACGGCGTCGCCGACCTCCTGCCGGAGGGTTTTCTGCTTCTCCCGCAGCTTCAGCCGTTCCTCCAGCTCCTCCGTCCTGTCCAGGAAGGGCATGGTTTTGCGCAGGGCCTCCATATTGCCCCTGTAGAGGTAGGGCAGGATGGAGGAGGGCGACCAGGGCCTGCTCTCCAGGTTGTATAGCAGAGTTGCGCCGCCGCTGCGCCGCCTGGAGGAATACGCCAGGTTGGGGGTGCCGGTTTTCAGCTGGCGCATCATCTGGTATTCTTTCAGCTCCCGCTGGTATCGGGAGGGGGCTGTGTCGTACACCGAGGTCTTGATGTTGGCAAAGAGAAATGTCCTTCCCCTCTGGGGATTGTAGCCCAATTGTATGGTTCCGTAGAGGCCGTCGATTTTCAGCAGGCGGTCGCTGCCCAGAAACTCCGGGACATCCCGATTTTCGTGGTAGCCCTCCACCTTATGGTGTTCGGAAAAGCGGTTGGCGGTATGGTGCTGGGGCTGGGTGAGGCGCGCGTAGGTCTCGTCGTTTTGGCGCTTCTGCTCCCGCTCTTTTTCCCGTTCCCGCATCTCCACACCCTCTGTTTTTTTCAAATTATGTCTAAATTGTAACGGATCTCTCTCCCGCTGCCTACTGGCCGAAAGGATAGGATTGGCCGGTTTTGCTGTTCCAACCGGCTAGTTTTGCAAAACAAAGGACTGCTTCAGTGAAGCAGTCCTTTGTTTTGGGCAAGCTATTCGTAATACTGCATGAAGTGGGGCTCCGACCTGCCCAGTTTTTCCAGTTCCAGCCGGACGGCCCGCACCAGATGCGCCATGCCGATGGCTTCGTTTTCTTCAGCGGCAAAGTAGGCCGCCTGTGTAACCGCGGACTTGATCACGCTGCCCGAAAGCTCCAGGTTGTCCGCCAGCAGAGTGAAGTCCAACCCCTCCTCCACCGGGGCGGCGGCGGGAAGGGAGCCCCTCCATAATGCCAGCCGTTGGGCGGGATTGGGCATGTGGATGTTGATCATGTAGCTGATGCGGCGGCGGAAGGCTTCGTCGAAATTCTGGGCCAAATTGGTGGCGAGTATGCTGATTCCCGCATAGTCCTCTATCTTTTGTAATAGGTAGGATATCTCGGAGTTGGCGTGACGGTCATTGGAGTTCTTCACATCTGTGCGCTTGGAAAAAAGGGAGTCCGCCTCGTCAAAAAAGAGAATGACATTGCTTGCCTTGGCCTCGGCAAAGATCGCGTCAAGATTTTTTGCGGTCTCGCCGATATACTTGCTCACAATGCGGGAAAGGTCTATCCGGTAGAGGGGCAGCATCAACTCCCCTGCCATCACTTGGGCGCACATGGTCTTTCCCGTTCCCGGCGGGCCGAACAGCAGCACCGATATCCCCCTGCCGTAGGCTGTCTTTTTGCCGAAGCCCCACTCGTTTTCCACCCGGTAGCGGTAACGCAGGCGATCGCAGACATTTTTAAGCAGTATCATGGGGCGTTCATCCAGCACCAGGTCATCCCAGGTGTAGGCTGGAATCACCTGCTCCGCTAGCTCGCTGAGGCGGGTGGCGTTGTTGAGCAGCACCGCCCGTGCCAGAGCTGCACCGTCCACCGGCTGTCCCTCTGCCTGCAGCGCCGCGCTGTCCAAGGCGGTCTTGATCTGTCCTGGCGTGAGGATATACTTGGAGGACAACGCCCTGAAGTCCACATCCTCCGCCATGAAGCCGCCTTTTGCAAACTCCTCCCAAAATCGGAGGGATTGCCGCTGGTCGGGGTAGGGGAAGTCCACCCTGGTCACCGTGTAGCCCTCGCAGGAGATGCCTGTCTTCAAGTCGTCAAAGAGCAGGAACACGCTCAACCGCCAGGGCGCCAGACTGTGGAGCAGCCTTTGCAGCGGTGTGGCAAAATCCCCCGCCACCGAGCCCAGCCCCTCGAAACAGAGGGCGTACCCCTCCAGCAACAGCGGCGGCAGAAGCTCCGACAAAAGGTCTTCGGGGCTGCGGCCCTCCATCAGGCTACCAAAGCGCAGCAGCAGGAACTTCATCCCAGTTTTCGCCGCAGCGTCCATCAGGCATTCCTTTTTTCCCGCACCCTTTGGGCCGCAAAGAAGGGTGATGCGGCAGGCCTCCCTTTCCGCCGCCGAGCGTGCAGCATGGGCCAACGCCGCTTTTTGCTCCTCTAAAAAGAGAGTCTCCGGCGGGTTTTCCATCTGTAGAAGCCTGCTTCGATGAGTCTCCAGTAAAGGGCTCACGCTGCTGTAACCGCAGAGGTATGCGGTCACCTGACCCCGCAACTGCAGGGGAAACCCGGCAAAAAAATGGGAACTGTTTGGGGGCGGCTTAAACAAAAGGCCGTGCATAGGGCAGCCAGGCAAAAGCTGGGAGACATCGTTCCCCTCCGGGAACCTGACGGCCACCAGCAGTGAGCGCACGGTCCCCAGGGTGGGGCCGCACAAATCCTTCTCCCCGTGAAGCATCGCAAACATCTGGCCGAAGCCCCTATCCGTCTCGCAGGCAAAGGCGCACAGCACCGCGAAAAAGGCGGTGTCGGAGAGCTGCAGCTCCTCCCGCAGCCGCAGAATACGGTAGGAGCTGCAATTTTCGGTCAGCGCAAGACGGCGGCGAATCAGCTCCTCTCCCGCCTTTATGTGGGCGTACACGCCGTTTGGGGACTCCCCTAAAAACGCCGGGTACCCGTTTATGTACCGCACCGCCTCGTCGGGGGACATGTAAAATCCCGAGAAATTGGCGGCTTCTTCCCGCTCAATGCTGCCCCTTTTCAGCTCAATCGCGCACAACAGGCAGACGCTGAGCAGCCAGAATAAATCCTGGTGAAGGGCTGCTTCTCCCTCGTAGGGGACGACAATATCCTCCAGGCGAAAGTCCATTTCCATTGAGGCACGCTCCTTCGCGGCTGCGCGGGCGTTTAGGGGAGCAGCCCGGCCTTCCTGGCCAGGTTGAGGGCCTCAACCCTTCCCTTCGCACCCAGCTTGCGGTAGATATTGGATACATGAAACTTGACGGTGGAGAGTTCTATGTGAATTTCTTTCGCAATTTTGTTGTTGGTATAGCCATCTCCAAGCAACTTCAGCACCTGGAGCTCACTCTGCGTCAGCTCCACGTCGCTGTTCGGCGGCTCCTCCGCTTGAGTGGGGGAGCTCACCGCTGCCGTGTCGTACAACTGTGGCCAGCACCGGGAAAATGCCTCGGCAGCAGCCATAATCTTATCCAGATAGGCCCTGTGAATGCTCTCATTCACAGGATTGCCCGGGGCGGTGTATTTCAGCAGCAGATTGTAGGCCGCACCGCCCTCATCTGCAAACACCCGCACATAGCCAAATTCCTGGACGGTCAGCAGTGCTTTTTCCAGCTTTTTCAGGGCGTGCCCCGTACTGCCGAGGGCCTCGTAGGCGATGGCGCAGTCCATCAGGCACTCCGCTGTGTCCAGTGGGCGGAAGTCTTCCTCCATGGCGGTGTGCAGATTCTCCAGCAGGGTGGCGGCGGCCCGGTGCTCCCCCAGGGCGAGATACGCCTTCGCCTTAGTGAGAATGCGGTAATAGTTCATAGGGATACAGATATCCAGATCGTTGATGCCGCAGTGCTCCAGCCATTCCCTTATCGCGCCGACATCCCCGCGCAGGATGGCAAAGCGCGTCCGGAATGCCTCGAATCCGGGCAGAAGCCAGGTCAGTTTCTTGGAGGAAATCAGTGCACCGATGTGATCCAGTATCTCCTCCGGGGAGCGGGCGGTGGCATCGGCTGCGCCGATCCGGGCGAGGGTTGCCAGCCCGGCAAATACAATCTCCTCGTCCTCGGCATTGATGGCGTTGGCCGCCTCTGCCATGGCGCCGTTCAGGTCATTCTGCTCATAGAGAATTTCGGCGATGGCGGCTTCGCAGACGCCCTTGGGGCTTTCCAGCAGCACCCCCAGCAGGGGCTTTACGATGCTGGCAGAGGCGCGGAAATGCTTGCCAAGCACCGACAAATCCTTTGCACCCCGCAGCACACTGGGAGCCCCCCGGGTGGCGGAAAGCTTGGCGAGGGGAAATACCGCGTCGCCGTATTCATGGGACAGAATGGCGAGATTCATGAGAAAATTGGAATTCTGCCCCTGGTGCGCCGCAATATCCAGACAGAATATCCGATTTTCAAGCATTCTGCGCTGCTCCGTATTCTCCGCCAGATGGTCGCGGTGAGCCAGCAGGGCGTTTTGCCATTTTCGCACGCCGTGACTGTCCCCCCAGACCAGCTTCAAAAAGGCCATGCGGTAGCAGAGCTCTGCCGACGCCTCCAGCTTCTCCTCTGGGATGGCGGATATCACCCCGGAGAGAACGGTAAATTGATCAGAGGTCAGCCTCTTCATATCCAACTGCTCCAATAGTCCGACAGACTCCTCAAATTCCTCCTTTTCCACTGACTCTGTCAGTCTCTCCAACAACTCCTCATTCATTGCGAACCGTCCTTTCCAAAAGGGTATCTGCCACTTTGTCGACCTATTCAAGTCCGCACCGTCGAACTCAACAAGGCAAGCAATGATAACGCAAAAATCCGATGAAAACGGGACACCGGCTCTCCGCCGAAAGCGGAATACCGGTGCCGCGAGAGCCTTTCTTCCATATATTGGAAAGTATAGCAGAAAACCGGCTCCCCACAGCTTCGATTAAGGAAATTTAATGGCGTTGGGACGTGTTTTTCGACAGCAAAGCGCCACATGATCAGTTAACGGCTCCGCATGCAGATATTTGCCAATCACAAATGAATTTGTAAACGCAATTTTTACAATTGAAAGCACTTGGCATAGTCTGACGACAGTACCAACACTGTCTGTTTAATATATTTTCCAATTATATCCAAATTGTAACAAATCTGTATATCCACTCTGCAAGCGACTTTTTGTCGAAAAAAGTATCTCAAAAAAAGTTGTCATTGGATAAATATAATAAAATATATTGACATTCTTGAATAAATTAGTTATATTGCCACTACAGACAAGTCGAGATGCAGTAACCAAGTCTTCATTGTCGCTTTTGTTTCCAATCTTTGTAAAGCGGTACACATGCAACGATGGTCTGCACTGTTCCTGAAATAGGCGCAACCGTGTTCCCTTTTTGTAAAGCGGTACACAAGGCGAGTCAAAACTGGAAACTAAACGTCCGCAAAATGTTCCCCTGTCCGCTTATTGATACAAGCTACGCCTCATCGCGTGGCCGGTATTTGTAGGATAACAACTATCACGATCACAAATTGAGGAGGCCGACAAATGTCAAAACGAAAACTGGTATCCCTGTTAATGGCCCTGTTCCTGGTTATCAGCATCTTCGCATCCTGCACCCCCTCGACAGATTCCCCCTCTACCTCAAGTGAAAGTACCGCATCGTCCCAATCCAGCACCTCCGACTCAACCGAAGAGGAATCCTCCGAGGCATCCGAGGCCGCTGGAACCAACGAGCGGACACCAGCGAAAATTTCTATGCTCAGAATGAACCCCGCTACAACTACAATTGACCCCTGGTACGATACCGCTGTGGGCAAGGCTCTGCAGGAGCTCACAAACGTCGAGCTTGACATTGAATTCCTGGTGGGCAGCGACCAGCGCCAGAAGGCTTCCCTGCTCATCGCCGCCGGGGAATATCCCGACATCATCCATACCGGCGACACCAGCGGCGATTTGTACGCAGCCGCAGCACTGATTCCCCTGGACAACTACATCGAAACTTTGCCCAACCTGTCGGCCGCTTACTCGGAAACCCTGCGGAAGCTCTCGACACAGGAAGACGGGCATATCTACTGGCTGGGCCAGCACGCTACGGAAAACGCTGTTTATCCCAATGCAGGCTACTACCTCAGCATGGATCTTCTCAAGCAAAACGATTATCCTGTGGTCACAGATTTTGAGGAATGGCAGAATCTCATCATCGACTATGTGAAGAACAATCCCGAAACCAATGGACAGCCCACCATCGGCATCTCTGTCCCCACCGATGCCTGGCGCGCCTCTGCCATTCAGTACGGCGGCTCCCGCTTCCTGGTGGGTTACCAGAACGACGGTCTCACCGTGGTAGACCCGGATACGCTGGAAGCGAAAATCATCATGGATCAGGACTTCCAGAAGGAATTCATGCACATGCTGTTCCGGCTGTGGAACGAAGGCGTGGCCGACCCTGAAATGTTCATGCAGACAGACGAACAGTACCTGGCCAAGGTCGCCTCCGGACGCGTCGTAGGCTTATATGACCAGAGGGGCTTTCTCATAAACGGCCTGGATGCCCTGGAACAGAACTCACCCGAAAACATGCTGGTGGCCTTCCCAGTCGTTCTGCCCGGCATCACAACCGAGCGGTACCGCGGCCCCCGCACCTTTGCAGGCGGCATGGGATTGGCAATCAGTGTCTCCGCAAAAGACCCCGACCGCGTCGCCCAGTTCCTGGATGACCTTGCATCGGAAGAAGCTCAGATTCTCCTGCGCTGGGGCATCGAGGGCGAGGACTATTCCGTAGCAGCCGATGGCACACTGGAGAAGAGCGCGGAGCAATGGGCCGACTACGCTGTCGCCGAGAATCGCCAAGTGCGGGGCATCAAGCAGATGGAGTGGTTCCACCTTTACCCCGATCTGGAGCTCCTGCCAAACAGCAAGACCATGACCAATCCTGAAAATACAGATGCCTATGTGCAGAACGTCTATAAGGACTACGAGCTGGACTTCCTTTCCAACTATGCGGACAGGGGCTACACCTCCTTTGTCAGCTGGTTCAACCCCTCCTACGACTCCCTGTACGAGCCCGGTTGGTCCATCCGCCAGCGGATCGACACACAGGACCCCCGGAAGATCGCCGGTGAGACCGCTCTTGAGATCACCCTGGAATATGCTCCCAAGCTGGTTCAGGCCGGAACAGAAGAGAACTTTGACGCGATCTGGGATCAATTCGCCGCCGAGCTCGCTGAGCTGCCGCTTCGCGAATACGAAGAACTGGCAACCCAAATGATCAAGGAAAGTGCTCCATTGTATCAAAGCTAACTTCATATAAGGGGCCGCCCCACCGGGGCGGCCCTCTTTTTCTCACAGCACCGCACGGCTGCCAATCGCTTTCGTAAAAGAGAGAGTCGATTGGCGCGTACTCTGATTAGTGGAGGATGACCAGATGGCTGCAGTAACCGGTAATGCTCTGGCGCCGAGAGGGAAGGAAGGCAAAGCCAAGCGGTTTTTTCGCACATTGTGGAAACAGCGCCAGCTTGTGGTGCTCTCACTACCCATCCTTTTCGTGTTCGTCTTTTCGTATGCCCCCCTATGGGGGTGGCTGGTAGCCTTTCAGAACTACCGCCCCTCCTCCCAGATTTCCTTTTTCCAGCAGGAGTGGGTCGGACTCCAACAGTTCGCCGAGCTCTTCAGCGACGCTAAATTTTACCGCGCCCTGCGCAATTCGCTGGGCATCGGTGTTTTGAAGATTGTCTTTTCCTACTTTTTCACCTTGCTGCTGGCGGTAATGCTCAACGAAATACGCGTATCCTGGTTCAAGCGCTCCGTGCAGACCATCAGCTACCTGCCGCACTTTGTCTCCTGGGTTGTCGCGGCTAACCTGATCTTCGTCACTTTCTCCCCGGAAGGCGGCATCGTCAACGAGCTGCTGATGAAGATCGGCCTCACCTCCAGCCCCATTGCATTCATGGGGGAACCGAAGCTGTTCTGGGTCATAGTCGCCATGAGCGAGGTCTGGAAAAGTGCCGGATATGGGGCTATCGTCTATCTCTCCTCCATGACGGCCATCGACCCGTCGCTGTACGAGTCGGCGGACATAGACGGGGCGGGCAGAATCAAGAAGATTTTCAACATCACGCTGCCCTCCATCGCCCCCACCATCAAGATTCTGCTTGTGCTCTCCATCGGCAGGCTGCTGTCTGTCGGATTTGAGCAGGTCTATGTCCTCATGACGCCAGCGACAGTGGAGACAGCCACCACCCTGGAGATATACATCTACAACTACGCCATGAAGTACTCCATGTTCTCCAAGGGTGCAGCGCTGAGTATATTCAACTCCCTCATCTCGGTAATACTGATCACTTTGTGCAATCTCTTCGCCAAAAAGCTCGACGGCGAAGGAATTATGTAAGGGGGGGTGCATTCATGCAGATTGGAAAAGCGCAAAAACTGAAAGACAGCCGCAACATGGGCACAAAGATCGGGATGACCCTCGAGGATCGCGTTTTTGATACCATCAACATCATCGCCTTGATCTGCGTTTGCGTCATCACCTTGTATCCCTTTCTCAACACCCTGGCGATTTCCTTCAACGATTCCATCGACGCCGTGCGCGGCGGCATTTACATCTGGCCCCGGGTTTTTTCACTGAAAAGCTACGAGACCATTTTGCTGCGCACCAAGTCGATCCCCATGGCGGCCCTCGTCTCGGCGGCCCGCGCCATCAGCGGCACATTGATCAGCATCCCCCTCTCCATGATGCTGGCCTATGTCATGACCCGCCGGGACTACGTTCTCCGGGGCGCGATCACAAAACTGACCCTTTTTACCATGTACGTGTCGGGTGGCTTGATCCCCACCTTTTTGACCTACCGCTCCTATGGGCTGATGAACAACTTCCTGGTGTACATCCTGCCCACGGCGATATCCGCCTTCAACGTGCTTGTCATGCGCTCCTTCATCGACGGAATACCCTTCGAGCTGACGGAGTCGGCAAAAATAGACGGCGCCAGCGAATACCGCATCCTGTTCACGATAATCTTTCCGCTCTCCATGCCGGTCATCGCCACAATCAGCCTGTTTGTGGCCGTAAATCAGTGGAACCAGTGGTTCGACACCATGCTGTACGCCTCCTCCAGCAAAAATCTGATCACGCTGCAATATGCGCTGAAACAGGTGCTGGACGCGGCCAACTCCATGACAGCGGGGGACGCGGTCACAGCGGAAGCGTTGGGCGCAACGGACGGGGGAAGGGTTACCTCCCAGACGATACGGGCCGCCATGACCGTCATTTCGGTGGTGCCGATTGCCTGCGTCTATCCCTTCCTGCAGAAATATTTTGTGAAGGGGCTCACTTTGGGAGCTGTCAAGGGCTGATTCATTGTGCCATCAGGCGCAATGCAGATTGATTCACACAAGGAGGAGAACGAAAATGAGCGAACCAGTATTGAGTATGAACACAAATTCGAGGCCCAGCGAGCTGCGGATCACGGATATCCGGATAGCCGACATCGCGAAAGCACCCATGCGCTGCCCCCTCATCAAAATCACAACCAACCAGGGCCTGGAGGGCTACGGCGAAGTCCGGGACGGCGCTGACCCCGTCTACGCACTCATGCTCAAACGCCACCTCATCGGCGAAAACCCCTGCGACGTCGACCGCCTCTTCAAGCGCATCAAGCAGTTCGGCGGCCACGCCCGTCAGGGCGGCGGCACCTGCGGCATTGAAGTCGCCCTCATGGATCTGGCGGCCAAGGCCTACGGCGTCCCCGCCTACATGCTCCTGGGCGGCAAGTTCAGGGACAAGATCCGCGTCTACTGCGACACCGATGTGGACGGCAAGGACACCGGCGAGGCCATGGGCCAGGCCCTCAAGACCCGCATGGAGCAGGGCTACACCTTCCTCAAGATGGACTTGGGCATCGGCCAGATCAGGCACATCAAGGGGGCCCTCTCCGCACCCCTGGGCTACCTGGAGAGCCAGGAGGAGCTGTGGGCGAAGGCGAAGGCCGCCACCAATCCCGACGAGGCACGCTACCTCCGCAACCGCCTCTATGAGATTGAGAACACCCCCCACCCCTACACCGGCATTCACATCACAGAAGTCGGCTTCGACGCGCTGGAAGACTATGTCCGCAGGGTGCGGGAGACCATCGGTTACGAGGTTCCACTTGCAGTCGACCACTTCGGCCACATCGGCCTGGAGGACTGCATCAAGCTGGCGAAGCGGATTGAGAAGTACAATCTCGCCTGGCTGGAGGACATGATCCCCTGGCAGTACACCGAGCAGTATGTCCGCCTGTCCAAAGCCTCCACCACTCCCATCTGCACCGGAGAGGACATCTATCTGAAGGAGGGCTTCCAGACCCTCATCGACGCGGGCGGCGTATCGGTCATCCACCCCGACCTCCTCACCTCGGGCGGCATGCTGGAGACGAAGCGGATCGGCGACTACGCCTGCGAACACGGGGTTGCGATTGCCATGCACATGGCGGAGAGCCCCATCGCCTGCATGGCTGCTGCCCACACCTGTGCGAGCTTCGAGCACTTCCTGGCATTGGAGTTCCACTCCAACGACATCCCCTGGTGGCAGGACATGGTGAACTACGCTCCGGGCGGACGGATTGTGGACAAGGGCTGGATCACCATCACCCAGGCTCCCGGTCTCGGCATTGAAAGCCTGAACGACGAGGTTCTGGCGGAGCACCTCATGCCCGGCGCCAAGCTCTGGATGTCCACCGACGAGTGGAACGACTGGAACTCCCATGACAGACTTTGGAGCTAACAAAGGCTTTGTAAACACAATGAATATGTGAAGGGAATGTCTTTGCCATGCTATTTTCAAGCAGAGAAGAGATACTGTTCCTTACCCCCAATTGGGAGGGCGAGCGGCTGCCCGACGGGCGGCCCATGGTCAGCCAGGAGCTGATGGAGCGCCTGCGCCTGCTCACCCTGGAGGAAGCCTGGGGCACCATTTACAGCAAGGGCTACAAGTACCAGTTCCAGAGCGACTTCATGCGCACCAACCCCGATCCCGACTACCGCATGGTGGGCCGGGCCGTGACAGCCACCCTCATGCCCTCCCGTCCCGATCTGGACGAGCTGCTGCTGAAACAGGGCCGCGAGGTGGAAGGCCGCACCGGCACCTACAACCAGTGGGTGATCGACTCCCTTGTGGAGGATGACGTGATCGTGGTGGACTTCTTCGACAAGGTTCGGGACGGCACCTACATCGGGGGAAATCTCTCCACAGCGATTCGCACCCGCACCAAGCGGGGCGGCGCGGTTCTGTGGGGCGGCATTCGCGACATGGAGCAGATCGCGAAGATTGAGGGCCTCCAGGTGCTCTGCCGGGGCGAAGACCCCACCGCCATCGCCGAGTATGTCATGACCGGCTTTAACACCCCCTGCCGCATCGGCGGAGCGGTCTGCCTGCCCGGCGACATCGTGTTTGCCACCATGGCCGGCGTGCTGTTCATCCCCGCTCACTTGGTGGAGGAGGTCGTAATCAAAGCGGAAAAGAGCCACGTGCGCGACATCTTCGGCTTTGACCGACTGGGCTCCGGCACCTACTCCTCCGCGCAGATTGACACCGGCTGGACACCCGATATCTATGCGGATTTTGTGGAATGGATTGCGATTGACGATCGCGGCACAATCTACCGTCACCTGACCTGGGAGGAGGAGCTCGCCGAGGCGGAGGAGAGGTACAACAACCGCTCCGATTCCGACAGGCCCACCGTCAGGCTCTAGCAGCTGTGAGTGCGCATCGCATGCCTCCGCAAAGTCGTTGATGCTTTTGGTGTCCATATGCTATATAATTGAACAAGCGGTGAAGGGTATGGTTGTTTGCCGTACCCTTTCCCTTGTTGTAAAATTGTCATCTCACAAACGGAAGAAGGAATGCGCATTGATGAAACGGCACACCATCTCCGTCGTCGCCAAGCATGCGGGGGTATCGGCTTCCACCATCTCCAACTACCTCAACGGGCGGTACGGCAACATGTCCTTTGAGACGCGCAAGCGGGTGGAGGATGCGGTGGCCGCGCTGAACTACACCCCCAACATCAGTGCGCGCAGACTGTCGGCCAAGGAAAAATGCGGGGTGATCTGCCTGATTATCCCCGTGAATATCGCCACAATTTTGGGCTCGTTCTACTATCCCACCGTGCTCAGCTCTGTGGGCAGGGTCTCGGCGGATGAGGACTACAATATCCTGATCTACATTCGTGCAGGAAAGGATTCCGCCAAGGAGGTCGAATACCTGCGGAGCATGTACGGCACCATCGCCGACGGCTTCCTACTCTTTGACCTGACCAACAACGACTTCTATTTCCGGGAGTTCGAGAACATGGGCATCCCCTACATGTGTGTGGGCAAGATTCAGGGGCTGGAGGACTACCACTACGTCGCCACCGACCACGAAAAGGCAATGGTCGACGCTGTGAACCATCTGGCGGCGCTGGGGCACAAGAAGATCGGCTTTGTGCGGGAGAAGGGTGCGAGCGTGGTGCCCCGGGTGCGCCAGCAGGGCTACGAGAAAGCCATGCGGGAAAATGGCTGCACCATCGATTCCCGCTACATCGCCTTTCCCCAGATCAATCCCGACGAAAAGGAGAGCAGCGAGGCGATTGAGGGGCTTCTGGGCCTGGACGATCCCCCCACTGCCATCATCGCCTCTATCAACTACGCCCCGGCCATCGAGCGGCTCTGCGCCGCGAAGGGGCTGCGGATTCCCGAGGATCTGTCGGTGGTGCTGCTGGACTACATCGACAATTACTTTATCCTGCGGGAGAACGACTATACCCACGCCCGCAATATCGCCGACGATGTGGCGCGAAAGGCCTTCTACAGCCTGTTGGAGCAGATCGGTGAGCCAAAAAAAGCAGGCTACTCCTCACAGCTGCTCTCGGTGGATTTGGTTCCGGGAAAATCTACCGCGCCGCCCCCAAAATTCAATAAAGCAAAATAAAGAAGCGGTACCGGCTGCACTCCGGTACCGCTTCTTTGTTTTTTCTCAGTCTTCCCACAGCCAAGAGATGGTCTCCCACTCCTCACCGCCTGTGTTGCGCTGGGGCGCACCCGGCGTGCTGCGGCCATTCCGCACAATTTCGGCCAGCACCGCACGCATTTCCCGTACGGTGTCCCCGTTCTCGGCGGCGATGTTTTTCCGCTCGCCGATATCATCGCCCATGTTGTAGAGCTGGAAGGGCAGGGCGTCCTCCGGCTCTTCACCTGGCACAGGGTCAGACCATCCGCCGGAGCCGGGGCACATCTCCAGCTTCATGCCGTCCATGCGCAGGGCGAGGGAGCCGTCGATGCTCTGGTGCACGGTGTAGCGGCGAACCTGTCCGCCATCGGGGTTTTTCCAGAGGGGCAGGTTGCTGAAGCTGTCTTCCCCCGCGGTGTCGGGCAGCGCATAGCCGGTGATCTCGGCCATGGTGGCCATGATGTCGGTGAGGCACACCGTTCTCTCACAGCGGCCTCCCGAAGGAATCACCCCAGGCCACTGAACCAGCAGCGGAATCCGGTGGCCGCCCTCGTAAATATCCGCCTTGTGCCCGCGGAAGATGTAGCTGGGGTTGTGGCCGAAGCGGGCCAGCTCCTCGTAGTCCGCCATGGGAGAGCAGCCGTTGTCCGAGGTGTAGATCAGGATGGTATTCTCCTCCAGGCCCAGCTCCTTCAGCTTCGCCTTGATCTGCCCCACCACGTCGTCGCACATCAGCACAAAGTCGCCGTACTCGTTGGTGCCGGAGCGGCCCCTGAACTCCTCTGCGGGGAGGATCGGCGTGTGGGGGGCGGGCAGCGCGAAATAGAGGAAGAAGGGGTCGTCCTTCATGGCCTCGATCCGCTCCAGCGCTTTGGCGGTCAGGTGGGGCAGCACCTCCTCGTGGCGGAAGTCGTCGGCAGTGGGCCCCTTGCGCCAGAACCGCTTCTCCACGTCTTCCGTCTCGTGGGTGGGGAGCGCCGTGAAGTGGTCGTTCTCGATGTAGACATAGGGCGGCATATCCAGGGAGGCGCTGATGCCGTAGTAATAGTCGAAGCCGTGGTCAGTGGGGCCGCCCGTGATAGGTGCGGCGTAGTCCACGCCCTCACAGGGGGCGAAGGCGGGCTCTTCGGTGTACTCGCCCCCAAACTGCATGCCCAGGTGCCACTTGCCCACCATTGCCGTGCGGTAGCTCTGCTTTCGCAGCATCTCCGCCAGGGTGAGGCGACCCTCCTCGATGAGGGGGGCGGAGTAGCCGCCCAACACGTACTGCTTCAGGCGGGAGCGCCAGTTGTAGCGGCCCGTCAGAATGCTGTACCGGGAGGGCGTGCAGACGGCGGAGGAGGCGTGGGCGTCGGTGAAGGCCGCGCCGTCCGCACAGATGGAATCAAAGTGGGGGGTGCGGAAGGCCGCCTTTTCGTTTAGGGCCGAGACATCGCCGTATCCCATGTCGTCGGCGAGTATATAGATCAGGTTGGGGGTATTCTTCATAGCTGTGCTCCTTTTTGCCGTTCCTATATGCTTTTACAGTGCATCAAAGAGCGGCCATTCTTCCTCTGTCTCCACACAGATGACGGTATCGATGTCGTGCACATGCCCTTCCGGATAGATGAACTTCCAGGAGTGGTCACCCTCGCAGGTTTTGCGGTTCAGCATCTCCACCTCCTGCCCGGTGGCCAGAAGATAGGCTTTCACGGGGGTGTTGGCGATGTTGAGCAGTTCCAGGTGCTCCGCAGGGCGCAGCAGGTGGATGAACATTTTGTGGGGCTTCGCGGTGAAGTAGCATTCGTCGATGTCGTAGACATAGTGCGAGACCGCGCCGGTTCCGTAAATGGATTTCCCGTTCTTACGCAGGAAATCCCCCACCCTGTCCAGAATCTCTACGCTTGCGGGGGGGATGACGCCGTCGGCGGTGGGGCCGACATTCAGCAAATAGTTGCCGCCCCGCCCCGCGATCTTGACCATCAGCCGTATGATGCTCTCCGGGTCTTTCCAGTTCTCGTCAAAGCGGCTGAAGCCCCAGGTGTCGTTGAGGGTGGCGGGCACCTCCCAGGCCTTGTCGATGGGGAATGCGGGGATGAAGTTGTCCCCCGTGGTCATGAAGTCCTCCAGCCCATTGCCGATGCGGCCGGAGACCAGGCAGTCGGGCTGCAGTCCCTTCACCAGGGCAACAAGGCGCTCGCTCTGCTCCTTCGTCATCTGCATGGGGGTGTCGAACCAGATGTAGCCAATCTCCCCGTAGTTGGTCAATATCTCCCGCAGCTGGGGAATGCACTTTTCCTCCAGGTAGCGTCCGAAATCTTTGCCGGAGTTGTCGTGGTTGGCCCAGTATCCTCCGGGATGGTGCCACTCCTGAGCCTGGGAATAGTAGAGGCAGAGCTTCATATCGTGCTTTTTGCAGGCTGCCGCCAGCTCACCCACAATGTCCCTGCCGAAAGGGGAGGCATCCACCACGTTGTAGGGGCTTGCCGCCGAGTGGTACATGGCGAAGCCCTCGTGGTGCTTGGAGGTGAAGGTGATGTACTGCATCCCCCACTCCTTGGCCTTTTTCACATAGTGGTCGGCGTCGAAAGCGGCGGGGTTGAAGCGCGCCGCCAGCTTTTCGTACTCCTCCACGGGGATGTCCAGGTCGTTCATGATCCACTCCGCTATGTTGTGGGTGCGCCTGCCGTTGTATTCCCCGGCGAGAATGGAGTACAGCCCCCAATGGATAAACAGACCGTACTTGGCCTCACGGAACCAATTTTTATCCGCCATACTGTATTGCTTCCTATTACTATAAATTTAGGTTATGGACACGACATCCAGCCGTGTCCTTTTCCTATCTCACGCCTAAGCTGTAGAATGAGAGAGCAATTGGCCTGACGTATGCCTCCAGGGACTAACCACGTCCGTCGGAAAGTCAGTCAGCCATCCTCTCATTCACAGCGTTCGTTTTATGCAGGTAGTGCCACCTTCATCGGTGCGTTCGTGTCAATAGATTGAATCGGCGGTGAGTAAAAAGATGGTCGCCAATTGC
>JBKEBS010000164.1:0-21746 GCA_047973265.1 Oscillospiraceae bacterium
TGTCACATGCCCGGCGCGTTTAAGCCAGCTTTTGAGCGTATCAATGCAGATGCCCAGATCCGTAGCGACCTGTCGAGCTGGATGATGTTGCTCAACAACCATCCGAACCGCGCCCTCCCTAAATGCTTCATCGTAACGCGGTGGAGCTTCACCTTTTCTTGATTTGTTTGACATGTTTTTTGCCTCCTTCTTTCAGTATACACGATTGGCTGCGTGTCTACCATTTCGAGAAGGGGGACAGCGCTTGGCGAAGAGCTCCCGCTGGGATTCTCCGGAGAGGACACTTCAGGAAATACTCAGAATGAAGGAATAGAGTCGTCTGGGGATCAGAAAGAGGAACATCAAAATCCTCCAGCACTCGGCGAAAGCGGAGAAAATATTGAGGAAAGCGGCGAAAAGACAGCGGCAGAGACCCATTCTGTGCAGAATCCTGTCATACTAAATGAAGAGAACAGTTTTCTTTCCTCCAAATCGCTGGAGCCAATCCGGCTGAATAGGGGAGAGAGCTATACCTTTCTGGCCGGTTACAGCTACGATGTCACCATTGAGTACCGGCTTGCAGGCAGAGAAAACCCATCGGTTGGGCCGGATCAGTCTGGCGGCTCCTCCACCTCTGCCGGTGGCACAGCATCCTCCGGCACGGGGGAGAGCAGGGAACGGCCTGATGCGGACAGCGGTATCATTCCCGCCGCACAGCCGATCCAAAGCAAGCGGGAGGAGGAAGCTCCCGAGGGCCAAACGCCCGCCTTCTCTCCCGGAAGCGCGCCCACCGGAAGCCTTCCCCAAACCGGAGGTGCGGAGGGATCACTGCTCGGCCACGGCTTGCTGCTCGCCCTCTTTGGCGCACTGTCACTCCGTCTGTTGCTCAGAAAAATGAAAGCGTCTCGCAAAAACACATTGCATCATTAATTTCTAGCGGCTGTATATGAGCGGGTGAAAGGACAATAATCAACAATTGTTGATTATTTCTCCTGTTATTAGTCACGAAAATAGGGAAAATTACGTTATTTCCTTGCATTGTGACCTTAAAAAGGGTATGATAATTGGGAAAACACCCCAAATTAATCCGTATTTTGTTTTTGCGGTGGATATCCGCTTTCTGGCTTCGGTTTGCGAGTGCTGCCGGTCATGAATTGGTCACATTTCAGTGAATTGTCGGAGGATATACTGCCAAATGATTGAGATACCTCTTTCGCGGGGAAGTGTTCTCGCGCCGCTTTTTACCCACACTCAGGAGTCCTTCGTGCTGTCCTTTACACAGGGCTGTATGGGGAGGGGCTGGGCCGACGACCCGGAGCATCCCACCGCTGCACGCATTCAGGTGGGGGATTTTTCCCTTCTGGCCGGAGACGCCTCCTCGCCGGAGGCACCCGCGCTGGTGAAGGGGATCGAGCCGAGGGCCTCTTGTCCCGTTCATCTGGTTGATACCGAGAACGAAGCCTGGCGGCAGCTTGTGCAGAGTTTGTTCGTCTCCCGGTGTACAGCCGAAGACCGCTATGCGATCCGCAAGGACACCGTTTTTGATTTCCAGCACCTTATTTCACTGGCGGTCGCACTGCCCCCGGAATTTTCCATTGCTCCCATTGACGCCAGACTCTACCGGCGCTGCCTAGAGCAACCCTACACCTACGACCTCGTCTCCAATTTTGACGAAGCGGACTTCCTGCATAGGGGAGTGGGGTTTTGTGTTCTCCACGGCGACGAGCCGGTGGGTGGAGCCTCCTCCTACAGCATTTGGCGGGAGGGCATTGAGATCGAGGTGGACATCCGTGAGGATTGTCGCAGAAAAGGCCTCGCGGCTGCCGTGTCGGCAACACTTATTCTGGATTGCCAGAAACGGGGGCTGTACCCCAGCTGGGATGCCGCCAATCTGGCCTCGGTGGCCCTGGCGGAAAAACTGGGCTATCGATTGGATCATTCCTATACAGTCAGTGTGATTCACCGCGCAGAAAAAACTGAGCGGTGAAATGAAGAATAGTTCTTGAATGATAGACAAAGTTAGTATATTATGTCTGGTATTGCGTTGTTTTACCGGTGACTATCCAGATTACAGAAAGCTCTCCCGTTCCGGAAACGCTACACAGGTCGAAATTCCTGTTATTTCTTGATATGTAACGGCTCCGTCGATAAAATATGGCGGGCCGAAGATTGTTTTTCGCGGTGATTTCTTCCCCCCGGCACAGTATCCGGATCGCCTACATCGCGTAGACGGCAGAACCGTCCGCAGAAAAAAAGGTGGATGAACAAATGATCCGTAAGGGTATTAACAGCGAGAAGACAAAGATGATCAACCGTCTTCTGGTATTGCGTATGCTCTGCACTCAGCAGACGGTTTCGCGCGTGGAAATTACCCGGCAAGTCGGCCTTGCCAAAATGACCGTGTCCAACATTATAGCAGAGCTCATCGCGAATGGGCTGATTTGCGAATCCGACAGCATCGACACCGGCCGCACCGGTGCTGGCCGCAAGCAGATCGGCCTGCGCATCGCCTCCGGCGCGCCGCTGGGAATCGGCGTGTGGATGGCGAGGGATTTCAGTATCGCCTATCTGGCGACGTTGGATCTCAAAATACTCAAGCAGTACCGGGTGGATTTCCGCCCGCAGGAGGATCTGGACACCGTCATCGGCAAGGTGGTGGAATCCATAGAGTTTTTGCAGGAGGGCACCGCGCAGAAGATTCTGGGCGTCGGCCTGGTGTCGGAGGGCCCCCTGAACTCGGTGACGGGCGTGACCTTCACGGTGCCGGAGCGATTCGGCGTGGCGGAGTATCCCCTTGCGCGCGCCCTCAGTGAGCGCCTGGATCTTCCTGTCTTTTTGCAGAGCGAGGCCGCTGCGGGCGCTCTGGCCGAACACTATTACGGCGCAGGACGAGACTGCGAAAACTTCGCGTACCTGGGCAAGGGCGCCAAGCTGGCGGCGGGTCTGGTGCTGGAGGATAACCTTGTCGAAGGCAGGCACAGCTTTGCCGGACAGATCGATCCCCAGGGTACGGACAAGCCCATTCCTGAGCTGCTGGAGGAGCTTTTACCTGAGCTGTGCAGGGTGGCCGACCCCTCGCTTCTGCTGCTCGGCCATGGGCTGACCGGCATGGGAGAGGTGGAGACCGCCGCCCTGGAAGCGAAGATGAACGCCATTTTGGACGAGCCGGGCAGAGTACCCGTCAAAATCGAGAAAGCGGCCTTTGGCGGCTATGCGCCGACCTATGGCGCTGTTGCAGCGCTGTTCCGGAAAATATTTGTGGGAGAGCTGCTGTACGACGAGCTGTTTCCCGAGGGGAGCTCCCGGTAGTTGAACCGGGCTGAAAACGGCTGTTATCAATAGAACGGGATAGTATGGAGTGGTGAGCCGGAGGTGGGCTGAAAAGCCTATATTCCGTTTGCCGCTCCATTTTGCCTTTTTAGGCAAAAGCATCTTGACAAAACCGCTCTGTTGTGGAACATTATATAGTAGGTTTACTATTGTCAAAAATATGAGACAATGAATGAGGTTTCCCCTGTTTTGAACGAGCAAAAGGCATAATTTTGAGAAGGGATGCGGGCCTACGGTGACATCACCGCGGCAAACGCCCGCGAAAGAGCTATGCGGCAAGATCGACTAAAAAAGTACCTGTGGCTTAAGGAGCAAACGGCGGGCAGCACCTTTGCCGACCGGATCATCGCCCAGCTGGGTTTTCTGCTGGAGGTGTCCCTGGCGCAGGACTACCGGTACGACAACACCATCCTCCCCCAGATCGACCGCCTCTACGACGCGGTGAGAAGGGACGGGGGATTGACCGTGCAGTCTACAAAGCAGGTGGAAAACGACCTGCTGCTGCTCTCCTCCGTGGCGAAAAAGTACGAAGTCACCTGCGTGGCCCACGCCCACATCGACATGAACTGGATGTGGGGGTTTCAAGAGACCGCCGCCCTCACGGTGGACACCTTCCGCACCATGCTGGATTTGATGGAGGACTACCCCGAGTTCACCTTTTCCCAGTCCCAGGCCTCTGTCTACCGCATTGTGGAGGAGTACTGCCCCTCCATGTTGGAGGAGATCCGCGCCCGCGTGAAGGAGGGCCGCTGGGAGGTGGCCGCCTCCACCTGGGTGGAAAACGACAAAAACATGTCGGGCGAGGAAGCTATGGCCCGCCATATCCTCTACACCAAGCGCTACCTCTCGAACCTGTTGGATATCGCCCCCGACTCCATCCAGCTGGACTTCGAGCCCGACACTTTCGGCCACAGCCAGAACCTGCCCGAGCTGCTGAACAGGGGCGGCATCAAATACTACTACCACTGCCGCGGCAACGACGCCCAGGAGGTCTACACCTGGCGCGCTCCCTCCGGCGCAGAGCTGCTGGCCTACCGCGAGCCTATGTGGTACAACTCGGATATTGACAGCTCCATGTTTTCCTGGATCCCCGGCTTTTGTGCCAGAAACAAAGTGAGCAGGGCGCTGAAGGTCTACGGCGTGGGCGACCACGGCGGCGGCCCTACCCGCCGGGATATCGACGCTATCCGGGAGATGTCCACCTGGCCACTCTTCCCGACACTCAAGTTCGGCACCTTGCACGGGTTCTTCGAGGAGCTGGAGCAGGAGAGGGAGAACCTGCCCTCGATAGCGGGGGAGCTGGGCTATATCTTCACCGGCTGCTACACCTCCCAGTCCCGCATCAAGCAGGCCAACCATCTGGGAGAGGCCCGCATCGGTGAGGCGGAGGCGCTGGACGCCATGGCCCGCCACTTCGCGGACGACGGCTATACCACCGCCAGCCCCTTTGAGGCCTCCTGGCGGAAGATCCTCTTCAATCAGTTCCACGATATCCTGCCCGGCTCCGGCACGATAGAGACCCGGGAATACGCCATGGGGCAATTCCAAAAGGCCATGGCCGGTATCGATATCAACGGGAGCCAGGCCATGAAGGCCCTCGCCGCCCACATCAACACCTCCGAGATTGTGGTGGTGCCAGACAGCGGTACTGCCGTGGGCGCTGGGGTTGGCTACGGCCTGCGCCAGGAGAGCCACTACCGCATGCCCTTTGCCGAGCGCGGCGGCGGACTTCCCCGCATTTTTCACCTCTTCAATGCCACCCAATTCCCCCGCCGGGAGACGGTGGAGCTGACCGTCTGGGATCTTACCGGAGAGGACGAGACCATCTTTGTCACAGACACCTCCGGCAAGGAGCTGCCCAGTCAGCTGATGGAATCCGGGCAGCACTACTGGGGGCACAATTACCGCAAGCTGCTGGTGCTCACAGACCTTCCGGCCATGGGCTACTCCACGGTTTTGGTCAACAGGCGGGAGCCGCGCCACATCGCTCCCCAGACCGGGGGAGACGCGCGGCGCGACTACATTTTGGATGAAAATATCCTGCTGGAAAACGACAAGCTGCGCATTCTCTTTTCCGCGCGCACCATGAAGCTGCTCTCGCTGAAAAACAAGACGACCGGCCGGGAGATGGTCAACAGCCGGGAATATCCGGCGGGCGCCTTCCGTCTGGTGACAGAGAACCCCAAAGAGGGAATGACCTCCTGGCGGGTGGGCAGGCAGGCGAGTGTCCTCGACCTGAATGAAAGCTGCCCCGTCAATATCCAGGAGGTTCACACAGGCAGCCTCCAGAGCCGGATTCGCTTTGAGATTCCCTTCCTCTCCTCCAAGCTCACCGCCACGGTGTCTCTGTCCGAGAACAGCGACCTGCTGGAATATGATGTGAGTGTGGACTGGCGGGAGGTTGGCTCCCCCGAGGCGGGAATCCCTCAACTCAACTTCCACCTGCCCTTCCACTTCTACTGCACGGAGTACCGCTGCGGCATCCAGCTGGGCTTTGCAGACCGCCCCGCCCGGGAGCAGGATGTGCCCTGCGTGGATTTGATCTGCCCCATCCCCCTCTCCTCCGACGAGACAGTGGTGCTGCTCTCAGACAGCCACTACGGCTATAGGGGAGCGGACAACAGCATCTCTGTCGACCTCATCAGGGGCTCCTACGACCCCGACCCCTACCCGGAGTACGGCCTGCACAACTTCCGGCTGGGTATCGCAGTAGCGACAATCGACAAGGTGGCCCTCAAGGCCCTTGCTTCGCGCTTCGTCCATCCGGTGAGCGCCTGCCCGGGAACAGTCCATAGCGGAACCCTTCCCCTCACCGACAGCCTGTTTCAAACCGAGGGCAGCGCAGTGGTCAGCGCCGTCAAGGAGGCGGAGGACGGCAGCGGCCTGATTGTGCGGGTGTACAACCCCACTCAGGAGACCGATATCATCCGCTTGCGCTTCAAGAAGCCCGTACAGAGTGTCTACAGCACCGACCTGAACGAGCGCTCTCTGGAGGCGCTGCCCCACACCAAGGGCAACACGGTGGAGTTTGATTTGCACCACAACGCCCTGCGCACAGTCAAAGTCGTGTTTGCACCGTTTTGATTGCACCCCACTCTCTAATGTGGTTTTTAGCATTCTTTAATCAATTCTACAATACACCATAATCTGGCCGTACTAAACTACAGACAGACAAGAGAGAGCGGATTCCCCGCTAAAATATCTTCTCTGCATTCAGAAAGGACGGTCCGAAATGGCTACATTGGAATTGGTTGAGAAACTTCGCGCTCATGCAAACGTATCCTACGACGACGCCAAGGAGGCCCTTGATGCCTGCGGCGACGATATCCTGGAGGCCCTGATCTACCTGGAGCGCCACGGCAAGGTTCGCCCGCCCTCCACCGGCGGCGCGTACTCCACCAAGGAGGGCCCCGCTTCCGGCGTCACCCCTCAGCGCACCCCCGCCTACACGGCACCCCCGCCCCCAAAGGGTGAGAGCTTCGGCGACATGATGCGCAAGCTGTGGAACTGGATCAAGGGCGTCGTCCACAAGGGCAACACCAACATGCTGTCCGTAACCTTCAAGGATGGCGGCAACTTCTCCCTGCCCATCACGGTGCTGGTGCTTCTGCTCTGCTGCGCCTTCTGGGTGACGCTGCCCCTGCTGGTCATCGGCCTCTTCTTCGGCTGCAAGTACCGCTTCACAGGCCCCAACTTCAGCCAGGGCGGTGCGGTCAACAATGTGATGGACAGCGCGTCCAAGACTGCCGAGGACATCAAGACCAGCGTGAAAAATGCCGCCGAGGGCGGCGACGAGCCGGTCGACAAGCAGTAAGGCGCAATTGTTTCCCCTGCCGGTTGTACGATCTTTATCCCCATATGGGAATTGTCTTTGCTGGGATTCCGGAGAGACAATTCCCTTTTCGGGGTTATGAAAGGGTTTGATTCCGTGAACGAGAAGATTCTGGTTGTGGAGGACGAAGAAAAGCTGGCCCGCTTCATCGAGCTGGAGCTCAACTACGAGGGCTACCAGGTCACGAAGTGCGCAGACGGCCGGGACGGCCTTGCTCTGGCGGAGGAGGGCGGCTTCGACCTCATGCTGCTGGACATTATGCTGCCGGGGCTCAACGGCATAGAGGTGCTGCGCAGGCTGCGGCGAACCTCGGCCATGCCTGTCATCATGCTCACAGCCAGGGATTCGGTCATGGACAAGGTGACGGGACTGGACGGCGGCGCCGACGACTACATCACCAAGCCCTTTGCCATTGAAGAGCTGTTGGCGCGCATCCGCACCGCCCTGCGGGGCCCCAGAGGGAGAACCTCTGGCGGCGGATACCGCCTTGGACGCATTTCCCTGGATCCCCAGGGCCACATTGCCACGCTGGACGGCAACTCCCTTGACCTCACCAAGCGGGAATTCGATCTGCTGGAATACTTGTTGGAGAACCAGGGCATTGTCATGACCCGTGATGTGATTCTGCAAAGGGTCTGGGGCTACGACTACCAGGGGGAGACCAACGTGGTGGACGTGTACATCCGCTTTCTCCGCAGCAAAATCGACGATGTGGCGGGCGTGAAATACATCCACACCGTCCGCGGAGTGGGCTACGTGCTGCGCGACGAAGGTCAAGCTGACGCTTGACCAACCGTTTTGCACCTTTCCGGCCAACGGGGCCGAAATATCGCCAAGAACGGGCGATACCGGTGCAATTCCGACAGGGCTTTGTAAAAAGCTGATACTTGTCCACCGATTCTGCTTAAAAGGATGATTTGAGACATGAAAGCCGCTGCAACCTCCGCTGCCAAGCGGAACAACTCCCTTTCCTGGAAGCTGGCCTGGGCGCAGGTGCGGCGTATTTTTTCTATCTTTCTCAAGATAGACCTCGTGATCATCCTGCTCTTTGCGCTGGCTGTCCTCTACTGGGGGGAATGGCAGGCGCTCCAGATATCGGGAGAATCCAACGAGGTGATCGCTCAGATCGCCGAGACCTCCACCAACCTCTCCAGCACCCGCCTGGAATGGCGGGAAAAAGCGGATGGAATCATAATGCCGGAACTGCTGGGCAGGATTGGCCTGGTCGCAGAGAATTCCTACCGGGCCTTTTCCGTGAGCGGCAACAACTACCACACCAACTTCTTCAGCAGCTGGTTTATCCCCGTGCTGGGGCGCTATTCCGGCGACGTAATCAACTATGTGGTGTTTATTCCCGCACCAGAGGGCGGCTACTACGCCGTCTCCACCTGCCTTGCGGTGCCGATGGGCTTCTTTGCGACAGGCTTTTTCTTCCTGCTGCTCATCGAGCTATTCACCCTTTTCCTCAGTATCTGGAAAGCGCAGCGCTCCATCCGGCGCACACTGCGGCCAATCTATGAGCTGGCCGCCACTGCCCGCACGATAGGGGACACAGATCTCTCCGGCACCATCGACACCCTCAATGCCATCACCGAGGACGACATGGACAGGCGCATCCACATTACTGGCGAGCAGGAGGAGCTCCAGGGCCTGGCGCTGGCAATCAACAGCATGTTGGATCGCCTGGACGCCTCCTACAAGGCCCAGCTCCGCTTTGTCTCCGACGCCTCCCACGAGCTCCGCACCCCCATCTCGGTCATACAGGGCTATGCCCGGCTACTGGAGCGGTGGGGCAAGGAAGACCCCGCCATTCTGGAGGAGGCCATCGAGGCCATCAAGGGCGAGTCGGTGGGCATGCAGGTTTTGGTGGAGCAGCTACTCTTCCTGGCTCGCTCCGATAACCGCTCCATCAAGATGAATGTCGAGCGGGTGGATATCTCCTCCCTGTTGGAGGATGTGCTCAAGGAAACCCAGATGATCGACACAAATCACGAGATCACGGGCCATGTCGAACCGGGTATGGAGGTGCTGGGCGACCAGCAACTGCTCAAGCAGGGCATCCGCATCCTGGTGGACAACGCCATCAAATACACCCCCGAAGGGGGGAGGATCACCATCGGCAACGCCGCCTACGACGCCAACCATCTCTCCATCCAGATCGGCGACAGCGGTACGGGCATCGCGCCGGAAGAGCTTCCCCACCTGTTCGAGCGTTTCTGGCGGGCGGACGAATCTAGGGCAAGAAAGACCGGTGGAACCGGTCTGGGCCTCTCCATCGCCAAGTGGGTTGCCGAGAGCCACAAGGGTTTCATCGATGTGATGAGCCGCAAGGATTTTGGCTCGCGCTTCTCCATTGTGCTGCCTCTGCCGCCGGGGGTTAAGCTGCCGGTGGCAGAAGTCGAAAAAGAAAAGGAAAAGAAGGATGCGGGCGCGCAGACAGCTGCGGATCAGCAGAAAATCGTGATTTGACAGCGGGAGGAATCGCCATGAAGCGAAGGGATGCTGTACTGGAGGCCCTGGAGCACAGGGCCACGACCCCCATTCCCTACCACATCGACTTCACGCAGCAGGCGCTGGAAAAGCTCATCGAGGCCACGGGGGACTCGGAGATCGAGGGCAAGCTGGGCTCCTACCTGCACTATGCCCAGTATTGGGGCTGGCCCACCGAGCTGACCGACCGGCCCGGCTATTTCCTCGACGAGTTCGGTGTGATCTGGAACCGCAACGGCGCCGACAAGGACATCGGCGTGGTGGACAAAATCCAAATCCCCGACCTGGAAGACTGCTCCTACCAGTTCCCCCAGGCAGACACCGCCAGGCTGCGGAGGGATATTGAGGAGATGCTGGCGGGCAGGGAAGACAAGTTCGCCTTCGCGGGCTTCGGCTTCTGCATGTTTGAGCGGTCGTGGAGCCTGATGGGGATGGAAAACGTCCTCATGAGCATGCTGACCTGCCCCGAAGAACTGGAGGCCCTCTACGACCGAATCTGCAACTTTTTCCTGCCGCTGGTGGACATCGCGTTGGAATACGATGTGGACGGCATCTATTTCGGGGACGACTGGGGCCAGCAGCGCGGTCTTATCATGGGGCCGGAGCACTGGCGGCGCTTTATCAAGCCCCGGATGGCGAGACTGTACGAGCGGGTGAAGCGCAAGGGGAAGTTCGTCATCCAGCACTCCTGCGGCGACTGCCACGAAATCTTTCCCGACCTGCTCGAAATCGGCCTGGACTGCTACCAGACCTTTCAGCCCGAAATCTACGACATTGCGGAGATGAAGAGGCTGTACGGGGATCGCCTTTCCTTCTGGGGCGGGATATCGACACAGCAGGCGCTGCCCAATATGATCCCCGACCAGATTCGCGGGGAGATTGCCCGCGTCGCCTCCATCCTCGGTAAGGAAGGGGGCTACATCATGGCCCCGACCCATGCGCTCTCCCCCGATGTCCCGGTGGAGAACATCCTGGCGATGGTCGACGTCTTTCAGAATCAGCAGAGATATTTGTAAGCGCACCCGCGCTGCATCAACGACAAAAGCCCCTGTGCCAATGCACAGGGGCTTTTTTGCGATTGCTATTTTGTAGGAAGAACCGTTCCGTCCCGGGGTAGGCCAAAGCCAAAGTCGTAGGCATTCCCGGCGGCGTCCCGGTAGGGCTCCATGTCGAAGGGGACATCCTCCTTCTGGGTTTCCACCGTCTCCATATCCTTTGGCAGCTGCATGGGCAGCCGCCCGGTGGGCGCGGCCTCTCCGGTGAGCAGTAGCAGCACCGCCTCGGGCGAGATGCCGAACTCCGCCAGGATGGCGTCGGCAGAGGGTTCCAGTTCCGCCAGAACGGTAGGCTTGTTCAGCTCCGCCACCACGACGAGGGGCTTACTGCCCAGGCGCTTCCGAGTTTCCAGCACGTTGTCCAAATCCCGCTCGTTGGCGGCGACTGCGGTCTTGCCCCTGTAGCTCCTGTTCACAGGGCCCTTGCCGGGGTCGCCTGCCGCGATGCTCTGTTCCCGGGCTGAGTCTGCCTGATAGGGCCGGTATTGCAGGCTGATGGGCAGGTAGCCGTTGCCGCCATCCGCCGCATCCTGCTCGGAGTAGCTGTCGCAGATGGGCGTTTCCACCACCACGATGGCGGCGTCCGCCTCCTCCGGCGTGGAGACCAGGGTGAAATACCTGTTCACCAACTCCTCCGGCAGGGGGGCGAAATCCTGCACTTCGGTGGGGAAGCCGAAGAAGGAGCGATAGCTCTCGATGTGGCGCTCCGGCACGTATACCTTGCTTCCCTTTTTCAGGGGCAGGACACCATTTTGATTTTTCAGCAGCACGGCGGAGCGCAGCTGCGCTGCCAGCCCGGCCTTTTTGTGGGCCTCGCAGCCGACGATTGCGGCGCTCTCCTCCGGGTCGAGGTAGGGGTTTTCAAACAGTCCGCACCGGAAGCTGTTCACCAGCAGACGGGCCGCAGACTGCTCCATGCGGCTGCGCATGGCGGCCTCGCTGCGCTTCTCGCATCCCAGGGCGTAGGCGTCCAGCACAGGCTGGAGCTCGTTGTTGCCCCCCAATTGGTCGACGCCCGCCTCCAGCAGCAGCAGGATTTGCTCCGGCTCAGTGAGCTCCTCCACGCCCCAGCAGCGCTTTGCCATCAGGGTCATGTCCTCCCGGTATTGCCCCGTGATGCCCCAGTCGGTGCAGACCACGCCGTCATAGTCGTACTTTCCACGCAGCAGATCGGTGACCAGGTAGCTGCTGTAGGAGTTGCCCACGTTCTCTCCGCCTGGGGATTGTCCCCAGGAAATGCTGTAGTAGGGCATCACGGAGGCGGCGCAGCCGGTGGGCCCGTCCAGCTTGAAGGCCCCCTCGATAAAGGGAATCAGGTGCTCCTCGAAGTTGTTCCCCGGGTAGACCGCATACTTGCCGTAGGCGTAGTGGGCATCCCTGCCGCCCTCGCCAGATGCGCCGCCCGGCCAGTGCTTCACCATGGCGCAGACGCTCTCGCGGCCCCAGCCGTCCACGGCGCCGGGGGTTGTCTGCATGCCGTCGCAGTAGGCTTTTCCCATTGCAGCCGCCAGCTGGGCGTCCTCGCCGAAGGTGTCGCCGAAGCGCATCCAGCGGGGCTCGGTGGCCAAATCCACCTGGGGGGAGAGGGCGGTGGTGATGCCCATGGCCCGGTACTCCCTTGCGGCGATGCTGGCAAACTCCAGGCAGGTTTCGGGGTCAAAGGTGGCGGACATTGCGATGCCCTCCGGCCACTTGGAGGTGGAACCTCCCCCGCCCTTGAATTCCGCCGTCATCTTCTCTGCGCCGTGGCGGGGGTCTGAGCAGATGTTGACCGGGATTCCCATGGGCAGGCTTTCCGCCTCCGCCTGGAGGAGATTGCTCCAGGCCGCAGCTGCTGCGGGGTGCTCCACGCCAGCCAGCAGCACGTGGCGGATGTGATCTTCCCGCAGAAAAGCCTTCTGTTGGTCGGTGAGGCTTTCAGGCGGGATGTCGTCGCTGTAATCTTTTCCGTTATAGCTGCCGCCGAAGTGGCCGCCGGGCCGCGCTGGCACCGACTGGTGGCTGCTGTACAGCATGAGCCCCGCGATCTGCTCCACGGTGAGCCGCTTTGCCAAATCCTCCGCCCGCTCCCGGTGGCTCAGCCGCCAATCCATGAAGGGCAGCAGCGTTCCGGCGCGGCTGTGATCCTTGAAGTACAGCCCATCCTGCTCCACTACCCCCACGCCGGAGAAATCGTGGACGCCGATGTCCGGGCCGTTCTGATTTTGATAAAGGGTATACTGCTTGCTCATTTGTCGGCACCTCCGCTCTTTTCGGTGTAGAACATTTTGAAGGCAATTCCCTGGTTGTAGTCGCCAAAGCCCTTGCCAAAAATGGTGACGCCGCCCCGGTTGGCCGCCTCTGAGTCCACTTCTATGGTAAAGACGATGTCGCTGTTGTAGGTGATATCCAGATCGGAGAGGACAGTGTCGGATATCTTCAAACCGTCGATATAGCAGCCCTTGTCGTTGATGGTGAGCAGCTTGAGCTTGCCGTACTGGCCCAGGTTGGAGAACCACCAGGAGGGCGTGAAGATTCCCCGCCTGTCGTTGTACTCCCCCGGGCTGGTGAAAAAGCCCAGCTTCTTTCCGTTGATGCGGAACCCGATGTCCGACGGGTAGTGGGTGGCGTAGCCGGGAGCCTCCGAGGCGAGCTCCATCCCGATTTGCAGTTCCACACAGGTCTCGTTCATCTTCAGGCTGTTGGGCAGCTGATAGCTGATGTGCCCCTCTGTGAACCAGATCAGCCGGGCGTCGATCCGCTCGGGGAAGGAGAAGTACCGGGGTTCGTCCAGTTCACCGATGATGACCCGCTCATTGACCAACCCACAGGTGGGCACAATGCGGTGGTCGATGTAGTGGCCCACGCCAATGTCGAAGGAGTAGACGTTTTTCATCTCCGCCTCGTCGTCAAACAGGTCAATGATGATCTTGTCCGTCGCCAGCGAGCAGATTTTCTGCGATCCCCGAACTCCGGCCCGGGAGTGAATTTTGATTAACCCGGCGTCCTCCAGCTTCTTGATGTGGGAGGTGACGGCCCCGTTTGTCAGCTTGAGCGCGGTGGCCAGCTGATTCAGGTTGGCCTCGCCGTCCTCCTTCAGCAGGTACAGTATCTCCATGCGAACCGGGGAGTCCAGCGCTTCATACAGCTGCAACCCGTTTTTAAGATCAACAATATGTATCACGAAAGATTCATTCCTTTCGGCGGAATTGTACTTATTATTTATTGTAGCCAATCCTAAACTATTTTAATTATGACTATAACTACTTTCAATGTCAAGCATCGGGGACGCAGGGTGTCGGTTTCTTGTGAGTATCGACAATTGGAATCGATATTGTTTGGCTGTTATATATAAATATACACTTTGGGATAGATTTTATATTGACATTGCATAAATGTGGTGCTACTATCGGCTCAAAGAGTTTAGATATAGCTTTACTATTTGAGGATTAGCTGAAATAATAGCAAAATCTCAAATACTTTATCTGAACAAAGAGTATTGTGGAAATTGAAGGAGGCTTCTCAATGAAAAAGTTGATCGCATTCCTGCTGTGCACGGTCATGATCCTCGGCGTGTTGGCAGGCTGCAGCGACGGTGGCAGCGGGACATCGTCCGGCGCCGACAGCGGCAGCGGCATCACCGCCGGTACGGACAGCGGCGGCGGAGACAGCGGCATCACCCTGAACGTATCCATCTTTGCCCAAGAGCACGAGCAGGCCATGTACCGCGAGGTAATCGCCCAGTTCGAGGAGGAGCACGGTGTAACTGTCAACCTTCAGGTGGCCGGCGACCAGTACTGGCCCGAGCTGGAGGCGGCCCTGACCGCCAACACCGCCCCCGATGTCTTCTACCTGGGCATCAGCGACATCAAGAGAAGGGTGTGGGCGGACAAAATTTCCCCCCTCAACGAGCTGCTGGATGTCAGCTCCCTGGACACAATCTGGCCCGAGGCGCTCAACCTCTATAAGTACGACGAGGCCAACGATGCGCTGGGTGAGGGCGATATCTACGCCCTGCCCAAGGACTTCTCCGCGGTTTCCATGGCAGTGAACAAGGCCATCATCGAGAAGCGCCGCGCCGAGATCGAGGCGCTGGTGGCAGACGGCATTCTCCCCTTCTTCCCCGAAATTGACGCAAGCGGCAACCTGCCGGTGTACACCTACACCGAGTTTGCAAAGCTCTGCGCGGTTCTCACCTATGAGGACACCACCCTGCCCGACACCGCGGGTTCTACCCAGGTCTACGGCACCCACCTGTGGGAGGAGTTCACCCTGAATCCCTTTATCTGGGGCGCTGGCGGTGAGTACCTCTCCGCCGACAAGACCAAGGTGCAGTTCAACTCCCCCGCGTTTATTGAGGGCTACGAGGGTTTTATGAAGATTGTGGAGGAGGGTGGTAGCGGCCTCTCCACCGACGAGACCACCGGCTACCTCAAGTTTCTGGCGGGCCGTTGCGCATACTTCCCCTGCGGCACCTGGGATGTTGGCGCCTTCCAGGCCATCGAGGACGACGAAGCGGTCAACCCCGGCAAGGAGTGGTTCGACTTCGACGTGGCCCCCTGGCCCATCAGCGACAGCTACGCCGGCCTCTCTATTGAGGAGCGCCAGGATAAATGGTTTGGCCGCATCGACTCCATCGGCTACGCGGTTTCGTCTCAGTCCCCCAACAAGGAGAAGGCAGCGGAGCTCGCCTATCTGCTCAGCGCGGACGAGGAAGTGCAGCGCTTCCTGGCAAAGCAGGGCGGCCAGTTGCCCAACATCATGGAGATGGCAAAGGGCGAATACCTGACCGACGACAGCTACTTCCCCGAGGGACGCGTCGTGTTCGTCAACATGCTCTCCGGCCAGAACGGTCATCGCATCGACACCACCTACACCTACAACGATGTCTGGTTCCTGGACGGCTTCATCTCCGGCGTGGACAGTGTCTGGAGCTATTACGAGGGCACCGACAAGGGCGTCACCCCCATGAGCGTCAGCGAATACTGCAACAGCGTGCAGGATTCAGCCCAGGCCATGCTGGATCAGGCGATTCAGGACGAGGCCGACGTCAATCCCAACAGCTAGTATAAATTGTAGCAATTTGCGAAAATAACAGGAATGTTGTTTTTGTGAATTGCCCTGGAGCAAAAAGATCATTCTTCCATTCTTTTCTATTTATTATTATCTTTTGCTCTAAGAGGATGGGCAGGGCGAAATGCGGCCCTGCCCATCTTTCCCAATCATCCTTACGTTTTATGTTTGCAGAAAAGAGGGATTGCGATGAAAAAAAGCACCGCTCCCCGGCTGTCCTCCCGGATGAGCGACAACCTCTGGGGATGGGCCTTTGTGTTGATTCCCATTCTGGGCATGATCATCTTTGTGCTTGTGCCCTTTATCATGTCAATTTACGCCAGCTTCACCTCCTGGCCCTTGGGGCAGCCCATCGGCACGGCAAAGTGGGTGGGCTTCCGCAATTACCTGGAGATGTTCAAATCTCAGCTGTTCTGGAAGAGTCTGGGCAACACCTTCTTCTACATGCTGGGCATTCCCATCGGCCTGGCCATCTCTCTGGTGCTGGCCTCCATGATGAACCGGGGAACCCGAAGCGAAGTGATCTTTCGTGTAATCTACTACGCCCCGGTCATCACAAGCATTGTGGCGATCAGCTTTGTGTTCCAGCGCATGTTCATGACCGACGGCGGAACCATCAATCTCTTCCTGCAGTCGCTGGGCGTCCAGAATCCGCCCAACTGGCTGAGCGATCCCCGCTTTACCAAGTGGGTTATCATCATAATGACGGTGTGGAAGGGCCTTGGCACCTCCATCATCCTCTACATCGCCGGAATGCAGGGAATCTCCACCTCCTACTATGAGGCGGCGAAGATCGACGGCGCGGGCTGGTTCTACACCTTTCGGAAGATCACCTTCCCCCTACTGGCCCCCGTCACCTTTTACCTGATTGTGACAAGCGTCATCGGCGGCGCGCAGATGTATGTGGAGCCCCGCCTGATCTTCACTAACAACGGCCCCGCCAACAGCACCTTCACCACCGTCATGCACTTGTACGACTACACCTTCAAGAATGGCAAGGCGGGCTACGGCTCGGCGGTGGCGGTTGTGCTTGGCATTATCGTATTCACCGCGACGGCGATTCAGTTCTATATCAACGGGAGGGGGGAGCGCATTGAAAAGCATCAAAATGCAAAAGCGGATCGTTAACACCGCTATTTTCATCGTTCTCGCCCTGGGCTCCATCATCATGCTCTACCCCTTTGTCTGGATGATCTTCACCTCCATGAAGCCCAAGATGCACGTCTACCTGGCGGGGCTGATTCCCAAGACCTGGGACTTTTCCAGCTATGTGCAGATTTGGTCGGAGATTCCGCTGGTGCGGGGCTTCCTCAACACCATCCTCTACTCCGTTCCACCTGTGATCATAGGCTCGCTGGTGTCCGTCGCGGCGGCCTTCGCCTTTTCCAAAATCAACTTCAAGTTCAAGAACGCGCTGTTCATGATTTTGCTGGGCAGCATCATGATTCCCTATCCCTCCATCATGGTGCCGCAGTTCGTCATGTTCAGCGAGATGAAGCTGCTGAACGGCCCGCTGCCCCTGATCCTTCCCAAGCTGGCGGGCAACGTGCTGATGATCTTCTTCCTGCGCCAGTACCTTTCCAACATCCCCGAGTCCGTGATCGAGGCGGCCAAGATCGACGGCTGCAACTACTTTCAAATCTACTGGAAGATCATCCTCAGCCTGGCGGGCCCGGCCCTGGCAGCCCACGGGATACTCTGGTTTATCGGCTCCTGGAACGACTATCTGGCCCCCACTATCCTTATCAAAAACGAGGCGTGGCAGCCGGTCACGGTGATGGTGGCCAAGTTCAACGAGATGTACGCCATCAACACCCATGTCCCCCGCATCATGGCGGGCAGCGTGATGCTGCTGGTGCCGGTGCTGATCATCTACGGCATCTTCCAGAAGTGGATCATCGAATCGGTCATGTTCTCCAGCGTGAAGGAATAGGAAGTGACCAGCATCAAAGGAATGGTGGTGGTCGTGATTGCCCTGCTGCTGACCGCCTGCGGGCAGTCCGGCCCGCCCGAGCCGGATTACACCGGCTTTCGCCCTCTTGGAGACAATGCCGTCATGCAGGACAGTACCCAGTGGGGGGAGCTGAACGTCCACGACCCCGCAGTGATCAAGGCCGGGGACTGGTACTACGCCTACTCCACCGACGCCTCCCTGGGGGATATCCACAAGCGGGGGATACAGATACGCCGGTCAAGGGATTTGATCACCTGGCAGTACCTGGGTACAGCCTTTGAGGACTACGCTTCGGAGTGCGGGGAGATCATCGCCCACGCCGGGATGGACACCGGGGCCGGAGACGGCTTTTGGGCCCCGGATGTGGAGGAGATAGACGGCGTCTACCGCATGTACTTCTCCGCCTCCACCTTCGGCTCCTCCCGATCAGCAATCGGCCTGGCGGAGGCGAAGAAGCCGGAGGGCCCCTTCGCCTACAAGGGGATCGTCGTCCGCTCCGAGGCGGGTGCCTCCACCATGCCCAACGCCATCGACCCCGCCGTCGTCACGGACAAAGACGGGAAGCGCTATCTCTCCTACGGCTCCTTTTTCGGCGGCATCTTCATCGCCCCGCTGGACGATGCCACCGGTTTTTTCGCTGAGGGGGCGGAGCCTGTGCGCATCGCGGGGAACAGGGGGTGCGGGGTGGAGGCCTCCGCCATCACATATCTCCCCGAGACGGGGTTCTACTACCTATTTGTCTCCTACGGCTCCCTGTCCGGCGACTACAACATCCGGGTGGGCAGGTCGGAGTCGGTGACCGGCCCCTACCTCGACCCGGCAGGCAGGGACATGTGGGAGATGGGCGCCGGGGGCGAGGACAAGGTGGGCGCCAAGCTGCTGGGCGGATACACTTTTCTGTCCGATCCCGGCCTGCCGCCCACCAAGGGCTACATGGCCCCCGGCCACGAGGATGTGCTGGTGGATGGGGAGAACTACTTCCTGATCCACCACGGGCGCACCTACAAGCTGCCGGAATACTGGTTCTCTATGAATGTGCGCCGCTTCGCACTAAACAGCGACGGCTGGCCGGTGGTCGCCCCCAACCGTTACCAGGGAGAGGCCCTGACCGACTGTACCCTGCCGGACGGGGAGTACGCGCTGGTGGAACACGGAACGGACTCCAACAGCGAAAGCCGCGACTCCGTGCGCATCACTGCCGCCGACGGGCAAATTACCGGCGCGCATGCCGGCAGCTACACCTGCTATGATAGCTGGCGCATACGGATTACGCTGGACGGCGTGGAGTACGATGGTTTTGTGCAGGAGCAGTATGACTGGGAGCGAAACAGCCCCGTGACCGCCTTTTCCGCCATGAGTGCGGACGGAAGGAGCATATGGGGATGCACACAGCTGTAGCCCATAAATACCTGTGAGGAACATGATTGATGAATATGGAATATACGAATCCGCTGATCAAACAGCGGGCAGACCCCTGGATTTACCGCCACACCGACGGAACCTACTACTTCACCGCCAGCGTTCCGGCCTATGACCGGATCGAGCTGAGCAGTGCCAAAACAATCGAAGGGCTGGCCGACGCCGAGCCCCGCACCATATGGCAAAAGCACGACAGCGGCGAGATGAGTGACCTGGTCTGGGCCCCCGAAATCCATTACCTGCGGGGAAAATGGTACATCTACTTTGCTGCCGCCCACAATGAGGAGGCCCACCCCACGCATGGCACCTTTCAGCACCGCATGTACGCCCTGGAGAGCGACGACCCGGCCGGGAAGTGGCGGGAGAAGGGGCAAGTCGACAGCGGGATGGACAGCTTCTGCCTAGATGCCACCGCCTTTGAAATGGACAATCGGCTGTACTACGTGTGGGCCCAGAAGGACGGGAACATCAAAGGGAACTCCAATATTTACATTGCCGAGATGGAGAACCCCTGGACGCTGAAAACCGCACCTGTCCTGCTGTCAAAGCCGGAATATGATTGGGAGTGCTCGGTGATTCCTGTCAACGAGGGCCCGGCTGTCCTGCAGCATGGCGACGATATCTTCATCACCTTTTCGGCCAACGCCACCGGCGTGGAATACTGTATGGGACTGCTGTCTGCCAAGCGGGGGAGCGATTTGCTCCAGCCCGGCAACTGGAAAAAAACGGATAGACCTGTCTTTTCCAGCAGCAAAAGGAACAGCCGCTATGGCCCCGGGCACAACAGCTTTACGGTGGCGGAGGACGGCACAACCCCGCTGCTCGTCTACCATGTGCGGGAGGAAGCGCAGATTGAGGGCGATCCTCTGCGAAATCCCAACCGCCACACCTGTGTGCAGGCCTTTGCCTATGATGAGAAAGGCATTCCGGAGTTCGGAGAGCCCCTTCCCAGACATTGAGGCGACAACGCAAAGCGGGCCCTCTCCGAAAGGAGAGGGCCCGCTTTTGAATCGGATAGAATCAGATTATTGTGCCCAAGGCTCTGCCGCCAGCGGAGTGTCTTGTGCTTTTTCCTCCATGGGGGCGGCGAAGAGAAAAGCGCTGGCCACCGCCCAGAGGGCGAGACAGGGCAGGGCGAGTACGATATATGGAATGGCTCTGTTCAGCGTCCCATACATCATGGGAGAAAGGGAGAAGGTGGACGTGAGTTGCTGGATGGCGAGGGGGATGGTCGCCTTGGATATGTCTGAAAGGTAAGCCCAAGGCTGTACGAGATTTGAAAACAGGGACTGAAAAGCGAGGCAGAGAACGGGGATAGAATACCAGACAGCCCGCTTGGGGGAGAGATAAAAAAAGTAGGCGATAAAGGCGATGAGCGGCAGCAGGCGGACAGCGGCCCAAAACGCGGGAAAAAGCAGTGTGTTCACGCCGCCCATACTGCGGGTCAGCAGGTATTCTGACGCGACACTGGCCGAAAGAGCGCTCAAAAGGACAAACAGAGCGGTGACGACCGGCTTTTTGAAAGAGGCTCCTGCCGCCGCTGCCGGTATTGCCATGATGCAGAAGAAGAATCCGCCCACCGAGACAAAGCCCAGGGAATTAAAAATGCTGAGTAGGAAGGACGGCTCCGCCCAGGACATGTTGCCGACAGACAGGATAACCGCCGCCCCAAAGAACACGACGGCCAGAACAAGGGCGATGGGCAGAGCGGGGAGGAGCTTCGCCTTGCTCATAGCGGGTGCGGGCGTCTCCTCCTTTCTGCGCAGCAGAACCATAATCAACACAAGGGCGAGGATGGCGGGCAGCAGTTGAAGAAGGTTGGCGACAACCCGGATAGCGCTTGCCTGTCCCATTTGAAACATGAGGAATCCGGTGCGCAGTTCATTCAAATACAGGGTGTTTCCTGCATATGCCGGGCCTGTCATGGTGACGAATTCATCCAGGTTGGTGGAGAAGAGCCGTGCAAATGTTAACATAACATAGAGCAGCGCGCCCCCAAAGCGCAACGCACCGCCGTTTTTCCCCACAAGGCAGGCGCCCGCACCCCCGACAAGGACAGCAATGCCGATGGCGGGCAGACAGTTGATCAACAACATTTGCAGGATGTAAATATTGCGGTTGGCACGGTCTGGGGAGAGACTTTGGAGAAAAGTGTAGAACTGCACAGGGAGGAAAGAAAACAGCAGGGCAAGGGAGAGAACGATTGTCCCCCTTCTCGAAATGGTAGACACGCAGCCAATCGTGTATACTGAAAGAAGGAGGCAAAAAACATGTCAAACAAATCAAGAAAAGGTGAAGCTCCACCGCGTTACGATGAAGCATTTAGGGAGGGCGCGGTTCGGATGGTTGTTGAGCAACATCATCCAGCTCGACAGGTCGCTACGGATCTAGTAGCCTACGTCATCTTAATAATAGGATACAAGCATTTCAACTTAACTCTTGCATCTGAGGTAGTAAAGTGCCAATCGACAGCTTTAACAGCGACATTTCGGTCAATATTCCATGCTAAAATTTCTTGGTTGAGCAAATCCAAGCTTGGGATTCGTCTGCCCAAGCATTGCCGTTCTAATACGGACAATTCAATCTCGGCAATATTAAGCCAACTGCCGTGCTTCGGGGTGTAATGGATTTCCAA
>JBKEBS010000165.1:0-3665 GCA_047973265.1 Oscillospiraceae bacterium
AAATCCGCAACGTGGCAGGAATCAGCAATGCAAGCGCCCAGCGAGCCGCCGACATGAAAATGAAATGCGATTATCTTCTGGAGACCTACGGCGGCCGGGGCGTCACTTTTGCAACCGGCACCCCCATATCGAACAGCATTTCCGAACTTTTTATTATGCAGACCTATTTACAGCCTCATGAGCTCAAGCGGCGCGGGATAGACTTTTTCGACAACTGGGCCGCCACCTATGCTAAAGTCGTTACCAGCTTGGAAATCACCCCGGAAGGCACCGGCTATCGGATGCGCAGCCGGTTTGCGCAGTTTCACAATCTACCGGAACTGATGGCCATTTTCCGCCTGGTAGCGGATATCCAGACCGAGGAAATGCTGAACCTGCCCACCCCGGAGATCGAGGGTGGAAAAGCCACAGTCATTCAAACTGAGTGCTCCCCATTTCAAAAAGAGATTATCCAAAGCTATGTCGCCCGCTCCGAGGCGATACGAAACGGCAGCGTGAAACCGGAAGAAGATAACATGCTCAAGCTGACCCATGAGGCGAGGCTGCTTGCTATCGACCCCCGCCTGCTTTATCCGGACGCGCCCAACGACCCCAACAGCAAGCTGAATGTCTGCATCCGCAATGTCTATGATACTTGGCGGGAAACCGCTGAAAACCGTTCTACGCAAATCCTGTTCTGCGATTCCGGCACCCCGAAGCCTGGGCAGTTTAATGTCTATGACGAGGTGAAATCCACGCTGGTTCGCATGGCAGAGGTCCTGTTTGAGACGGATGAGGATGAGATTGCCATTGCGGAGGCGGCGAAAGACTCGCTCGTAGGCAAAGGGGTCCCGCCCGAAGAAATCGCCTTTATCCATGACTGTAAGACCTTCGCCCAACGTGAGGCCCTGTTTGAGAAGGTGAGAAGCGGCGAGGTGCGTATTCTTTTAGGCAGCACCTCCAAACTCGGCATGGGGACCAACGTACAGGACCAGCTTTTTGCCATCCACCATATTGATTGTCCCTGGCGGCCTACCGATATCACGCAGCGAAACGGCCGCGGCAAGCGATATGGCAATAAAAATCCGGTCATCCGCATTTGCCAGTATGTGACACGCGGCACTTTCGACAGCTATTTGTGGCAGATACAGGAACAAAAGCTGCGGTACACCTCCCAGGTGATGACTGGAAAGGCCATTACCCGCAGCTGCGAGGACGTGGATATTTCAGTGCTCAACGCCGCCGAGGTTAAGGCCATCGCCACCGATAACCCCCTGCTGCTGGAAAAAATGACCGCCGAAAATGAGGTGACGCGGCTGACCATCCTGCGAAAAGCGTGGCAGAATGAGCGGATGACCCTGAAACGGAAGTGCGACACGAAGTCGCGTAGTAAATTGCTGTCAATCAGCTACCCTATCCATTTGGGGTAATCCTACCATGACCTGCGTTGCTGGTAACGGCGGGGTGGGAAGCTCATGGGACAACGTGGGAAATCTGACAGCCTAAGTCAGACGTACTGCAAGGATAAGAGTGTCATGGAGAACGTAAGGTGAATCATCGTAAGGGTCGTTACAGGGAATAAGCGAAATAAGGCTGATACGCTTACACCAAAAGGTGCGGAGGTGGCAAAGGGAACTTTCTGAATCCCTGCGCAAGTGGACACAAATCCTCCCGGCTCAAAGATGGCTCCTAAAACACTCACAATTATTTACTGCGCGGAACGTGGTAAGCCCTATGCGTTCCCTGCTTCAGCAGGGTATCGACCCCGCAAGGGGAAGAAATGGTGCAGAGGGTAAAGGAAAGGGATAAAAAGCGAATGCCACCCTGTAATGGGGCTGGATAGGGGTTCAAGATTTGCCCCAACCCGAAAGGGTGCAGACTTATCCTATGGTATTTCATGGCAGGAAAGGAGTGTAAACCTATGAATGGCAATGCTTCAACGACGGCGAAAGCTGAGAGATTGTCAGACGCGGCAAGGCTCGCGTCCATGTGGAAATCCATTGACTGGGCGCAGGCAGAAGCCGACGTTAATAGGCTGCAAGTCAGGATTGCCAAGGCGAATCAGGAAAAGAAATGGAACACAGTGAAACGGCTGCAATATCTCTTAACCCATTCGTATTACGCAAAACTACTCGCGGTCAGGAAAGTGACCACCAACAAGGGGAAGAAAACGCCCGGTGTCGATAAAGTGCTCTGGAATACTCCGGCACAAAAGATGAACGCGGCGCTCTCCCTCACCGACAAAGGCTACAAGGCAAGCCCGCTTCGGCGGGTGTATATCGACAAAAAGAGTAAAAAAGCAAAACGTCCATTGGGCATCCCCACGATGTATGACCGGGCAATGCAGGCGCTTTATGCGCTGGCCCTCGACCCGGTTTCAGAAGTAACCGCAGACAAACGCTCCTTTGGCTTCCGTAAGGGGCGGTGTGCGCAGGACGCTTGCGAATATATTTTCGCAGACTTGGCACGCACCATAGCCCCACAATGGGTGCTGGAGGGCGACATCAAAGGTTGCTTCGACAACATCAGCCACGACTGGCTTATGGCAAACATCCCAATGGATAAAGCCGTCCTCAAGCAATTTCTCAAGGCGGGTTTCGTGTTTAAGGATGAATTGTTCCCCACCGATGACGGAACCCCGCAGGGCGGCGTCATCTCGCCAATTCTGGCGAATATGGCGTTAGATGGGATGGCGAAAGTTTTGTCAGACCGTTTCCACACAAACCGACTGGGCAAGGTGGATAACCGCTTTCAAAATGCTCATAAGGTCAATCTGGTGCGTTATGCCGATGATTTTATTGTCACGGCTGCAACTAAAGAGATTGCGGAAGAAGCCAAAGAAATTATCCGCGATTTTCTGGCAATCAGAGGACTGGAACTGTCGGAGGAAAAGACGGTTATATCCCATATAGACGATGGATTTGATATGTTGGGCTGGACATTCCGTAAATTCAAAGGAAAGCTCATCGTCAAACCGTCGAAGAAATCCATTAAAGCCTTTGTAGCAACGCTTTCCGAAACCATTCTCAAGCGCAGTAAGGCTTGGAAGCAGGAAGTCCTGATTGAAAAGCTGAACCAGAAAATTCGTGGCTGGGCGAATTATCATCAATCGGTCTGCGCCAGTGAAGCATTTGCTCATATTGACTATATCCTATTTGAATTTCTATGGCAATGGGCAAAACGCAGGCATCCCAATAAGGGGCAGTGGTGGGTCTCCACCAAATACTGGCACCGCAAGGGCAACCGCAACTGGGTGTTTTCCACCGAGGACGGCAAGGAGCTTTTGCGTGTAGACCATATCCCCATTGTCCGGCACACGAGAGTACGAATGGATGCAAACCCCTATCTCGAACCCGAATACTTCATCCAAAGACAGTTTAATCATGGGATGAAGCGGTTATCCGGGCGCTTTAAGCAAATCTGGAAAAACCAAAATGGGTGCTGTTATCACTGTGGTATACCAATGGACATCAGCGATGAGAGGGAGATTTTCTTCAAAACGCCGAAATCCGAAGGTGGAAAGGACGAGGTTCGCAATATGGCCTACGTCCATCGCTATTGTCAATTTCTTTATACTGAACGCCGCTCGAAAGAGTGATGAAATGCTTGAGCCGGATGATGGGAAACTGTCACGTCCGGTTCTTAGAGGGGAAAGGGAGCGTAAGCTCCCCGACCTACTCGACTAC
>JBKEBS010000011.1:0-21157 GCA_047973265.1 Oscillospiraceae bacterium
CGGCAGATGGACAATATCTGGACGACGCCACTCATAAAAAGAGAGCCTCCCGCATATATGCGGGAGGCTCTCTTTTTATGAGTGGCGTCGTCCAGATATTGTCCATCTGCCGGATTAACGTCGATATGACTGCCTCCAGCTGCGGATCCCTGCTGTCCAGCAGAACTGTTTGACTTCCGGCTGCGATGTAGACTCTGCCGCTTCTCGCAAAATCTGTAAAGTAGCCCTGGGCCTCTCCAACCGGCACAATCTGAAAGGGAACAACGCCCTCATTGAGAATCAGATTGCGGGTGACCGTGATGCCGTCCTTCCGGTAGAGCTCTCCTCCCGACGCCAGCTCCTGCTCCAACTGCGCAACCAGTTCCCGGTAGCGGGGCGAAGTGTTTCGCAGCTGCGCACCCTCTTTTCCCGCCAACGGGAAAATCAGAAAGATTAGGCTACTCAGGGAAACCAGCCAGGGAACTCCCGTTATCAACAGCAAAACTATTGTGAGGAAGTTGTCCTCCGACCCGGTACTCAACTGGTCGACAGCATAATCCAGGACTTGATAGCTGCGTCCATCCAAGCGAATCTCATCGTCAAAGTCGCTCCGCACCCGGGCTCCTGTCAGAAGCTTCCCCTTAAAACGGCTAAGATTCCCATCCTCCAGGCGATGCGTCTCCTCTGCCGAGGCGTAGCCGAACAGGACAGAGTTTCTGTCATACTCTATCAGCCACAAGTCCCCATTGCCCAAGTACCCTTTCTCCACCCGCAACACCACCGGATCGGTCAGGTAGACATAATCCATCCTCGCATCATGCAGCTTGTCGGTATCGGTGGGCAGCCGTTTGCCAATCACTTCGCTTGTGTAGGCGGGTAGCATCATGGCCCCTAGTACCAGGCCAATGAGCAGCCACAGGATTACCCGGCGCGAGTACCGGCCTCTCATTCGCTTTTTCAGCCGGGTGAGTGCTGTTCCCTTCTGTTGGTCTACCGTGCCAGATCTGGCAAACAGCGCCACCATCAGGATATTGAAGACGGTTAACACAATCTTGATGAGCAGGTGGAAGCAGCTGTAGAGGTAGATGCCGGTGAGCAGGTCAGAGGATACCGCGGCCACGCCGCCGTTCGTCCAACCCCAGATGCCAAACCCGAGAACCCAGGCGCCCATCGCCAGCTCTGGAAAGTTGTCCGCGCAGAAGGTGAGCGCGCCCTTGCCTTCAAATCGGCGGGGAGCTATCAGATGGAACAGCGCCAGAAGGAGCAGCGCAACCAGTGCAATCAGCACACCCTCCTGCCAAAGCGCCGGGCCGTGAGTGCCCTCTGCCATGGCGGTCAGCTCCAGCGGGGACTTCCAGCTGCCGAAGATCATCACGATCAGCCCGACCTCCAGGAAGCCCGCGACAACGCCAAAAAGGCACACCAAAATCATGGCGAAGATCATGATCTTTTCGTCGCCGTCCGCCTCTAGCGCCCTCTTTACATGGATTGCCATCCGCACCGTGGAAAAAATCGCTGCCGCCAGAAACAGGAAGAACTGGGGCGGCCCCAATCCCGAAGTGCCATAGCCGTCAAACAAATTCAGGAAAATATCCAGAAGTGCCATCCGTAAAAACTCCTCTATCGACCTCTTTTTCAAACCGCTATAGAATAGTATAGCATGCCGCCTGTTTCCATGTCCATTCCACTTTGACGCAAAAAAGGAGCGCCGCAGCGCTCCTTTTATAAGCTCTATTCTTCCGAATCTTCCTCTGTTCCGGCCTCCAACAGGCCGTAATCGCCGTCGTTGCGCTTGTAGACAACGCAGACCTCATCGGTCTCACTGTTGAGGAACATGAAGAAGGTGTGGCCAATCATGTTCATCTGTAGGATCGCCTCATCCACATCCATGGGCTTGAGGGCGAAGCGCTTGGAACGCACAACCTTATATTCATCCTCGGTGCTGCCCACATAATCCTGTGTATAATCGGCTTCAAAGGCCGCACCGCGCAGACGCTTCTCCAGCTTGGTCTTGTTCTTGACAATCTGCTTGAAAAGGGCGTCCACTACTGCATCAAGGGAATCCAGACGGTCATAGGTTGTTTTCTCCGCCCGGAAATTCATGCGGTTGGCCCGAATGGTTACCTCTACCGTCTCACGATCCCCCTCATGGGTCACCGTGACGTTGGCTACCGCATTGTCGTCAAAGAAGCGATCCAGCTTGGAAAGTTTCTTTTCCAGGCTGCGGTGAAAGGAATCCCGCACTGTTGTTCCTCTGGCGGTTACGTTAATAGTCATGCTAATATCATCCCTTCTTTACGCCGGGAGTCGTGCAGCTATCAGCGCATACATCTGCCGAAAATGCACAAAACCGCAATTTGAAAGTCTTTGCTTTCAAGCTGCGGCCCCCTTTGCGTCTATTTGGAGCGTCGAGCGGGCCTGACCCACCCCCAACTCCTGTCTTTATTATAACATAAAGGGTGTGATTGTTCCAGAATTTTGTGCGAATAAACTGTTAACGCTATGAAACCGTCTGCAAAAATAGCGGATAAGCTACAGCACGGCGGTTGCGTGCCTGGTCACATGACAGCCCATATTGACAGCCACAGGCAAACTGGCGATATGGGTGGGCGCCGCACCGATGTGCACTGCCAGCGCCGTCACATCCCCGCCGAAGCCCTGGGGGCCGATGTCCAGAGCGTTCACGCGCGCCAGCATCTCCTCCTCCAGCTCCCGGTAAAAGGGATCAGGATGGGCTTCATCCAGTGAGCGGCAGAGCGCTCTTTTTGCCAACAGGGCACAGGCCTCGAAGTTGCCCCCAATGCCCACACCCACCACCACAGGCGGGCAGGGATTGCTGCCTGCTGTCCGCACCGTATCTGCCACAAAGGCGATGATGTCCTCCCTTGTCGCGGAGGGATTCATCATGCGGATAGCACTCATATTCTCACTGCCGGCGCCCTTTGGGGCCACAGTAATGCTCAGCCTGTCCCCCGGCACAATCGAGGTGTGGAGAACTGCCGGGGTGTTGTCCCCGGTATTCCTGCGGCGCAGGGGATCTTCCACCACCGACAGGCGCAACAGCCCCTCGGTGTAACCTTTGGCAACGCCCCGGTTGACAGCCTCGCCGAAATCTCCACCCGTGATGTGCAAATCCTGTCCGATTTCGACAAAGACCACGGCCAGTCCGGTATCCTGGCAAACCGGGATGTGGAGCTCCTCGGCCAACTCGTAATTGCGCACCAGATCGCCGAGAATCTCCTTCGGGAGGCCATTCCGCTCGGCCTGCTCCGCCCTTTTTAGGCTGCACTTGAGGTCGTCTCCCAGAATGCGGTTGGCCCTGATACAGAGCTCTGCCACGGTGTCGGTTATTTGATCCGCTGTGACTTCACGCACGGTATGCACTTCCCTATATCGTTAATATGTGCTAGCGAACAACAAAGCTGCCGCTCTTTTCGTCAAAAGAAATCCTGTATTTCTCGTTGCCGCGGACTTCAAATTCCAGCAGCTGTTTTTCATGCACTGTGGTCGTCGATGCCCTTCTTGTCGCATAATCGGTGTCCATGTATTGCAGCTCAATCCTGCAAGTACCCGCCGGCGTAAAGATGGATTTTCCCACCACAGACGGTTCCGCACCATTCACAGAGAAAATTTTATATCCCATAAACTGAACATCGGTGACAAATTTGCTTGCTGCTCTGGCCGTTTGGTCAAATTCAAGCTCTGCCATATTACCCGCATTGCGCAACGCTTTCTTCTTCCTGCCTGTCACCACTTTGGAAATGATAAAGCCAAGTAAAAAAAGAAGCAGTACGCCACAGAAAAGTAGAACAAAGTAGGTTGGGTTTTCGGCAAACAGTTCAGCAAAGTCAGGCATTTCATCGTCCCCTTATATTGTTAACAATATGTATATTACTGCAAAGTTACACCACCCGCTGCCCGTCGATGAACACCATCTCCGGCTTTGCCCCCACAGAGAGCGGATCGCTCGAATACACCTGCAAGTCTGCGTCCAGCCCTGGTGCCAGGCTGCCCACACGGTTTTCCAGCCCCACCGCCTTTGCCGCGCGGTAGGTGAGAGACAGCAGCGCCTCCTCCCCGCCAAACCCATTGGCGGCGACAATGGCGGCGGAAAGGGGCAGAAAGCCCACCGGCACCTCCGGGTGATCGGTGGAAACCGCCACCTCCACCCCTGCCCGCAGCAGGGTGGCGCAGTTTTCCAGGCTCATGTTGGACAGTTCCGGCTTGGAGCGGGTACCGATGATCGGCCCGCAGACGGCGGGATACCCCGCCTCGGCCAAAATGTCGGCGATGCGGTGCCCCTCGGTGCAGTGAATGAGTGTGAGCCGCAGCCCAAATTCCTCCGCAAGGCGCACCGCCGTCAGGATATCGTAGGCGCGGTGGGCGTGAAAGTGGGCGCCGATCTCCCCCCGCAAAACGGGCAGCAGCGCCTCCAGCTTGACATCCAGGTCGGGGAGGCTCTCCCCTTCCTTTTCTGCCTTTGTGATATCCTCGCCGTAGCGGCGGGCTTTGGCCAGGTTCTCCCGGATGATTGCCGCGGTGGCCATCCGGCTGATGGGCGCCTCCTCCTTGTTGCCGTAAATACGCTTGGGGTTCTCTCCCAGTGCGAATTTCATGGCAAGGGGAGCAGCAACCACCATTTTGTCCACCCAGCGCCCGACTGTTTTGAGAGCGCAAATTTCCCCCGCAATGGGATTGGCGCTGCCGGGAGAAGACACTGTTGTGGTCACTCCCGCCCTGCGCGCCTCCTCAAAGCAGACGTCAAAGGGATCAATCGCGTCAATCGCCCGCACCTGGGGTGTGCAGGGGTCGCTCATCTCATTGATATCCTCCCCCTCGGGGCCCACTCCCTCCTCGATCATACCAAGGTGGCTGTGGGCGTCCACAAAGCCGGGCAGCAGCAGCCTGCCTGCAAGGTCGAGACTCTCTTCTCCGGCAGGAATCTCTGGACAGTCCGTCATTGCGCCCAGAGCGGCAATTTTTCCCTCTTTTTCCAGCAGGAAACCGTCGGGGATGATCTCGCCCCGCATGGTGTGGAGCTGTGCATGTATAAACAGCATTGTAAAACGCATCCTTTCTTTTACAAAAATCAAAAGGCGAGGATGCATAATGGCGTATCGCCATCGGCGCATCCTCGCCTCGTAATCGGTACCGGTATTTGGAGCGGCGACGGGGGCGGGGATCGTTGGAACGTTTGAGATCGCCCATCCTGTCATTGCTCACCTGTTTGAAGCGGGTCATCATATCTTCAAAACCCATTTCTTCGTTGCCGGGGGCTTTCTTCGGCTGCCAGCCCCGATCCTTTGAGGCATATGGCTTTCTGGGGGGACCGTCGCCACGGGGAGGACGTCCGCCGCCCTGGGCACCCTGTCCGCCGCGAAAGCCGCCACTCTGTGGCCTATCACTGTGGGGACGGTCGCCGCGGGGAGGGCCACCCTGCTCGCCGCCCTCGAGGCAGCGCTTGATGGAGAGGCTGATTTTGCCGTCCTCCGAAATAGAGAGAACCTTCACTTTGACATCCTGCTGTTCGCTGAGATGGTCACTGATCTCCTTGACATAGGAGTTGGAAATCTCCGAAATGTGCACCATTCCCGTCTTCCCTTCCGGAATGGCGATAAAAGCCCCAAACTTCGTGATTCCTGTGACTCTTCCCTCTACGATGCTCCCGATCTCAAGCTGCATACTGTAACTGCTTCCTCCTCAGATGTGAATCCTATTTTATATTGTCCGCGCAGGGCGCGGGCTCCAAACTAATTTATAATTCGTCCGCTCAGCTGCCCGAGATGTCGATGAAAACCTTTTCGTCGGGAGAGACGTAGTCCAACTGTTCCCGGGCGATGCGCTCGACCTCGCCCTCATCGTCCATGGCCTCTATCTGGCGGGCGATCTCCTGGTTTTCCATCTTCTGCTGCTCCAGCTGCAACTGCTTTGCATCCAGCTTTCTGCTGCTCTCCTGAATCTGAATCTGCATGTTCACAATGGCAATAATAGCATAAAGAACAAAGGCAATCGATGCAACCCACTTGATTACCCTGCCCTTGGTCCACCCTTTTTTGTTCTTCGCCGTCTTTTGATTGGCCATTCGTTCCCCTTGCGCTGCTGCCGATGATATCCTGCATCCGGCAGGTATGCTGCCATTATACACTAGTCAATATGGCTTTTTCAAGCCCAATTCCAGCAATTTGTGTCGATTCCGCCGGCATTTTGCCGCTAAAGAAAGAAATTCGGAAAATATAAGCTGGTTTTCTCTCTTCAAACGGGCACCCACCCTACAGCCTGCTCAAAAACAACTGTAGCAGTTGCAGCAGTCGGAATCCCTCGAATTATACCATCGTTGCACAATTTTGTCCATTGTAAGAAGGATTTGTCAACCTGTTTCCCTCTGCATCTTTTCAGCAAAAACTCCCATCATTGTGTGATATAATGCAGTCAATGAAAAGAATATGTTAAATCATTCCAAAATCATCTATTTTTCCTGTATGATTGAGCTGTCGAGGAACCCTTTTCACTCAGCCTTTTGTCTTACAGGTAGAAAGGTTAATCATGAACAGACTCAGCCATGACCAGATTGCGGTATTGGTCGTAAAAGCCCAACAGGGTGACCAGGAGGCCTTCTCCATGCTGTATGCCGCCACAGTGGAACGTCAGCTGGCTTTTGCCACAGCCTTTCTCAAAGATGCCTCCCTAGCGGAAGACGCGGTGCAGGAGGTCTACCTCTCCATGTACAAGGCGCTGCCAAAACTGCAAAATCCAAAACTATTTGTCGCATATCTCAACCGAATCTGCTACAATACATGTGTGGACTACAAGAAGAAATATTTCAAGCAGAAATTCGAATTGGAGGAGGACGAAGACCTCACCCGCATCAGTGACGACAGCCCACACAACACCCCTCACGAGCGGTATGAGATCCTCGAGAACCAGAATGAGCTGTACCAGGCGGTGGCGACGCTGCCCGACCAGCAACAGGCGGCTTTCCTCATGCGGTATTACCAGGATATGAAGATTCGGGACATCTCCCAGGCGATGGATATTTCAGAAAGTACAGTCAAACGATATATACGGGCCGCCTCTACCCAGCTCAAGGGCATGCTGTCCACGATACACAGGGAAAGGGGTTGAGGAGCGTGCTGCCAAATTCACTGAGAAAACCTCTGAAACAATCAAAAGAATCGCTCCGTCAGACCGCGCCGGGCCCGGAGACCTTCGAGCGCATGCTGCAGGGCATTCTGGAAGAGGCCGGCGCCGACAGCACCGGTATCAGCTATGCCGGTGCAAAGCAAAAAGTGGAGCTGTTGGGCAAGAAGAATAAAACCCAACGGCGGGGCTACTATTTGGGTGGAACGGTTGCGGCCGCTCTCGCCGTCATGCTGATGGTGGGCGGTTTGCGCAACTGGTCTGTTCCCACCACCCTCGCCTCGGAGGAGTACAGCATCGAGATGGACAATGGGCTGCGCACCTACATTCCAATTATTGACAACGACTCCTTCCTCGTCGGCTATGCCGACGGCGGCAACTATATTGAGGTGCACATCCAGGCCAAAGCCGCCGACGCGGTCGACTGGAGCTCCATCACGGCAACAGACGAAGATGGCAACATCGTGCAACCCAATTATATCGACGAGGAATACGGCATTGCGGCCTTTCCCTCCACGGGCGGCGAGCTGGAGCTCAACCTGACCGACACCCAGGGCAATCCCATCAAATGCAGTCTGCCAAAATGCACGGGAGACAGCTCATCCTCCAACTGAAATAATTATGGTGTATCCGCTGCTCCTATGTTATACTCTGATCGGCAGAGTGAATAATAGGAGGATGAAAAATGAGCAAGTACGACGAAGCCATGAAGAAGCTGGACGAACAAGTTGGTAACAAAGACGGTCTGATCGCCCTCTCCACCATTGCGTTGGAGCCGGGAGCCGACGGCAAAAGCCGCCCCGCCGCCCGCATTGTGGTCGCCTACTATGAGGACGGCGCGTTCTACACCGTAACCTACGCGACCACAGCAAAGATGCGGCAGATCGCCCAAAACCCAGAAGTCGCAGTCTGCATCATCGTCGAAAACTTTACAGCCGACGGCATTGGCGAAAATCTGGGCTGGGTGTGCGACGAGAAAAACACAGAGATGATGACAAAGCTCCGCACGATATTCGCCGAGTGGTACAACGACGCCAACAACGACGAAGACCCCAACACATGCCTGCTGCGCATCCGCCTGACAAAGGGCCTGTGGAATAACCCCCACGAGGGAACCAGAACCGAGATTGATTTTGTCAATAAGACTGTAAGTTAGCCATTGACATCCTTTTCGAGCATATTCAAACACAAGGAGGTCTTCGCATCCGGCGGGATGTGAAGACCTCCTGTTTTCATGTATTAATAGCCTAAATAAGAATATAGTCCCCCGCATTGATGAGGTGCACATCCGCGCCGAAAATCTCAAACGGGTTGGAGTTCCCCTCCTCAAACTTGTCCGTCATCGTTCCATTGCCCGAGCCCAGCACGCTGTTCAGCGCCATCTGCACCTCGCCGCTTGCCACCACCACGCCGTTGTAGTCCAGAGCCGCAATCGCTTCCATGTCCTCCACCGTCACATCCTGCTCGAACGTCAGGCTGCCGTTTATCTCCAGGGCATAGCGGACGCCCTTCTTCCGTGCGGCATCCAGCGTGGCGTGGGAAAACTTGCGCTCCCCGTTCGCCCTCACCAATTCCCCGGGGAACACCTTGAGCTTGTCCGCCTTGACAATACCCCGCGCAGCCTCGGCGCAGACATCGGACATGCGGACAGTCTGCCGGACTATGATGGAGGAGAATCTCGCCAAATCCTCCCTGTCCCGGAGTTGGATCACCAGACCGCACAGGCAGTAGATTTTGTCCCCGTGGCTGTAGAACAGGCTGCGAAGGGAATCCTCCTCCAGCACCAGGGCATGCCCGGTTGGAACCAGCACCCGCTCCTGCTGGCCGATGACGGCCTCACCCTCTGCGGCAAAATCCTCCGAGATGTACAGCCCCTTGCTCTGGAAGCGGCAGCCCTGCTCCACGGCCATCGCGATCCCCTGCTCCGACATGGCGAACAGCCTGCCGGTGACAAAAACATTGGCTCCGCAGCCCAATCCGCGCACCGTTTCGGCGTCCAGCGTCATATCCCCGGAATGCACCTGCCAGCCGTCGGGGTATGCGACCTTGGATGTACACTGGATGCGCCCCAGCGACAGGGCGTCCATGGAGGCTGGGTAGTAGCAGCTCCCGGTCACCAGCAGCCCCTCCATCTCCTCAACCGAGGCCATCCCCTCTGTCGAAATCACGCAGTCGCCGTTGCAGAGAAGAAAGGCGTCCTTATACTGCACACCCTTTGTCAGATCGAGCCTTCCGTTGGTCAGAACAGGATTCTTTGGTGTGGGGATAACCTGGGTGTTGCCGGCGTTTGTCATCCCCCCCTTTTGGCTGAGGGATGCCTGCATTTCTTCGCTGATCACCAGGTTCCCGCAGTTCAATATGAGCTCAGAGAATCCTTCCAGAAAACCCTTGGAATCTTTCAGCAGAATCGCATCTCCACAATTGATATTCAGCTTCATAGTAAAACTCTCTCCTTTTTTGTGTGTCGTTGTTCGGTTTCGTCTCCATCTTTTCCGCAAGCCGCATACATTGTCGTCCAATGCACCGCAGCACCCCCGGCAACAGAACCGATTGTTCCATCTCAGCAGTCATTCCTTCCCTTTACATTCCGCTTCGCAGCTGCCTGATGGCCTTTGCCAGACGGTAGCGCACGGTGGATGGGGGAATATCCAGCATGGCACCGATCTCGTGTGAGCGGTAGCCCCCGTAATACCGCAGCCGGACAATCGCCTGCTCTGTTTCCGGCAGCTGGGTGAGGGCGTGCTCCATATCCCTGTCCGGCATGTCGGCGGCCACGGTATCCAGCAATTCATCCCCCGCGTACACCACCCGCTTCTGTTTTCTGAAATAATCTACAATGCAGTTGCGGGCTGTGGCAAAGAGCCATGCTTTGGCGGCGGGCTCCGGCATGAGTTCCAGCATCCGGCGGTTCTCCACCGCCTTCAAAAAAGCCTGCCCGACGGCGTCCGCGGCAACCTCCCCCTTGCCGCAGAAGGCGGTCATGCTCTTTTCCAGTTCCCCGCCATACTTCTCAAAAACGGCTCCGATTTCCAGCACTTCCGCCCCCTTTCACTCATAAGACGTGTGGAAAGACCATATTGTTGGCACTTTATGAGAATTATTTTCTTGTTCAGAGTATGCCACAAAAGCGATGATAGCACCAGTAAAAAGGAACAGCGGCGAGGTCGATCTCACCGCTGTTCCTTTTCATATCAAATGCCATATCTGTGATATAATAGTATCAGAGAGGGGGAGGGCGTATCATGAGCAGCCGGACGATCATCCATGTCGACATGGATGCATTTTATGCCGCTGTTGAGGTTCGGGACAATCCCGACCTCGCCGGAAAGCCCCTGATCATCGGGGCCCTCCCCAGTGAGCGGGGCGTGGTCTCCACCTGCAGCTATGAGGCCCGCAAGTTTGGCGTGCGCTCCGCCATGAGCATTAAGGAGGCTTACCGCCGCTGTCCGGACGGCATATACATGCGCCCGAACATGCACAAATATGCAAAGGTCTCCCACGATCTCCACGGCATCTGGAACAGCTACACAAATATCGTGGAGTACATCTCCCTCGATGAGGGCTATCTGGATATCTCCGGTTCGCTGCAGCTCTTCGGCAGCGCGGTTGACATCGCCCGGCAGATCAAGGAGCGCACCAAGCAGGAGACCGGTCTCACCTGTTCAGTTGGAATCGGCTACTGCATGACGGCGGCCAAGCTTGCCAGCGAGGAGAAGAAGCCGGACGGCCTCTTTGAAATCCCCAATGCGGATTTCTACCAAAACCTCATCATTGACCGCAGTGTGCGGATTCTCTTTACCGTCGGCCAAAAGACAGCGGAAAAGATGGCGGAGGTCGGCATCCTTACCGTCCGGGATATCCTCTCCCACCAGCAGATGGTGGCTGCAATGTTCGGAAAGCACGGTCAACAGATTGTAGAGCTCGCCAACGGAATCGACCCGCGGGAGGTTACACCCTGGGATAAGTCCGAAGCGAAGTCTATCGGCCGGGAGCAGACCTTTCAGAGGGACATCACCGACCGCAGCTACCTGAAAAGCGTGCTCGTCCTGTTGGCCAAGGATTTGAGCATGAAGCTGCGCGAATCCGCGCTGTTCGCCCAAACCATCACGCTGAAGGTCACCTTCGCGGATATGAAGTCCATCACCCGCTCCAAGACCGGGGAATCCACAAACAGCGCGGGGGAAATCTCACAGATCGCCGGCTCCCTGCTGGACGGTGTACAGCGCAGCCCCATCCGGCTGGTGGGAATCAGCCTGGGAAATCTCACCGGAGATTCCTTTCACCAGTACAGCCTGGACGACATCGGCGCGGCCCGGGAGAGCCAGCGCAAAAGCAAGTTGGATGAGCGGCTGCTTGCCCTGCAAAGGAAATACGGGGCCGACATCATTAAAACCGGCAACGAGCTGGAGGCGGAAAAGCGGCTGGAAGAGGATGAGGAGGACTAATTCCGCCTCTCAGCCCTTGATAGACCCTATCATCACACCTTTGACGAAGTATTTCTGCAAAAAGGGATAGATGCAGAGAATCGGCACAGTGGCCACCACCGTTGTACAGTATTTGATCAGGTTTTTGTAAAGATTAGTCTCGCCGCCCATGTTGGCCTGGGTCATAATCTGGGAAGTGTCGTTCTGAATGAGAATCTCCCTCAGAATGAGCTGGAGGGGGTAGAGGGAGCGCTCCCGCAGAAAGACCATCGCGCCGAACCAGCTGTTCCACTGGCCCACCGCGTAGTAGAGCACCATCACGGCCAGCACCGGTTTGATGAGCGGCACGATTATGCGGAACAGAATAACGAAATCGTTGGCCCCGTCAATCTGGGCGGACTCCACCACGCTTGCAGGCAGCTCCTGCATGGAGGTGCGCATGATGATAAGATTCCACACCGAGATAGCCCAGGGGAGAATCATAGCAAGCCGGGTATTGGTGAGCCCTAGCTTGTTTACCACCAGGTAAAAGGGGATGAGCCCGCCGCTGAAAAACATGGTAAATGTGATCATCAAGGTGATGTGCCGGGCGAACAGAGCGTTCCTGCGGGAGCAGACATAGGCCCCCAGCGTCGTGAGAAAGATGCTCAGTGCGGTGCCTGTCACAACATAGAAGATGGTGTTGAGATAGCCGTTCAGGATACCCCTGTCGTTGAAGACCATCTGATAGCCCTTGAAGGTGAGCTCTCCCAGGGGCCGCCAGATCAGGCCCGCGTGGGTGGCCAGCTTCGCTGGCTCACTGAAGGAGGCCATCACCACGTGCAGAACCGGCACAAAACAGGCGAAGGCGATGATGAGCAGCAACAGGTAGTTTAGATAGTCAAAAAAGGTGCGCCGCTCGGATAGCGGCCTTTTTTTTATGGTCATTTCCGGCATCCCCTCTCGAATCAGACTTGTTTACCACAGGCTGGTATCCGATATTTTCCGGCTGAACCGGTTCGCTATAAGAAGCAGCGAAAAATTGATAACGGAGTTGAATAATCCCACCGCTGAGGAGTAGCCGTAGATCTGCTCCTGCAGGCCCTTTCGGTAAACAAAGCTGGAAATGACATCCGCCGTTTCGTAGGTGGAGGCGTTGTAGAGCAGGATGATCTTCTCATATCCCACATTCATCATGTTGCCAATGCGCAGAATCAGCATGATAATAATCGTTGGTGCGAGGCCGGGAATGGTCACATAGAGCATCTTCTTCCAGCGGCCCGCGCCGTCGATGGTGGCGGCCTCGTACTGCTCCTGATCGATCCCCGACAGCGCCGCCATGTACAGGATGCTGCCGAAGCCCACCGACTGCCATATGTTTGAACCGATAAACACCGTGCGGAAGTATTGGGCCTGCCCCATCAGGGAGCGCTTTTCGATGCCGAAGAGGGCGTGGAGAATCTCGACGATGAAGCCTCTGGAGGAGGTGAACTCCAGAATCAGGCTGGCGACGACGACCAGGGAGATGAAGTATGGCATGTAGGTGACAGTCTGCACAAAGCGCTTGTAGCGCTGAGCCTTCACCTCGTTGAGCAGCAGAGCCAGAAGAATAGGAGCCGGAAATGCGAACAGCAGGTCGTACAAATTGATCAGGAAGGTGTTGCGGATAATCCGCCAGGAATAGTAGCTGGAAAAGAACTCCACAAAGTTTTGCAGGCCCACCCAACTGCTGCCCAGCACCCCCAGGGTGGGCTTGTAGTTTTGAAAGGCGATGAGAACCCCGTACATGGGGGCGTAGCAGAACACGAGAAAGAAGGCGACGACCGGGATCGCCATGAGGTAGACATATCGATTCTTGCTCAAATCCCTGAAGATGCCCGCCTTTGTGTAGGGGCTCTCCTTTTTCCTGCTAGCATTGCTGGTGGCTGCCACTGTGATACCTCCCAAATAGTTTCCAAAATTATGTGTATTCCATCAAAAATATGCTATCATAATACAAAAAAGAAACATATTGCTTATTTTTTCGCCATTACACCGGGAGGCTGAATCCCAATTTCCGAGGTCGTCTTTGAAAGGAATGGACAATAGCTTGAAAGAAAAAGGCAAGGCCCACAGTGTACTGAGCAACTGGATATTGTCTTATGTGGCGGTGCTGTGTATCCCGCTGCTTTTGTCTTTTTGCATTGCGGTGCAATCCCTCCACAGCCTGGAGCGGGAGATCGTGGGCAGCGGCTACACTTCTTTGATGAGCACCGGACAGTTCCTGGACAGCAAGCTCACCAATGTGCGCAATCTTGCCGCAAAGCTGGGCTCTGACCAGAATGTCGGGGTATTCCAAACCTTACGCTACCCCCTCAGTTCCTCCGACCACTACCTCTTTCACCAGATTCAAACCAACTTAAAGACACTGGCCTCGGCGGATGTTTTCAACGGTGGCATCTACCTCTACAACAATTCGCTGGACATGCTGCTGACCAATCGGGACACCTACTACACCGACAACCTGCAATTCGCCAACCGGGACAACTGGGGCATCAAGCAAACTGAGTTCCTGAAAATGATGAAGGGCTTTTACCGGGGAGAGTTTATCCTGGTCGCCGACCTGCCCGAGTATACCGGCAAGGAGTCGAAAGAGAGCTTGCTGCTCTACGCGATTTCTCTTCCCTATGGACAGGCGAACGGCATGCGGGTAAATCTGTTTGTAGAGGTCAACGTGGCGGAACTGGAGAGCTATCTCTCCAACCAGACCAGCCTGTTCGGCAGCACTACCTCGCTTTTTGTCCGCTCGGGAGGGAGCTACCGGGTTGCCCTCGACCCGGAGAGCTCCGGCCTGAAAAGTATGGACACGGAGCTGCTGCAAAACGCAACAGATGGGCTGCTGCTGGACGGCGAGCGGTACGACGTGCTGACACAACCGTCAGAGATGCTGGACGGCAGCTACTTCATCCTGATTCCGGAACCGGCTTCCGCGCCCCAGCTCAAGCTGCTGCAAACTGTCACGATCCTGGCCCTCCTCTTTTGCGTCCTGTTGGGCGGGCTGTTGATTTTCTCCTTTACCAAGCGGCATTACATGCCCCTGAAGCAGCTGATACAGCAGCTGGATGACCCCTATCGTCTGCGGGCGGGCAAAATGCCCCCTCAGGGGGAGCGGCCAAGCGCTGGCTACGAGTACACCCTTTTGCAGGACACCATCTCCAACCTGCTCACCCAGCGCGCCACCATGGAGACAGAGATGGAGCAGAGCGCAAAGCTCAATCGAAGCGCCATGCTCATCGAAATTCTGGAGGGCCGGGAGCAGAGCGAGCGGGTGATCCGCAGTTACATGGAGAGCCTCTCCATCCCGGTAGATAACGGCTGCTACTGTGTGGCGGTGGTAGATGTGGACAGCTACGAGACCCTATTTTTCGGCGAGACCGCTGACGGGGACGAGGTGCGCCAGCTGGGCAACCTGGTGGTTCGCAATATTTCCGAGGAGCTTTTGCGGGTGCAGTTCGCGGTGGAGACCGTGGAATACCACGGTAGCCTGGCCTTCCTGCTCTTTTCCCGCTTCGCCAGCGAGGATCTCTCTATGGAGAGCTCGGCCACCCGCTTTTTCCAGCAGGCAAGGGACTTAATCGCCCACTATTTCGGCATCACCTTCCACTTCAATTTGGGCGGGCAGAAAAGCGATTACTCCCAGATTCCCGACTCTTACCGGGAGGCGAAGAAGGTGCAGGAATACAACCGCTTCTTTCTCTCCGGCCCGGTTGAAACCTACGGGGAGCTCCGCTCGCCCGGCGGTCGGGAGGCGGACTCCCCCAGGCTTTCCGCCAAGCTGCTCAACTGCATGGCCGCCCGGGATTACGCCGCCGCAAAGCAGATCATCAGCAGCATGTTCGCCCAGTATTCCGCCGGAACATTTTCGCTGGAGCAGACCCGCTGCCGCGCATACGGCGCGGTGGGAATCATCCTGGAGGGCCTGCCCTCCCCTGCCGGGCAAGAGAAACCCAGCGGCCTGGACACGCTGGAGCGGGAGCTCTACGCCTCCATGGCCCTGCCCGAACTGGAACAGAAGCTGCTGGATATCCTGGACCGGCTGGAGACAGAGCGCGACCTGGCGGAGGGGGAACAGCGCGGTCAAGCCCAGGACAGAATGCTCCACTACGTGAACGAGCGCGCCTTCGACCCTGAGCTCACCATCTCCTCCCTGGCGGAACATATGGGCATGAGCGTCTCGGGGGTGTCCAAACTGTTCAAGCAGGTGGCGGGCGTCGGCTTTTTGGACTATGTCCACGACAGGCGGGTGGTAAAGGCAAAGGAGCTTCTACTGGAAACCGATGAGCCGCTGGCCGTTATTTCCGCCCGTTCGGGCTTCTCCAACGATATTTCCCTCATCCGCACCTTCAAGAAAAGCCTGGGCATCACCCCGGGAAAGTACCGGGAGATGCGGAAATTACAGCAGTGAAAAACTTGTCGATGCCGAAAAAATTGATGATGGGCGCTCCGACTTCCCCGCAAACAAGGTGTAGATTTCCCCTGCCGTTCTGCGGTGTCCGCCACTGATTTTCTCTTCCTGTGCAATTCGGAAAATAATGAATCTATCCGATTTTTCCTCCCCCATGTAGAATGAAGCCACTGGCGGACGGCTTGTCCGCCATCTGTGAAACTGGAGCAAATAAGGAGGAAAAAGAGAAAATGAAACGAAATGCAATCCTTCCGCTATTCCTTGCCGCCGCGCTGCTGGCGGGCATCTTCGCGGGCTGTGGTGACGGCGGCAGTTCACCGGCAGAGGATTCCGGCTCCCCGGCCAACACATCCGAGTCATCCGCAGCCTCTTCCACCCAAGCTTCCGAAGGGGCGTCAGAAAGTGGCGGTTCCGGTATGCCCCTCTTCGACTCCCCCACCGAGATGACCATGTTCTGGAGCTGGAACGGCTCCGCCGCCCTCATCATGTCCGGCTTTGAGGAAAACCTGGTCTGGCAGGAGATGGAAAAGCTCACCAACGTAAAGCTCAAGTTCGTCACCCCTCCCCTGGGGCAGGCGGAGGAGCAGTTCAACCTCATCATGGCCTCCGGCGAGTTTCCGGACATGATTTGGTCGGACAATATCAAATATCCCGGCGGCGGTGACAAGGCGATTGCCGACGGCAATTACATCAACCTCAACGACTATCTGGAGTACGCCCCCAATTACAACGCCCTGATCAACTCCTCCGACGACATTTTCAAGCAGGTGCATACCGACGAAGGCAATCTTTGGGGATTCCCCATGATTGAGAAGGACGTGCAGGGCGCCTGGCTGGGCCTGTTGACCAGGAAAGACTGGCTGGACGACCTGGGCCTTGACATCCCCGTCACCTACGACGACTGGGAAGTCACGCTGACCAAGTTCAAGGAGGAAAAGGGAGCCTCTGCGCCCCTGAGCCTGGATGTGTCGGGCGTGTGGCGCGACTGTAACTCCCTGCTGTCCGGCTTCGGCGTGGGCTCGGAGTTTTTCCAGGTGGACAACGTGGTGAAGTACGGCCCCATCGAGGAGGGCTACCGCGAATACCTGACACTCCTCAACGACTGGTACCAGAAGGGCCTGATCGACCAGGATTTCACCACCCGGGAGGGCAGCCAGCTGCAAAATTTCTACCTCACCGGTGAAATCGGACTCTGGCGCGACGGCTTCTGGATGCTGGATCTCTACTACAATCAGGCCGAGGAGCCCGGCTACCAGCTCACGGCAGTCCCCACCCCCGTCAAGTCTGCCGGGGATGTGGCACATCTGCGCCAGACCAACTACAACAACCGGGAGCTCTACATGTCCATTTCCACCAACTGCAAGTATCCGGTGGAAGCCGTGAAGTTCATCGACTACCTCTATGGCGACGACGGCTTCCTTCTCTGCAACTACGGCATCGAGGGCCTCAGCTATGAGTACGGCGCGGACGGCCAGCCGGCGTACACCGAGCTCATGACCAGCAACGAAGACGGCTTCGGCACCGACATCATGCTCCAGAAGTACGCTCTCCAGGGCGGGCCCTTCAACCGCCTGTGGGATCGGGAGATGTTCACCTACGGCGAAGACGCCCAGAACTGCGAGCCCATCTGGAACACCGCAGATTCCGCCTATGTACTCCCCCCTGTCACCCTCACCGCGGAGGAGGGCGATCTCAACGCCTCCCTCATGGGCGACATCAAAACCCTTGTGAACGAGAGCACTGTAAAGTTTATTATGGGCGAGAAGCCCATGTCCGAGTTCGACGCCTTTGCGGAGCAGATCAAGAGCATGGGCATTGACCGGGTGCTGGAAACACAGCAGGCGGCGCTGGATCGCTACAACGCCAGATAAAGGAGATTGCATATGCTGACAGCCGACCTGAACCGCTGGAAAATGGAGGGCTACTACCCCAATGTCCCCCTGCAAACCCGCAGCATGGAAACCGGGGAGCTGCTGGGCGGAATGTTCTACCCCATGGATGCGGACGTGCCCGGCAGCGTCTATGCCCCTCTGCTGAGGGAGGGACTGATCCCCGACCCCTACGTGGACATGAACAGTCTGGCCTGCGAATGGGTGAAGGATCGTTGGTGGCTGTACACCACCAAATTCCGCCTGCCGGAATCAAAGCGGGGCAGAAACATCCGCCTGCGGGTGTGCGGCGCCGATTACCGGGCCCGGATCGCCCTTAACGGAGAGGTTCTCGGCGTACACGAGAACATGTTCACTCCCTTTGTCTCCCGGGTGGAGGAGCAGCTCAAATGGGGAGAGGACAATCAGGTCTCCATCCTGCTGGAGCACGCCCCTGACGAGACCGGGCAGATTGGCTATACCAGCAAGACCTTTACCCAGAAGGCACGTTTCGCCTACAAGTGGGATTTCTGCACCCGCCTGGTGCAGCTGGGCCTCCATGAGCCGGTGTACCTGGAGGACTTCGGCGCCTGCGCCATTGAATACGCCGACATCCGCACCGAGGTGAAGGAGGGAGAGGCTGTTGTCTCCTGCTCACTGGAGCTCACCGCCTTCCGCCAGGGGCCAGTCGATGTGGAATTTGCGCTGACCGCCCCCGACGGCAGCACCGCGGCAACCGCGCGAGAACGGATAGACCTCTCCAGGGAAAAGCAGACCTGTTCGGCGCAAATGAAAGTGGAAAATCCCCGCATGTGGTACCCCTCCGGCTACGGGGAGCAGCCCCTCTACCGGCTGGCGGTGCGCATCTTGGACGGAGACGGCCTCTCGGACGAAAAGGAGTACACGGTGGGCATCCGGCGGGTGGAATACCTCCGGTGCGAGGGAGCGGCGGCGGACAGCCTGCCCTACCGGGTGGCCGTCAACGGCATACCGGTGTACATCCGGGGCGTCAACATGGTGCCGCTGGATCACATGTACGCCGACATCGCCCCGGAGCGGTATGAGCAGACTGTGCGCAAGATGGCGGAGGGCAACGTAAACCTTGTGCGTGTGTGGGGCGGCGGCCTCATTGAGCGGGAGGCCTTTTACGACGCCTGCGACCGCCACGGTATCATGATATGGCAGGAGTTTGTGCAGTCCAGCTCGGGGCTGGACAATGTCCCCTCCCAGCTGCCAGAGTTTCTGGAAAAGCTGGAGGCCAGCGCCCGGGAAGCCGTGAAGGTGAAGCGCAATCATGTGAGCCTCACCTTCTGGAGCGGCGGCAACGAGCTGATGCAGTACCCCGAGGGCAGCATCCCGGCGGACTACACCAACGCCAACATCGCCATGCTGCGGGATGTGGTAGCGGAGCTGAATCCCGACATCCTCATGCTGCCCACCTCTGCCTCCGGCCCAAGGGAGTTCATCGATGTCACCGCACCGGGCACCAATCACGATGTGCACGGCCCCTGGAAGTACGAAGGGGTTGAGGCCCACTACAGCCTCTATAACCGCTCCGACAGCCAACTTCACAGCGAGTTTGGCACCGACGGCATGAGCTGCCTGGAAACAGTGGAGCGGGTGCTGTCTCCCGGCAACCGGGGAATCCGCACCTCGGCGGAGAGCATCGTCTGGCGGCACAAGGGCGCGGACTGGTGGGATACCGTCGGCCGGGAGGAAGGAATCTTCGGCCCCTTTGACCGGGAACGGGAGCTGGAGCTGTTCATCCAGTGCAGCCAGTTCATTCAGGCGGAGAGCATCCGCTACTCTCTTGAGGCCAACCGCCGCAGGGCCTTTGCCAACGCTGGCAGCATCATATGGCAGTTCAACGAGCCCTGGCCCAATGTGTCGGCCACCAACTTGGTGGATTACTACGGCAACCCCAAGATGGCCTACTTCGCCATGCGAGACGCCTTCCGTCCCGTGAACCCCAACCTCAAATACCACCGGCTGGTGGTGCGCCCCGGCGACAGCTTCCCCAGTGAGGTGTGGCTGAGCAGGGACGACGACAATGTCGCCGCAAGCGTCTCCCTGGATATCTTGGACAGCACGGGAAACAGCATCCGGCGCGAAGAGTACGCTACCGCTCCGGGCAGCGGGCACAGCTGCCGCCTGGGTGAACTAACCCATCTAGTGGGACAGGGGGACAGCTTCACTGTTCGCCTCACCGCCGAGCAGGGCGGATGTAAAACGGTGAGCGAGTATGTCATCCTGATTGCGGATGTTGCGGGTACGTGCAGCAAGGCTGTTGCGGCTCGCAACTACAAGGCAATGATGATGTCAAACTGATCAAAGCAAAAAGGCAGTGGATTCTTAATTCAGAATCCACTGCCTTTTGAAATTATTCTATTACTCAATCAAGCAAACTTGGACACACCGTCACTCCGCCAGCTTAACGGAGCCATGTGTCCGCCGGTATTCTCCCGGCGTGCAGCCGTGAAAACTCTTGAACACCCTGCCGAAGCTTTGAACCGTGGAGTAGCCTGTCGCCTCCGCTATCTTCGCCACGCTCCTGCGGGATTCGATCAGCAGCTTCGCCGCGGCCTCCATGCGCACCTGCACAAGGTAGCTGGTAAAGGTTCCCCCCGTGGCATCGCGGTAGAGTTTCCCAAGATACTGCGGGGTAAAATAGAGGTAATCGGCAATCAGATTCAGGGAGATGTCCTCCTGATAGTGCTCCCTGACATAGAGCTGCACCTGCTCGATTAGTCCGGCCCTTCCCCCATCGGCTGACCGCAGTCCGGCTAAGCTTCCGTCGGCGTCCCCATCCAGCGCCTTTTTCAGCAGCTCCATCATTTGACTTTGGAGCTGCCTTGCGTTTCCCATTTCTTGCAGTTCACTGAACAGCCCCTCCTCCTGAAAGACATCCTCCCAGCGGGGCAGCAGGGATATCTCGTAAAGCAGATAGATGCACTGCTTGCGCTGCCTGGATAGGGAAAACCGCGCCTTGGTCATCACCTGGAACATCGCGTTCATCTTGGCGTTTGTGCGATCAAGCACCCCTGCCTCCAGAGACTGTATCACCTCCGCGTGGAGCTTTTTCAGCATCGGCTGGCTGGCATATGCGGGAAGGTCGACTTCGTTGTAAAGAAATACCGTTTTTTCCCCGTCCTGCTGCTCGTCCAGCATGCTCGCGGCGCCGTAATAGGAGAAGCTGATTCCCTCCATGCTGTCGCAGGCAGGCCCTATGGCAATCCTCGTCCCCTCGGCTCCCTCCGCTTCATCCAACAGCCTGCTCATCCGCTCCCAAAGCCGCTCTCCGTCGTTGGAGGAATTCTCCGTGCAGC
>JBKEBS010000012.1:0-15734 GCA_047973265.1 Oscillospiraceae bacterium
AACGCTGTTGCGGAAAACTTCTTCTCCTGCCTCAAATGTGAATTGGTCCACCTAACCCATTACATTTCCAGACGCCAGGCACAACTTTCCATTTTTGAGTACATTGAGGCGTATTACAATTCTTTCCGCCCGCACTCTGCTATTGGATGGATTTCCCCGAATGAATTCGCCCGCGACTTTTATCTCGTTGCCTGTTGAGGTTGTTGTCTACTTTTTCGGGAAGGGCTCATCCTCGGAGAGCTCGGAGGAAGAGACTCCGGTGACGTATGAGGGAACGACTATCTCCACCCAGGCGCTTGCTTCCAGCCTGCGGGACAAGTACGCCGACCGGGAGACCGTGGATTACCAGGAATCCAGCCTAGGTGTTGCGGAAGATCAGGAGTTCTTCGTCGACCTGGAATTCGATCCGCTGGAGACCGATATGGAGCAGTTTACCGAGATTATCGGCGTCTACTCCGATGCGGAGCTCACAATGGAGGTGAGCGCTTCCTGGGAAATGGTAGATCACGAGAAGGATTCCTCCATTCCCGAGGGCATCGTCCGAATTTACGTCCGGCCCGGAAAATATCCTCCCGGCAATATTATGAAAGGCTATTCCGACATTGCCACGTTTAATCAGCAGGAGCTGAAATACAGCGGCGAATATTATCTGCACGAGAAGGAAGAGTATACCTATTGGGGCAGCCTGAGCCGCTTTTATCTGGCGCTTCACATTGACACCGCAACAGGGGAACCGCTGGAAAAACCCCAGGTGACTATCTTTACCCTGGAGAGCGCCCTGGAAGCGCCCCAGTCGGAGTTTTTCATCAATGAAGACGGTTTGGGTGGCTTCCGCTGGAACGCTGTGGAGGGCGCGGAGTATTACGTCATTGTTGAGAGACTTTATGACGAAGATGGAAAAGGCTTGGCCACCGCCCTGGCCGTAACAGAGGATACTGAGTGGATCCATCCCTGGACAGACGACATGGTGACCATGAACAGGGCGTTTTCATCCACAGGGTTGTCGGAGGACGACCTGGTGACAATTGATGATCCCGACTACGTCCGCAGCGCGAACTCCTCCAACTTCACCATTGTGGCCGTGAACAGCGAGGCGGCTTCCCCCCAGGGGAATCTCCACAAGGGCAGCGAGATTGCCAAGTTGCTTCCCAACAGCGTCGCCTACAACACGAACCGCAAGGACGACGAGGAGAGAGGCGGCACAGGCAATAACAAATACATCTCCTCCATTGGGCTGCTGCCAATGCAGTCGGCTATCACTACCGCAGACGGCATGACCACCTACCGCAGGGTAATCTATGATTTTGATGCCGCTGAGGTAAAGGTCGCCGAATATATGGAGTACGACGAATATGTGGACGGCGAATTTGTCAACGCCCGCATTGTGAAGCACACCAACCTCTTTTTACCTTATACCATCGAGGGAACAAAATTCGTTGATGAGATGGTTGTGGAAGACGTGGAGGATATGGACGAGGCGACCATCCAGGAGGAACTGGATGCACTGCGCCAGCGCCAGGAGGATTCTGCTCCCCGCGGCGGTGCCAACAAGGTGGAGATTTCCCAGCGCGACAAGTCCACTCCTGAAGTAGAAAACATCCCCACCGACATTCCCGAAACCGGCGAGGACGTAATCTTCGCTAACTCCGCCCTCAGCGAGTATCTGGCCTACAATATGCTGGCTGCCAACGAGACCATCGATCTCAGCGAGTTCCCGGAGAGCGCCGACGGCGAGTACCTCTCCGACGCCTGGATGGAGGCTGTCTACCAAAATCCGCTGATTCTGGGTGTTGAGGGCGCGGGCATCCTCCCCGGCACCTCCACAATGGTGGTCTATTATGAGGATGATGCCGCGACCATCCGCCAAAAACAGGGGGAGATCAGGGCCAAGGTGAGCGAGATTGTGGCCGAGGTCGTCACAGACGACATGTCCCCTCTGGAAAAGGAGATTGCCCTGAACCAATACCTCTGCGACACCGCGGAATACGACTACGACGCGCTGGAAAGCGCCGCAGCTAATGATTACCAGACCACCGATCCCGAGTTCAACGACTCCTTCACCCCCTACGGCATTCTCATCAAGCAGAAGGGTGTCTGTGCCAGTTATGCGGGCTCCTTCAAGCTGCTGGCCGACGCAGCTGGGCTAGAGTCCATTGTGGTGACTGGTTATGCGGAGGGCGTGCTGCCCCACGCCTGGAACAGGGTGAATATAGACGGGCAGTGGCACACCATCGACGTCACCAACAACGACAACGAATTCCTCTTCAACGCACTGCTTAACCTGCCTGACAGCGCTGCCGGAATGGTTCTGGTAGAGGACGGCATCTTCATGATGGACAAGTACCTCGGCGACTATTCCTGCGACAACAATTCCAATGAGTATTACAACATCAACGACCGCCTGTTCGACAAGGATGCCGTCGCCACCCAGCTGGCCGCGGACATTCAGGAGCATGGCATGACCACGCTGCGCACCGACTACGACCTGAACGATGAGGAATTCTCCGCCATCGCCCAGGAGGTCATGGTGCAGCTGAACACTACCAAGCTCTACGGCTACCACTGGATGGGCGTCATCACCATGGCGGATCACATCCCCACAGAGGGCGAAACGTCCACCAGTTCATCCAGTTCCTCTGGCTCCGCCGGGGCAGCGGAAAAGGAAGAGGAGGAGGACGAGGATGAGTCCTCCGAAGCGAGCACAGGCTTTTCCGCGGAATCCACCGGCAAGCTGTCCAGCGACCCGTACAGCTTCCAGTTTCAGCTGGACGGGGTGGTCTACAGCCTGCCCGCCGACTACTCCCAGTTTGAAGCGGAGGGCTGGAAGAATGATGAGTTCGCCTCCAACACCCTCGCCTCCAGAAAAAAGACGCTGGGCGAACAGGTCAAGAAGGGCGACGAGGTGGTTACCCTGGGTCTGGTGAATACGGGCAGCAGCGAGGTCAGATACAACAAAGCCATGGTCAGCAAGATCACCTTGGACGACTACTATGCCAAGAAGGGCGCAGAGCTGCTTTTCCCGGGCGGCATCAAAATTGGCTCAACTGAAAAAGAGGTGCTGGCGGCATACGGTGAGCCCACTGACACGATTGAGACGAAATCGCAGAAGAGCTTTTACTACGAGAAGGATGTATACTCCACCCTTCGCATCACGATCAATCTGGAAAGTGAGACTGTGACGTCCCTTTCGATGGAAAATATCGTGCAATAAACTATGGAAAACAGGCCGCCGGATATCCGGCGGCCTGTTCGTATATCGGAATACTGACAATTTCCAGATTGACACATAAGATGAGAAAAGGGTAGAATAGGCATAAACAAAGGTTCGCCAATACTTGAATTGAGGATGTGATATGGATGCTCCTTTCCCATCTGCGGACAAGCCATTTTGACAATCCGCTTGGCTATTATCTGGGCAGGCCGGTGTTCACCTGGACGGTGGAACAGGCCACCGGAAAGCGGCAGGAGGCGGCCAGGATTTTGGTTGCGACCGACGCCGGTTTTGCCGACATCGTTTTCGACAGCGGCCAAGAGAAAGACATCAGCAGCCTGGGTTACACCCTGCCCGACGCCGTTGCGCTCTCCCCGCGCACCCGGTACTTCTGGAAGGTACAGGTGTGGGGAGATGACGGAGAAGAGGGGGAATCCCCCACGGGGGAAGCCGCCGCTTGGTTCGAGACGGCCAAGCAGGAGGAGCCGTGGCAGGCCCAGTGGCTGACCTCTCCCTACGAGAAGAAAATCCATCCTATGTTTTACAAGGCTTTTGAGGCCCGGAAGCCCATCGCCAGCGCGCGGATGTACGCCACGGGATTGGGATTGTACGAGCTCCAAATCAACGGCCAAAAGGCGGGGGATGAATACCTCGCACCCTTCTACAACGATTACAACAACTGGCTGCAATACCAGGTCTACGATGTCACCGAGCTGCTCAGCCAGGGGAGCAACGCCATCGGCTTTATGCTGGGCAACGGCTGGTACAAGGGCCGCTTTGGATTCATCGACAAGCTGGACGAGCTCTACGGCGACCGCTTCCTGCTTCTCGGCGAGCTGCGCATCACCTACCAGGATGGCAGCGAAGACGTGATTGGAACCGATGGCAGCTGGCTCTGCGGCAAATCCCCGGTGCTGGAGAGCAGCATCTATGACGGGGAGGTCTACGACGCCCGCTTGGAGGTGTCCGGCTGGGCAACCACCGCATGCGATACCGGCAGCTTTGAAGCCGCTGTCGTCACGGAAGACCCCGGCTACGCTCTCTCTGCCCGGCGCAGCCCGCCGGTGCGCATCACGGAACGCATTGAGCCAGTCGAGCTGCTCCGCACCCCCGCAGGGGAGGATGTGGTGGACTTCGGCCAGGTCATGACCGGCTGGGTGGAGTTCAAGTGCGATTTGCCGGAGGGGAAAGAGATTTTCCTGCAGTTCGGCGAGCTGCTCCAGCACGATAATTTCTACAACGAGAACCTGCGCTCCGCAAAGGAGGAATACAGGTTCATCTCCCGGGGGGACGGCCGGACGGTGCGGCCCTTCTTCACATTCTACGGCTTCCGCTATATGAAGGTGACGGGGCTGGACAACATCAGCCTGAAGGACTTCTCCGGCTGCGTCATCCACTCCGATATGGAGTTCACGGGAGAGATCAAGACCTCCGACGAAAAACTGAATAAGCTGATTCTCAATGCCCTTTGGGGCCAGCGAGGCAATTTCCTCGATGTGCCCACCGACTGCCCCCAGCGGGATGAGCGCATGGGCTGGACAGGAGATGCCCAGGTGTTTGCCGCCACGGCCAGCTTCAACATGTACACCCCCGCCTTTTTCGCCAAGTACCTCCACGACATGCTGCTGGAACAGCGACCGCTGGACGGCGGCGTTCCCCACGTGGTGCCGGATGTGCTGCGGCAGGTGGCCCAGCGGACAACCACTCCCTTCACCGACGGCTACGGCTCCTGCGCCTGGGCGGATGCGGCCACGGTGATTCCCTGGACGATGTACCTGTTCTACGGCGACAAGACCATGCTGGCCGAGCAGTACGAGAACATGAAGCTGTGGGTGGGCTTTATCAAAAGGCAGGATGAGGAGCAGTGCGGGGGCAGCCGCCTCTGGAGCTGCGGCTTCCACTTCGCCGACTGGCTGGCACTGGACAACCCGGAGCAGGGCAGCGCCTTCGGCCGCACCGATCCCTACTATGTGGCTTCCTGCTACTATTACTATTCCGCGACCCTCACCGCCAAGGCGGCGAAGGCGTTGGGCCTCGTCGAGGATGCTGCTGCATACACCAAGCTGGCCGGGGAGGTCAAGGCGGCGATTCAGAGGGAGTATTTCACCGAGACAGGACGCTTGGCCGTGGACACCCAGACGGCGGCTGTCATGGCGCTGTTCCTCGACCTTGCGCCGGAGCGGCACCGTGCCCGCACGATTGCAGACCTGAAAAAGCTGCTGGACGACGCAAAAATCCACCTCAAGACCGGCTTTGTGGGCACCGCCTACCTCATGACCGCGCTGTCGGACAACGGCCTGCTGGATTACGCCTACACCCTGCTGTTCAACGAGGATTATCCCAGCTGGCTGTATGAGGTGAATATGGGGGCCACCACGGTGTGGGAGCGCTGGAACTCGGTGCTGCCCGACGGACTGGTGAGCGACACCGGCATGAACAGCATGAACCACTATGCGTATGGCGCGGTGGTGGAGTGGCTGTACAGGGTGATGTGCGGCCTCAACCCCAGGGAGGACAGGCCCGGCTTCAAGGCCGTGAGAATCGCACCCAAGCCGGACAGCCGCCTCACCTTTGCAAAAGCGGACTACGAGTCCGCGTCCGGACGCTACCACAGCGGCTGGGAGCAGACGGCGGAGGGCTACCGCTTTACGGTAGTGGTTCCTTTTGACGCCGAGGCGGAGTTTAGCCTGCCCGAGAAGGCGGCCTCGGTCACGGTCAACGGCGCCGAAAATGCCGGACTTGCAGAGAGCGGCAGCTGCCTCCTGGAGGCAGGAAGCTACGAGATCACAGCAAAGCGATAACCAAATTAGAGAGGAATGTTATTATGTTGGTACCTGCACTTCACTTTTCCGGAACCTGCAACGAGGCGATTGAATTCTACAAAAAGGTGTTTGGGGCGGAGGCTATGGGCATTTCCCGTTACAGCGATGCCCCCGCCGATTCGGGCTACCACTCCGAGGAGACCGCAGACTGGGTAATGCACGGGGAAATCAGCATCGCCGGTGTCCGCGTCAATGTCTGCGATGTGGTGGAGGAGGTCGTGGCCGGAAACATGTATCTCCTCAACCTTTTTCTGCCCACCGCCGATGAGGTGACCGCCGCCTACCAGGAGCTGAAAGAGGGCGGCGAGGTGCTCATCGAGCTGGGCCCCCAGTTTTGGACGCCAATGTATGCGGATGTGGTGGACAGGTTCGGTGTGCACTGGCAGCTGATGGCGAACCAGGGGTAAACGATAAAAGAAAGGGAGCGGCGGATGCCGTTCCCTTTTTCTCGTGGTTGCCGACATAGAAATGTTAGAAAAGCAATGCTCATGAGAACAAAGCCTGTTTGCGGACAAAAAAACTGCGCCTCCGGCAAAACCGGAAGCGCGTCTGTATGCAGCTTTAAGCTGCTGGAGCGGATGAAGGGAATCGAACCCTCGACGGTTATAAACGTACATATATAGAAACCATCAAAAACGGCATGAATAAAGTGAAATTATAAATGTAGGCATATAAAACTACAGGCCTTATATACCTACATTTATAAAAAAGTGTGTTCAAAAGTGTGTTCAAAAAGACGTTGAATTACACGCGAAGACGGAGCTGGCATTACGCAAGCTCCGTCTTTTTTTTGTTCTCCTCTATGAGTTTGGAGAAAGTGTCCTGGATGAGCCGCGCAGTTCGCTCGAGCTCTCCATTCACCTGATGAGCGTAAGTGCCATAGGTGTCCATGTCAACGCTGTGGCCGACCAATGGTTTAATTAAGCTTTCAGGAAGCTCCTTGACCACAGTAACGAAGGTATGGCGCAGTTCATAGGGAGTAGCCTTTGAGATGCCATGAAAATCGCGATATTTCAGCCAGTGCCTGTAGTAGGTCTGTTGCCTGATGTGTTGCCCATTGGACTGTGGAAATACATACTCCGAGCGAACACCTGTCTGCAGGAGCATATTTCGCTGCTTGTTCAGGATATCCAGATCAATAGGCTTCAAGGCAAATGTGCGCTGGGCGTTGTCGTTCTTCCCCTTGGTTGTCTCGTTATAGATGTTGATGCTGCGCTTGAGGCTGATCGAGCCATCGTCCAGAACGTCAGACCATTTTAATCCAACCACTTCTCCAGGGCGAAGGCCGGTTGTAACCTCAAAGCGGTAGGCATTTACAAAGAGATCGGTAACCTCTTTGCCGCGCCACACTGTCTTGTCACTTGTGAGCAGAGTGATGATCTCAATGGGCTGCAATACAGTTCGATGTCCCTCCGGAGCTCCGCGAGGTATAGTGATGTTTTCAACGATCAGAGTGGTGGCCTTGCATCGGCGGCAGTATTTGATGAATGCTGTCATGCCTGCGCGGATGTTGTGCAGGTACTTCTTGGACTTTCCAGCAGCGTGCGCCTTGTTGATGATCATCTGCAGATGGTGCTCGTTGATGTCGCCGATCTTTAGTCGACCGATAGCGGGCTTAATCCAGTTGTTCCAGTGTGTTTGGCAAGGCCGCCAGTGACTGACGCTGGTGGTGAGTTTTAATTCCTCCAGCCAACTGTCGAAGAGCTTCTGGCAGCGGTTATCGGGTGCGAGCAGGTTTCCGTCGAGCCAGAGGTCGGCCTTGTCGTTGCACTCGCGCTGCCCCTTGCGGCCCGGAGCGGAGGAGTAGAAGGCCCGCCTGACACCATCTTTTTGAACAAGGATTCTCCAGCGGCTCTGCTTTTCCATCCATACCGCTGTATTAGTACGCCGTCCCACCGTGCATCACCCTTTCATTGCCGAACTAAATTTGCATTTCAGAGAGATATCAGCAATAGCGAAAACAATACTTGCATTTTACTTTGCATAGTGCTATTATTCAGATATAAACAAAAGTTCTGAACATTTGATAGAAATATGTGCAGAACCATTAGTGGTCGCGGTTACCAGTCTACTCATTTTTGAGAGAGGCCTGATAAATTAGAAAAAAACAAAGATCGCGATTTTTCTGTTAGTCAATTTGACGATGATTCTCGCGATATTATTTGCAGCAATTATAAACCAGCGTTTATAATTTAATGAACTTTATATCCCAGCGTATATAAATCATAAAAAGTCGGAATTGTCAATGTGTAATACAGTCTTTTTGTTTGGGGCATTTGTCAATAGACGAAGGTACTAGCAGACCGTATAATGCAAATATAAGATGAAAGCAAGGGTAGAGGGAGGGTCATGAATGAAAGAGAAAAGAGCATCAAGGGAATCATTACTAAAAGCCGCTTACAACTTGAAGCGCGCGGTGATAGCAGGCTCTTCCGAAAAAGCATTACTCATCATCCTTGATTCCCTTAAGAACAATGGGAAGAATATTGCCAAACCTCTCGACCTCGTCATCTGATGGATACCGGTCATAACTGAATCGCATAATAGTTTCTATAGCGTCTGCCGCATCTTCTGCGGTGGGCGCTTTTTCTTTTTCAGCGACTTGTTGCTTTAACACCGCTATTCCATCTTCTAGGAGAGAGAGAATGGCGGCAGACCTTGTTGAGTATTTATGCTCATATCTGTATTTCTCTATGTCATCAAACATATCATCATCAACAGAAATCATTAACCGCTGTTTATCTGTAGCCATATATATCACCTCTATGAGATGTTACAACGGTGTTGCACTTTTGTCAAGCAAATGTGTATTAAAACTAAAATCAACACTTTTTCGAAATATATCTTGACATACTACAAGTGTTGCACTATAATTCAATTAGCGCAACAGTGCAACACCAGTTGTCGAAATACTGCGGCAGAGGAAGGAGAAAATGAAATGACAAAAAACAAAGGATGTATGGTCTACATTACAACGGAAACGGCCAAGGAACTCGACAAGATCAAACGGAACGATTTCTATAACGCCTCCAAATCCGAGATGCTTCGTGAGATCATCCGCCTCGGGATAGCGGCGCATAAAGACAAGGATAAGAAGGACAGCGCATAAGAAAAGCCCCCGCTGTAGCGGGGGTGTAGATTAACGGTTATTGCGATATATATCGATTTACAACCTGTATTAGCGAGTCCTTATGTTCCTCAACATCGTACAAAGAGGCCATTTCATGCCTTATTTCTTTCTTGTTTTCGTCGGGATAACTTAAAAGAACTTTGTCATCTTTAATTCTAAAGCGGCATATCCATTTGCGGTTATTGTCCTTGTACAGAATAGAAAAGTAGGATTCGGTATCCCGATAAAAAACATCCTCAGGAGGAACGACATCCATTAACAGGCCTCTGACGATAGCGTAGGCTTCGATTTCAGACTGAGTCGTTTCAATCCTGCTATCCTCTGCGGTTTCTGGATTTTCAGATGTATCAGCATCTGCCCTAGCGACTTCATCTTCGGCTTTAAGGGCGGTAGTGATTTTGTCGCTCATCAGCTCGTTGATGTAGTTATTCAGAGCCTTTTTAAGGATTGGCCTGAACTTGTCGATGACATTTTGAGTTTTCACACCGTCGTATGTGTCGGCGAGAAAGAAGCGAACAAAATCATCAGAGGGATTCGACAACTCGTCCATGAGTTTCTTGCGGAAATCATTGGTGTATCTCAGTTCAGAAGCAGTGTTGATAATTTCTTCGAGATTGAAGTTCGATTTTTGAAACTTCTTTAACTCGGATATCTGAGATTCCTTAACATCGGATATGTCGATCACAAGAAACGGTTTTAAATCCATCTTGTTTGGGGCATCTAGGTCGGTATAAAACTTATAGATCAGACCATTGGTCAATATTCCGAATTTTGCAGTGCAAGTACCAAAATAACGAAACAACTGCGAATCGTGCTTCTCCAATGGGCCTCCAATCCATTTGGCCTCAATCAGTATGATAGGTTCGCCGTTCTGCATGATCGCATAATCAACCTTCTCTCCCTGCTTTATGCCGACATCGGCAGTGAATTCCGGAGAAAACTCCTCGGGATTAAACACATCATATCCCAGCATAGAGAAGAAAGGCATGATGATCGCGGTTTTTGTAGCTTCTTCTGTTTGCAGGGATTCCCTCATGCTCAATGCTCGCTTTGAGAACTGTTTTACTTGATCAATAAAATCCATTATCAACACAACCCCTTTCCCCTGCATTATAACACGCAACAGGGGAGAGGGCAACGAAAAAGCCCCAACCGGGGCGGAGAGGAAAATAGGATGTCAACCACAACGACAGTGCTTTTAATTATAGCTCTATGTTGTTCATTATGGGCTGTTTTTTCAAATCCCATTGTATCGAAGCGACTATTTCAGAATCGAGACAAACAGCGCAACAATACCAGTAAGGACTCCGGTGATGGCGATAGCTAAGTTGATTCTACCAAACAATAATGCTTTCCGCTTTTCTTCGCTCACCTTCTCTCTGTTCTGTAAGAAGGCACGCCCTAATTCTGTTATTCGAAAAGGGGTTTCAAGGCTACAGGGGTCATCGTCTCGAGCACAAACAGCAATGTAACTTTGAGCCAAAAGATATTGGCAAGAATCGAAAACGGCATCATATCCAACGCCAAAGACAATGGCAGTTTCTTGCATGCTTAGCCTTCTGCGTTTCCCTATGAGGATTAACACGTCAAGAGAATGGTCAGTCAAATGAAACAACCCCTTTCCTCTGCATTATATCACGCACCGGGGGGGGAGGGCAATAAAAAGCCCCGCGGTAGCGGGGCGGAAAGGAGGCCGTTGTGCCGGAAATCATTCAAATCAGCGCAGGCGAGCTTAAGAAAATGACCGCCGAGCATGGCGGCCTCCATATCGTTATCTCCTCAGATGTGGTCAATGGACGGAAAAAAACACCAAAGGATCAAGCACCAAAGATTCAAGAGACACAGAGCGAAACCCTGCAAGACCTGATGAAACAGTACAAATTCACTCAAACTGACCTTGTGGAAGTGCTGAATCGCACTCAGGTGTACATCTCAGACAGAATGACCGGGAAAAAAAGCTGGCTCATGGATGAAGTGTACATCATCTGCGCTCTGATCAATGCATGTGCAGAACCGGGACAGCCAGAGCCGATCCCTAAATCCCGAATCGCTGACTTCTTTCCACCGCTCAAAAAGAGGGCAGTCAAACGCAGTTAAATTGCATTGGAGGGGTTTTCATGAATTTACAGGATGCTTTTATCAATCATATTAGAACGAACAATATTGAGGTGGAGATTACCTGCACCAATGGCGACCCCATCTCCGGCACCATCCGCGGCTTCGATCCGAACGTCATCGTGTTGGATGTGTATGACACGGAAGAGGAAAGGCCGCGGGAAGCCATCATCTACAAAGCGCAGATCGTCCACATTGTACCGGATCAGCCCATCGACCTTTTCAATGGCAGCACTGGGAGCGAGGAGGCGGAACCGCAATGATCCGGGTAGTGATGATAGCAGCAGGCCGCCAGTTGCCGGTGGGGAGCTTCGTCAGTCTCAAGGATGCCGTGGGATATGTCGCAGAGGCTAGGCGCAGCGGTAGGCGAATCCTCCTTTACGGATGGGTAGACCGCCCGCTTACCCGGTCAGACCGGAGGTGCTCATGAGAGAGGAGGAGAAGGGCACGGTATGGCCGATTATTGGTGTTGACCTGACGAACAATCTGCCCGAGGAGGTAGTGGACTTCCTGCACCGGCACTGCGTCAACACCACTCAATACCGTCAGGCCTTCGAGGCCGTGAACCGCCTGTGCATCGCGCCGGAGGTGTTCGCCGAAGCCTGCCTCATAGTAAGGGAGTTGAGGAACCGTGCCAAAGATAGAGATATGGCGGAGGAATAATGATATCGTCCTGGCCCGCCGCCCATCGGATGGCAAGTGGCTGGTGCTGCGGGGTTATCTGGAACTGGAGCGCAGCGGTTACACCCAGACCCACCAGTTCAGCACAGATCATCCCATGAAGGCCTGGTGGAACTACTGGGACGCACTGAGCAGAATCAAGGCAGCGAGCTTTGAGGAGCAGCTGCAGGATCGAGGTTTTGACCCAAACACAGGAAAAGAGTTGACTGCTCCCCATGCCTAAAGGCAGGGGATTCCTGATTCAATGAGCGTTGCTGGCTGATCCAGTCTTACATGCTCTCCACAGGCGTGAATTCCCGCAGGCCCTGCGGTACTCTGACAGGCTTATGCGCCTATCAGGCGCAACCCTTCATGCAATATGTTTTTAGCTGCGTTTACGTCTCTGTCGTGGGCAGTTCCACACTCCGGGCAAATCCAGCCGCGAACACCTAAGTCCTTGGTTATCGGATTTTTGGCCCCACAGCAAGAACGAAGCTGACTGGAGGGAAAGAACTTATCCACTCTCACCAATGCCTTGTGTTGCCACTCGCACTTGTAGGCGAGCTGTCTGGCGAACTCGCTCCACGATGCGTCACTGATGGACTTTGCAAGCCGATGGTTTTTCACCATGTTTTTTACCTGCAAATCCTCAATGCAAATCAGGTCATAGCGCTTTACCAATTCCGTAGACAGCTTGTGCAGGGCATCGGTTCGCTGGTTTGCCACGCGCTCATGCAGTCTTGCCACCTTAATCCTCGCCTTGGCCCTGTTGGCGCTGCCCTTTGTTTTTCGGGACAGTTGCCGCTGCAATTTGGCAAGGCGCTTCTGACTCCTGGCAAGGTGCTTGTGGTTATCGAAAGAAGCCCCATCGGAGGCAATGCAAAACTCTTTCAGACCCATATCAAGGCCGATTTGCGCCCCTGTGCCCGCATATTGCGGAATATCCACATCGGTGCAGCACAGCGACACAAAATACTTTCCACTAGGATTCTGCGAGACCGTGGCGGATAGTACTCGTCCCTCCACCTGTTTTGATATGGCGGCGGGGACAAGCCCTAGTTTGGGGAGTTTGACGCAATCGACATAGACGGAGATATTGTTTCCAACACGCTTGCTTTTGAATGACTTGCGATGGTTATGTTTGCTCTTGAACTTTGGAAAGCCCGGCTTTTCGCCTTTTCTAACCCGCCTGAAAAAGTTCTGATAGGCAATGTCCAAATCTTTTATAGATGATTGCAAGGCGGTAGCATCGACTTCTTTGAGCCATTCTAATTCCCGCTTTAACGCGGTTAGACTTTTTCCTTGCTGTACCCATGAGTCAGACTTTCCGACTTTTTTATACTGTTCTATCTTTTGGGCTAAAAAGTGATTAAACACAAAACGACAGCAGCCAAAAGTGCGTTGCATTAGGTTTTCTTGTTCCTTGGTTGGATATAGCCGAAACTTATACGCTTTTTCCACGCTTTTTGCCCTCCTGCCGCTGTGATGTGGTTTGATTTTCAATATACTGTTTGATTGCGCTCAACGGCGCACCGCCGACAGTAGATACAAAATAGCTATTTGTCCATAGACAGGGCCTTGGAACTGGTGTTTTCTTTTCGTTCATATTTTTACCCTCCAAACAAATGATCAGCCATTGTCGCAGAAAGGAAAATCATGATAATTACGATTGACAAATTGATCGCGCTTTATGGAGCCGGGGTAATAATGGGAATGATCATAATGCAAATAATAGATGATCGGGCCGGTGGAAAATGAGCTACTTTTTATCCTTTGATGGAATTTCAGGGGAAGTAGGCCTCGGCGGTTGAGGTGTCGATTTCTTTGCTGGAGGGACGAGTCCACGCTTTCCCCCTGTATCAGGTTCTTTTGGAATGTGTATGATCTTGCGAGTATCTTCCGGCATATGCTCCTCCTCTTTCATATAGACATATTCTGGATAACGGCTGGTAAAGTATTCCTCGCGCATATGAGTGGCTTTCGTGCAAAAGCGATCAATAGATATCAGATCGAGAGACAGAAGATATTTATTGTAACAATCGGAATATCTTGTTTCATATTCATGAAACTTCTCGTGAAGCTCAGCCTCGGAAGTGTCGTCGATAAAAATATAGTCACGCTCCATCTCTATTTTTATGCGTTCCATTATCGGAAGAGCATGGTTTAGAGCGTATGCCTTAACAGAATACTTCATGCGAGGATACGCAATGCCGACAATCTGAGCGATTATCGTTATCATCATCCAAAGCCAAGAGAGTGAATCCCAAATGAACCAAGCGGAAACGCTGGAGGATGTGACGATCGCAACAAAGAAGCCGATATATTTATCGCATTTCGTGATGTGGTCTTTGTATAGGTCCCAATAGTAAAGCTTGTAAACCATATCGCCAAACACTGAATAAAACACTTTCTTCTTATCCATGCTCCCCCTCCGTTCAATCGCATTATAGCACAATGATATGTAAGGGACAATGAAAGGAGTTATTCACAATGACCAAGAGCAAAAGAAAAGAGCCGCATTGCCCTCCCATCGAAAGGTAAGCAATGCGGCTTTCCGATACAAGCCCGACAAAGTCGGAACCAGTACCTAAATTATAGCACACTGGTGCGAAAAGTCAAGCAATAATGCGGGTTTGCGCATTTTGACGGGCATGTATCGGGTACTATCTTCTCACGGAAAAGAGGGTGCCCATGAAAAAAGGAAGCGGCAGCAAATACAATCCCCTGTTTGTATTCAGGGAGGAGCTCTTTCCGAAGCCTCCCCACCAGCTCACCCTGGAGGAGGTTATCCGGGAACAGCAGGAGAAGCTCCGGGAATGGGAGCAGCGCCACCGGTTGATCAAGTGCTCCTACCAGACCACCAGCATCGAGGCGGGGGACATGCTGGAGGTGTCCATCTTCCCCTCATTCTCCGGCAGGGATGATTATCGCCGGGCCATCAGGGAGCAGCGCACCGGCAAGGCTCAGCAGAGGCAGAACCTAAAGAACGCCCAGCGCAAGCTTGTCCGGCTGGTGCACTCCAATTTCAAGGACGGGGATATCTTCTTCACAGGGGGGTACAGCCCCGAGAGGGAGCCTGCCTCCCTGGGCGAGTGCGAAGCGCATGTTACCCGGTGGATCAAGACGCTCCGCTACAACGCAATTCAGGCAGGGGCCCGGTCAAAAGACCTCAAGTACATTTACGTGATAGAGTTCACCGGTACAGGGCGATACCATGTGCATGTTCTGCTCAGCCGGGAACTGACGGCCCACCGGGCACTGCGTTGTTCCAAGTGCGGGAAAGCGAAAACACCCAGGCGGGGCCACGAGAACAGGCCCTGCAAGTGCGGCGGGCATATGGAGCGAATCGACAGCCGGGACTGGGTGGAAATGAAATGGGATGGCGGGGACTACTCCAACACCAAGAGCTTGCAGAAAAAGCGGGTGGGCGGCTTTACTGGGATCTCCAAATACTTTACCAAGCAGTTTGAGGATATGAGCGGGACGGAGCTGCCCGGACGCCGCCACTGGGGCCAGAGCCTGGGCCTTGTGGATCGGACGGCGAGAGAAAAGAAGTCGCTCTCCAAATTCGGAAAGCGAAAGGTTGTGGATATGGTGAAGGCCACCGCTACCATGAAGGAGGCCTTCGAGAAGCAGTTCCCCGGATACCAGTACCCAGAGGAATACCCCTGCGAGATCAGATACAGCGAGGTGGTCGGCGGCTTCTACCTGTTCTGCAGGCTGTACAGGCGGGAATGAGAAACGGGGTGAAGTGATGACATTCGGCTACGGGGGCATGGTCAAGGCCTACCCATGG
>JBKEBS010000013.1:0-14824 GCA_047973265.1 Oscillospiraceae bacterium
TCCGTTACCCCGATCTGTCGCACTGCTTCTGCTACTGTTTTCCCCTGACTACAATGCACTTCCACTTCCCGCAATTTTACAATGATCTGTTCCGTCGTGTAATTCACTTTCCCCATTTTGTACACCTTCCTTTAGAGTCGTGTTTCCGTCTTTCCTAAATCTTTTGCGGTGTACATTATACGGGGTCAGGCCAAAGGGGCCACCGATCCTTTAAAATACCCAACCATTATTACCTTTACAAAAAATTTTTGGGCGAAGGGGTAGACCAGCACGATGGGCACCGCAGTCACCATCATCGCCGTCGCCTTTACTGACTCCACCGTCGGCTTGAAGTGGGCGCGGACAATGGAGGCCGTGATCGCCTGCCCCGAGGCCTCCAGCTTTCTGGCGGCGTCGGCATCGCGGATGATCTCCACCAGCTTCGCCTGCAGTGTCATAAGCTTCCTGCCGCCGTACAGGATGGTGTCGAACCAGGAATTCCACTGGGTGACGGCGTTGAAGAGGGCGATGGTGGCGATAACCGGGATGGAGATGGGTAGCACGATGCGGAAGAAGATCACCAGATCGTTGCCGCCGTCCACCCGCACCGACTCCTCGATTTCCGCGGGGATTCCCTTAAAGAAGGTGATCAGAATTATGGCATTGTAGGCGCTGAACAGCGCCGGGATAATGTAGACCAGGAAGTTCTCATACAGCCCGATGGAGCGGATCAGGATATAGGTGGGGATCAGCCCGCCATTCACATACATCGTGATCATCATGAGGCGCAGAATCAGCTTCTGCCCCACCAGGTATTTCTTGGACACGCCGTAGGCGAAGGCAGCCGTGAACAGCACGCTTGTGGGAACCCCCACCACGGTGCGCAGCACCGACATGGCAAAGGAGCCAGCGAAATCCTTGTTGCTGAAAAAGTGCATGTAGTTGTCAAAGGTGAACTTGCGCACATGGGTGTACAGCCCGCCCATCAGGGTGTCGGTGGGGTCGTTTAGTGAGATGATCAGCACATTGTAGAAGGGGTAGAGGGTGACGACAGCCACGATGAGAAGCAGGAAGATGTTGACGGCGTCGAACGCGCTGAAAGATATCCGCTTTTTTCTTTTGGATGCAGCCATATCAATATTCATTCCTCTCCCTCTACATGATTCCGTCGCCGGTCAGCTTGTTGGATATTTTGTTGGCCGATACCAGCAGTGCCAGTGACACCACCGACTTGAACAGGCCCACCGCCGCGCCGTAGGAGAAGCGGGCCTTCTCAAAGCCCATCTCATAGGTGTAGACGTCGATCACACGGGCGACATCCTTTACCATGGGGTTTTGCAGCAGGTAGAACTGCTCGAAGTTGGAGTTGATGATGCCGCTGATCTGCATGATTAGCAGGATCACGATGGTGGACTGTATGCTGGGGAGGGTGATGTGCCAGATGCGCTGCCAGCGGCCTGCCCCGTCGATGATGGCCGCCTCGTACATCGTCTGGTCAATGGAAGTGATGGCCGCGAGGTAGATGATCGAGCCGTAGCCGAATGATTTCCAGACCGAGGTAACGACCATCACCGCTATGAAGGAGAAGTTGTTGCCCAAAAAGCTGTAGGAGCTGTCCAGCAGGCCGACGGCCTTCAGCAGGCTGTTGACCAGCCCGGTATCAGAGAGCAGCGACATGAGATAGCTGGCCACAAACGCCCAGGAGAGGAAGTAGGGCAGGTAGCTGACGGTCTGCACAAATTTCTTGTAGGGCAGAAAGCGGTTCAGCTCGTTGAGCAGCAACGCAAAGATGATGGGAATGGGAAAGCCGATAATCAGGTTGATAAAGCTGTAAAGCAGCGTGTTGCGCAGCGCGTTGAAGAAGTAGGGGTCGTTCACAATTTCCGCGAAGTGCTTGAGCCCCGCCCAAGAGCTCATGGTGATGCCTTTTCCGATGTTGTAGTCCTTGAATGCGATGAGAATTCCGTACATGGGGGCGTAGTTGAATACCAGCATCCAGATGATTGCCGGCACCACCAGAATAAACAGGTACCGCTGCTGCCACAGGCGGACACCCACCGCCTTTCTGGCCGGCTTTGCCCCTGTTCGGGCCGTTGTACTGTGCATGTGTATTACCTCCCAACTTGTTTGCCGCCGGATCGTCTGCCACTGTCAGGGCCAGGGGTGCACAACCGCTTTGATCAGGTGCTCCGGGCGCTCCAACAAAAGGTCTACCGCGCTGCGCAGCTCCCGCAGGGGAAAGCGGTGGGTCACCATGTCGTCAATGCGCACTGTCCCCTTTTCCAGCAGGGTCAGCAGCGGCTGCCAGATCAGCTCGTTGTTGGTCACGCCATAGACAGTCAGCTGATTCAGAATCATCCTCTGCACGGGATAGGTGAGAGTGGCGTCTCCGTTGGGGATTCCGTAGAGGACGACCTTCCCGTTCTTGCGGGCCAGCTCCGCTGCCAACCGGATGGAAGCCTCGCTGCCCACCGTATCGATGGAGAGATCAGCTCCCTCCCCTGCCGTTTCATCCAGTACTCTGCTGGCCACATCCTCCTTCGCGACATCGATCGCCACGTCGGCGCCCAGTTCCCTGGCCTTCTCCAGGCGAAAGGGCTTGGTGCCGGTCACGATGATCTTGCCCGCACCATGTGCCCGGGCGGCCTGCACAAAAGACAATCCCGCAATCCCGGGGCCCTGGATGAGAACGGAGCTCCCCATAGACATCCCAACCCTTTCCACCGCGCCGAAGGGACAGGCAACTGCCTCCATAATTCCCGCTGCGTCGTATCCGACATTGTCCGGCAGCTTGTAGACGCAGCCGCGGGGAACGCAAACATACTGCGCGTAGCCGCCCTGATAGGGGGGGTAGCCGATTTCTCCGCCTCTGTCGCAGAGGTGCTTGTTGGCAGTGCGGCAGTGGTGGCAGATTCCGCAGCCTATGGCTGTCTCCACCACTACGCGGTCGCCCAGAGCGATGTCCCCGCAGCCATTCCCGACCTCCGCAACCTCACCGGCGATCTCGTGGCCCAGGATGTGGGGTGGCTCTCCCGCCGCAAACTTTCCGGTGATGATGTGAACATCCGTCATGCAGACCCCGGCACTCATCACCTTAATTTTGACTTGCCCGGGCAAGCAGGCCGGTTCCGGAACTTCCCGAAAGTCCAGCTTATCCCGGCCCACCCACACGACAGCTTTCACAGGAATCTCCTCCTTTTTTCTGCATCAAAGTAAATCGATAAAGTGCGAAGGCAAAAAGGGTGACCTTTCGCGACGCTTTCCTCCAACGTGTCTAAATTGTACTATTTGAATGAATTTGCTTTCAAATAGTCATTTAATCTGTACCACTTAACTTTGGCTACATAGTAGCATCACGATAGTTGATTGTCAACAATTAATTTCATACAATTATCCATTTACTATTGACACGTAAGTAAAAACAAGGTACCATCAAGAATAGGATGTTATATTATGAGGTGGGATAAACTTATGAGCCAAGGTGAGGCGATGGGCGCATTTGAAAAAAACAGCGCCTTTGCGCTGCAAAAATCATTCAAGGATCAGGTGTACAACATCATCCGCGAGGCTATTCTGAGCGGCCAGCTGAAGCCGGGCGACAGGCTGCGGGAGGCCGATTTTGCCAAGCAGATGGGCATCAGCCGCGGGCCGATCCGCGAGGCCTTCGCCCTGCTCGCGAAGGAGGGCCTGGTCAAGGCCAGCCCCCACAAGGAAACCGTGGTGGCCGAGCTCTCCCACCAGGAGACAATCGAGATATTTGTGCCCATCCGCAGGCTGATTGAGAAGTACGCGGCGAATCATGCCATGAAGGTGATGACCGAGGAGGACTACGCTCATTTGAGCAGCCTGCTGGACAGCATGAAGGACGCCTGCGAGCGCGGGGATGTCAACGAGCTGACCCACCTGGATATCAGCTTTCACAGCTACATTGTCAACCGTGTGGAGAGCACCAATCTCTCCGCCCTCTGGGATATCATCATCGTGCGAATCCACCCCCAAATCCTCATGCGGGGCATCGGCATCCAGGAGAAGGCGAAGGGCGGTGCGGAGGAACCACTGGAGCCATTCGGCTCCCTGGACAAGGTGGAGGAGGAGCACAGGGAATACCTCTCGTTCCTCAAAAACAAGGATATCGAAGCGATCGACCGGCATCTCTACTCCCATATTTTTTGACCCCGCCATAAAAAGAAACCCGATGCAGGAGCATCGGGTTTCTTTTTATCCAATTTGGGGGCTGTTGCGCAAAGCCACAAGCATGCTATAATCAGTCGAGCATGCCGCGCACAGTGAGCGCGGCTATATTCCGGGAAAAAAGGGGCTAATACCGATATGGACAGTAACCGCTTGACCGAAGGCGTTATCTGGAAGAAGCTGCTGCGGTTCTTCTTCCCACTGGTGCTGGGTTCTTTTCTGCAGCAGCTCTATTCGATGGCCGATGCGGTCATCGTCGGGCAGTTCGCGGGCAAGGAGGCTCTGGCGGCAGTGGACGCCACCTCCCCCCTGATCCGCCTGTTCATCAACATGTTCCTGGGAATTTCGGTGGGCGCTACCATCATCATCTCCCAGTATTACGGCGGTGAGCGGTACGCCAAGGTGCACAAGGCCGTGCACACTGGCATGGCCTTCGCACTGCTGGGCGGAGCAGTGGTCATGGTGGCGGGTATCTTCCTGGCGGAGCCCTGCCTGCGCCTCATGAAGGTGCCCGAGGAGCTTCTGCCCATGACGGTGAGCTACACCCGCATCTACTTCGCGGGCATGATCCCCTCGCTGGTCTACAACATCGGCGCGGGCATCCTGCGCGCGGTGGGGGATTCCCGCCGGCCCTTTCTGTTCCTGCTGGTGAGCTGCCTCGTGAACATCGGCCTGGACTACCTCTTTGTCGGCGGCTTTGGCTGGGGGGTCTCCGGCGCGGCGCTGGCCACCATCATCTCGCAGCTGATCAGCGCGGCGCTCGCCGTCATAACACTCATGCGCTCGCAGCAGAGCTTCCAGCTATTTATCCGTAAGATAGGCATCGACAAGACGATGTTCAAGCGCATTTTGCGCACCGGCCTGCCCATCGCCCTGCAATCTATGATGTACCCGCTGGCCAATATCCTTGTGCAGTCCAGCGTCAACCAGTTCGGCACCGACTCCATCGCCGGGTGGGCGGTGGTGGGAAAGATGGACGTGATCATCTGGACCATGCTGGAGGCCTTCGGCTCCGCCATCTCCACCTTCGCGGCACAGAATTGCGGGGCGGGCCGTATGGACAGGGTACTCAAGGCAACCCGCATCTGGCTGGTGATCGCCCTGGGGGTGATCGGCGGAATCAGCGTCTGCCTGTATATTTTCGCCCGCCCCTTCGGCTCCCTGTTCATCAATGACGCTGCGGTGATCGAATTGAGCACACACATGATGCGGAACATCTACGCACCATTCTACATCTTCTTTGTGTTTATCGATGTGCTGGCGGGCGTCATACGCGGCACGGGGGAGACCTTCCGGCCCATGCTGATCACCCTGCTGGGAATCTGCGTGCTCCGCGTCCTGTGGATCCTCGTTGTCGTGCCCCTGAACCACACTCTGGATACCGTGCTGGTCAGCTTCCCCGTGACCTGGATCGTGACAGGCTCCGCCTATATCATCTACTTCCTCTATTACCGGTACAAGCACATGCTGCCGGCGCTCAGGAAAGAAACTTCCCGCTAAAAACGATTACGTAACCGCAGATTAACTGCCCTTCAGCGGCTACAGCCCACGAGGATTCGTCACGTGAGTGGGCGCTTAGACGCTTTCATCTGTGGTTACGTTATTCCGCAGGCGCAGCGGCGTGGCGGGATCCAGCGCGGAGTTGATCCTGATCGCGAAGGAATCGCCGGAGGCGATATCCCCGTCGGTGACAATGTGGAAGTCCAGCAGCCTGTCGGTGTTGTACCCGGTGTGCAGGAAGTTGATCTTCGCCAGCGCGCGGCTCCAGCCGTCCAGCCACTGCTCCAGCAGAACGCGCTGCCCGGAGTCGCCGTCAAAATACAGCAGCAGGTCGATGTCGCTGCCCATGCCTGTGCTGCCCGTGTTGGTGCTGCCGAACAGGTAAACCCCCTTGATGCCGAGACCCTCCATGTCCGCAGTGTCGGCGATCTGCTGGGCCATGTAGTGGCGCCACTGCCAGTGCTCCCGGTTGTCCCGCAGTTCCCAATTCACCTGATCCAGACTCTGCGCCTTTTCACCTGCCTTGCCGGGAGGGCTCGGCGCCTGCAAAAAGGCCACCGCCTGCTCCAGCTCGGAATTCATGTGGACGGAGAGCATCTTCCCGTGGCACACCGCAGGGACGTCGATCACGCGGATGACGTCGGAGAGCCACTCGTACTGGGGAAGGACTTCGCCCAGGATGTTGCCGCCGTGGCGGAAAAAGGATTCCCGGAACTGGATGCCCTCTTCGTCGGGGTACAGGGGGATGTAGACAATCCCCGCCTCCACCAAATCCTGGAAGAAGTGGGTGCCAAAGGAGAGCTCCGGCACATAGGACTGCTTTTCCCGGGCGACCTCGATAAGAGCCGCCGTGCCCGAGATGTCGGAGTAGGTCACCCGCACCCCCAGCTTGATATCTCCCCGGCTGCCCCATCTCCCCGGCCCCATGAGGATGTACTTTCGGCGTGGCAAGGCGTCGTTGAGCATGCCCACGGCGGTTCCCACCGCCAGGAGGTCTTCCTTCTTTTGCAGGGAATCGTAGCCCACCCCATCCACATAGACGATGTGGGTGATGTCCCGGAGCATGCCATCGGAGATATAGCGGTTTGCGGTAAACAGGATATCCTGCCTGTTCAGGTTCTTCGGGATGGGCGCGGGGCCGCTGAAATGGCCCGAGCCCTGGGGCCTGCATTGGAGGAGGTATAAATCCTTTCCGTCGCAGGCAAATTCAATATCTACCGGGCTGTCGAACTTCTCGGAGAGGACATCCAACATCCTCTTCAGCCTTGCAGGCAGCTCCGACGCCGTGATGATGGGGGAGAAGGTCACGACCATGTCGTCGGTCTTGGGGTCGAGAGAAAAGGCGTTCCGGTTCTCCACAAAATCGTGATTGTAGACCGAGACATATTTGTGCAGCCCCGGCATCTCCCCGCCCTCCCCCCGCAGGAAGGGGAGGACATCCACCGTCTCGAAGGCACCGGTTTCCAGGTTGATCAGGTCGATGTGCTTGGGGGAATAGTGCCGGACATCTGACGGGGACTGGTTGACCTGGAGCCCCGGTTTTCCGGGGGAAAAGAGCACAGGATAATCGTCGTTGACCCTGTCCACCGCCCGGGTGCCCAGGCCCATGACCATGCGCACCAGCCCGTCGTTCCTCGTGATGCGGGAAGACCAGCGCAGCAGGTTGTGGGAAAACGCCACCCCCGCGTATGCGGGCATGAAGTACTTCCCGATCTTTTGTCCCACGACCTCCTGGATCAGCACGCCCATCTGCTCGGTGAAGTTGAGCAGCCCCCGCTCCCGCCGGTACTGTATGGCGTCGGGGTTGTACATGGAGGAGTACACCTCCAGCACGGCGTCCACCAGGGCGTCGAGCCTCTCCTGCTTTGTTCCTTGGTTCGGCAGGAAGAGGCTTTTGTATTTTCCGCTGAAAGCACCGCTCTGCCTGTCCTCCAGCAGCGAGGAGGAGCGCACGATCAGGGGGACGTCTTCCAGATCCTCCAGCACAATGCGCAGCATCCGAACCGTGTGAGGCGGCAGCTTCGCATTTTTTATTTTGGTGACAATGTTGCCGTAGGTCATCCGCAGGTAAAAGATGGAGTTGTACTTGTAGAAGTTCATGTCCTCCATGCTGTTGTAGTGCAGCAAATCCACAATTTGGTCGGCTGCGAGGTACCAGGTGCGGGGAAGCTTGACCCCCTCCAACAGGGGCTCTGTCTCGGCGGCGTGCTTTAGAATCTGACCAGCGATAAATAGGCCCGCCCCTTTTCCGCCGATGTTCCCCATGCTGGTTTCCGAGCCGATAATCCGCTCCAGCATGGGGATAAAATCGGAAATTCGCAGGTGATCCAAAACCAGGTTGATCAGGGTTTCGTCGCTTGTCAAAAAGCGGTGGGCGAGCTCCGCCACCAGCCAGGTTTCGGTCTGGCTGCCCACGGCTTGGCCGTCCGCCACCGCCACGGTGTATTTGCGCACCGCCTCGAGAACGTCGCTGACACTGGCGTCCTTGCTGTCCACCACCCTGACCAGGGCCAGGACGCGCTCCTCCTGAATCCAGCCGCTGATCAGGCTGTAGACGGAATCCTGGGGCAAAAAGGCGGTCGCGCCCTCAATGAGCTTTTTGCCGATGAGGTCGGTGTCCATCACAGGCGGGCGGGCAGAGGGGGTGTTCACCTCGCCGTAGTCCTGGCTTTCGTGGATGCCGAGCTCGTCGAACAGGGCGTCGGCGCTGCTGCCCACGGTTTTTTTCAGGTGGATGCGCAGCTTCTCGCCGATCCGCCTGAGAATATCCGGGTCGATGCGGCGCAGCATATCCAGCAGCAGGGAGAGCTCCCGGCGGTTGCCGGAGGCGCGGATGGACACGCGGCGGGAGATTGCTTTCAGCAGCTTTATCTCGTTGCTGAGCAGCGGGCTATCCCCCTCCAGCAGGGCGGGGATGTAGCCCACCGCAATTTCGCCGATGGGCTCGTCGTCCTCGGTCAGAATCGGAACCGCACCAAGGGGCTCCGCGCTGTCAAAATCGGGGAGGAGGAAGGTGTCGTCCCACAGCTTGATCCGCACGCGGCAGGCGGCGGGCGCCGTGAAGCCGATGGGAATGACGCCCACAAGCTCCATCATGGCGGCGGACAGGGTGAGGCTCTTGTTTTGCAGCACCTCGTCGACCGCGTACATGCACTCCAGCTCTTTGGCCCGCTCGGCCAGCATCTGGGTATCGTAATTATCCATGATTGTCACCGTCCCATCCTCACGTTTATGCTTATTATATGCAATCGCGGGGGTATAATCAATGATCGATAAGCTAAAAAGACGAGAGCATCCATCTGCGATGCCCCCGCCTTTTTCTATTTGTTACCGGTTAAACCCAGCCCCGCAGCTTGACCGCCTCGGCCACGCGGTTGATCGCGATGATGTACGCCGCGTCACGCATGTACAGGTTTCGCTCCTTCGCCAGGTCATAGACCGCCCGGAACGCCTTTGTCATGTTGTATTCCAGCTTTTCCAGAACCTCCGCCTTGTCCCAGAAATAGTTCATGTTGCACTGCACCTGCTCGAAGTAGCTACAGGTAACGCCCCCTGCGTTGCACAGGAAGTCGGGCAGAAGGGTGATGCCCTTTTCCCGGATCAGGGGGTCGCAGTCGGGAGTGGTGGGGCCGTTTGCAGCCTCGCAGATCACCTTGACCTTGGAGGATATCTGGGGGAACACCACGGGCGTGATCTGGTTTTCCAGCGCGGCGGGGATCAGGACGTCCACGTCCTGGCTGAGCCAGGCGTCGCCGGGGAGGATTTCGTAGCCAAGCGCCTCCGCCTTTTCCCGGTCGATGCTGCCGAAAGAATCCTTGATTCCCACAAGCTCCTCAATATCGCAGCCGGTCGCCTTTTTGAAGGTGTACGCCTTTGAGTCGGCCTGGTTCCAGCAGGATACCGCGATCACCTTGCCGCCCAGCTCGGCATACATGCGGGCCGCATACTCCGCCACGTTGCCGAAGCCCTGAATGCTGGCGGTGGTGCTCTCCACCGGAATACCCTCGTACCGCAGGAAGTCCTTGAGGCAGTAGATCACGCCAAAGCCGGTCGCCTCGGTGCGGCCCAGCGAGCCGCCCATGCCCACGGGCTTGCCGGTGATCATACCGGGATAGCGGCCCCCGGCAATGGTCTCGTATTCGTCCAGCATCCACAGCATGTGCTGCCCGTTTGTCATGACGTCGGGCGCGGGTACATCCAGGTTGGGGCCCAGCTGGCTGTACAGCCTGCGGGCGTAGCCCCTGCACAGGCGCTCCTGCTCCGCCATGGAGAGGTTGTGGGGGTCACAGATGACGCCGCCCTTGCCGCCGCCCAGGGGAATATCGACGACCGCACACTTCCAGGTCATCCACATGGAGAGGGCGCGCACTGTGTCGGCTGTCTCATGGGGATGAAAGCGGATTCCGCCCTTTGCCGGCCCTCTGGCATCGTTGTGCTTGATGCGGAATGCCTGGAACACCTGGGTGGAGCCGTCGTCCATCTTCACTGGAATGGTAAAGTGGGCTTCCATCATGGGCTGGCGCAGCAGCGCCTTCGTTCCGCCTTCCAGCTCCAGAATTTTTGCAACACTGTCGAACTGCGCTTGCGCATTCTCATAGGGATTGTAGGCCTGTCCGGACATTGTAACCCTCCTGATAGTCGTAATACATCAATACTTTAACTCATTATATTCTTACCGCAATCACATGTCAAATGAAACTTGAGCCGACAGCGGCATCATTGGCAGCTTCTTTCCTGTTTACTCTTCCTCTCCGGCAACGCCGTAATAGCGGCTGCGGAATTCCTGGGGGGTGAGCCCTGTTTTCTTCTTGAACATCCGACCAAAGTAGACCGGGGAGTCAATCCCCACGGCCAGGGCGATATCCTGCACCTTCCGGTTCGTGTCCACCAGCAGCTGCTTGGAGCGCTCCATCCGGACAAGGGTCAAAAACTCCGTGACCGTGTAACCTGTGGCACTCTTGAAAATGCGGGACAGGTAGGCGGGGTTGAGATACACCATCTCCGCCAGCTTGCCCAGAGAAATATGCCGGTCTATGTGCTCCCATATATACCGCTTCACGAACTCCACGCCGCTTGTGTCCTCCTGGGCATCACCGCTCTGCATACCGTATACAGTTTGGGCTCGGTGGAGAAGCTCCTGCTGTTCTTTTTCCTCGCGCACCTCGCCGATCACCCGCCCAAGGGCGGCAAGCACCTCGGCGTCGGTGTTGGTTTTCAGGATGAAGTCGTCGCAGCCTTGCTTCAGGGCCGTGTAGGCGTAGTCGAAGTCGCTGTAGCCGGTGAGAAAGATGATCTTGCACAGGGGGTTGCTCTCTCTCGCGGCCTGGGAGAGCTCGAAACCGTTGACCCCCGGCATGCGGATGTCGGTCAGCAGCACGTCGATGACATCGGTGTTGACGATCTCCAGCGCCTGCCTGCTGATCCCCGTGACGAGGATTTCCGCCTCCCCAAAGGCATTTTTCAGGATATTTTCCAGATTTTCTACAATCTCCCGCTCGTCATCCACAATGAGAATCTTAAACATTTCCCGTCACCCTGCTTATTCGCATTGTCACCTTTAACCCCCCATAGCCGCTCCGGGAAAAGGACAGCCCCGTTCCCGGGTACCCGGTAAAAAGCTGCAGCCGCCTGTGAATGTTAAAGAGCCCTGACACCTCGGTGATCTGGTCACTCTGCCCGATGAAATCCTGGAGCTTCTTCAGCGTGTCGTCGTTTTTGCTGAAGGTCTCGGCGTTGTCCTCTACCGTCACTGTGATGAATTCCGCGTCGCTGTCGAAGGACACCCGCAGCAGGCCGTCAAACTCCATTTCCTCCAGGCCGTATTTGAAGGCGTTTTCCAAGATGGGCTGGAGGATCAGCTGGGGCACGGTCACCTTTTCCAGCTCGGCGGGCAGCTCCTCGAATAGTATTTGAATCCTGTCCCGAAAGCGAATCCCCTGGATTTTCCCATAAATTTGGGCCATCCGCACCTCCTCCGAAAGGGTCGTGCAGTCCCGGTAATTCTTGTTGAGGAAGCTGAAATAGGCGCCCAGCATGTCAGTGAACGACTTTGCCTCCTCGTACTCGCCGTTGTTGATGCGCTTTTTCAGGATGTAAAAACTGTTGTAGAGGAAGTGGGGATTGATCTGCGCCTGCATCTGCCGCAGCTCGGCCCGCTGAATCAGAATCTTCTGGACGTAGACGTCGTTGATGAGGGCGCAAATCCTGTTCACCATGTTGTTGAACGCCTCAAAGATCACGGCGAACTCGTTGCGGTACCGCCCCTCCCTGTCCAGCTGGACGCCGAAATCCCCCTCCTCCACCTTGTGGAGGGCGTCCACAAGGCTGTCCACGGGCTTTCTGATCTCATAGTTGGAAAAGACCGTGCCCACGGTGACAATCAACAGCACCAGCAGGCTGAAAACGACGTACCAGCTGCGGAATTCGTTGATGGTCTTGAACGCAAGGCGCTCCGGGATGAACTGGACATAGCTCAGGTGAAGGGGCTCCGAGCGATAGCCCACCGCAAGGTAGGGCTCGCCCTGTATCCGCAGGCGCTGGGTGGATACACCGGGCTCTGTCTGTGCGTACAGCGCCCGGAAGGAGTCGCCGGACTGCAGGGAATAATCGAATTTGTCAAAGTAGATGCCGCTCACAGCGCCGTCCACCATATTGAAGTTGCGGATGTTCTCCACAATGCGCTTTTGATCCAGCTGTGTCTCCACCACAAAGGAGACGCTGTTCAGGTCGGACGCCGTGAAGTAGGGCAGCGTTGTGAGGTACAGCTCCCCGTCGGAGTGGCGCATTGCGCCGTCCCGGCTGCCCTCCTCCAGAATCAGGCGGAACCTGTCCAGCTCGCCGTATGTGATGAGGCCGGAGCTCAACTGGCGGCCCATGTCGAGGAAGTGCACCCGCACCTCCTGAATGTACTCGTTTCCCGCCTTGGCGTTGAGCAGCTGGCGGATCACCCGGTTGATGGCCTGAACGATGTCGAAGTCGATGTTGGAGATGTTTTTGTTTTTGAGAAACAGCAAATCCTCATCGGCGGCCAGAATCTCCTGCACCCGGCTGATCCGCTGGAAATCCTCCTCCAGATCGGAGAGATAGATGGAGACCTGCTTTTGAATGGAGTCCACATACTGCTCGACCATCACATCCCGGCTCTTTTCAAACAGGAAGATGCCCAGCGCCCACAGCAGCACCACCGCCAGCACGAAAACCGCCATGACCCTGAAAAACAGTGACTTGCGCAGCTTGGTTTTCATTTCCACACCGCCTTCCGCATATCCACAAAATTACGCTTTGTAGCCGTATTATGTCATGAGAAGTTTAGTATGTAAAAATAATGTTATATCAACCGCCCGACCACTCGCCTATAATTGTAATGGAATTGCACGGAAAAGCAATATCCACCCATTTTACGAAAGAGAGGTCGAGGAAGTGAAGATGTCAAAAGTAATGAGAGTGATCTCCCTGCTCTGCGTGATATCCCTGGTGATATCGGCGATGGGCGGCTGCATCTCCAAGGGCCCGGAAGAGCTCCCCCCATCCTCCAGTTCCAGTACCCCTGTCGAATCCGCCCCGGAGGCGAATGGTGATTCCCCGGAAAGCAGCGGCGGCAGCGGCGTGATTGACCCGTTGGGCAAGTACGATCCTCCCATCGTCGTGACCTCGGTGCGCAGCGTCAACGACGAAAACGTCTTCCCCGAGGGCGACGATATCGAGAACAATGTCTACACCCGCATGCTGTACGATGAGCTGGGCATCACAGTCAAGTACGACTGGGTGGTGGACAGCACTCAGTGGAACACGAAAATCGCCACCATGCTGGCCTCGGACAGCATACCGGACTTCTTCCGCCCCCGCTCCGCCGACTTCATGAACCTGGCCCAGGAAGACGCCATCATGGACTTGACCGAGCTGTACCCCACCTGGGCCAGTGACCTGGTCAAGACCCACGACTCCAATTTTATGGAGGGTTACGAGTCCGGCTTTGTCAACGGCAAGCACTACGGCATCGCCGACCTGGGCTGGGGCACGATCTCCCTGCCCAACATTCTCTGGATTCGTCAGGACTGGCTGGAGGAAAGCGGCATGGAGCTGCCCGCCACCATGGAGGAGCTGGAAGCCCTCGCCCTGAAGTTCATGGAGCAGCACCCCGGCTCCTACGGCATCGCGCTGGATAAAACCCTCACAGGCGGCATCAACACCATCACGGGCATCACCAACGCCTATCACGCCTACCCAAAAATCTGGATAGAGAAGGACGGCAAGCTGGAGTATGGCTCCGTTCAGCCCGAAATGAAGGAGTCCCTCGGCTATCTGCAAACCCTGTACCAGAGGGGCATCTTTGACAAGGAATTCGCCGTCAAGGACACCAACAAGGTCATTGAGGACATCACCAACGGCAAGGTGGGCATCACCTACGGCAGCAACAACATCGGCTTCTGGGGCACCTACAACCTGGTGAAGACGAATCCCGACGCCGCTTTCCTCCCCCACGATATCCCGGCCAAGGACGATCAACCCCTCTACCTCCAAGGAACCTTCCCGGTGGGGCAGTACATCGTCATCAACAAGAACATGGAGCAGCCGGAGGCCGTGATCAAGATGATCAACCTCTTCTGCGAGCGCTTTGCGGACGGCCGCTTCAACGAGCCCGAGTACAAGGAGACGGTCATGTGGTCGTATCCGCCCGCTGTCCAGACAGACCCCACCAACGAGTACAGCGCCTATGTCAACATCTCCGAGGCACTCACCAGCGGCGATGAATCCAAGCTGCCCCCCCAGCAGATGCCCTTCTACACCGCCGCCAAAAAGTGGCAGGACGAAAAGGACAGCATCACAGACACCACCGCCTACGGCCGGTATGTCCAGATGGGCCCCGGGGGCGCCTACGCCGTCCTCTCCAAGTACGTGGACGACGACAGGATTCTTCTGGACAGAAAGGCCGGGGCGACCCCCGAGAACTACGCAAAAATATCCGAGACCCTAATCAAAACGGAGGACGACGCCTTCACCAAGATCATCATGGGCGAATCCCTGGACGAGTTCGACGTATTCGTGGAAAACTGGATGAAGCTGGGCGGAGAGGCCGCCACCCAGGAGGTCAACGACACCTTTAACAAGTAGCCGCCTTCGGAGGAAAGCGAGAGCCTATGAACAGTAACAGGAA
>JBKEBS010000014.1:0-1512 GCA_047973265.1 Oscillospiraceae bacterium
GATCGAATAGAACTTTGCGGATGTCGGGATCGCGGGTCAAGAGAATTTGCAAGAATCTCTCGCGCAGTTTTGCAATTGTACGGGTCTGGCTTGATTTACGCTTGTATTTAAGGTGTTTTCCAGCATCCCGTGCGGCAATGACTTCATCTGCATCGGCGGCACATGCGGCGGCAAACCCGGCAAGATAGACAGTGGCATAGAAATCCTGTTTCACACTCACCACTGTTTTTCCGGAGAAGTTCTCAAGCTGTTGACCCCCTCCAGCTCACTCAGACACAGAGTTACGCTGAAAAGCTAAGTTTTTCGTAAACCTCAGGTGAAAGATAGCCGAGCTTCTCCTGAAGCCGATTTCGATTGTAGAAAACCTCGACATATTCGAAGATAGAGGCTCTGGCTTGGTTGCGTGTGAGGTAATCCTCATGGTAGATGAGTTCGGTTTTGAGGGTTCCGAAAAACTTTCCATCGGAGCGTTGTCCCAGCAATTACCCTTGCGTGACATACTTTGGACGAAGCCAAACCTTTTCAGCAAGCGACGATAATCCCTGCAAGCATACTGAGCGCCGCGGTCCGAATGGCAGATAATGCCCTTTGGTGGCCGCTGGCGAAGCACCGCCTGCTTGAGAGCATCGCATACAAGATTGGCCGTCATGCGTTCACCCATGGCCCAGCCGACAATCTTGCCGGTGCATAAGTCCATCACCGCCGCCAGATATAGCCAGCCTTCGCCCGTGGCCACATAAGTGATGTCGCTGACCCAAGCAGTATTAGGCCTGGCAACGTAGAAGTTTCGGTTCAGCAGATTAGGGGCTACCGGGTAATCGTGATTGGAGTTTGTAGTGGCCCTCCATTTCCTCACCGTTTTGGGGATGATATTGTTTTCCCGCATCAACCGTTCCACGCGCACACGACCCATATTGTGGCCTTGCTGGCGTAAATGCTTGGACAGCCGCCTGGGGCCATAGGTCTGCTTTGTTTCTACAAAAGCTTTGCGAATGAGTTTGAGGTCTGCTTCATCACGCTGCTCTCGTCGGCTCGTACACCCATGTTTGACCCAACCGTAATATCCCGTTCGGGATGCTTCCATCGTGTCGGCCATCTTGCTGATCCTGTACTGCCTGCGGTGCTCGTACATGAATCGGTATTTCATTTCCCCTGTTTTGCAAAGATGGCCGCCGCTTTTTTTAAGATCTCGTTCTCCTCTTCCAAATCCCTTATCCGCCGTTGCAAATCCCGCTGCTGTGCATCGGCTGGTGTCAAATTCCCCTTCCCAGGAAAGGCATGTGCGCCATCCCGCCGGTGTTCATCTCGCCAACGATATAGCGTTTTCACATGAACACCAAGCTTTTCTGATACCGCCGCCACACTCATGCCGCTTTCCATCATTTTGACGCTCTCTCGTTTGAACGCCGCATCATACTGATTTTGTCCCATTCCCTATCCCTGCCTTTCGCTGATTTTATTTTATCAGCGCTTCTCTTTGTCTGGCAAGACTGGCTTGGGTCACTCACATAC
>JBKEBS010000015.1:0-16654 GCA_047973265.1 Oscillospiraceae bacterium
CCCTGCCCTTCGGGAGGAGCGCCACACACGAGCGCGACTATTTTTGCTTCCGCATCGCCATCCACTTTCCGCGCACGATTCTGCTGTGGCTTTCGGTTCAACGCACTTTCAAGGCCTTCTTCTACAAATCGCCTGGCTATATTTGTGACAGTGGCTTCTGTGCTGCCATAGGCCTCTGCTATCTTTTTCTGTGTCCAGCCCCTGTTTGCATCAACTTCATCCAGCTTCAGCAGTATGGCCGCATGACGCAATTTGAATCCGGAGACCTTTCCCTTTTGGAGCATTTCCTGTAACTGTGTGCGCTCGCATTCACTTAAATTTACATAGTATTTCTTCGCCATCATCACACCGCCCTTTTTCTGTGATGATAACACTAAATCACTGGGTTAACAAGACACTAGGCTGACTAATGATAACCCCCCCTTTCTTATTAAGTTGTCTATAGTATACAACAGTTTAGGGCAAAAAGCAAGTGGTTGTTGGCAATTATTTTGTAATGCGCCGCAGCCGCCTTCTCCGCTTGAGCTCTATTCGGATGAGGTGATATACCTTGAAGAAGGAGGAGGCGATGACAAAGGCGGATGCGATACCCACGGCGGTGTAGAGAACATTGAGGAAGATTTTGCCCGCGATGAGGTATTCCCCCTGGATGAGACTTCGGAAAGCTTCGTAGAAGGTGATGCCCGGCACCACCGGAACCAGTCCGGGGACAAAGAAGACGATCATGGGCTTTTTGAAGAAGATGGATGCCAGATGGCTGGCGGAGGTGAGGATGAGGGCGCAGACAAAGCTTGCCACAAAGATGCTGTACTCCATGCGGATGATGAGCCAGTAGCCCACCCATCCCACCATTCCGATCACGCCGCCGATGGCAACGGTGCCCTTTGGCACATTGCACAGCACCGCAAAGGAGACAGAGGAGACGAGGCTGATCAACATTTGATAGAGAAGCTGTTCCAGCACAGCACATACCGCCTTTCGAGAAGACTACAGTCAAAAGAGAAAATACACCAGCGCGACGCCTGCGCCGAGGGAGGCCGCTATGAACAGGCATTCCAGAAAGCGCATCATGCCGGTGAGGTAGTGGCGGTCCATGATGTCCCGGATGGCGTTGGTGACGGCGATTCCCGGCACCAGGGGGATGACTGCGCCGATCATGACAAAGTCGATGGGTGCGCCCACCGCCCGGGAGAGGAAGAAGCCTGCCAGGCTACCGGAGAAGGTGGCGGCAAATTCTGCGATGAAGGGCATGTCCAGAAAGCGGGAGATCAGGCTGTAGATGAAGAAGGAGACCAAGCCCGCCGCTGCGGCCACAGGAAAGGCTACGGGGGGGCCGCCGAACAGCAGCGCGGCGCTGCCGCTGAGAAGCGCGGTGCAAAGCAGCTGGAGGGGGGTGAAGAGGGGGGGCTTTTGTGCATTCACCTCCACCAGCCGCTTGTGGGTCTCCTTTAAATCGATGTCGCCGGCGGCGAGATCACGGGAAATCTGGTTGACCTGGGTGACCTTGCTCAGATTGTAGTTGCGCTTGGTCACCTGAAGGAAGCTGGTGTGGAGAGGGGGGAGAGTGACGAAAATGCCGTTGAGCATTACAAAGATATGCTGCCGCTGGTTCTCCTTTTCCCCCATGGAATGGCGGATGATGTGCTCCATGGTGCTCTCCACCCGGCTGGTCTCCGAGCCGGACTCCATGAGAATGCGCCCTGCCAGAAGCGTGGTGCCGACGACAAGCTCTTCTTTACCCGGAGCCATATCCTGCTTAGTGGGCATACCGATGCGGGCTCCTTTATCGTTATTTTTCGACGTAAACGCTGACTTCAACAGGGTTGCCGTTGTGGTACTCGGTGATGTTGGCCGAGACGCTCCACCCACCGGACGTGCCCTTGATATAGTAATATGTCTGACCGTTTTCCTCGCTGTAGCTCTCTTTGTAGGAGTAGCCCGAGCTGCCGCTGAGCAGATCGTCGTAGAGGGAGACAGGGCCGACCGCCGCGCCCGACACAGTGCCGGACACGTGATATACCTTGCGCCCGGCGCGGTTGGAGAGGCTTGCCTGAGCCACAGACAACCCGGCGGGCAGGGGAACCTCCCCCCTGGGATAGGTGTCCGGAATGACATTTGTGGGCTGGGTGGACTCCTCCTCAGACGAAGCGGAAGAGGCGGAGCTTTCACTGGCAGAGCTGGAGGAGAGGGTGGGATTGGTGATCACAGTCGCTTCGCTGGAAAAAGGAAGGGAGGGTTGTTGCGGTGCGGAAGAAGCTGTGGAAGATGCCGCTGAGGAGGCTGAAGACGAAGGCTTGGAAGAGGATTCCGCTTTGGATGAAGAGGAACTGCCGGAGCTTTCAGCGACGGAGGATTCTTCCTCGCTGCTTTCCTCTTCGGAAGATGTTTCTTCCGGCTCAGCCTCCGATTCTTGCTCGGGCTGTAGCTCCAGGACATAGGCGTAGTCGGGCAACTCTTTCAGTGCTGTGTGCCCGGCAAGGGCAAAGGCGTCATCCTGCATGTCGCCGAAGGTGATGTTGTCATACCGCACCTCCACCCGGACATCCTCTCCGGAGGAATAGCTGCGGAGAAACGGCATGCCGTCGTCGCCGAAATACCACTTGACGGTGCGGGTGTCCTCCGCAACCTCGAAGCAGTCGTAATCCTTGCCATCGACCTGTTCGCGGGAAACCTCCAGAACGGTCAGGCTGCGGGAAGCGAGGTAGTAGAGGTTGTCCTGCCGGTCGCCGATTCCCACGGGCAGCTCGAAGAAGAGCTTGCTCTGGGGGTCTGTCCAATAGGTCTGGGTACCGCTTTGAATAATCCAGATGGAGCGCCGCTCTTCCTCTTCGCTCATGAGTTCCTTATACTCAACAATGCTCCGGCCATCCTTCTCGTAGACCTTGGAGCGGTAGGGGCGCATAAAATTGGGCATTTCACCCTCTGCCACCGGTTGGAGCGGGGTGTAGGAGATGGTGCGGTCATATGCGACGGCGGAGGAGCTTTTCAGCCGCTCGACAAAGGCGTCAAAGGCTGTCTGCGGATCTTCGGCGGCAGATTCCGGCTCGCTCTGGGAAGGCTCCGATTGGGAAGAGGATTCCTCCAAGCTGTCCGCCGAGGAGTCCTCCTGTGAGAAGAGAGAGCATCCGGAAAGAACCAGCAGGGCGGCGAGAAAGACCGCGGCCAGCGCGGTCAGACGGTGAAGATGAAAGAGAGAAGTTTTCACAGTTGAGATCAACCCTTTCCTGTGTGGATGGGCGGGATGGAGCGAAGGAAAACCGTATAAAAGATTCCCCATTAGTAGCTCAGGTTTACATCTTTACAGTGTCGCAAAACGGTGCGTTTTACTGCACTGTGGCAAAATAAAGCCTCCGCTACCATATTATTGCCAGTCGAATCATACCAAGCAAGCCGTAGACTGGCAAATGACGCCACAAAGAGGGGCAAGCCTGTGACTGGGGTCGGGGGAGATAAATATTGTGAAATGTGGGGGAACATTGTACGGGCGCCGTAAAATGTGCTATACTTATTGAAGTTTTCACTGGAAGTGCAGGATAGGATAGAGCAAGTGAGAAAGTTATGGAAAGGAATGACCATCGCTATGAAGATCATGGCTGTGGATTTGGGCGACGCCCGCACCGGGCTGGCCTGCTGTGACCGCACCGAAACGCTGGCTTCGCCGATTGGCGTCATTCACGACAGAAACTTCGACAGCGTGCTACAGAAGGTGGCGGCGGCTGTGGTGGAATACGACGCCAAGACAGTGGTGGTGGGCTATCCGAAAAATATGAACAACACCATTGGGGACAGGGCGAAAAAGAGCGAGGAGTTTGTCCGCCGTCTGCAGGAAATGGTTGATGTTCCTGTGGAGCTGTGGGATGAGCGGAGTACCACAGTTTCAGCGACCCGATACCTCAACGAGACCAATACCCGAGGCCAGAAGCGCAAGGATGTGGTGGACGCCGTGGCTGCGACCATCATTTTGGAAAACTACCTAACCTGGCGGCAGAACAGGCAGGCCGACACAAATCTCCATTAGCAATTGAGAGTATAAGGAGAGCTGACAAAATGGCGCATTTTGAAAAGCGGGTGGACAGGGAGCTGCTGTACAGCGGCAAGGTCTTTGACGTCTACCGGGACAGTGTGGAGCTGGAGGACGGCAGCACAACGGTTCGCGAGCTTGTAGAGCATAACGGCGGCGTGGCCGTGCTGGCGCTGGACACAGAAAACAAGGTGTTTATGGTGCGCCAGTTCCGCTACGGCGCGGGCGAGACACTGCTGGAGCTTCCGGCGGGTAAGCTGGAAAAGGGGGAGAATCCCAGGGCCTGCGGTATCCGGGAGCTGGAGGAGGAGACGGGCCATGTAGCCGCCCAGTTCGACTTTCTCGCCCAGATCATCCCCACCCCCGCCTATGACAGCGAGCGCATCGACATCTTTCTGGCGAGGGGTCTGACCCCCACCGGGAAGGGACAGAACCTGGACGAGGGGGAGTTCCTCACAGTGGAGCGAATCCCCTTCAAAAAGGTGCTGGAAATGTGCATGGACGGCAGAATAATTGACGCCAAGACAGTGGCAGGCGTGCTCAAGTACCACATGCTGCACGAATACGTGCAGAGACATCACGATTAGATTGCTTCGGCTTTTGAGGGTAGATTTGGAAAGGAGAGAGCCGGGTTGCCGGTTCGCGCCGCACCATGGGCAAAAGACAGCGCCGCTTACTCTCCCTTTTGCTGGGGGTGCTCCTGCTGTTTTCCGGCTGTGACACAGGCGGGGGAAAGGGTGGGGAGATTTATAAAAGCGATCTCACTTCCTCCATCAGCGGACTCGACCCTCAATTTACGGTTTCCGCCGGAGAACAGGCTGTCATTTTGAACATCTTCGAGGGGCTGGTTCGCCTCACCCCCGAGGGCGAGATTCTGCCCGGCGCTGCGGAGAGCTGGGATGTCTCAGCGAACGGCCTCACTTATACCTTTCACCTGCGTGAAGGTATGATCTGGCCGGGCGATTCTGACAAGCCGGAGGAGACTTCGGCACCCATCACTGCCGACGACTTTGTATTCGCCTTTGAGCGTGTGTTCGGCAGCCCGTCATCCCCCCACGCGGAGGATTTCACTGCGATTCAGTACGGCGCGGAAGCCCTTGCGGGGAAGACCTCCCCCAAGCTGATCGGCGTGAAAGCTATTGACGAATTGACGGTGGAGTTCACACTGATCCGCAAAGACCCCCGCTTTCTGGAAAAACTGGCGTCCCCCGCGGCCATGCCCTGCAACCGGGAGTTCTTCGCCGAATGCCGGGGAAGATATGGCCTCTCCCCCGAGCTCATCCGGGAGAACGGGCCCTTTGCGGTGGCAAGGTGGGACGACGACCGCATAGCGCTCCGGCAGAACACATTCTATTACAACGCCGAGGGGGTGACTGCCCTGGGCGCGGACTTGTACCTGGGCAAGGATGACCCCTACAAGCGGTACAAGAGCGGGGAGACAGACCTAATGCTGGAGCCCGTTGTTGAGAAAGGGGCGGGCGGCAGTGCCGATACCCACCGGGCGACAGTGTGGTGCCTGTTCCTTAACCGCAACGATGATACCTTCGGTGCGCCCATGCTGCGGCAGGCCCTTGCGGCTACCGTGGACAGGGAGGCCCTCTCCGCAGTGCTGACAGAAGGCTTTGAGACGACAGATGTGTTGGTTCCGCCTGCTATGACATTGGGGGGGAAGCCGCTGGCCGAATACGCGGCGTTTTCCTCTTCTGTCGTCTATGACCCGGCGGCGGGCGAGCAGTTGTATCGTCGGGGATTGGAGCTGCTGGGTGTGGAGCGGGTGGCGGCTGCGACACTCTTTGTGCCGGATACCGGCGGCCACGACGACTTTGCCGGCTCTCTCTGCCAGACTTGGCGGGACACCCTCTCGCTGACAGTGGAGGTGAAGCGTCTCCCGCTGGCGGAGCTGGAGGAGCGCTACCGCACCGGCGATTACCAGATGCTGCTTCTGCCGGTGACACCAACTACCGCCGACCCCGGCGAATACCTGAACAGCTTTCCTGCAGTGGACGCGGGTGGTGTGTACAGCCGCCTGCTCCACGAGGCGGACGAACAAACCACATTGGAGGGCATGGCCGGGAAGTATGGGCAGGCCCAGAACCTGCTGCTGGAGGATGCCGCGATCATTCCCCTCTACAGCCAGGACAGGCGGTACCTGTTCCGGCAGGGGATAGCGGGGCTGCAAATCTTTCCCTTTACCAGCGCGGTCTATTATGCGGAGGCGACAGGCTAAAAGCGAATATAAGCCGAGGCATACGCTGAAAAATAATGAATCATCGTTTACCTAGGAGTTGACGTTTTGGAGATACTGGATCCCCAACAGTACGGGGAATATGAGGAATTTGTGCGGGCCCACCCCAACGGCGCTATCACCCAATCCACCTTGTGGCACGGGGTGAAAGACAACTGGGGGCATGATGTGGTGGTGCTGCGGGACAGGGAAAGCGGCAAGATCACCGCCGGAGTCAGCCTGATTTCCCGGAAGATGCCGGGCTTTGGAACCTCCATGCTCTACGCCCCCAGGGGGCCGGTCTGCGACTGGCACGACCCAGCGCAGATGAGGGCTCTCCAAGAGGGCATCGACCAGGTTGCGAAAAAGCGGAGGGCGCATCTCTACAAGATGGATCCCGACATTCCTGCCGATGACGAGGCGTTTCTTGCATTGGCGAAGGAGATGGGCTACCGGCGCTTTGCCGAACCCACAGGCTTCGAGACCATCCAGACCCGCTTCAACTACCGCCTTTACTTGGAGGGCAGGGACGAGGAGGCGCTCCTCGCCAATCTGACCCAAAAGACCCGCTACAATGTGCGGGTGGCGATGAAGAAGGGGGTGGAGGTGCGCGTCGTCGGCAAGGAATACCTGGACGACTTCATGCGCCTGATGCTCATCACGGGGGAGCGGGACGGATTTTCGGTGCGCTCCAAGGCCTATTTCGAGAAGATGCTGGACGCCCTGGGGGAGCATGTGCGGCTGTACATGTCCTTCTATGAGGGGCGGGCGGTGTCGGGGGCGGTGACCACCAATTATGCGGGCAAGACCTGCTACGTCTACGGTGCGTCGGACAACGAATACCGCAATGTGATGCCAAACTACCTCATCCAGTGGGAGATGATCCGCTGGGCGGTGGAGACGGGCTGCACGGTCTACGATTTCCAGGGGGTATCCGGCATCCTGGATGAGGAGGATCACCTCTATGGCCTTTACCGCTTCAAAAAAGGCTTCAACGGCAGGATAGACGAGCTGGCCGGGGAGTTCGACCGCATTTACATGCCGGTGCGGGCTGGTATGGTGGACAGCGCCATCGGCCTGAACGAGAGGCTGCGGGTGCTGAAAAGAAAGATGAAAAAGTAAACCGGCCGGATAGAAAGGGTTTGACGACAGCCTATGAGGACGCCCCTCCTGGACGCCGCGGAGCGATATCTCCGCAGGGATATGAGCCGCTTTCACATGCCGGGCCACAAGGGGGTGGCCAAGGCCCCTTTTTGGGATGCTCTCCCCTGGGATTTGACCGAGATTCCGGGATTGGACAGCCTCTACGCGCCGGACGGGCCCATCGCTGAGAGCGAGGCGCTGTTCGCAAGGCTCTACGGGGCGAAGGCGAGTCTGCTCAGTGCGGAGGGCTCCTCCCTCTGCGTCCAGACCATGCTGGCGCTTGCCCTGCATCCGGGGGACAGCCTGATCGCGGCGCGGGGCGTCCATGCCTCCGCTGTGAACGCCATGGCGCTGCTGGATTTGCACCCCAGCTGGATTTACCCCCCGACTAACGCCGACAACGGCCTGATGGAACCGGTGAGCCCCACACAGGTGGAGGCGGCGATCCGGGAGAATCCATCGGCCAGAGCGGTCTACCTCACCAGCCCCGATTACTTCGGTATCACCGCGGATATCGCTGGGATCGCGGCGGTCTGCAAGCTTTATGGCAAGTACCTGCTGGTGGACGGCGCACACTGTCCTCACTACCGCTTTTTGAATCCGCCAATGGATCCCATCAGCCTCGGTGCAGATCTGTGCTGCAATTCCCTCCACAAGATACTTCCCGCCCTCACCGGGGCGGCGGTGCTCCATGTGGGCAATCCCGACCTGGTGAAGGATGCCAAGCAGCGGATGGCGCTGTTCGGTTCCACCAGCCCCAGCTACCTGATCCTCCTCTCCTGCGACAACCTGTTGCCCTATTTGGCGGAGGAGTTTCCCCCGCAGCTTCACGAATTGGCGCTGCGGGTGGGGGAGTGCCGCCAGCTGGCCGAAGAAAAGGGAATGCTGCTCCCCGGTGGAGTGGTCGATCCCATCCGGCTGACTATGGGCTTTGGGGCGATGGGCTACACAGCCGACGAGTTCCGGGTGCAGATGGAGCTCTACCAGGTGGAGCCGGAGTACACGGACAGCTACTACTGCGTGTTGCTGCCGGGGGTGGACAACAGCCCCAAGGACTGGAAGCGGCTGGAGAAGCTGCTCTGCGCCCTGGAGCGACGAACTCCCCTCCCGCTGCCCGCCTGCCCCGGAACAGGGGGAACCCACTACCCCACCGAGCAGGCTTGCTCCCTGCGGGATGCCGCGTTTGCCCCCACTGTGACGCTGCCGGTGGAGGAGAGTGCCGGGAGGATTGCCGGGGCAACCGCTGCGCCCTGTCCGCCGGGAGTGCCGTTGGCCCTGCCGGGAGAGCGCATCGGCGAGGAAACGGCGGAATTGCTAAAAAGGTGTGGCATTTTGCAGGTGAATGTGTTACAATAGTGTTGCAAAGATAGATTGCGGGCGGCTGTGGGGAACCGTGGCTGTCGGCATCAATGAATAACGGCGCGGCAACCGCGCCTTAAAGCCAAAAAGGATGGTGTATATTATGAAGCTTATCATGGCGATTGTGTCGGGCGACGACAGCTCCAAGGTTTCGAGAGCCCTTACCAAGAGCAATTTCTCTGTGACAAAACTGGCGACAACCGGTGGGTTCCTCATGGCGGGCAACACCACCTTCCTGGTGGGAACCGAGGATGACAAGGTGGATGAGGTCATAGAGGTTCTCCGCACAAACTGCAAAACCCGCAAACAGATGGTGCCGACATCAGCTTCCTACGGCGTGGGCATGTTCTCCTCCATGCCGGTTGAGGTGCAGGTCGGCGGCGCAACCGTCTTCATTCTGGATGTGGAGCAGTTCGTTAAGCTGTAAAATTGGCGGAAAATTCTTGAAGCAACTCATTGAAAACAAAAGAGCATACAAAACGCTCGCCGGGTGGTTACACGGCGGGCGTTTGCCGCATGCAGTGCTGATCGAGGGTCCCCAGGGCTCGGGGCGAAAGACCTTTGCTCGAAATCTGGCCGCAGCAATCCTCTGCTCTGGCGAGGGTGAGCGCCCCTGCGGCGAATGTAACCACTGCAAAAAAGTGGAGAAGGATATCCACCCCGACCTGATCACCGTGCAGGGAGAGGGGGGAGTGCGCTCCTTTCACATCGACGCGGTGCGCGGCGTGCGGGGGGAGGCGGTTAAGAGCCCCAACGAGGCCGATGCCAAGGTCTTTCTGCTGCTGGATGTGGAGGAGATGACAGTCCAGGCCCAGAACGCCCTCCTCAAGCTCATCGAGGAACCACCTGTAGCTGTACACTTCCTGCTGGTGGCGGAGAACAGGCAAAGGATGCTGCCCACAATTCTCTCCCGCGTGGCGGTTGTGACCATGCAGACTCCCAGTGCGGAGGGCTGCGCGGCAGTTCTCGCGGAGCGCTTCCCCGACCGGGACAGCAAGGAGCTGATGGCGCTGGCTGTCCAGGCGAGAGGCAATGTCGGCAGAGCGTTGGCACTGCTGGATGATCCCCAGGCTATGGAGCGCCAGGCGGCGGCCGGGGCCGTACTGGACGCGCTGCTGGCGGGCCGGGAGCTGGATGCGCTTGAGGCTATGCGCGACTGTGAGCGGGACAAGCAGCTGTTTGCCCAGCGGCTGGAATTGATGCGCGGGTCGCTGGCCGGGAAGCTGGTGGCGGGATCGCAGAACGCCTTGCAGCTGGCTAAAATAGTTGATATAATGGATGAAATGGTCTCGGCCAGCTGCGGCAATGTCAGCATGCTGCTGCTGCCTACTTCGTTGTGTGCCAAAGTAAGCGGCGTGTTGGACGAATAAAGATTATAGACCTGTCATTGCCCGATGGCGAGAGAATCACTGGCTGGAACATGCGGCAGTGTCTTTCCCTTGCACTTATCGGTTTTGAATATATTGTGTAAAAGGAGGATGGCAAAGAGAAGAAAGCCAGGTAACGGTGCTCTATTCTTTGCCAATGAGATATGCCTGAAATTGTGGGAGTGCGCTTCCGTGAAAACGGAAAGACGTACTATTTTGATCCCGACGGCCTGACCCTTGACAAGGGTGGACAGGTGGTGGTGGAGACCAGCCGCGGCGTGGAAAGCGGCGAGGTGACCATTGCAAATAAGTTTATCGGGGAGGACGAGTTCAACCAGCCGCTGAAAAAGGTGGTGCGCGCCGCAACCGAGGAGGACATCGTCCAGGTGCGGGAAAACAGGGAGAAAGAGGAGGAAGCCCTCCGCCTCTGTATGGATAAGGTGACCAAGCACAAGCTGGACATGAAGCTGATCAGCGCCGAATACGCTTTTGACCGCAGCAAGGTGCTCATCTACTTTACCTCGGATGGGCGTGTGGATTTTCGCGCCTTGGTGAAGGATTTGGCGTCAGTGCTGAAAACCCGCATTGAGTTGCGCCAGATCGGCGTGCGGGATGAGGCGAAGATGCTGGGGGGATTGGGCATCTGCGGCAGGGAATTCTGCTGCACCTCCTTTCTCTCCGACTTTCAGCCGGTCTCCATCAAAATGGCGAAGGAGCAGGGGCTTTCCCTGAATCCCACCAAGATTTCCGGCGCTTGTGGGAGGCTGATGTGTTGTCTCAAATACGAGCAGAGCGCCTATGAAAACCTCAACAGAATCACCCCAAGAAAGGGCTCCAAGGTGGAAACGCCCCAGGGCGTAGGCACGGTGATAGATGTGAGCCTGCTTACAGGCTTCCTCAAGGTGGCGCGGGAGGATTCCAGCGGTATAACCATCGAGGTTGTGCATAGAGATGACATTCAGAGCCTCCGGGACGGAAGGCCCCGGGCGGAGCGGCCACAGCCGGTTCACACCGAGAAGGAGCCGCAGGAATCCCGAAGCGGGGAGCCGGTCGGGGAGGACGCCGCCAAGCCACCTCGCCCCCGCAGCCGAAACAGGGGAAGGCGCGGCGACCGGCGCGGGCCTAGAAACGGCGGCGAGCCGGGCGGAAATTAGACAGAATAGAAAAATATGTACAATGTGTACTGGATATCTGCCGAAAAGTTGAAAGGTTATCCCTCTAAACAGCATTGATTTCTTGCCTGAAAACGAGTACAATGTGTTGGTAGACCGCACTGGCTTGAGAGACCGGCGCGGTCAAGATAACAAGGAGGTTGATACCTATGGCATACAAAATTACAGATGAGTGCATCAGCTGCGGAGCCTGCCAGCCCGAGTGCCCCACAGACGCTATCTCTGAGGGCGACGGCAAGTTTGTTGTCGACGCGGCAGCCTGCATTGACTGCGGTTCCTGCGCGGCGGTTTGCCCCACCGATGCAGCTCAGCCCGAGTAAGTATCGCAAAAAACGAGCTGTGGCATAACGCCATGGCTCTTTTTTTGCATTTTCGTGCCGACAAATAAGGTCGCTAAGGGAGGAACAGGATGCGCGTCGTGGTGTTTTCCGACAGTCATGGGGACTTTGCCACTCTGCGAAAGGTGGTGGAGGCCCGTCCGGACGCCGATCTGTTCCTGCATCTGGGGGATGGAGAGAGGGAGTTCAGGCAGCTCCAACAGCTCTTTCCCGAAAAAGAGATGCGCTTTGTCCAGGGCAACAACGATTGGAGCAGCGATGCCGAGACAGTAGACCTTCTCCGGCTGGAGGGCAAGCGCATCCTGATGGCACACGGCCACACCTTTACGGTAAAGCATGGATTGGAGCGGCTGGAGGCGTATGGCAGGGGCGTGGGGGCGGATGCGGTGCTCTATGGCCACGACCACATCGCGGCGATTCATTATGAGGACGGCCTCTACCTTATCAATCCCGGCAGCATTACGACTGTTCCCCACGGCAAGCCCTCCTATGCCATGCTGGACATCACAAGGGAGGCGCTGGTGCCCAATATTGTATGGATAAAACCCGAGAGAAAAGTGTGAAAGATGCGTCTTGAGAAAGGACATCATAATATGAGCGACAAACTGCTGTTTGCGTCGGCGTCCTACGATCGTTACGATGCCGACGCCACCCTGCCCGCCAAGTTTGGCAGAATGATCGACGCAATGGGCCTGGAGGATAAGGTGAGTGGGAAGCTGACCGCCATTAAAATGCATGTGGGCAGGAAGATCGGCTACACCACCGTCCACCCTCTGTTCATCAAAATGCTTGTGGACAGGTTGAAGGAGTGGGGTGCGAAGGTCTTTGCCACCGACCAGGAGGTGCAGGACGCAGGGCCGAGAGGCTATCGGGAGGACTTTTTGGGCTGTCCGGTGGTGGACGTCTGCGGCGTCACCGACAAATATTTCTATGAGCACGATGTGGACTTCAAGACCTTTCGCAACTGTGATGTGGGCGGCCATATTCAGGATGCAGATTTTATGATTGACCTCTCCCATGTCAAGGGGCACGGCTCCTGCGCCTTTGGCGGAGCCTGCAAGAATCTCGCCATGGGCTGCGTGACCACCCGTACCCGTCAGCAGATTCACCACTTGGAGGGCGGCCTGGAGTGGGATGGCGAGCGCTGTACCCACTGCGGCCAGTGTGTGGACAGCTGCAACCACTATGCCAATTCCTTCGATGCGGATGGAAACTACCGGATCAATTTTCACCACTGTACCTACTGCCAGCACTGTGTTAAGGTTTGTCCCACCGAGGCCATCACAATGGATGGCAACCGCTTTGATGATTTCCAGGCAGGTATGGCGCTCGCAACCAAGACAGTGCTGGACACCTTTGTGCCCGGCAACGTGTACTATATCAACTTTTTGATGAATATCACCGCGCTTTGCGACTGCTGGGGCCTCTCCACCCCGGCGCTGGTGCCGGATATCGGCATTCTTGCGGGGGATGATATCGTAGCAATCGAGCGGGCCAGCATTGACATGATTAAGATAGAGGATTTGCTTCCCAACGGTGTTCCCCAGGGAATGGAGCTGGGAAATGAAGGGCATCTGTTCCAGCGGCTTCACGGACGAGACCCCTTTGTGCAGCTCAAAAAGCTGGAAGAGTGCGGTTTGGGTTCCCAGAGCTACCGACTGGAAGAAATCAAATAGAATAAGAAAAAAGAAGCGGCATCTCCCGATGCCGCTTCTTTTTGAGGAGCTATAATTTAGGCTCGTTTAACTACGGAAAGATTGCCGGTATTGCCGCAACTATCATCTTCTTTGTGAAGCAGCTGTTTGATCTTGGCGTGGGGATCGATGATAGTGCTCACCGAGATGTCGTTGTTCATGGCAGCGATGAAATAGGAGATATATTTTGAGGTATCTACCTGGTAATACCAATCCCGGGCGAGAAGCTCCGGCGGGGAATAGGTGAGGTTTGTGCCGAAGACGCCGTTCAGGATGCCGTCCCGGTAGGCCTTGTCGAACTCCTCCAGGCCGCCGGTGAAAATGGAGTAGGTGGCGTAGCAGAAGATGCGGCGGGCATTCTTCTTGCGGAGGGCATAGGCGATATCCAGCATGGATTCGCCGGAGGAGATGATGTCGTCGGTGATAAAGATATCCTTGCCCTCAACCGAGGTGCCCAAGTATTCGTGAGCGATGATGGGATTGCGCCCGCTCTCGATAACAGAGTAGTCACGGCGCTTGTAGAACATGCCCAGATCGACCTCCAGCACCGAGGCGTAGTAGATGTTGCGGCTCATGGCGCCCTCATCGGGGCTGACAATCATAAGGGAATCCCGGTCGCAGCAGATATCGGGGAAATTGCGCGTAAGAGCTTTCAGCACCTGGTAATAGGGAATGACATTGTCGAAGCCCATGAGGGGAATGGCATTCTGCACCCGAGAATCGTGGGCGTCAAAGCAGATAATATTAGCGACGCCCATGTTCTCCAGCTCCTGGAGCATGCAGGCGCAGTCGAGGGATTCCCGATAGTTGCGGCGGTGTTGACGGCCGCCGTAAAGCAGGGGCATGATCACATTGAGGCGATGGGCTTTTCCGCTGGCGGCCTGGATGAGCCGCTTCAAATCCTGGTAGTGGTCATCGGGGGACATGGCGTTTTGCTTTCCAAAGAGGTTGTAGGTGCAGCTGTAGTTGCCGATGTCTACAATGAAGTAGAGATCCTTGCCGCGAACGGTTTCCTTGATAAGGCCCTTGCTGTCGCCGGAGGAGAAACGGGGGCATTCACTTTCCACCACAAAGGTTTTTTTGTCGGAGGACGTCCAGTGCAGAAGATATTTGTCGATTCTTTTCCCCAATTCCTTGGCGCCCTCTGTGAGCACCAGGCCGATTGGCGCGACGCTGTCTTCCTCTTTGAGCCTGATTGTGCCGTTCTCCCGCTGAATTTCCATTCGATGACCATTCCTTTCCATCATGGCAGACAACATTTATCTGGCGATATGACTGATGCAACCTTTTCCGAATGAACCTCCACTACATTTTAAGAAAGCAAATCACGCGGTTTATGTCGAAATCCGCGTGTTATCTACGGATAAATACATTATAACAAGCGGCCTGAGAAAAGGGAATAGATAAAGGCGCTGATTCCGCGAAAAGAATCCAAAGCCTTTTTGGGGAAACTGCATGTGTCGATTAATAGATGGAAAAGTTTTTCTCCATACAGTGCCCGAGAAAAAGAAGTTACAAATTGTTAAAGAAAAGTAAATTTTTGGGTTGCCTTTTATCAGACAATCCTATATTATTGAAAAGAAATAGTCGGAAAATGTCGAGTTATGTTCAAAATGCAGACAAAAATTGACCTGATATTAACAGAATATCAGTCATTGAAATATGAAGAGTAAATAGACCGGACATATTTTGATTGAGGCAGTTCACCGCGTTCGGCAACGCGGTTTGCAAGATTCATTTTTAGGAGGGAGCACTTTGTACACTAGAAAGAACAAGCGGTTTGCGGTGGTTCTTGCAGCTCTGTTGGCTATTTCTATGATTTTTTCAGGGCTGACAGCTTTTGCAGATGGAACCCCCAGCTCCAGCGGCGAGGAGACCACTTCCTCATCGGAGAGCACAAGTGTTGAGGCTGTGACTCAGAGCGCTGAGGAGTCTTCTCAAGAAAGCTCAGCGGAATCCTCGCAGGAGTCTTCGGTGGAAAGTTCACAGGAGACTTCGCAGGAAGAAAGCTCGGGAGAGAGCTCCGAAGAAGCTCTTGAAGAGAGTTCGGTTCCCGAGACTCCGGAAGTGGCCGACGGCGACACCGTCGTGCTGGGCGCTTCCTACACCGTAACGGTAACTCAGCCTGACATGGGTGAAGTGAAGGTTACCTATGAGAAGGATGGCTCCGAGGTTACTGTGAACAGCGGCGACAAGGTGAGCGAGGGCACAGAGCTTACGATTGCTCTTGAGATGCCTGATGTCTCTGACCTCATTGAAGAGATGGGTGTCAACCCCTACCAGTTCATGAAAGTGGTTGTGAATGGGCAGGAGAACTCCACTGACGGCGAGAATCCCTTTGAGATGACATACACTGTTGCAACGGAAGATGTGGCGGTGAGTGTTGATCGTGGGATTATGATTGCACCGATGTCAAGTATTGGATTAGTAGGCTCAGTTATTACTATCACAGCAAACCAAACATCAAATTCACATTCTGCAATTACAGAGATAGTGTCTCCTGCTAATAGTACTTTGCTTACTGCTATTGGAAGTGCTCCATCAACTTTTACAATAAGGCTAGTAGGTAGTTTTCGGAGAGTTAGAACAGGTAGCGGTCCCTACTCTCGGAGTACACAACCTACCAATATTTCGCTTTCAGGCTCGGATAATGACTGGGCAGAGTTTTTTAATGCATTGGGATCTAAGAAGGTTACATTCGAGGGTGCTGTTTCTACATCCGTGGCTGATGCGTATGACAGTACTGGAAACGGCTATGGTTGGGATGGCAATTACGGCACGGGAGCAACTGGAACTGCCAGCATGGCATTGCCAAATAGGTTTGATCTCACTTCAGGTAGTCAAGCTCCATTGACTGGCACCTTGGCGATTGATTCTTCATTAACCGTAGATCTAAGTGTGAGTACTGGTGCAATGCCAAGTTGAAGATGTCAATAACAGTTGACAGGAAAGATTCGCGAAAAAGTGTGTGGTCATGCGGCAGCAAGTTGTGCATCGTAGTAACGCTGACGCTTAAGCGCGGGCGGTACGCCACCAATGGCGTGGCAGACTCTGCGATTGTTCCAGTAGCCGAGGAAATACCGGAATACCAGGGCTTTCACCTGCTCCATGGGCATTCGGGCCGTATTGTGTCGGCCATAAATGGCCTCGGTCTTAAAGCGGGCCCACATGCTCTCACATTTTGCATTGTCATGGCAGCGGCCGCCATCGGAGTTCATACTTTGCACTACACCATGCTCGTGCAGCGTGGCTCTGAAATCGGCGCTGGTATACTGGCTGCCCCGGTCGGTATGGAAAACAGCGCCGGTGATGCCATAGAGATTGTGGGCCGAAAGA
>JBKEBS010000016.1:0-11236 GCA_047973265.1 Oscillospiraceae bacterium
GTCACATGCCCGGCGCGTTTAAGCCAGCTTTTGAGCGTATCAATGCAGATGCCTAGATCCGTAGCGACCTGTCGAGCTGGATGATGTTGCTCAACAACCATCCGAACCGCGCCCTCCCTAAATGCTTCATCGTAACGCGGTGGAGCTTCACCTTTTCTTGATTTGTTTGACATGTTTTTTGCCTCCTTCTTTCAGTATACACGATTGGCTGCGTGTCTACCATTTCGAGAAGGGGGACAGCTGCCAGAGCAGGACAATGGAGGCGACCGGGATGGACATGGGCAGCAGGAAGGCCGTCTTGAAGAAGCCTGCCCGGTCGGCCGCGCTGTACAGCAGAAGCGCCAGCAGCAGGGACAGCCCCAGCAGCAGCGGCAGGCAAACGGCCAGAAAGCGAACGGTGTTGTATCCCGCCTGCAAAAATGCCTGATTGGTCAGCACCGTCTTATAGTTGGCAATGCCGACAATTTTGGTGCCCATGACATTTGTGAAAGAGCGCCGGATGACGTCGAGGAAGGGGATGAGAACGAAGACCGACACGCCCAGCAGGCTGGGGAGCAAGAACCAAATGCCCGGCCCGCGGCTGCGTGCGCGGCTACGCCTCTTTTTTTGTGTAACCATGCCCTCATCCCCCCTTTTTTACTGCCGTCTTCCACTATCTCGAAGTTGCGCCCAGCGCAACTCGGTTGGTTGAAAGAATTATCCAGTTTGATGTTCTAAGCTACCCTTCAACCTTTCGACCTTATTCGGCCAAGTACAGCGCCAGCTTCTCTTTCAGTGCCGAGATCGTCCCGTCCAGGTCGCCGCCGTCTGTGACAAAGGGGGCCACCACTTCCAGGAACATCTCCATCACAACTGCATCTTTAATCACAGGTGTTTTGAGCGTGCCCAGCTTTTCCAGAAAAGATTGCATGTAGTCGTCGCTGGGCCACTTTACCTGTAGCTCGACAACTTCGCCCTCGGTGCGCTCGCCGGTCTCCTCGTCCTCCATCATGTAGGTAAAGGAGTAGAATACGCCGTCATCCTCGGTGGAATAAGGGTTCTTCGCCTGATTCTGCAAAGCGGTAATGTTGACGGGCAGGCCGTCGTAGAAGGAGGTGGTCAGCACGTCCGCCGAGAGGGAAGCGCTCACAAAGTCCAGTGCCCTGTCCTGTTGCCTGGAGCCGGCGTTGACGGCCAGCACGCAGTTCGGTATAAAGACGCCCTCTCCGGCGGGGAAGAAGCTGATTTCGCCCTTTTCCCTGGCGACCTGCTCCGGCGCCGCAATGTCGCCCACCTCGCTGAGAATGCCAAGGAAGAAGTCGACGCGGTCAATGTTGTAGTAGGCCGAACCGGTGATGATGTCGGATCCGTGCAGGCGCTCCTCGTCCGTCAAATTCCGCAGAGGAGAGGCGATTCGATCCATTGCGGCCAAATCCTCCCGCAGGGTCTCCTCGTTCAGGCTACCGTCCTCCAGGAACCACCGGTTGGAGAGGACGGGATAAAGAAAGTCCAACATGTAGTCCGGTGCTACGCCGAAGTCCTTCTTGCTGGACTGTTCCACGAAGTCGGCCATGTCGGAGAGGCTCTGGAAGCCCTGCTCCGGCCCGCCCAGGATGGGAACCTGGAAGCGTGCGGGGACAGCATAGATGCTGCCTTCCCGGTCGTAGGAATGGGCGACGGACTCCAGCAGCTCGCCGGAGGAAATTTTCTCTCCAATTACCCCGGTCAGGTCGGCCAGCACACCTTTTTCGATGTAGCTGTCGGCGGGGAGGCCGTCCAGCACCAGCACATCGGGGCCGCTGCCCGCGAGGACTTCGGTGGAGAGCGCCCGCAGCGCGTCGGAGGTCGTGACGCCGTCGTCGCCGCTCATGCCGACCTCGTAAGTCACCTTGACGTCGGGGTTTTGCAGCTGGTAGACACCGGCCGCCTGGCGGATCGTTTTGTTCTCTTTGAGAGAGTAGACCCGCAGCTCGGTGCTGGGGACAGTGGGGATATCGGGGTCATAGCTGTAGCGAAGCAGCCTTTTGCCGACGCCTTCACCCGACACCAGAACAAGGAAGCTGCCGTCCTCCTGGGGGTAGAGGCTGTCCAGGGTGATGGAGGGCATGCCGATAGAGCACAGGCTGCCGTCAATCACCTTTTCGGTGAGAGAACCGTCCCGTATGGTGCGGTAGAGGCCGGTGTTGTCGCAGAAGTAGACGGCGTCGCCGCTGGGGTCGGGCGCTGCGATGCGGGAGCTGCCCGTGCCGGAGGAGTAGATGCGGTCGGAGGAACCGGATACCGGAGCGGAATCAAAATTGAGTTCGGTGTCCAATTCCCCGGTGGACAGGTTGTAGAAACCCACGCCGGTCTCAGAGATAATCGCCAGCTTGTCGCCGTCTATAAAGGAGACCTCGCCCCACATGCTGGGACTCTCAAGGGAAAAGCTGTTTTTTACCTTACCGGTGTCGGGCTCCACCTGCTCGATGCTGAAATAGGTCTTCAGCAAAAGGTCGCCGTCAGCGGTCATTCCCAGGGAATCTGCGGTGGGCGTCCAGCCATTCTGCTCCTGGCCAAAGGGGGAAACAGGAAGCTCCTCCAGGGCGCTCTCGTTCGCCTTTACGATTTTGATGCTGCTGTTGTACAGCTCCATGGCGGCGTCTTCGTCGGTTTCGTAGAGCTCGTTTATCTTCTGAGAATCCTCTTCGCTCATGTTGCTGTAGAGCAGGTAGATTTCATCCTGCGAGACAAAGTGGGCGTCCATAATGGAGGTCATGTCCGCCAGCCAGGGGTAGCTCAGCTCCTGCCAGCTCTTGCAGCCGTCCTGGGAGCGCCAGATGTGCCAGTTTCCCATCATGGTGCCGGTGGTGTCGTTGCCCAACACCATGAAGCTGCCGTCGGACAGTTGGTCGAAGCCGTTGAGGTAGCCGATGCCCTCCGGCAGGTTGTACTCCTCCTCCACGTAGCGCCCCTTGGCGGATGTATCGGTTGTGGAGCTGTCGGAACCGGAGCTGTCGGCTGCATCGGAACTGGAACCCGATTCCACTGCCGGTGTGCAGCCCACAAACAGCAGTGCGCCGCATAAAAGCACTGCGAGTAACCTCAAAACCTGTCTTTTCATCTGAACGACCATCCTTTCGCTGTCTGAATACGAATCCTCTTTGCGTTATTCATTCCGGTGCCTATTCTAGCAAAGAAAGCTCTAAGTTTTCTGGAAGAATGCCGAAACCATTTTTAGAGGAAGTTTTGAGGCTTGCGTGATATAATACGAAAAGAAGAACAATTATTAGTGACAGACCGGCGTGTAGATGGAGGGTTTTCCATGCGTGTATTGATGATTGAGGATGATGCGGCCCTCTGTGAAGCCGTCTCCTTCGCTTTGGAGCAGGAGGGCTTCGAGGTGGACGTCTGCGGGGAGGGGGATGACGGGCTGCGGTGGATGCTGGAGCAGGTACATGAGCTGGTGCTGCTCGACCGCATGCTGCCCCGCATGGATGGCCTGACGCTGCTGAAAAGGGCGCGGGCCCAGGGGGTGAAGGCCCCGGTGCTGATGATCACCGCCCTGGGCAGGATGGAGGAGCTCATCGAGGGGCTGGATGGCGGCGCGGACGATTATATCGTCAAGCCCTTTGCCACCGAGGAGCTGCTCGCCAGAATCAGGGCGATGCAGCGCCGCCCCCGCAGCTGGGAGATCGACTCCTCTATCAGCTTCGGCGACCTGAAGCTGGAGCCCCTTGCCAAGCGGCTGGAGTGTGGGAGCAAGCATTGCGGCCTCTCCAAAAGGGAGTGCGCTCTGCTGGAGGCGCTGATGAAGAGCGGCGGCAAGCCGCTGTCTCGCTCCCAGCTTCTCTCCCACGTGTGGGGGCCGGACGCCGGGGTGGAGGAGGGCAACCTGGAAAACTACATCCACTTTGTCAGACGGCGGCTGCGGTCGGTGGAGAGCGGCTGCTCCATCAGCACGGTGCGGGGTGTGGGCTACTGCCTCGAAGAATCCTGACAGAACACCGATCAAAATGATTGAGATAAAGGAATGGTTCCATCGTGTTTGAACGCCTGCGGCGACGGCTCACTCTGGTTTGCGCACTGGGCACCGGCCTGGTGCTGGCGGGGATGTCTCTGTTTGCCATGCGCTACCCCATCCAGCAGCTGGAAAAACAGTCGGAGGAGGTGTTCAACGCCAGCCTCAACGGCATCCTGCTCTATCTTCAGGAGCGGAGCCTCGTCGACCAGAGCTGGCTTGCCCAGACAGAGGCGGCGGGTGACCTTTGGGTCAGTGTGGAGAGCAATGGAAAGCCCATCCTCTACACCTCCCAGCGTCCGGAGCGGCAGGAACTCACCACACTGGCCCGGCAGCACCTGGGTAACATCGTCTTTATCACCGCCTACGGGGGCACTGGAAACCTGCAGACGGTTACCCACACCTTTGACTTCTCCCACGACGAGAAAAACTACCGCGCTGCCATGTCCGCAATCCCCAGAGGGGAGAACCTGATGACGGTGCTGGTGCTCAAAGACCGCAGCGTCGAGGATGGGGAGATATTCCGCATCAGAATGATCTTTTTGGGGGCAGTGACCACGGCTCTTGCGCTGCTGGTGCTGTTTTCCTGGAAGTTCACCGGTTGGGCGGTGCGGCCGATTCAGGAGAACCAGCGGCGCCAGAACCAGTTTGTCTCTGCGGCCTCCCACGAGCTGCGCTCCCCCCTCGCCGTCATGCAGGCCAGCGCCGAGGCCATGCAGGACGCCCCGCCGGAGAAGGCCAAAAGATTTGCGGCGACAATCAAGGGGGAGTGTGCGCGGCTGTCCCGCCTGAACGATGACCTGCTGGCCCTTGCGGGGGCCGATGACCGGCGATGGAGCATGCTGTGTGACACGGTGGAGCCGGAGACACTTCTGATCGAGGCGGGGGAGCGCTTTGAAAGCCTCGCCGCCAAGAAGAAAATGCAGGTGGAAATCCGGCTGCCCGACACGCCGCTGCCCCTGCTGTGGGGGGACAGCCAGCGCCTGCAGCAACTGCTGGACATTCTGCTGAGCAATGCCCTGAGCTACACGCCGGAGGGCGGCATCATTCGCCTGAGCGCCGGGCAGGAGGGGAAATTCGTCACCCTCGCGGTGGCGGACAGCGGGCCGGGGATTCCACCGGAACACCGGCAGAGGGTGTTTGAGCGCTTCTACCGGGTGGACGACTCCCGCACCGACAAGGAGCACTTTGGCCTTGGGTTGGCGGTGGCCATGGAGATTGCCATGGAGATTGCCATCCTTCACAAGGGGACGCTGGAGGTGGGAGATGCGGCAGAGGGCGGAGCGGAGTTTGTGCTCCGGCTGCCGATTCCAAAGGCTGGCAGGGAAAACAAAACGGGAACCCGGTAAAGCACCGGGTTCCCGTTCTTTGGCTATTTTCCTTTTTTGGGCCGCAGGGCGACGAAGAGAATCACTCCCGCCACCACCGCGATATACACCGCGACTCCCGCTGAAAAGGGGTCTCTATCCTTCTCCGGGGCCTCCACCTGAAAGAGCAGCTGCTCCGGGAACGACTCATCTTCCTCCAGCTCTTCCTGGGAGGATTCCGCCTTGGAACCGCTGGATGCGCTCGCCTGGGATGCTGCACCGGCAGACCGCTCCACCTTTGGGGAGGTTGTTCCCCCGCTTTTGCTGCCGCCGGTACTTCCCCCACCGGCGGAGCCCTCGAACTTGGAGGAAGACGAGGATGCCGCACTGCTCTCCTGCTTGGAGGGGACCTCGCCGGATTTGGAAACAGTCTCCGACTCCTTCGGCACAGCGGTGCGGCTGGCCTTTGCACTGGAGGATTCCTCCTCTTCTTCTGCGGAGGAGGATGGAGGCGTCGTGATCGTGGACTCCTCCTGCACAGGTTCGGGGATGCCGAGAAGGAGAGACTCCCCTTCAATTGTGACCTTGCCGAGAGAGCCAAACTGCGTGGAGTACCTGGCCTGTGTGCCGTAATTGCCGGAATCATAGGTGTCCAGAGTGGAGAAATCCACAATTTCGACCTTGAGATACATCGCCCCGGTCGGCACCGCGGCGATGAACTCCTCGTAGCACCAGTCGTAGTTGCCGCTGGTGTGGCTGGTGCGGAGTTGGGTGCTCAATGCCCGGTAGCTTGCCCCGTCAGTGGAGTAGTAAAAGCTCAGCCCATAGGGGAGAGCATCCGCGGGCGGGCCGCCTGTTACAGGACGGGTGAAGGCGAAGCTCTCACGCTCCGCGCAGAGGGAGGCCCAGCCGCCCGAAACCGTTGTGTAGAGCAGCCCTGTGGAGGGGCTGTAGACCGGGCGGACGCCTGTGTCACTCGCCCCCACATTGATGCCTGAAATGCCCAGGTACCGTCCGCCGTCGCCTGCGGCGCTGACAAAACTGCCCATCTGGCTGAAAAAGCCTGCAGTGATCTGACGGGCGCCCTGCACACGGTAGGTTACGCTTGCCACCGTATGGGAAGTGGATGCGAAGGTGGCCGCACCAGGAGAAAGCTTGCCCCTGTCCGCCGAAAGGGAGAGGCTGCGCAGATTGCTGTAGCTGCGTGTATCCCCGCCATCCAGCCGGGTCATATCGTCCTGAAAGGTGGCGGCCATGGCGTGCAAGGGGGAAACTGAAAGGGAAAAAACGAGAAAGAAAAGGGCGAAAACTGCCCACAAAGCCCGGCGAAGCACACGCCGTTCCACCGCGTCACCTCAACTTCAATTTATTATTCGACAAATTTCGACATTTTTCTATAGTATACCTCATTTTTGAGCAAAAAAGAATATGCCGGTTAAAATAAAAGAGCGGCCCCAAGGGAGCCGCTTTATATTGTCTTGATGATGAAGGCGGGAATGGGCGGGTTGTTGGGTCGGTTGGCGAAGGTTGTCACCAGCACAGTGAAGCGGTCGTTGTCCACTGTTTGCAGGTAATCCAGAAGAGCGTCCCGCTCGGCGAAGCCGCTGTCCTTACCGTAGTAGATGCACAGGCTCATCACACCGCCCGGTTTCAGCAGCTCCAGCCCCGCCTTGATAGCGGGAATGCTGCTCTCCGGCATTGTGAAAACAGTGTGGTCTCCTCCCGGCAGCCACCCGAAGTTGAAGGCAATGGCGTCCACGCTTTCCGGCTCCGCGTAGGATGCCATGTTGCAGTGGCTGTCCAGGATGAGCTTCGCGCGACTGCTCAGATTCTCCTTTTCCAGCAGTGCAGAGGTGCTGTCCAGGGCCTCCTGTTGGATGTCGAAGGCGAGCACTCGTCCGGACTCTCCCACCAGGGAACAGAGGAAGGCGGTGTCCCTGCCCCTGCCCATGGTGGCATCGATGCAGAGGCCGCCGGGTGGCACCCGCTCGGTGAGAAAGCGGTGGGCCAATGCCAGCGCGTTGAGGGAGCCCCCTGTGGGAAGCCCCTCCCGGTAGCCCTCGTAGCGGTCGTTGCTGGGGTTCATTCTGTGATCCATCTTCCCCTCCTTGGCTCCTCCTCCAGCTTGCCCACTCGCTCCTCCAGCAGCACCTGGGCAAGGAGGTCGGGGTAATTGGTGATGATGCCGTCCACCCCCATGCGGATCAGGCGGCGCATGTCCTCGGGGAGGTTCACTGTCCAGACATTGACCATCAGCCCCTTTGCGCGGCAGAGGCGCAGCAGGAGGGGGTTGTAGAAGAGAAGCTGGTATGCAGGGTGCACCGCGCGCATTCCGCCCTTGCGGCAGAGGGAAATGGCCCGGATGAGCGGGTTGCTGTAGAGGAGGGCGCTCACAATTTTCGGATCGAGCTTTACCGCCGCCTCCACTGTCCCGCAGTGGAAGGAGGAGAGAAGCACCTGGGATTCCAGGTTTCTCTCCTGTACCATGGCCAGCACCTTTTCTACCAGCGGCGCATTGTACTCTCCGGTATTTTTAATCTCAATGTTGAGCAGGATTCCGGTTTCGGCGGCCAGCGCCAGCACTTCGTCCAGGTGGGGGATGTGCTCTCCGGCAAAACGTGGGTTCATCCAGCTGCCTGCATCCAGCGCTTGCAGCTCAGCCAGGGTGTGGGCCGAAACAGGGCCAGAACCGTCGGTGGTACGCTCCAGGGTGTCGTCGTGGAGCACCACTACCTCGCCCTCGGCGCTGAGGTGGACGTCCAGTTCCAGGCCGTCGCAGCCCGCCTCCACCGCCGCCCGAAAGGCCGCCATGGTGTTCTCCGGGTAGTTTGCGCTGAAGCCCCGGTGGGCGAGGTTGAGGGTGTGGGGAATTCGCTTTTTCTTATCCATATTGCAGTCATCGAGCTCCTAATCATTTTTGTTATTCTGTTATTCTACCCCCCTTTTGCCTATTTGTAAATCATTTCAGCAAAGCGCGCTTTTTCTTCATCTGTTGTGTTACAATTAAGGCAAATAAAAGAGACAAAGGAGAAACGGGAGAATGAAACCACTGGAAGCCCGTATCAAAAATGCACTGGAGCAGGCGAACGGCCTGTTGGGAAGGGGCATGCTCATGAAGCGCATGGGTATCCCCAAAAAACGCATGTCCGAATTCCGCCGCGCGCTGGACAGCATGGAAGATCAGGGCATACTGATCAGCAAAAACGGCCGCTACGGTCTGCCCCGTAAGCTGGAACTCGTCCCGGCGGAAATCGTGAAGGTGACCGGTACCTTCGGCTTTGCCCGCCCTGTGGCGGAGGAGCTATCAAATTGGGAGCAATCCGCTCCCGCAAAGGATGTGTTCATCCCCGGGCGCTTCCTGAACGGCGCGCTGCCGGGGGATTCGGTTCTGCTGAAAGTCTCCTCCCGGGCCGCCGCCGGAGGGGATTTGCCCGAAGGGGAGGTCTACCAGATCACCGCGGAGGCGGAGCGCCCCTTTGCCGGGGCTGTGGTGGTGGACGACGAAGGGCGCATGTCCGTGTTGCCCGATCGGCTGGTGAAATTCCCCCTGCGCATCGGCAAGGGTCTCTCCATGGGGGCAAAGCCGGGGGAGAAGGTGCTGGTCAGGGTCTCTCGGCGGGGGGAGCGCCACAGCGACCTGCGGGTCGAGGTGGTGGAGCGCTACGGCAAGGGTATGACCGCCGCCGTTTCGGCCAGGGGAATTCTTGCGGAGAACGATGTGAGGCTGGAGTTCCCCCCCGAGGCGCTGGAGCAGGCGAAGGCCATCGCCTCCGGCACGGGCATCCACCCCAAGGAGCTGGCTGTCCGCAAGGATTTTCGGGAGGAAACCATCTTTACCATCGACGGCCCTGACACCAAGGACATTGACGACGCCGTCAGCCTCACCGCCCACACGGGCGGCTGGACGCTGGGGGTGCATATCGCCGATGTGAGCTACTATGTCACGGGGCAGAGCCCTCTGGATCAGGAGGCGTACGCCCGGGGCACCTCGGTCTACTACGCCGATCAGGTGGTGCCCATGCTGCCGAAGGAGCTGTCCAACGGCATCTGCTCCCTCAACCCGGGGGAGGACAGGCTGGCCTTTTCCGCCATCGTGGAGCTGGACAAAGCTGGAAAGCTGAAGAGCTTCCGCTTTGAGAAGACGGTCATCCGCTCGGTGGTGCAGGGGGTGTACGACGAGGTCAACCACCTGCTGAAAGGGGAAAAGGATTCTGCGCTGGAGAAAAAGTACCGTGAGGTGCTGCCTGTTCTTCGGGAGATGGCGGTGCTGGCCGATCTGCTGAAAAAGAACCGCATGGAGCGGGGGAGCATGAACCTCAGCTCCACAGAAAGCAAGATCATCGTGGGGGAGGACGGCATCACGGCGGACATACAGCCCCGCAAGTCCGGCCGCTCCCAGAACATCATAGAGGAGTTCATGCTCGCCGCCAACGAGGCCGCGGCAACCTTCGCCATCAAGTACGGGTTGCCCTTCCTCTACCGCGTCCACGAATCCCCCGCGCCCGACAGGCTGGAGAACCTCTACACCCTGCTGGAGGGCCTGGGAGTCTCCTTCAAGCGCCCCAAGGGGGATTCTGCCACAGGGCACCAGCTGGACAAAATCCTGGACAAAGTTGCGGGAACACCCCTGGAGGCGGTGGTGAACAGCCTCATGCTGCGCACCATGGCAAAGGCCCAGTACAGCGCCCGGAACATCGGCCACTTCGGCCTGGCGCTGAAAAACTACTCCCACTTTACCTCCCCCATCCGCCGCTACCCCGACCTTGCCATTCACCGTATTCTCTCGGCCTTTGTCACCGGAATGAAGGGGGAGAATATCCACAACCGCTTCGACAAGTGGGTGGAGTCCGCCGCCAAGCAGAGCACTGCCAGGGAGATCGCCGCCATGACCGCCGAGCGGGACTGCGAGGACTGCTACAAGGCGGAGTTCATGCAGCGCTTTGTGGGCGAGGAGTTCGACGGCATGATCTCCTCCGCCACCTCCTTCGGCCTGTTTATCCAGCTGCCCAGCACGGTGGAGGGCTTAGTGAGCCTGCGCGACCTGCCCGGCCGCTGGAGCTTCGACGGCGCGCTTGCCTACAAGGACGACAGCGGCAAGACCCTGCGGGTGGGGGACAGCGTGCGGGTGAAGGTGCTCTCCGCCAATGTGACTGCTGGGCAGATCGACTTCGCCCTAATCTGACAGGCTTCTCCCGGATTTTATGTTATATTGGCAGTGGCATCATCTTTTAGTATTTTTTAATCTGATTTGCACAGTATTTCCATTTCCACGCGCTATTCTGTACTTACGGTAACTCGCTTACTCTATTTTGAAAGGAATGGTAATTATGACAGAATACAATCAGAACGACAACTTTGCGCCCCAGGCTCCCGAGGAGAACGCTCCCCAGGAGAAGACAAACAGGGTCAGCTATGACGACAAGGTGATCAAAAAGTACCTTGCCGACGCAGTGAGCAAGGTGGATGGCGTCCTCGCCCTGGCCGAGGGCGGCAACGCAGGCGCCACCATTATGGGGAGCATCACCGACCTGTTCAAGGGCGGCGGCGACGTGAAGGGTCTGACTGTCCGGAACAACGACGGCAAGGTGAGCGTCGACGTCAGACTGGTCATTGAATTCGGCAAGAGCATCCCCGAGATCACCCAGAAGGTCGGCGAGAAAATTGCCGCCACGATGGAGCAGCTGGTGGGCCTTTCCCTGGCCGATCTGCACATCCAGATCGCCGACACCATGACCAAGGAGGAGTTCGACAAGAAGAACAATCCTCCCGCCAATACCCCCCCCACCCCTCCGCCCGCGGTGGAGTCCGAGCCCACCCAGCAGCCTGCGGGTCAGCCCAATTCCAAACCCAATGATAACCAGTAGGGTTTGCTTTCAACCGCAAAAAGATCTGCCGGTGCTTCACCAAGCACCCGCGGTTCTTTTTGGGTGGACTTATACACTGTCAGAAGCCA
>JBKEBS010000017.1:0-9371 GCA_047973265.1 Oscillospiraceae bacterium
TATTTCGGAGACCTACCGCCGCCGGGAAATCCAGATGACTTACAATGAGGAACACGGTATCACCCCCCAGACTATTCGCAAGGAGGTCAGGGAGATTCTGGAAATTTCCAGCAAGGACACCACCGAAAAGAAGGCGGGTTATTCCAAGCAGATGTCTCCCAGAGAGCGGCAGGAGCTGATCAAGTCGCTGACAGTGGAGATGAAAAACGCGGCGAAGATACTGGAATTCGAGCATGCGGCATACCTGCGCGACCGCATAGAGCGAATCAAGACAGGCAAAGAATAGTGTGGAGGGCAACATGGCAAGAGACAAAATTATCATCAAGGGCGCTCGTGAGAATAACCTTAAAAATATCGACTTGGAGATTCCCAGAGACAAGCTGATTGTCTTCACGGGTCTCTCCGGTTCCGGCAAGTCCTCCCTCGCCTTCGATACCATTTTCGCGGATGGGCAGCGCCGCTATGTGGAGAGCCTCTCCAGCTATGCCCGCCAATTTCTGGGCCAGATGAGCAAGCCCCGTGTGGACAGCATTGAGGGGCTCTCCCCGGCTATCTCCATCGACCAAAAAACCACCTCTAAGAATCCGCGCTCCACGGTGGGAACGGTCACCGAGATCTACGATTATCTGCGTCTGCTCTACGCCCGCATCGGCATTCCCCATTGCCCGGTTTGCGGCCGGGAGATACAGCAGCAGACCGTCGACCAGATGGTCGACCGCATTATGGAGCTGCCGGAGAAGACCCGCATCCAGGTGATGGCTCCGGTGGTGCGCGGGCGCAAGGGCCAGCATCTCAAGGAGTTCGATGCGGCTCGGCGCTCCGGCTATGTGCGGGTGCGGGTGGACGGCAACCTGCACGATTTGTCTGAGGAGATTGAGCTGGACAAAAACAAGAAGCACACCATTGAGATTGTGGTGGACAGGCTTGTGATCAGTGAGGACGTCAAGTCCCGTCTATCCGACTCCCTGGAAACGGCGCTTTCTGTCTCAGGCGGCCTCGCCACAATTGATGTCATCGACGGGGAACAGATCGCCTTTTCCCAGAACTATGCCTGCCCCGAGCACGGCATCAGCATCGACGAGCTTGCTCCCCGCATGTTCTCCTTCAACAACCCCTTCGGCGCCTGCCCCAAATGTACCGGTTTGGGTATCTTCCAGAAGGTTGACCCCGACCTGATCCTGCGGGACAAAAACCTCTCCATCCGAGAGGGGGCGATCAAAGCCTCCGGTTGGTATTTTGCCGACGGTGGAATCGCCCAGATGTATTATGAAGCGCTGGCAAAACACTACAAGTTTTCTTTGGATACGCCGGTCAAAGACCTGCCGGAGAAAATCATCAATATTCTGCTTTACGGCAACAACGGCGAAAAACTCAAGATGCAGCGGGACAGCGGCGTCCTGGCGGGCAGTACCTACACCAACAGCTTCGAGGGTGTAGTCAACAATCTGGAACGCCGCTATCGGGACACCTCCAGCGAGTGGATGAAGGAGGAGATCGCCCTTTGCATGGCCGAGATGCCCTGCCCTGACTGTGGAGGAAACCGCCTCAAAAAGGAGTCTCTTGCGGTCACGGTATCGGGCATCAATATCATCGAGTTCACCAAGCTGTCCATCGGCAAGGCGCAGGATTTCGTGGACGGGATGCAACTTACCGAACGAGAGCTGCTCATCGCGAAGGATATCCTAAAAGAGATCAGCGAGCGCCTGCAGTTCCTTGAGGGTGTGGGCCTGGGTTACCTGACCCTCTTCCGCGCCTCCGGCACGCTGTCGGGCGGTGAAAGCCAGCGCATCCGCCTGGCCACCCAGATTGGCTCCTCCCTGGTGGGGGTGCTGTACATCCTGGATGAGCCCAGCATCGGCCTGCACCAGAAGGACAACGACAAACTCATCGCGGCACTCAAGCACCTTCGGGATCTGGGCAATACTCTTATTGTCGTAGAACACGATGAGGACACCATCCGGGCTGCCGATTTCATCGTGGATATCGGCCCACGTGCGGGCATTCACGGCGGTGAGATCATCGCCACCGGCACACTGGAGGACATTGAAGCCTGCATGGAGTCGCTTACCGGGCAGTATCTCTGTGGCGCACAGACCATTCCAGTGCCACAAACGCGCCGCAAGCCAAACGGCAAGTATCTCAACGTCAAAGGTGCACGGGAAAACAACCTCAAGGATATTGACGCGAAGATTCCGCTGGGGATTATGACCGCCGTGACAGGGGTTTCCGGCTCGGGTAAGTCCTCCCTGGTCAACGAAATCATCTACAAGACGCTGGCCCACGAGCTCAACCGCGCCAAAGCTTTGCCCGGCAAACATGATGAGCTGCAGGGTCTGGAGTACCTGGATAAGGTAATCGCCATCGACCAGTCTCCCATCGGGCGCACCCCCCGCTCCAACCCGGCTACCTATACGGGGATGTTCACCGATATCCGCAACCTCTTTTCCCAGACCAACAGCGCTAAGCTGCGGGGCTATGGGCCGGGCCGCTTCTCCTTCAACATCAAGGGGGGGCGTTGCGAAGCCTGCGAGGGTGATGGCATCATCAAGATTGAGATGCACTTCCTCCCCGATGTCTATGTGCCCTGCGAGGTTTGTAAGGGCAAGCGCTACAACCGGGAGACGCTGGAGGTCAAGTATAAGGGCAAGACAATCTACGATGTGCTTGAGATGACGGTAGAAGAGGGGCTTTCTTTCTTCGACAACCACCTGAAAATCAAGCGCAGGCTGGAAACCCTCTACGATGTAGGTCTCGGATATGTCAAGATCGGCCAATCCTCCACCACTCTGTCCGGAGGCGAGGCACAGAGGGTCAAGTTGGCGACTGAGCTCTCCCGCAAGGCGACAGGGAAGACGGTCTACATTCTCGACGAGCCCACCACCGGCCTGCACAGCGCCGATGTCAAGATGCTCATCGAAGTGCTGCAACGCCTTGTGGATGCGGGAAATACCGTGATTCTAATCGAGCACAATCTGGATGTCATCAAAACGGCGGACTATGTGATCGACCTCGGCCCTGAGGGCGGAGACGAGGGCGGCAATATTGTCGCCATGGGCACACCGGAGCAAATCGCCGCCGCCGAAAACTCCTACACCGGTGAATACCTGCGCAAGGTACTGCCGGAGGCGGATGTGAAAGCAAAAAAGAAAAACAAAGCCGCAGCAAGCTAAGCTCAAAGCTTTGTAAAACTCCCGGATGGCACACGCCTTTCGGGAGTTTTCTTTTTACCTCTGCTGTGCTATAATTGATTGTAGTTTTCACAGCCAAGGAGGAAAGGTGTTTTGCTGAAATCACTCATGTTTTACCTGATGGCCGCGGTGGCATTAATTCGCACCGGCAGCTCCATATATCTGCTTGCAACAGGGGATACCAGCCTGCCCATCGTGGTGTTCGTCCTCACCGGTATCACGGTTCTGTATGCACTGTATCTGACCGTCAAGCGTATTTTCGGCGTTATTCTTCTGCGGCAACTGTCAACATACTATATCTTCCAGTGCACAGTGGTTCTGTTCAACCTCATTTTTGTTGCACTGACAGTGCCGACACGCATCACCTGGATCGAAATCGCAGCAATGGGCTCACTGCTGGATTTGCTTGTGGGCGGCGTGCTCATCTACTACAGCCTCAAGCAGGTGCGCAACCACTATTTGAAAGTAACCAAGTTGACAGCGGAGGAGTTTCGCGCCAATGATTAAGCTGGCTGTATTCGATCTGGATGGCACTCTGCTGGATACACTGGATGACCTCACCGATGCGGTCAATCACGCCATGGCCTCCGCTGGCTTTGCCACACGGACCAGGGAACGGGTACGGGAGATTATTGGAAATGGTGTATATCGGCTGATTCAGGATGCGGTTCCCGCTGAAAAGCGAGAAGATGCGGCCTTATTGGATGAAATTATTGCGGTGTATCGCGCATATTATGCCAGCCACCAGACTGACAAAACCGCTCCCTATCCAGGGGTTTTGGAGCTTCTGACAGCGCTGAAAGAGAAGGGAATCACGACCGCTGTGCTCTCCAACAAGCCCCACGACAACACAATCGCATTGGTGGAGGAGTATTTCCCAGGCCTGATTGACCTCGCCTACGGCCAGAGGGAGAAAGTGCCCAGAAAGCCTGATCCTGCGGCGCTTCTGAATATTCTGGTACGGGCAGGCGCCGAAAAGAGCGAGACCGCCTACATCGGGGACAGCGATGTCGATATTGAAACCGGTCTTGCTGCGGGAGTTGTTACCATCGGCGTCACCTGGGGATTTCGGGACAGAGATGCGCTTCTGGAAGCTGGCGGAAGGGAGTTCGCGGAAACTTCTGACGAGCTTCTGAAAAAAATACTTGCAATCTGATATAAACTGTGCTATAGTCGTTGACAATACAGAACAAAGGCGACGATAGGGACGGCTGAGTTAAGAAAGTCTGTCTACAGAGAGCCAGCGCTTGGTGGAAGCTGGCGGCGGATAGAATTCGGGCATCACCCTGGAGCCGAGGGCCGAAAACGGTAGGATACCGTGAGTAAGTTCCTACGCAAAGGCAGCGTTAACAGCCGAGGATTTGTTGGAATCCGTAAGCAAGTGATACAGTGATGCGATGATGATTCGCGATGAATGCTGTATAATTTGGGTGGTACCGCGGGATCGTTATATGACGACTCGTCCCATTTTGTGGGACGGGTCTTTTTGTATTTTTTGCAATAATCAAAAAAGGAGAGTGGCATCAGATGGAAACCAAAATCGTGGAAATTGCGGAGAGGATTAAGGGCCTGCGGGAGGTCATGGAGATTTCCAAGGAGGAGATGGCGGAGACTACCAATCTTACACTCGAGGAATACGAGGATTGCGAAGAGGGCCGCTCCGATTTTTCCTTCACCTTCCTCCATGCCTGTGCAAAGGCATTCGGAGTCGACATCATCGAGCTCATGACCGGCGAAAACCCGCGCCTTACCTTCTATGACATCGTGCGGGCGGGGAAGGGGCTTCCCCTCAAAAGGCGCAGGGGTTTCACCTACCAGCATCTGGCTTACCGTATGAAGGACAAGCTGGCCGAGACATTCCTGGTCACGGCCCCCTACAGCGAAGAGGAGCAGAACAAGCCCATCGCGCTGTCCAATCACAAGGGCCAGGAATTCGACTACATACTAAAGGGCTCCCTCAAGGTACAGTTGGATGATCATGTGGAGGTGCTGGGCGAGGGGGACGCCATCTATTATCGATCCGATCACGACCACGGTATGATTGCCGCCGGTGGCCGGGACTGCGTGTTCATCGCAGTTGTCATCGACGACGACAGGACAGACGACGAAAAGCAGACTTGGGGCCCGGAAGGCCCAAAGTTTGAGAAACAGGCACTGTAGCGCCGGGAGTAATCAGAGATGAGTGCAGTGACGAAGGCAGTAAATACTGACAAAGGTCGTGAGAAGACAATGGTACCAATGGAGGATTTCTACAAACAATTCTGCAAGCTTGGTTTCGACAACAATGGCGTGCTCAACGCCTTTGAGCCTGTCGTGCCGGACAACTTTAATTTTGCCTACGATGTGGTAGACGAGATTGCGGCTAGGGAACCGGATCGCCGCGCAATGGTATGGTGTAACGACAAGGGCGAGGAGCGCTTCTTCTCCTTTGGCGATATGAGCCGCTATTCCAACCGGGCGGCCAATCTTTTCGCGAAGCAGGGCATCAAAAAGGGCGATATGGTGATGCTGGTGCTCAAGCGCCACTACCAATTTTGGTTTGCTGTGCTGGCGCTGCACAAGCTGGGCGCTGTGGGCATCCCCGCCACCAATCTGCTCACCGTGAAGGACTATGTCTATCGCTTTGAGGCGGCATCTGTTTCCCACATTGTGGCCACTGCCGAGGATGGAGTTCCCGGGCGGGTGGAGGAAGCCTGCAAGAGCTACAGCGGCATCAAAAGCAAGATGACTGTTCGTGGACAGCAGGAGGGCTGGCTGGACTTCGACGCCGCTCTGGAAGCGGAGTCCGATGAGTTTGAACGTATTCCCAGCAGCTCCGAGGATATGCTGCTGCTCTACTTCACCTCCGGCACCACCGGATACCCAAAGATGGTCACCCAGGATCACAGCTACCCCATCGCCCATATCATCACCGCAAAATTCTGGCACAACATCCCGGCCGACGGCCTGCACCTCACAGTCTCCGAGACTGGCTGGGCAAAGTCTGTGTGGGGAAAGCTCTATGGACAGTGGCTGGCCGCCGCCGCAATCTTTGTCTACGACATGGACAAGTTTGTGCCCACCCTGCTACTGGAAAAGATTGCCAAGTACAAGGTGACCACCTTCTGCGCACCGCCCACCATCTATCGCTTTTTTATCAAGGCGGGAATGGGTGAGCACGATTTTTCATCTGTCAAATATGCTACCACGGCGGGGGAGGCGCTCAACCCGGAGGTGTACAACCGCTTCTATGAGCAGACAGGCCTCAAGCTGATGGAGGGCTTCGGCCAGACCGAGGTCACGCTGCTCACCCTCAACAGCGTTGGGATGACCGCCCGCCCCGGCTCCATGGGTAAGCCTTCACCTCTTTATGATGTGGAACTGGTGGATGAGGAGGGGCTTTCCGTTCCTCCCGGCGCGGTGGGCGAGCTGGTCATCCGGCTGCCCCGGGGCCGCAAGCAGATCGGCCTTTTCCAAGGCTACTACCGAAACGAGGAGCTGACCCGCACCACCATGCACGACGGCCTCTACCACACCGGTGACACCGCCTGGAAGGATGAGGACGGGTACTACTGGTATGTGGGCCGCACCGACGACATCATCAAGGCCTCGGGTTACCGCATCGGGCCATTTGAGATCGAGAGCGTTCTCATGGAGCACCCCTCTGTCATGGAATGTGCGGTCACCGGTGCCCCTGACCCGGTTCGCGGCACGGTTGTCAAGGCGACAGTGGTGCTGACAGGGGACTACTCCCCCAGCGAGGAACTGGTGAAGGAGCTGCAGGACTATGTGAAAAAACAAACCGCACCCTACAAATATCCCCGCATACTGGAGTTTGTAGAGGAGCTGCCCAAGACCATCAGCGGCAAGATCAAACGGGCCCAAATTCGGCGGGGCGGAGAAGAATAAAGCAAGCTTTATTCCGGTTTTTTGCTTTTTCGGCGTTGGCCCGAAACATCGCTAAAGCGATGACAACAAAACTCCCGTACCCCGGAAGTCTCTATTTTTGCTGAACCCTGTTCCGGCAGTGTCGCGCAACCGCGCTGCTGGGGCTCCCTCCAAAAGTGGGGTTCATAAAGTCAAAGGAGCTCTTTCCCGAAAGGGAAAGAGCTCCTTTGACTTATCAATTGATCAGTGCGCTACTTCTTCAGATTGTAGAAGGACTTCAGGCCGCCGTACACAGCCTGGTCGCCCAGCTGGCTCTCTATTTTGAGCAGGCGGTTGTACTTGGCGATGCGGTCGGTGCGGCTCATGGAGCCGGTTTTGATCTGGCCCGCATTGGTGGCCACGGCGATGTCGGCGATGGTGGTGTCCTCCGTCTCACCGGAGCGATGGGAGACCACAGCAGTGTAGCCCGCGCGCTTTGCCATTTCGATGGCCTCGAAGGTCTCGGTGAGGGTGCCAATCTGGTTGACCTTGATGAGAATGGAGTTGCACATACCTTCGGCAATGCCCTTAGCCAGGCGCTTTGTGTTGGTGACAAAGAAGTCGTCGCCCACCAGCTGAACCTTGTCGCCAAGGCGCTGGGTCAGCATCTTGTAGCCGTCCCAGTCGTTCTCGTCCAGCCCATCCTCGATGGAGATAATAGGGAACTCGTTGCAGAGGGCCTCGTACATCTCCACCATTTCCTCGGCGGTGAGAGAGCGATTTTCGCCCGTGAGATCATACTTGCCGGTCTCCTTGTTGTACAGTTCGGAGGATGCGACGTCCATAGCAATGTAGATGTCCTCGCCGGGCTTGTAGCCTGCGGCCTTGATGGCCTCGACAATGACTTCGACCGCTTCCCGGTTGGAGCCAAGGTTTGGTGCGAAGCCGCCCTCGTCACCCACAGCGGTGTTTTCACCCTTGTCGTGCAGCACCTTCTTGAGCGCGTGGAAGACCTCTGCGCCCATGCGAATAGCCTCCCGGAAAGTGGGGGCGCCAACCGGCATGATCATGAACTCCTGGAAATCCACCGAGTTGTCGGCGTGGGAGCCGCCGTTGAGGATGTTCATCATCGGCGTGGGGAGCTGCTTGGCATTGAAACCACCCAGATACTGGTAGAGAGGAAGGTCGTGGTAGTCGGCGGCTGCATGGGCTATGGCCATTGAGACACCCAAAATGGCGTTTGCGCCCAGCTTGCCCTTATTCTCAGTGCCGTCAAGAGCGATCATTGCGGCATCGATGGCGGTCTGCTCGGTGACATCGTACTTTCCGATGAGGGCGGGGGCGATGGCATCGTTGACATTGGCGACGGCCTTCAGGACGCCCTTGCCGCCGAAGCGGTTTTTGTCGCCGTCCCGCAGCTCGATAGCCTCGTGCTCACCGGTGGAAGCTCCGGAGGGAACCATCGCTCTCCCGTAGGCGCCGGACTCTGTCCACACTTCAACCTCAATTGTGGGGTTGCCTCTGGAATCGATGACCTCCAGGGCTTTGATCTCTGCAATTTTGGGCATATTTGATCATTCCTTTCAAAAATGTTTTCCAATGGAAACATGACACTACTATTATAGCAATACTCCTATGAAATAAAAAGGGGAAATTTGTGTCCAATCTTCTTTTTTTGTTGCTCACCTTGCAGAAAGAAGGTACAATAGCTGAAACGGCGTGATTCATATTGGAGGAAAAATGAAAATGAAGAAAATATGTTGTGTTATTTTGTGCTTGGCACTGGTTTTTAGCCTATCCGCGTGTGCGAAGAATCCCGACGAACAGATCAAGACTGTGCTAAACTCTTTTCAGGAGTCCTTTAATAATGGGGACGCCTATGGAATGCTGGATACCTTCTCCCCGGCGATTGCAAAGGAGATGCAGAGCGTTCTCGATTTGACCGACGAAGCAGAGCATGTGGGCCTGCTATTCAACCCTGCGTTGGAGCTGACAGTTCCTGTTACGATGGAGCTCATTGTCAATGAAATTGCCCGGAAAGGGGAGGCCGCCACCGTTCAGTGCGGCTGTACTCTGCTGTCGGGAGAGGTGAGGGAAGACATGTCGGTTACCTTTGTGATGGCGCAGGTCGATGGGGGCTGGTACATTGCCAACATTCTGCCGAAAACTTTATCTTGACAGCAGGGCCGTGATTCAGTATAATAATTAGAAAGCAAAATTGCGTTCCACGTGGAAGCGGCTTCAACCGCGAGGCCGCGAGGGACGCTTTTTTTCTGAACAAAGATGTAAACTGGGAAAAGGCCGGAACGGGCTGCAATGGAAAGGAATGGTTGCGAA
>JBKEBS010000018.1:0-28888 GCA_047973265.1 Oscillospiraceae bacterium
CGCGGAAGAATGCGATGAGGCCCCTCCCGCACCTGCGCCCCGCACTCTCTCCGGGCCACTGTATGTTCAACCCATATAAGGAGCGCCTGTCAGATAATGACAGGCGCTCCCTTTTATTATAGAATCCTGCCACTAAGGTACAGCCATCCTACAATGACCACTGCATTTGTCAGCAGAGCCAGGGGGATTAGCACGCGAAATTTCGTTTTTCGCGTCTTGTGCCGGAACAACAGCATCCCCAGCCCGGCACCGAGCGCACCCATCACAAAGGCGCAGAGCAGCAGTAGCTTTTCGCTGATTCGCCACCGGCCCCGCACCGCTTTCCATTTATCAATCCCGTATAACAGCAGTACAATCCCGTTCCAGATCAAGTATGCCTCCGGCAATCTGTCGCCCTCCTCAGTGAACTCCGCCAAGTATACCAGTTCTCCGGGCCCTTGTCGCCTTGTATTTCAATTTTTCTTTGTGTATAATTGAAGCGGTTCTAACGTCAAAAAGCAATTGGAGGGCCGTTTGCCCTTAGCAACCATGTAAAGGATTTTTTCATGAAAATTATCATCGTCGGGGACGGAAAGGTCGGCCACACCCTCTCCCAGCAGCTCGTCCAGGAGGGCCACGACATTACGGTCATCGACAACAATTCTGAGATACTGGACACCGCCATGGAGTCGCTGGACATCATAGGCATTCACGGCAACGGCGCATCGGTGGAGGTGCTGAAGGAGGCGGGGGTCTCCACTGCAGACCTGCTGATCGCCGCCACCTCTGCCGACGAGCTCAACATGCTCTGCTGCCTCACCGCAAAGCATCTGGGCGTCGGCAAGACCATCGCCAGGGTGCGGAACCCCGAGTACCGCTCCCAGCTGCAAATGCTGCAAAACGAGTTCGGCCTCAGTATGGTCATCAATCCCGAGCTGGAGGCCGCCAGGGAAATCTCCCGCGTCATCAAATTCCCACCCGCCTCCCGCATCGACACCTTCACACGCGGTCAAGTGGAGCTTGTGGAATACCGCATTCCCGAGCACTCCCTTTTGGCGGGAATGAAGTTGCTGGAGCTACCCTCTCTCTCCGGCACCAAGGTGCTGATCTGCGCCGTGGAGCGCGCCGGAGCTGTCCACATTCCCAACGGCGGCTTTGTGCTGCGGGCGGGAGACCGCATCCACCTCACCGGGCAGGGGAAGGAAATTGCCCGCTTCCTTGGTCATGTGGACGACGTAAAGTTCAAGATTCGCACCATCCTCATTGTCGGCGGCGGGCGCATCGCATACTATCTATGCAATATGTTGGAGGACAAATACTTCCACATCAAGATTGTCGAGAAGAACCGGGAGCGGGCGGAGGAGCTCTGCGAGCTGTTTCCCAAGGTCACGGTCATACACGGCGACGGCGCGGATATTGAGCTTCTGGAGGCGGAGGGCCTCGCCGACACCGACGCCTTTATCGCGCTGACCAACATGGACGAGGAAAATCTGGTCACCTCCATCATGGCTGACCAGCACGATATTCCCAAGATTATCACCAAATCGGGCGCTTCAACTACCTGCCCGTCATGGAGAACATGGGCATCGACACGGTGGTCAACCCCAAGATGACGACCTCCAACAAGATTGTGCAGTATGTCCGCGCCATACAGAATTCCGAGGGCATGAGCAACATCATGACCCTCCACAAGCTGGTGGGGGGTAAGGTGGAGGCCGTGGAGTTTGAGGCCAAAAACTGTCCCTATGCAGGTGTCAAGCTGGCTGATCTTCCGCTGCGGCCCGGCCTGCTGATCGCTGTGCTGGTGCGAAAAAACAAAGCTGTCATCCCCGGCGGCCAGGACGAGATTTTGCCGGGAGACAGCGTTATCGTGGTGACCAATCAGCCGGGCCTCTCCCGCCTGGACGACATATTTCTGGAGAATTAATTAGAAAGTTGCGCTTTCAATTTTCGGCAAAGGATACCCATAATATGAATTACCGCTTGCTTTCCAAATATGTGGCCATCGTCATGCAGTCCCAGGCGGCCTTCATGGCCATACCGCTGGTGTATTCCGTGTTCCTCCGCGCCTGGCCCGCTGTGGAGGGCTTCGCCGGGACAATCGTTCTGCTGATTATTATCTCCCTCATCCTGCGCGGCGCAGGCTCTCCGGAGCGCGGCATCATCTACATCAAGGAGGGCTTCGCCCTTGTCGCCGTCTGCTGGATCGTCGTCTCCCTATTCGGTTCGCTCCCCTTCTGGATCAGCCAGGAGATTCCCGATTTCATCGACGCCCTCTTCGAGTCGGTGTCCGGCTTCACCACGACGGGCGCGACTGTCCTCGGCAATGTGGAGGGCCTCTCCGACGGCATGCTGCTGTGGAGGAGCCTCACCCACTGGATTGGCGGCGTGGGGGTGCTGGTGTTCATCCTGGCGCTGGTGCCCGCTCTCACCGGCGCCGACGAGCGCTCGGTGAACGTGCTGCGGGCGGAGCTCTCCGGCCCCGCTCCCGGCAAGCTGGTGCCCAAGCTGCGGCAGAGCGCCAAAATCCTCATCGGCATCTATGTCTCGCTGACGGCACTCCAGGTGGTCTTTTTGCTGTTTGGGGGAATGCCTCTGCTGGACAGCATCTCCACCGCTTTTTCTACGGCGGGCACTGGCGGTTTTGCCATCAAAAACGCCTCGATGGCGGCTTACAACAGCCCCTATCTCTACATTGTCGTCGCAATCTTTATGCTGCTGTTCGGCATCAGCTTCAACATCTACTACTTCCTGCTGATCCGCAACATAAAGGGCGTGGTCAAAAATGAGGAACTGCGGGTTTACCTCATCATCGTCGCGGCGTCCACCCTTGTCATATCGATGGATTTGTACCACAAGTTTTACCAGAACTTTTCCGAATCCCTGCTGCAATCCTTTTTCCAGGTCTCCTCCATCATCACCACCACGGGTTTTGCCTCCACTAACTTTGACCTGTGGCCAACCCTGAGCAAGACGATATTGCTGGTTCTCATGCTGTTGGGCGCCTGCTCCGGCTCCACCGGCGGTGGAATCAAGATATCCCGTCTCATCATTCTTGTCAAGGAAGCCCGGCGCATCCTTTTCCGCATCGGCCACCCCCGGGCGGTGGAGGTCGTGAAGCTGGATGGCAAAAAGGTTGACCGCACCACCGTTCACGCGGTGAGCGCCTTCTTTTCCACCTATGTGATGATTTACTTTGCCTCTTTTTTGCTGGTGGCCTTTGACAATCATGGGCTGGACACAACCATCACCTCTGTTTTGGCCTGCCTCACCAATGTGGGGCCCGGCTTCGGGGAAGTGGGGCCGCTGGGCAATTTCGGGCACTTCTCCATCCCCAGTAAAATCGTGCTGAGCCTTGACATGCTGCTGGGCAGGTTGGAAATCTATCCGATTTTGCTCCTACTCTCCCCCCGCAGCTGGCGAAAAATCTGAGTACAAAAAAGAGGCGCACAGTGTGCGCCTTCTTTTTGTTTAGTTACTTCTCTCCAACAAAATCCTTCCGCATGGGGGTGAAGAAATCCAGCAGAACGCCTTTTTCCAGGCAGGTGCATCCGTGCTCCACGCCATCCTGTTTGAGGAGGGTGTCGCCCTTTCGCACCGTGCGGGTTTCGCCCTCAATCGTGAAGGCAAACGCACCCTCCGCCACATAGGTCAGCTGCGTGTGGGGGTGGCTGTGGAGAGCCCCCACCGCTCCGGTTTCAAAACGGTTTTCCACACACATGGCCTCATCGCAATAGGCAAGGACACGGCGCTCCACTCCCTCGCCGCCGGGTTCCCCCTGAATATCCTCAGCCCTCACCCAGCGCTGGTTCTTTTGCTTGTACTCCATGTCAGTCATCCCTCCATTATTGTTCTTCAAGGGCCTTGATCCGGCCGTCGAGCCAGCGGTATACCCGCTTCATGCCCTCTTCGTAGTCGCCGTCAATCTCAAAATAGTGCACCCCGCAGCGCTGGCAGCGCTCCCGCATGTTCCGGTGGGCGGCCTCGAACCACTCCATGGGGCGCTCCGCCTTCTCCCGCAGCTCAATCGCGCTGCCGTGGGCCAAGATGCCGCTCTCGTAGCTGGCGCGGACATAATCCCTGGAAAAGCCGATGTACAGTGCGATGATCTCCCGCGCATACTTGGACGGGAAAGAATTCAGCTCCTCCGGCGGGATGTAGCAGCCCTCTATGATAAGGTCCTGCTCGTTTTCGATTGCCGTCATCACAATCCCCTTGATAATCGGCCACAGCACACCCGCTATATGATCGTCGCTGTCAGTTGGGGTGAACCCGCAATTGACCGTTCCCCGCACCAGGCCCATTTTCAGGTGGTCAATGGAGAGGTATGGAATGTGATGCTTTTCCAGCAGAGTCTGGGCCATCAGCGTCTTACCTGTACAGCTGACGCCGCCAATTAAAATTACCATACAAATAATCATTCCTTTCGCGAGGTTCTGTCATTGCGCTCTCAGTTTTCTTGCTATCTCCGCCATGCGGGGCAGTGCGTGGTCGAAAAAACGCTTGTAGGTGCCGCAGAAGTAGTTGAGGGACGGCACTCCGTCTATCAATGGCTCCCTGTCCCGCCTGCACCCGCCCCTGCAAATAGCGTAGTAGCGGCAGCTTTTGCAGGCATCGTCCACAATTTTAGAGGGTGCGACAAAGGCACTCGCCTGTTCGCCCCCCAGCAGCTCGCCAAAGCTGTGATCGGCTATGCTGCCCAGCAGGCAGTCGTCGGTGGCGTAGAAGTCGCAGGGGTAGACGCTGCCGTCCGCCTCGATGAGCGCGTAGGCGTTGCAGCTGCCCGCCATAGCGCAGTTTTCCGGCGGCTGGCCCATCAGCATGCGGATGTAGTTGTCAAAACTGCGAACCGAATAGTAGTCGCCCTTGATGAAATCCGCGTACCACAAATCGAAAAAGCGGCAGAGAAAGCTGCCATAAGTTTCGGGATCAAGCGAGTGCCTGTGAGCGCCCCGCTCCTCCTCCAGGCCGTCCAGGCAGGGGATCAGCTGGATGAAGCGGAAGCCGTGCTGCTTGTAGAAGCGGTAGGTTTTGTCCGGGTGGGCCGCCAGCTGCTTTGTCACAACGGTGAGGATGTTGAACTCCGCCCCCGCCGCAGTCAGGGTCTTTGCCGCCTTGATACAGCGGCTCCAGGTGCCATCTCCTGCGGGATCGGGCCGCAGCAGGTCGTGGGTTTCCCTTCCCCCGTCAATAGAAAGGCCGGTGAGAAAGCCGTTTTCGGCCAGGAAAGCCGCCCACTCCTCGTCGATCAACATACCGTTGGTCTGGAGCGCATGTGCGATTTTGACGTTCTTCTTGTTGTACTTCTTCTCCAGCTGTAGCAACTCACGGAAGAAATCCAGCCCTGCCAGGGTGGGTTCTCCCCCCTGAAAGGCGAAGGAGCAGAACTCCGTGGCCTCCTCCAGCGCTTTTCTGACGATGATTTCCAATGTCTCCGGCTTCATGATGCCGTGGGTCTTCACCTCGCGCACATCGCTGATGTCGGTGTAAAAGCAATATCTGCACCGCATATTGCAGTTTGCGGAGGCGGGTTTGATCAGCATGGACAGGGCGCGCATAGCGGGTTCTCCTTCAATAAGGATTGTATTTTTATTTCATTATAGCCTATTTGTGCTCTTTACACAAAGTTAATTCTTTCATCACGCAATCTTCAAGATAGCATTGTATACTCTAATTACAGCAACCGGCAAGCCGACCAAAAGATATCCTCTGATCGGCCTGACCCGTTGCTCCACCAAAAATAATCCCTCCGGCTTTTCGCCGGAGGGTTTTTTGATGCCGTGAAAAAGGCCTTGTCATCGAGTTTGCAGGCATGCGACCTCCATCCGCTTGTGAAACAGTGTACAGCCGCCCTGGTGCTCCGCCCCCTGGGCCAACTCCCGCAGACCGGCAAAGTATTCGGATTGCAGTACCTCTGTGATGGAAGCGTCTGCAAGATTTTGACGGGCATAGGGCGAGAACGGGCACGGCTCCGCATCCCCCTGGGGATTGATGTGGAAGAAGCCCCTACCCGACGCCAGGCAGCCGCCCATTACCTGCTCGTCCCCCGGAAAGGACAGCACAATCATTTTGTCAAACTGCTTTTTCAGCGCCGCGCACCTCTCCTGAAGATCGGCAATTTCCTCTTCCCCCAGAACCAAGTTCTCGGTGCCCTCTTCCACGGGGACATACTCCACATACAGGACAAGGCCGCAGCCCCGGCGGTACAGGTCATCTACAAAGCCGCTCTCCGTGACGTCGTACAGGTTGTTCCCGGTCACCGTGATGGAGGAACCGAAGAGGATTCGGCGCCGCTTCAGCTCTTCCATTGCCGCTTCAATTTTGCTATAAGTTCCCGCTCCCCTGCGGAGGTCGGTCTCCTCTTCCCCACCCTCAATGCTCAGCACGGGAATCAGATTCCTGTGCCGGTCAAAGAGTCGGATTGTCTCCCCGTCCAGCATAGTGCCGTTCGTGAACACCGGGAAAATCATCTGTGGGAATTCAGCCGCCAGCTCCAGGATATCGCGGCGCATCAGGGGCTCTCCCCCCGCCAGCAAAATGAAGGAAATCCCCAGATCAGACGCCTGGGAGAAAACCGACCGCCACTGCTCCACGTCCAAGTCTCGCTTTGCCGGGGAACCGCCGCAGCCTCCGCCCGCCCTGGCGTAGCAGCCCGCGCACCGCAAATTGCACTGGGAGGCAATGCTGGCAATCAGAAAGGCGGGAATGTGCAGGCCCTGAGCTTCCTTCTGCGCCCGAATCTGCGCCTGCTTTTTGAGGGCAGGAAGGGCATCGGCCAGAAACGCGCGCCCCTGTGGATTGTTTAGGTAAAATCGTCCGGCAGTCTTCATGATCTTAATAATGCCCTGCTCCAACAGTTGATTTAGATTCATTTTTAACCCTCTTTTCTGATCTGATATACAGACGCAAACTGCTCCACATGTTCCATGAGTAGTGCCAGCGCCTCGTCCTCGCTGCCGGGCATATCGTCATATTGGGCGATCAGCAGGTAAAAAGGTGCATAAAATTGCAGTGCAATGATGTGGGCGGGCCCTTCCCGGAAATAGCCCTGAGCGATCATCTCTGTGAACAGCTCGGTCTGAAAGCGGATTGCATCGTCGGTAAACCAGCTGCGGAAGGTCTTGGCCGCTTCGACGTTTTTGTACTGTTCGATCATCAGCATCCGACGGAACTTTGACGCCTGCGGGTCTTTCAGAAAAAACAGGAAGACCGCCTCGCAGGCCTTCTTGAGCCAGATCAGGTCGTTATTTCCATATTCCTTCGCCACCTTGGCAATCTCCCCCTGGGGCAGCCGATAGAAAGCAACAGTCTCCTCAAACTTGCGGTCCATCTGCTCCAGCAGGGTGTCGTAGATCTCCTGCTTACTTGCAAAATGCTTGTAGAGGGAGCTGTCCTTGATGCCCACCGCACCGGCGATATCCTTGACCGAGACACCCTCAAAGCCCTTGACCGAAAACAGCTCCAATGACTTTTCCAGAATAACTTCGCGTGTGTTGCGCTTTTCCATATACAATCCTCCAAACAATTAAGCTAGCGTTCACTAGCCTCATTATAGCTAGTGAACGCTAGCTTGTCAAGAGGAAATTTTCTGTGCATCTCTCTGAATATCAGATATAATAGGATATGACACGTGCAACCTCCATGCACTGTGAAAGGAGCACCTTATGGCAATGTGGGAACCCTGGACAGGATGCCACGGTGTCAGCGACGGCTGCACCTACTGCTATTATTACGGCTTGCACGCCAAGCGCAGGGGAACACCTGTGACCAAAACCGAGGACTTCGACAAGCCCCTTGTCATGAAGACAAAGAGCAAGTACAAAATTGAAAGCGGGAAAGAAGTCGGCATGTGCTTTACCACCGACTTTTTCATTGAGGAGGCGGATCAGTGGCGGGGAGATGCCTGGCGGATGATGAAGCAGCGCTCTGACCTCAACTTTCTCTTCCTCACAAAGCGGATCGACCGTTTTCGGGTGGCATTGCCCGAGGACTGGGGTGACGGCTACGACAATGTGAAAATCGGATGCAGCGTCGAAAACCAAGACCTCGCCGACTACCGGCTTCCCCACTTTCTCTCCAGCCCCATCAAACACCGCTTCATTTCCTGCAGCCCGCTGCTTGGCCCCATCGATTTGCGACCCTATCTTCACGGAATCGAGCATGTCACCGTGGGCGGAGAAACTGGCAGGGACGCCAGAGAGTGCAATTTTGACTGGGTGCTGGATATCCGGGAGCAGTGCATGGATGCGGGGATCACCTTCTGGTTCAAGGATACCGGCTCCCGTTTTCGCAAAGACGGGGAGCTGCACAAAATAAATCCCCGCATGCAGCACAAGGCGGCTCGGGAACTGGGGATCAATATCGAGGCATAACAAAAGGAACGGCTCAACTGAGCCGTTCCTTTTGTTATTGCAGTATCAGGCTGGGGAGCCAGCCGCCTTGCGCCACCGGCCTCTCAGCAAGAAAACCAGCCCGATCAGACAGGGAATCACCGGCGAGACCGACTCCGCCACGCAGAGACCCACGAACCCGAGCCGGAACAGTATCGTCAGCACCAGGCTCAATCCCAGCCGGAACACCACCGAGTGCAGCAGGGAGTTGACCATGGCGAGAACAGGCGAGCCCACCCCCGTGGCAAAGCAATCGAGCACATACATCACCACGTATGGGATGAAGTTGACCGAACAGCAGATGCGTAGGTAGAGCACTCCCAGCTCGACGACCTCCGCATCGGTGGAAAACAGCCCCAGGAAGGGATAAGCCCACAGGTGAATCGCCAGGAGAAAGACGCCAGTAAAGAGCAGACTCACAAGAATGCCCTTGCGGGCGACCTTTCCGGCGTCGGAGGGGTTCCCTGCGCCCATGCTGTGCCCCGCCATCGTCGTGACAGCCTGACCGGCGGCCCAGCAGGGCATGGCCACAAAGGTGTTCACCTTTAGCCCAATACCCGCGGCAGCGGCAGCAGCCGTTCCATAACCGTTGAACAGCGCTGTCACAATCAGGTAGCTCACGTTGAGGGCGGCGGAGCGCAGCGCGGTGGGCAGGCCGATCCTGACCAGGGAGCCGCTGTGCTCCCGGTTGATGCGCAGGCTGTGCCTGTCAAAGCGGAAGGCGAATCCGGGTTCCCTGTCGCCGCGCCGTTTCAGGAACCAGATCGCTGCAAAGCAGGATGCCGCCTGTGCAATTACTGTGGCAGCCGCCGCACCGCTGACACCCCAGCGGAATGCTCCCACAAACAAGTAGTCGAGCACAACATTGACCCCGGCAGTGATGGCCACAAAGTACAGGGGGCGTCGGGAATCGCCCATCCCCCGCATCACGGAGCAGACGGCGTTGTAGCCGAACACAAAGAGATTCCCCGCACAGATAATGCGCATGTACTCCACCGCATAGGGAAATGCCTCGGAGGGGATGTTCATCAGCCGGAGGATCGGCTGGTATAAAAGATAGTTCAGCAGGGTCAGCAGGATTCCGCCGATGAGCGAGAGGCCGAACAGCGTTTGGATTGTGTCGCGTTGCCCTTCCGCATTCCCTGCGCCGCGAAACCTCGCGACCAGGACATTGCCGCCCACCGTGAAGCCTATGCAGATTGAGCTGCTGATAAAGCAAATCATGGAGGTGTTGCTGACAGCCGCAAGGGCCTCCCGTCCCACAAACTGCCCTACTACCGCCATGTCCACCATGTTGTAGCAGGACTGCAAAATATTTCCCAGCAGCATGGGCAGGGCAAACAGGCTTAAATCCCGGGTTAGGGGATCGATTTTCAGTTTCATGTTCTGTACCACCTTTGGAGTTAGAATAATCCTATTCCCAAAAAATCAGGAATAGCAAAAGGGCTGCCAAAACAGCAGCCCAAAATGATAGCCGCAGACAGAGACATTGTCCACGGCTAATTATTCTACCCTATCGGCGTACCACAAACCAGACAGGCGCTGTGCCTGCCGCAGATTGCGTATTCACCGATGACGGGTGGCCGGTGTTTTTGATGGCCCCGGCCCATTTAGCTCCGAACAATGCCTCATCTATGCAATTGTGCGGAGCGTCGTATGATACAGAGTTTCACAGTGCAGCTTCCTTTCGTTGATGCCCCCATTATAGCAGATTGCGAGGGCGGAATGCAATTCAATCGCAGGAACTTAACATAACGATTTGCTTGTAGCTGTTCCCCCAGTCCTCCATGCTGTCCATGATCGGGCGCAGAGTGTCGCCCAGCTCGCTGAGGCGGTACTCCACCCTGGGCGGAACCTCCGCATAGATGGTGCGGTGCACCAGGCCGTCCCGCTCCAATGACCGTAGGTTGTCGGTCAAAACCTTCTGGCTGATTCCCGCTACACTTTTGCGCAGCTCTCCAAACCGCTTGGTTCCGGTAAGCAAATCCCGGATGATCAGCAGCTTCCACTTGTTCCCGATCAGGCCCACCGTCGTCGCGACAGGGCAGGCCGGAAGCTCTTCTTTTCTAAGCATAACAACGCTCCTATCCAATAGTTACCAAAAGGTGTCTACATAATAATAAAGTGCCTACTTCACAAACTACTCTTTAAGCACTATTATAATCTTGTAAGCGGGGAAACGCAAGCCCCACAGGAAACACCCACCACAGGAGGAGCATATCATGAAAAAAAACGACTACACAACGGTGACGCTGACCACAGGAAAGGTGCACATCTACGACTTTGGCGAAGTAAAGCTTCACGCCTACCAAACGGACGATTTTCTCGCCGATGAGGTATTCGTCCTTGTCAAAGGCAGCAATGCTGTTGTCATCGAAAGTCCCTGCTTTACCGATTCCATCCGGGCATTGACCGACTACATCGGCACATTGGGGGTCAGGGTTGCCGGAAAACTTCTTGCCTACCATATGGCTGGTGCGACATTTCTGCCAAACGTGCCGGTTTACACCACCAAGAACGCGGACGAGTATGTCCGTGAAGGAGGCGGCAAGGCCCTGATCGACAGTTTCACGGGCGCATTCGGCGAGGTGTTCGACAACAGCATCCACGCCGTGACAAACTTCATCGAGGCAGGTTCTGTCACCATCGGCGGCATCGAAATGAATATTCTCCCCACCGCCGACGCCTTTGACATCGAAATCCCCGAAATAAACGCGGTGTACCTGCACATGATGGGCCATGACTGCCACTCCATTGTCGCCGGGGAGCCCCACGCAGATGCGCTGATTGCGCAGCTGAACCAATTCGCTGAGCGTGGATTCGACCTGATTCTCACCTCCCACTACACGCCGGAGGACTTGAAGGATGCCCAGACAAAGGCGGACTACCTGAACGATTTGAAGACCATTGCCAAAAGCAGCGGGAATGCTGGGGAATTCCAAGCAGCTGTTGCGGCAAAGTACCCCAACTACAGCGGGGAAAATTATCTGGAGATGACCACTGGATTTTTCTTTCCCGCATAATGCTAATCTCTCGTTAAAACCTTGCTGAAAAATCTACGAAAAGCGCATCATTTGGACACTTTCTCTTGATTTTCCAGATTCGAGAATTAGCATAAACAAAGAAAAAGGCGGCCTGTTGGCCGCCTTTTTTGCCTATTCCAGATACTGGTCGATCAAACGAACCAGCAGGTCGTTCAGGTATTCGACCTCATAGCTGCCGATTGTCGGCTCCAGATGAGAGTTGCCAACGCCGCTGTGGTCGGTGAGAAACACATAGCTCCCTCCGGTGGTCACAGACATGGAGCGCAGCAGGAACTCAGTGTTCTTGTCAATTCCACTGGAGGCAATCGGAATGATCCTGATTCCCTGTGCGGCGGCATCCGCCATGAGCTGAGGCACATACTCCAGATTCTGTGTTGTATTGTGGGGCGGTGCATCCAGCACCAGGAAGAGGAGGCGCGCGGTGGCCTCGCTGTTCCAGTCATGCTCGTGGATCGCATCATTCAGTGCGTCCTCCACGGCCTCTTCAAAATCTCCGCCGCCGTTGGCGGACTGCTTCTGGAGAAACTTCACCGGTGTACTGATAGAAGTCTCAAAAGGGGTGGAGCGGACGATATAATCATCCTCAACATCGCGGTACACGCCGACAGACAGCCGAACCGGAATATTGGCATTCTGGGTTCTGACCTGGCCGATCACATCCTCAAGCTCCAGCTTCAGGTATTCCAGCTCATCGCCCATAGAGCCTGTGGTGTCGATCATGAACATGATATCCAGGCTCGGCTCAGAAGCCTTCGGCGCCTTGCCCAGCACAATCTCGCATTCTGCTTCCCCATTGTACGGGATTGTATTGACCAGGCTTCCCAGGGATGCCTGAATGGCGACCGGCTGCCGCCCGGACTGCAAAGCGATTCCATCAAACAGGTATGCGACCCCGTTGTTGTCGGTGCATGCCTCCCAAAGAACCTTTTCTGTTGCGGTGAGAAGCTCCACCTTGACGTTGGCGATGGGCTGGCCGTTCGACGAGGTAACCGTCACCGCCACGCGGCGTTCCAGGTTGATTTTCCAGTAATTGGAAAAGTTTTTCCACTCCGAGTGCCCGTCCATCAGGTTCAGGAGAAAGGAATAGTTTTGGTTGTCGTTCCACTCCCCGGCAGTGAGCGTTCCCGCCTCTGGCTGCGGCTGGGGTTTTTGCATCGAAGCCTCTCCCTGTTCCACGGCGGCGTCGTGCTCCGCTTCCCCGCTTTCCGGGCCCGCTTCTGTGCTGTAAGCCGCGTCTGCTTCCCCGTCAGCACTGTAGTCCCCGGTGGGCGCTTCTTCCGCCCGTTCCACGCTGGACTCCGCGGCGGATGCCTCTCCTGTCCTCGCTGCGGTTAACCCAGCACTGGAAGACATCGCACCACTGTCGCGGGCAGAGCACCCGGTTATCATGGCCACCGCCAGAATGATCGCACATACAATCCATACACGCTTTTTCATTTTTTACTCCTCCTTGGCTTTCTGTTAATTCAAACCAGCCAGGAGAAGGATGTATTACAGAAAAAGACTTACAGATCGGCTACAAACAGATTACACAAATATGGTGATCTCCCAGGCAAGATGTAGATGATACAAATAAATGTTAAATTGCTGCAAGGGCCAAAAAGCCCTTGCAGTGCTCTGTTTCCTGTTGTAAGATAGCGGCAGGAAGATACCCAAAATAAAGGAGGCCTACCTGTATGCAGTTAGCCGCGCGCCAGGTTCATCTGGACTTTCACACCAGCGAGAACATTCCCGGTATCGCCAAAGACTTCGACTCCGCCTCTTTCGCGAAGATGGCAAAGGACGCCCATGTCAACTCCATGACGGTATTTGCCCGCTGCCACCACGGCTGGCTGTACTACGACTCCCCCAAGTTCCCGGAGCTGATTCATCCCCATCTCGAAAACGGCAACCTCCTGCTGGAGCAGGTGCGGGCGCTGCACGCCGAGGGCATCCGCGCACCGATCTACATCACTGTGCAGTGGGACTACCACATGGCCACCACCCGCCCGGAATGGCTCATTCGCAAGCCGGGCGGCGCCCACGAGGGCTCCCCCTTCACAGAGCCGGGCTTCTACCAATCCCTCTGCGTCAACACCGGCTACAATGACTACCTGACGGAGATGACGGAGGAAATCCTGGGCATTCTTGGTGACGAGCTGGACGGCGTCTTCTTTGACATTGTGGGCATCCGCCCCTGCTGGTGCGCCTCCTGCCGCGAGGAGATGAAGGAGCGCGGGATTGAGGCCGATAACGAGGAGGCCGTGCAGGCTTTCGCCGCTTTTTCCATGAACCGCTTTAAGGAGAAGATGACCAAGCTGGTGCGGGGATACAGTGACGACTGCACCATCTTCTACAATGCGGGGCACGTGGGCCCCTGCACCAAGGAGAGCCGGGACAGCTACACCCATTTTGAATTGGAGAGCCTCCCTTCCGGCTCCTGGGGCTACCAGCACTTCCCCGTCACGGCGCGCTACGCCCGGACACTGGGCCTGGATTGCATGGGCATGACCGGCAAGTTCCACACAGCATGGGGGGACTTCCACTCCCTCAAAAACCAGGCCGCCCTGGAGTTTGAGAGCTTCCGCATGTTCAGCTACGGCTTTGCCTGCTCCATCGGCGACCAATTGCCGCCCCAGGGAATGCTGAACCCCGCGACCTACAAGCTCATCGGCAATGTCTATGGCCAGATGGAGGCGGTGGAAGATTGGGCGCGTCCCTCCCGCCCCGTTGTGGAGGCCGCCCTGCTCACAGGGGAGAACCCGCTGTACGAGCACATCATGCCGGAGGATGTGATGGGCGCCGCCCAGCTGCTGGAGGAACTGGGCCTGCAATTCGACATCATCGACAGGGATATGGCTTTGGAGCCGTACAAGCTGATCCTTCTCCCCGACACCTTCCTGGCGGACAGCGCCTTCCAGAAAAAGCTGGATGCCTATGTCGCGGGCGGCGGTGCGGTTATAGCCTGCGGCCGGGGCGGCATGAATGATGATGGCGACTACCCCGCCTGTTTCAGCGTCGAATACAATGGCGTCAACGAGAACTACCCCGATTTTATAGTCGCCGACGGGCCGCTTGGGGCAAATCTGGAACCGGACAACGAGTATGTCGTCTACAAGCAGGGCAACATGGTCAGCCCAAAGGGCTCGGAAGTCCTGCTGGAGGCAAAAGCCCCCTTCTTTCCCCGCAAGGGAGACAAGTTCTGCTCTCATATGTACACCCCCAGCGCGGAGGGAGACGGCCATCCTGTGGCGTTCCGCAACGGCAATGTCATCCTGTTTTCCCACCCCCTGTTCGGACAGTACCGGGAAAACGCCCCTCATTGGTGCAAGACGCTGGTGAACAACGCCGTCAATCTTCTGCTGCCGGACAGGCTGATCCGCCACGACGGCCCCTCTACCCTCAGCGTGCAGGTGATGGAGCAGCCGGAGAAATCCCGCTATGTATTGCATCTTCTCAGCTACATCCCGGTGCGCAAATCCGCCACCATCGACATTGTGGAGGAGCGCGCGGCTGCCTATGACGTCACGGTCAAGCTGGATCTGCCAATGGATGTCAAGAGCGCGAGAATTGCCCCGGAGGGAACCGAGCTGAAACGTGCATCGGACGGCGGATTCTTCATTCCAAAGGTGGACGGCTACTGCGTCATCGAACTAAATTATTGATCAAATCAAAAGGCCACATTCCGGTAACTGCACCGGAGTGTGGCCTTTTCGTTATTTATTGGATTTATCCAGCACTTTGACCGCACCGATCAATATCCCCATAACAATAAATATTCCAAGCATGCCAAACAGCATGATTCGCAACGCTTCAATGATCATATCTGGTTCTCCTTTCGCAGGGCACCATCTCAAGGTTTACTTCAGCACCAAGTTCAGGATCAGCCCTCCTGCAATGACGCTGGCAATCTGGCCGCCCACATTGACTCCTGCCGCGTGCATGAGCAGGAAGTTCTGGCTATCCTCTTCAAGGCCCATCTTGTGCACCACGCGGGAGGACATGGGGAAGGCCGAAATGCCGCAGGCGCCAATCATGGGATTGATCTTGTTCTTGGTGAACAGGTTGAGGAACTTGGCAAACATCACGCCGCCGATGGTGTCGAAGACAAAGGCGATCAGTCCAAGGCCCATGATCAGCAGAGTGCCCACATTGAGGAACAGGTCGGCCTGCATCTTGACCGCCACTGTCAGGCCCAGAAAGATAGTGATAATGTTCGCCAGGCTGGTCTGCGCCGTATCAGAAAGGTTGTTCAGCACGCCGCACTCCCGCAGCAGGTTGCCGAACATCAAAAAGCCCACAAGACCAACGCTGCGCGGTGCTACCAATCCGGCAACAACTGTGACCACGATGGGAAACAGGATGCGCACCCTCTTGCTCACCTTGATTTCCTTGCCGCCGGACATGCGAATCCTGCGCTCCTTCTTGGTGGTCACCAAGCGGATGCAAGGGGGCTGAATGATGGGAACCAGAGCCATGTAGCTGTAAGCCGCCACTATAATTGCGCCCAGGTATTGGGTCTGGTAGTAGTTTGCCACGAAAATGGCCGTGGGGCCGTCCGCCGCGCCGATAATTGCCACCGAGGCCGCATCCTGAAGGGAGAATGTCCCGGGAAAGAAATGGCCGATTACCGAGGCAAGCAACAGGGTGATAAAGATTCCGAACTGGGCCGCCGCGCCAAAGAGCAACAGCTTAGGGTTGGCCAACAGCGGGCCAAAGTCGATCATCGCGCCGATGCCGATAAACAGCAACAGCGGGAACAGCTCGTTGGCAATTCCCGCATCAAAGAGCACCGACAGCGGCCCCTCCTCGATCACGCCGTTGATCTGCTGGGTGATTGCGCCGGAAAAGGGCAGATTTACCAAAATAGCCCCAAAGCCCATGGGGAGCAGCAGAGAGGGTTCCATCTCCTTTTTGATCGCCAGATAGACCAGCGTTCCGCCAATCGCCCACATAATGACCATCTTGATGACGTCCACCGGGGTCATCGACAAAAAGGAGCCGAATATCGCGTTAATTAAGCTCTCCACTAGCCTGTCACCTGCCCTTCCGTGTGATATTGACTATCCGATCTGCCAGCCTCATTAAGCCTGGCAATTGACCGGAAGCAGAGCTCGTTCAGGGGAATACCCGATTCATCGCTCACAATCGCCATGATGAGCGCGGCGGTGGGCTCGTCTACGTTTTTCAGCCGCAGGGAACCGCTGTACACCGCGTCTTCCGGCGGTATTTCCGGCACCGTTTCCCGAGCTGCGGCGACTGGGGACTGCGTGGGAGGCGCCGGCACCTCATCCTTTTCTTCGGGCTTCGGCCGCAATTTGCTCCAAAACAGGAGCAGCATTCCGATCAGAGCCGCAACAGCAAGTATGAGCACATTCCAGAGGGGAGAGTCAAAATTCATTGCCGTGATCTTCCTTTCCCTTTCCACCCATGCAGGTCAGGCGTTCTTCATCGCGATCATTTCCATAACATCCGCCACATGCTCGCAGGCATCGCAGCAGTCCTCCAACCGGTCAAAGAGCTCGCTCCATACGGCGATTTCGATGGGGTCTCCCCCCTCCTCGTACAGCGCGCGCACAGCATCGATGTAGATGACATCGCCCTCCTCTTCCATGGAGTTGACGTCGATCAGCGCCTGTTTGAGGGTGGTGGACTTCTGAAAATTGGGGAATTCCTCCATGGCCTCTCTCAGAGCCTTGCAGCAGTTGACGATCACTTTCGCAAAGCTCAACGCGGCGGGCCGGATGGCGCGCACATTGTACATGTACATGCGAATGAGCATGTCGTCGATCTTGTCGGTCACATCGTCCAGTTCATTGCCCAGCTGAATGATGTCCTCCCGGTCAATCGGCGTCACAAATTCCTTGACCAGCCGCTGCATCATTTCATGCTTTACCTGATCCGCGTCGTGCTCAATCTCGTGCATAGCGGCCCGCTGCTCATCCATTGTCTCGGGCCTATAATTCTGAAGGGAGTCCAGCAGACACTCCGCCGCCTGGCAGGAGAACCCCACCATGGTGATAAAGTCGGAAAAATAGGGGCTGTTTTTCTTTGCCATATTGAATGTTCCTTCCTTTCTAAGCTAAAAGATGGCGACAAACAGCTTTGCCATCAAAAATCCGATCAGTCCGCATCCGGGGAAGGTGAGCACCCAGGTGAGCACCATTTCCCGCACCACGCTCCAATCCACGCTGCGTAGGCGCCTGGCAGCCCCCACTCCCATGATCGCGGTGGTCTTTGTATGGGTCGTGGACACGGGAATGCCGGTCAGCGAGGAAACGAGCAGACAGCCCGCTCCGGCAATGTCGGCGGACATTCCCTGATAAGTTTCCAGCTTCACCATATCCATTCCCACCGCCTTGATGATGCGGTAACCGCCGATGGATGTTCCGAGCCCCATCACTATGGAGCAGAGCAAAATCAGCCAAAAGGGTATCTCGAACACCGTCGTGTGCGCCTGCCCCTTACTCAGCGCCATGCCCAGCAAGAACACGCCCATGAACTTCTGGCCGTCCTGCGCGCCGTGCATGAATGCCATGGCCGCCGCACCCCCGATCTGCGCCTTTTTGAAAAAACCGGTGGTTTTCCGCCGATCCGCTTTCTTGAACAGAATCTCAACCAGCTTGACCACTCCATAGCCCATTCCAAAGCCCAGGAAGGTGGAGAGAACCAAGCCATATATGACCTTGACCCACTCTCCGCCGTTTACGCCCGCCAGACCGCCGTGCATGGCGATGGCCGCGCCGGTAATTCCGGCGATGAGCGCATGGCTCTCGCTGGTGGGAATGCCGAACACCCAAGCCGCCACCGCCCACAGCACGATGGCGACCATAGCCGCACAGAGCGCCACCAGCGCCTCGTTGGCATTGTCGCCAAAATCCACCATGTTGTAGATCGTCTCGGCCACAGTCTTGTTGAAATAGGTCATCACCAAAATGCCCAGAAAATTGAAAACTGCCGCCATAAGGATTGCCGGGCGCGGGCCGATTGCCTTGGTGGAGACAGCGGTGGCAATGGCATTGGGTGCGTCCGTCCACCCATTCACCAATATGACCGCCAGTGTCAGCAAAACCGTGATGAGAAGTGCGGGGTCTGGACGAGCTCAGTGAGGAATTCGCTGAATTCTATCAATTGTCAGCCCTCTTTCCATTTATTTCGCCGTGTCCGGCACCATATATAACCTTAACTTACCCTGTCAAGTGTCCTCTCCGTCAGGTGCGTCGCATTCCACCATACGGTATCCCACGCCCACCTCCGTCAGGATATATTGGGGATCAGCGGGGTTAATCTCGATTTTGCGCCGCAAGTTGGCCATGTTGACCCTTAGCGTGCGATTGTCCCCCTGGTAGGGGCCCCAAAGCTCCCTGCGGATCGCGGCATAGGTCATGACGCTTCCGCTGTTTCTCGCCAGCAGTACAAGTATTTTGTATTCAATGGGGGTGAGGTGAACTCCTTCTCCCCGAACAGCAGCCAACCGCCGCTCACTGTCAATGCGCAGCTCCCCGCCGCCGAACAGATAAACGGTGTTTTGGGCTCCGCCGGAATAAGCCGTCTTTTTGCGCAGGGCCGTGCGAATCCGCGCCAGGAGCACAGAATTGCTGAAGGGCTTTACAATGTAGTCGTCCGCGCCTTTATCCAACGCCTCCACAATGTCGTTCTCATCCTGCCTGGCGGACACCACCACAACCGGGATAGCGCTCCAGCTGTGCAGCTCCGCCAGCACCTCCATGCCGTCAATGTCCGGCAGGCCCAGGTCAAGCAGAACGAGGTCGGGACAGTGGGAGGCCGCAAGAGAAATCGCTTCCCGGCCTGTGAAGGCGGCGAGAGTCCGGTAGCTGGCAGTTTCCAGCTTGGCGCACAAAAATTCGCTGATTGCCTTTTCGTCCTCTACTACCATTATAAGCAACTTATCCTTCAAATCAACTGTCACTTCCCTTCGTGGGCAGGGCAAAAACAATTTGAGCGCCGCGATCCGGCAGATTATCCGCTTTAATCCACCCTCCATGGGCCACAACAATTGTTTTACAGATGGAGAGCCCTATCCCCACGCCCCGGGACGCATCCTCCCCCTGTCCCTTTCGGGCGGGGTGTATCTCAAACAAATGGGAAATGTCATCGGAATGAAAACCCTGTCCGTTGTCAAAAACGCAGAATTCAACATAGCCGTTCCGCTCTTTCATCCCTATCCCTATGCACACGCTGTCGGTGGATGAATGCCGAAAAGCGTTGTCCAGCAGGTTGCTGAGCACCTGGGTGATGAGCAGCGCATCCATCGGAACAAGAAAAAGCTCGTCGGCACACTGAATTTCAATGCTGGCCTCCGGGTGTCGTCGGCGGAACAGTGCAACCGCCTCGCCGACGACCTCCTCCGCAGCTTCCTCCGTTTTGTGTATGCTCATGTCGTTTTGATTGAGCTTTGTGACCGAAAGGATGTTTTCCACCATCCGCAGCAGCCACTGGGAATCTTCCTGTATCCCCTCGATCAGATGAAGCTTCGTCACAGGCGGCAGCTCGTCGTCGTTCTCCAGATAGGTTGCGCTCGCCCCTATGATGCTGGTGAGCGGTGTCCGCAGATCGTGGGAAATCCCCCTCAAAAAGCTGCTCCGCACCTTCTCGGTCTCGACAGCCACCACGGCTTCCTGTTGCTGAATGGTCAGCCTACGCACATGGAGCGCCTGGGCGGTCTGCTCCACGATCAGCTCCAGAAAGCTGTATTGCGAGGGCGAAAGGGGGCCGTTTCCCGGCGAGAGACAGAACACCCCGTACACTGCTCCATGGCTCATCACTGGAAAATAGTAGCCATCGTGTTCGCCGCCACTGTGTTTTCCGTGAATGCTGCGCTGCCCTTTCGCAGCCATTTCGGCGATTGCGGCCCGGGACAGGAAAAAGTAGATGTTCACATCCTGGCCGGCAGGGCAAAAGTAGCAGCGCGGTTCCATCTCCCCGAAGGAGGTGTACAGCGCCGTGGAGCGGCCAAGATTCGCTGTGAGGTATTCCAGCGCATGATCCGCTATTGCGGCCTCGTCCCCCGCGGAGAGCAGTGTCCGGTTGATCTCGTAGAGCAGCTCCGCATATCTCTCCTTTTCCTGCGCCTTTTTCACCTGCCGCTTGATCCGGGTGGTCACTGCGGTGGTGGTCAGCGTAACGAGCAGCATAGTGCTCAGCGTAACCGGAAAGCCGAGGGCAAAGCTAAAGCCAAAGCGGGGTTCCGTCACCAGAAAATCGTAAATAAACACCCCGGCAATGGCTGAGAGTATGCCATAGACATATCCATCTGTCAGCGCTGCAACGATAAACACCGCAAGCACCATGACGATAATGATGTTCTGGGTTCCTGTCCCGCTGCGGTACAGCAGCTCGCACAACAGCGAGGCTGCAAGCAACAGGACGACCACCGTCAGGATATTGCGGAGGGCCTGCTTGAAAATGCCTTTTGAGGACGTTTCCACTTGATTTGTCTACCCCTTGCCTCTTAAAAACACCTTAATCGGGAGTGATCTCCCTGGATATCCGCCGAGACAAGAGTTAATATTTTGTCCGGCATACGTTTTCATTATGCTACCGTTTGATATTAATTTAGTGTAAAGATTTCTTTATGGCACTCTATCCTTGGCATATTCGAGTAAAATTGTTGGATTCACCAAACTTATTCCATATTTTTATGCATATATTATCATAGAATCGCGGCAAAGAATATTGTACAGTAGAGACGTTCGGAATTATTTGTGAGGTGGGGATCAATCATGAGTCTAACTGTCGTTCTGATCATTTCAATTGTCGTCTCGATCCTGGCATTCGCATTCGCCGCCTGGCTTTTCTCCTGGGTGAAAAAGCAGCCCTCCGAGAATAAGCGCATCGCGGAGGTGTGCGGATATATCCGCAACGGTGCGGCGACTTTTCTGGGCAAGGAATATGCAGTGCTGGCCAAGTTCGCAGGCATTGTGGCACTGGTAATCCTGATTTTCCTGCCCTCCCCTATCTGGACAGGGTCGGTCATCCCCAATATCATGATGGCCGTCGCCTATATCGCAGGCAATGTATTCTCCGCCATGGCGGGTAAAATCGGCATTCAGTTGGCGACCATTGCCAACGGAAAAACCGCAGAAGCCGCACAGAAGGGCATCCGCCCTGCATTCCTGACAGGCTTCCGCGGCGGCGCCGTTATGGGCATGGCCGTGGTGGGCTCCTCCCTGCTGGGCGTGGCGCTTGTCTTCTGGATCACTGGCGACACCACCGCACTGCTGGGCTTCTCCTTCGGCGCATCCAGCCTCGCGCTGTTTGCCAAGGCGGGCGGCGGCATCTTCACCAAGACCGCCGACATCGCAGCAGACCTCACCGGCAAGGTGGAGCTCGGCATCCCGGAGGATGACCCCCGCAATCCCGCTGTCATCGCCGACAACGTGGGCGATAACGTGGGCGATGTCGCCGGAATGGGCGCCGACCTGTTCGACTCCAACGTGGCCAGCATGGCGGCCGCCCTCGTCATGGGCGTGGCCCTCGACAAGGCCACCGGCGGCAACGGCAATGCGGCCATGGTGTTCTGCTATGCCGCTATCGGGCTGCTCGCCTCCATCATCGGCGTCGCTACGGCGCGCATGGGTAAAAACGACAACCCGACCTTCGCCCTCAACTCCAGCACCTATGTGACAACCGCGCTCTATGCGGTGCTCACAGCCGCAGCCACCGCCCTTCTCGGTTTCGAGTGGCGCATCTGGGGCGCATCGGCGATCGGCCTTCTGGTGGGTGTCATCATCGGCATCGCCTCGGACTATTTCACCGACGACCGCAAGCCCCCTGTCCGAAAAACGGCCAAGGCCAGCGAAAAGGGCCCGGCGCTCACCATTCTCTCCGGCGTCTCCTACGGCTTTTTGTCCGTGCTGCCCGCGCTGCTGGGCATCGGCGTCTCGGCGCTGGCCAGCTACAAGCTCTGTGAGCCCCTCGGAGAGGGCTACGCCCTGTTCGGCATCGCTATGGCCGCCGTGGGCATGCTGTCCATCGTTGGTATGATCATATCCAACGACGCCTATGGCCCCATCGTCGACAACGCCCGCGGCCTGGCCGAGATGGGTGATCTTGGCGAGGAAGTGCTGGAAATCACCGACACACTGGATTCCGCCGGAAACACGGTCAAGGCTGTCACTAAGGGCTTTGCCGTCGGCGCGGCCGGTCTCACCGTCATTGCTCTGCTGGGCGCGTTCCTAAGCGAGGTCAACGAGGCAGCCGTCTCCCTCGGCCTTGTGGAGGCGGGACAGAAGCTGATCAGCGGCTTTGATATTATGGATCCCACTGTTTTCTTCGGCATGCTGGTGGGGGCGGCGATCCCCGCTGTGTTCAGCGCCATGCTTATCCTGGGCGTTGACCGAAACACCCAGCGCATGGTAGATGAAATTCACCGCCAGTTCGACACCATTCCCGGCCTCAAGGAGGGCAAGGAGGGCGTCACCCCGGAATACGATAAGTGTATTGAGATAGCAACTGCAGGTTCCCTCAAAGAGCTGATTCCAGCGGGCCTCACAAGCATTATCGCAACCCTTGTGGTCGGCTTCATCGGCGGCGTGACGGCAATCGGAGGCTTCCTGGCGGGCAACATCGTGGCGGGACTTCTGTTGGCGCTGTTCATGTCCAACGCCGGCGGCCTGTGGGATAACAGCAAGAAGTATGTGGAGGCCGGCAACCACGGCGGAAAGGGCAGCGACGCCCACAAGGCCGCCGTCATCGGCGACACTGTCGGTGACCCCTTCAAGGATACCGCCGGGCCGTCCATCAACACGCAGATCACAGTGGTGTCTCTGGTCTCGTCACTGATGTCCACGCTGTTCCTCATGTTCTCTCTGATCCGCTAGCCCAACTGCAAAAGAAAGGCTTTGGAGATTGTTGCTCCAAAGCCTTTCTTTTTACTGTTTTATTCGGCGGGCTTATACGTTTCTTCCAGCCTGCTCATCCACCAGCCCAGGGCGATACCGGCGAGGCAGAGGGGAATGCAGGCCAGTCCCCCTAGGCTGAGGTAATTGAAGTCCAGCGGAATGATGATGAAAACCGAGGCCATGACAATTCCCAGCACGAAGTGGAACATCCCGGCATATGCCTTTTGGAAAATCCAATCGAAAAGCCTGGAAAGCCCCAGCATGCAGATCAGGCCGCCCAATCCCAGCGGGAGGATCACCATCAGGTTGAGCTTTTGAAAGGCTTCCACCATGGGAGTGTACATTCCCATATACAGCAGAAAGTTTGAGGGGCTGAGGCCCGGTATCAGGATGCCCAGGCCGATGATCGCCCCTGCCAGCATCCAGGTCAGAAATGTCTGCGGCACCGCACCGCTGAATAGCCTTCCCCCCAGTGAGAGAAACACCAGCCCGAAAGCGAAGGAGACGATCAGAATTACAATATGCTTAGGCTTTCTCCCCTTCTTTCCGCTCTGCTTCCAGAGCGACGGCAGGGTGCCAAGAATGCAGCCAATGAAGCACCACATTGTCTGTGCGGAAAAGCGGTCAAGAAAGAAACCCAGGGGGTAGGACAGCAGCACAATACCCGCCAGCATTCCTATCCCGACGGGGAGGAAAAACAGCAGATTTTTTTTGAAATCACGGTTCAGGTGGGCGACAAAGGAGATCATTCTCTCGTACAGGCCAAAAATCGCCGCCAAAGCCCCCCCGCTGACACCGGGCAGAATAAATCCCGTTCCGATCAGCAGTCCCTTGAAAAACCGCAATGCTACATCAATAATTTTGTCTCTAGTAATTCGCATGAGTCACATCCCTTATCTATATTAATCGATTCCCTTTGATTCGCTTCCATAGGTTTCCTTGACATAGCTGTCGATGGCGTCCGCCACCATTCGGGAAACCCGCACCGCTTCCACCACAGTCTTTGCTCCCGTCACCACATCGCCGGAAGCAAAGACCCCTTCCCGGCTTGTATGACCGGAGGAGTCAACCGCAACAAGACCCGCGTCTGTGACGTCAATCCCTGTGGTACTGGAAACGATGACGGCCCGTGGGCCCTGGCCGATGGCTATGATCACAGAATCCGCCTGAAAAAGGGCCTCGGTTCCGGACACAGCGCTCACAGTCGGCTGTCCGCTGCCGTCTGTCTCCACATTTGAGTCTGCAAGAATCACGCCATCGTCCACAAACTCGACCACGGTTTTGTCATATAGAAGCTTTGCACCGTCGATTTTGGCGTATTCCAGCTCCACTGGCCTTGCGGTTATGCTCATCTCCCCCATGTGGCTGATGATGCTGACCTCTTCGCTGCCATGGCGAAGCGCAGTGCGGGCCACATCCATCGCCACATTTCCGGCGCCGATGATGGCGACCTTCCTGCCAAGCCGATAGACATCGGGGTTGCGCAGGTATTCTATCGCAAAGTGCACATGCCCCAGGCTCTCCCCCTTGATGCCCATCTTGTAGGGCCTCCAAACGCCGGTTCCCATAAAGATAGCTTGGTAGCCGTCACGGAAAAGGTCGTCAATACTGAGGTTTGTGCCAATTGCCGTGTTGGGCCGCACCCGCACCCCGCTTTGAAGCATAACATCCAAAAGCAGGTCAAGATTCTTTTTTGGCAGCCGGAATTCGGGAATGCCATAGCGGAGGACACCGCCAATCCGGTCATTGCCCTCAAATATGGTCACGTCATAGTTTTGCGCCGCCAGGTGAAAGGCAATGGTGATTCCGGCGGGGCCCGAGCCTATGATGGCGATTTTTCCAGCGGCCTTGGTCGATGGGTGGGGTTTGTAGAGGTTCAAATAGTAGTGGGAAATGTAGCGCTCTATTTCGCTGACCTGTACGGGTGAACCGGTCTTTCCCAAAACGCAGTGGCCCTCGCACTGATTTTCCTGGGGGCAAAGGTGGGAGCAGATCAGCGACAGCGGGTTGTTCGCAAACAAAAGCTCCCCCGCTTCGGCAATTTTGCTCTCCAACAGCAATTGGATCGCTTCCCGTATCGGCGTGCGCACCGGGCAACCGAGACTGCACCGGGGAGTCCTGCACTGCAGGCACCGCTTTGCATCCTCAATTACATGTCTGCTCATGTCATTCTTATCCTTTCAGCCGCATGGCTCTCCGGCGAAATGTCAATGGATATCGGGTACAAATCGCAATACATATAGTATCATATTACAGTATAATGTAAAGATGGCGCTAAGAAATCCCATCTGTAAAAGAAAACCTCCTGATGCTTGGCAACCAAGCTGCCAAACATCAGGAGGTTATTAATTTATTCGGGGAAGCTAAGCTATCTGGTGTAGGGAACCACCCTCACCTCTCCCTGTAGACCGTATGCCTGCACCTGGGGGAAGTTGTCATCCCAGCCGGACTTTCTGTCCTTGTAGTTCCGCTGGATCATCCGGTTGGTCAGGGTGGAGGCCACCTCGATTTCCAGGGCGTTGCTGCCCGGCTTGACCAGGCCGCTGATGTCCACCCGCAGCGTTCTGGTGTTCACCCCCGGCGCCTTTTCGCCGTTGACGTACACCTCCACCGTTCCGCCACCCGCGGACTCCATCTCCAGCACAGCCCCATTTGCGGCGCTCCAATCCGCCGGAAGCTGAAACTCCGTGGTGTAGAAGCCGATGCCGGAAACATGGGCCATAGAGGGGCTTTCCCCCGCCAGGCTGGCAAGCTGTTCCCCGGTGGCGGGCAAATCCTTCCAGGAAACCAACTTTTGATTCTTGAATGTCAGAGGGGTCTTCTTCGTTGTAAAGTAGACCTCTCTTGTCACGTGGCCGAATTTCTCCTCGGTGTTGACTACTTTGTCCCCCCCGTTCCAATCTTCCACCACAATATCCCAGGCCGTCAGGGGGATTGCTGCGCCGTATTCGGCGGGTTTGGGAGAAGCGGCTGCGCTGTCCGAATCACCAAGATCAAGCACAATCAGCTTGGCCTCTCCAGGCCCCATTGTCAGTGTAACTGAGGTTATCCCATTCTCAACTTTGCCAGCTGGGAGCTTCTCCACCGCTCCTGTCCAGTCGTCGATGCAGTAGGTAGTTCCCAGCCCTTCCATCACAAGATCGAAGGTGAGGGGCGGCGCGCCTTTCTCCACCTCGAACTTGTAGGAGTGCACAAAGGTGTAGAGCAGTTGATTTTCCTCATCCCGGCGGGACATCGTGAGAATTTTCGAGTTTGGCTCGCAAAAGGCCACCTTTGGCTGCACGCCCAGCTCCCGCAGAACAGGCAGCGCATCCGCCGGGCTGTCCACTTCCCTTGCATTGGGCAACGCCTTGATCTGCGCCACAACATCCCGGAGAGCCAGATCACTGTCATTCAAAGACCTGCTCACCGAAGCTGCTTTGCCATGGGCAATCTTCGTGCCGTCGTGGTCGACAATCTCTGTATTATTGTTCACAAACAGGATCGGCAGGCCACCCTTCACAACCTCCAGAAGCTTTTTGGCGGCGGAGAGCTCCAAGCCCTCCTGGTAAACGATCACTGCCCGGTAAGCAGGGCCATTGGGCTGCAGCTCTCTGCCTGTCCAGGAGACATTGGAGGTATCCTCCAGCAGCAGGGGGGAAAAGTAGTCGTAGGTGTAGCCCGCCTGCTGCAGGGAGAGGTCTTGCCAGAAATAGGGAATGTCGTGCATGAAGAAATTGCTGGCAAAGGTGTCATAGCCCTCGGGCTGCCCGTAATTGACATAGAAATAGTCAGTGCGCAGAATGGCGATGTCCCTGGCCGGGGCGCCCTGCCGCAGGGCCTTCTGGTTGCGGGCAAGCATCTTTGTCCAGGCGGGATAATGCCGGGATGCGGGCTGGCGGCTGTTGAACCGCTCGGAAAAGACCTGATACATCCCTTCATGGCCGGGCCAATAGGTGTCCTCCTCCGACCCCTCAATGGCGGAATAGCCGTGGAAAACCGTGCGGCTGACGCCCTCTGCGAACTGGAGATAGCACAGCTGTGTCCAATCGTCCATGTTGTAGTAGTAGTTGTGCTTGGCCACCGCGCCGGTCTCGCTGGAAAAAACGCGCCCGTACATGTTGGCCGAGCCCAGAATGCCGCGGTAGAGGTCGGCGTCCGCCACCTGAGCGAAGGATTCTGTCTCAATGCCGTCGATATACTTGGCGGGGGTGGAAATCTCGAAATTCATGCCGTAGGAGGGCTCGGCCCGCAGTATCATGTTCAGCGAGTGCAGCCACTTCTGGAGGGGCCCCAGGACATTGTAGACATACATATCACTGATCACGCTGTAGAAGTCATTCCGCACCTTTTTCATGACCGCCAAGTTCTCAGCGCCAGAAACTGTGTAATCGAACTGCTTGGCCTTTTTGGATTCGACGCGCACGCCGTCCGTGGTGAGCAGCGGCAGGTAGGGCACGATATCGTATCCCTTGGCCTTGGTAAACTCCTCCCGCAGGTTGTAGCCCCAAAAGATGCCGCCCGCGCCGTATGTAACGAGCTCCAGGGAGTCCATGTATATTTCGCCCCGGCCGCTTTTCTGTATGATTTCACGGAGCCGGTCGTCCAGCACAATTTCCTCCCAGTAGTCGATGAGCGCCTCCACACCGTAGCTGTCCATGTAGTTGATGGTGTAGTTGGTGCTGACAGAGGGGGAGGCTGTCTGGCCTGTTCCGTGCATCCAGTAGACGAGCAAGACGTATTGTCCGTCGTCCGGCGCTGTCCAATCCAGCTGATATGCTCCCCCGGATTCCCTCACTTTACCGGTGAGGTCAACAAGGGTTGCAGGGTCGAGAACTCCCGTGCCCTCGCCCTGGGCAAAGCCAAAGCTCTGCCCCGAGCCTTTTCGCGGCTCCAGAATCTTTGCGGCCACCACAGCCTGGAAAAGCTGTTCCTTGTAGGTAGCGGCAATCCCGTGAATGTCGCCGCCCACCGACTCAATTTTCACCGGCAGGGGAAGCTGTCCGTCAAACCGTTCTCCGGCGTTCAGCAGGATGGTGGCGTAGTCCAGCTCCTTTGCAGCGGCCTTGCTGTCGGGCCCGTAGGGTTCCCCCCTCCAGACATAGGTGTCCGGCAGATTGGCGTTGGCCCAGTGAGCCCCGCTGGTCAGGCTGAAGCCTAGGCCAAGCCGGGCGGCTTCCTCGACTATCAGCCGGGTGTCGCTGTTCCATTCCTCCGAGCCCCAGCCATAGATGGAGGAATCCGCGCCGGGCTCGGGCATGGCGAGAAACTCCGCTGACCCGAATCCGGAATCGTAAATCTCCTTCACGTTTTTGCGCAGGGTTTCATCGGTGTTCAGCCCCTCCGCCAGCCACCAGCGCAGGTCGGGACGGTACTCGGTCTCCACCTCGTCAAACATTTTCCGCAGCTTTTGCAGTGTGGCGTCCTGCCTGTCTTTTCCCATAACAGCTGTGCTCCTTCCCTTTGATACCGTCTTATTGCCGCAGTCTTTCACTTTTTTACAGCAATTGTATCATAAAATAACGATGCCTACCCTGTTTTCAGGCAAGCTATATCGGATTAGTGCAACTGTCGGCGCAAAAACATCCCTGGGGTCATACCCCAGGGATGTTATTTTCAGAACGCCATTCTGTCCCAGCCCTTTTCCACCTCC
>JBKEBS010000019.1:0-8640 GCA_047973265.1 Oscillospiraceae bacterium
GCTATAACAGCAAAGCTGTCATATGGAGCCGCTTCACATAGATTCCGACTTTGGAAAGGATTGATTTCAATGGTAAAACTTATCGTGGGCAACAGGGGCTGCGGAAAAACAAAGACCCTCATCGACATGGTCAACTCTGCAGCGGCGGTCAGCAAGGGCAACGTGATCTGCATTGAAAAGGGCGACGCCCTCAAGTTCGATCTCACCCACAACATCCGCCTCATCGACATTGAAGAGTACAACGTCACCGGCCCCGACGCCTATTATGGCTTTATCGCCGGACTTCTGGCCGGCAACTACGACATCACCGAGATTTTCTGTGACGCCACCTTCAAAATCATCTGCGGCAAGGGCGAAAAAGACCCCCAGGTTCTTGCCGACTTCATCACCAAGGTGGAGGCCCTCACCAAGGGGACAGACGCTGTCATCACCTTCACAGTCTCCTACGACAAAGAGGAAATCCCCGCCAGCATCAAGCAGTTCGCCCTTGAGGAGTGGCCCGCGTAATACTACCCTTCAAGTCAAACTGAATTTCCCCGCCGCCTTTCGGGTGCGCGGAGCGAGTGGTTCCAGCGTCACGCTGGTTGAAAAAGCCGCGCAACCCGGGTTGCGCGGCTTTTTTGTGCAGTTACAGCTCCATTGCCAAAAAGGCATCCATCGCCTTTGTCGGTGTCCCATCCCCGCGCCAGGCGCTGAGTGGGTAGCCGCTCCAGGACTTTGCCCCCTCCGGCTCCCACCAGAACAGGCCCTTGCACCGGGGCTGCCCCTGCATGACCTCGATGGCGTCCAGCATCAGCTCGTAGCTTCCCTCCTCCTTCTCGTCCTCCCCGCCGATTTCCACGAGCAGGAAGTCCTTGCCGAAGCGCTCGGGAATCTCCTTCATGGAGCGGCGGAAGCCCCGCATGCACTCCTCGTAGGTGAGCCCCGGCAGGTGATAGGGGTAGAAGGAGAAGCCCATCACGTCGTAGCGGCAGCCCAGCTGCTCCAGCCGCCCAAAGTAGTTGAAGATAAAGTCTGTGAAGTTGAACTCTGCCAGGTGGATCATGGTCTTGCTCTCGGGTGACACAGCCTTCACTCCGTCGTGTCCGGCGTTGTACAGGGCCGCCAACTGCTCGAAGTTGCGCGTGCCGCCGTCGGGCAACAGCATGCCGGGGTTGGTCTCGTTTCCCAGCTGCACCCACTCCGGAACGACGCCGTTTTTCACAAACAGCTCCATCGTATCTTTCGTGTAGTCGTGCAGGGCCTCCGTCAGCTTGTCGACGGACAGGTTCTCCCACGCCCCCGGCTTTCGCTGCTGGCCGGGGTCTGCCCAGGAGTCGCTGTAATGAAAGTCCAGCATAATGCGGAAGCCTTTATCCGCGCACTCCTTGGCGAAACCCAGCGTTTCCCCGGTGGAGCAGTGCCCGCTGAACTTGTTGTCGGAGGGGTTCACCCAGGTGCGCAGCCGGATGGAATCCATCCCGTACTCCTTCAGGGTGGTGAGCAAGTCTTGCTCTTTCCCCTCCCGGTTTTTGAAGACAAAGTCGTCCTCCAGCATTTGAGGGTACCAGCTGATGTCCGCGCCGGAGGCAAAACCCTCCGGCATTTTGAACTTCTTCACCGCAATTCCCCTTTCTATTTCGAGACAAGCTCCAGCTTGCAGGGAGTGAGTCCCTCGCCGGATACTGTCACCGTGACCGGCCCCTCTTCACGGGCCGCCTGAATGACCGCCAGCAGCAAGCCGCCGTTCGCCGCCATGCTCTCCCCCTTAAAGGATTCCAGGCTGTCCGGCTTGCCGTTGTCCAATCCGATCAGATGTGCCGCCCCCTCGACCTTGACGGAAATGCGGTTATTTGCCACAGGGTTCAGCCTGCCCGCTTCATCCACCAGGCTGATCTCAATGTGGGCGATGTCCCTGCCATCCGCCAGAAGCCTGCCTGTGTCTGCAGCCGCCCGGATAGCCGCCGGCTTCCCCGCGGTGCTCACCGCGTAGCGGCAAACCTCCTCTTCGCCGTCGTAGCCCACAACTTCCGCCGTGCCCGGCTTATAGGGCACATCCCAGGAGAGAAACATGTCGTCCGTGTTGGCGGCGATGGGCTTTTTGTCGTAGTGGCCGTAGATTTCGGTCATGCCGTAGGAGGGATAGGCGCTGGATTTTTTCCCGTAGGATTTTCCGTTGACGAACAGCTCCGCGCTCTCGCAGTTGGTGTAGCAGAGCACCGGAAATACGGTTCCCTGCTCAAAGGGAACGTTCCAGTGGGGCAGGAGGTGCAGCACGGGCTGATCCTTACTCCACACGCTTTGGTAGAAATAGAACATATCTTTTGGGAACGCGCAGGTGTCCAGCGGGCCGGGGCTGGAGGATCGGTCGGGCCAGTGGGCCTCGCCCAGATAGTCGATGCCTGTCCACATAAAGTCACCTGCCACGTAGTCGTGGGTCATGGTGTAGCGCAGCAGCTTGCCCACCGCCACCGGGGCGGAAAAGTACATCTGCCGCCAGGCGTTGACCTCCTCCCGCTCCAGCTTGTACTCTCCCCGCTTGCCGCAGCCCGACGGATTCTCCGTCCCCAGCATCCGCCAGCCTGGATTGGTCCGCTTGTCGTCGTCGTAGAGGGTCTCCGCCCTAGTGCGCCACCGCCCCGTGTAGTTGTAGCCCACCACATCCAGGGTGTCCAGGAATTCCTTGGTGGCGGGTTTTGGCTCCGCGGCAATCTGGTCGTTGGCCTGGGTGGCCAGCCGGGTGGGGTCAAGACGGTGGCAAATATCCTGCAGCTCCTTCGCGATCAGATGGCCCTCCGGGTGGGTCTGCTCCGGCACCTCGTTGCCGATGCTCCAAATCACGATAGAGGGGTGGTTGCGATCCCGGTAGAGCATGGCCTCAATGTCCGCCACGTGGTGCTCCCGGAACCACTGGGAGTAGCCCTTGCTCTCGTGGGTGTTGCTGCCAGCAGCCTTCGCCTTGAGGATTCCCCACTCGTCGAAGGCCTCGTCCATCACGTAGAGGCCCATCTCGTCGCAGATGTCCAGCAGGGCGGAGTCGGGCGGATTGTGGGAGGCGCGTATGGCGTTCACCCCCATCTCCCGGAGCTTTTCCAGCCTGCGCCGCCACATTTTTGGGGGAACTGCCGCGCCCACCGAGCCGCCGTCGTGGTGGATGCAGACACCGTTCAGCTTGACCTGGCTGCCGTTGATGAGAAAACCCCTGTCGGGATCAAACTCCACTGTCCGCACGCCGAAGCGGGTTTCGTAACGGTCCAGCACCTCGCCGTCCCGCTCCAGCACGGAGATCATGGTGTAGAGATAGGGCGACTCGTGGCTCCACAGCCTGGGGGAGGCTATCTCCAGCCGCTGGGATACTATACTGCTTTCGGTCACATCCAGGGCCTCCGCTGCCACTGTCCTGCTCTCATTGTCCAGCAGTGCAGTCTTAAGAAGCAGGGGACTCCCGCTTCCCAACGTGACGGTCGTGTCGGCCAGGATAATAGCCTATTTCTCCGAGCAGGATTCCGTGCGCACAAAGGCGCCGAAGGTCTCGACGTGATCGACGTCCACCGCCCTGATCCACACATCTCTTGTGATACCGGAGCCCGTGTACCACCGGGAGTTTGGCTGACTGGAGTTGTCCACACAGACGGTGAGCAGGTTCTCCTCCCCATACCTTAGCAGGCCCGTGACGTCGAACCCAAAGGGAGTGTAGCCGTAGATATGCTCCCCCAGCAGCTCGCCATTGAGCCAGACATTCGTACACATGTAGGCGCCGTCAAACAGAATGCTGACCTTTTTCCCCTTACTCTCCGGCGAAATGGTGAACAACTTCTTATACCAGCCGGTTCCTGCCTTGACATAGCCGCCGGAGCCGCAGGTGGGGGCGTTTTCGTCAAAGGGGTACTCCACACTCCAGTCGTGGGGCAGTTGCACGGGCCGGTAGTTGGACAAATCCCTGTCTCCCTCGCCGCCGGGCCGGTCGTCCTGGTGGCAGAAGTTCCAGTCAAAGCCGAAAAATTCCTCCACACGGGGAGCTGTCTTTTCCAGATACATGATCATTGCTCCTTTCAAAGCAAATATAATACTCATTTTCGGAAGGGAAACCGCAGTGTCACGGCAGTTCCCTCTCCCGGCTTGGAGCGCACCTCTATGCAGCGCTCCACCCCGAACACCAGGCTCAGCCTGCGCTCGATATTGTACAGGCCGTAGCCGCTCTTGCCGTAGTCCTCCGTCTCCTTCCGCTCCTCCCTCCGCCGGTCAGCGGCCTCATTTTCCTCGAATCCAACGCCGTCGTCCTCAACAGAAAGGAAAACCTCACCCTCCCCCAGCACGCCTGTTATTTTGATGGTGCCGCTCTTGTCCTCCTTGGGCAGGATGCCGTGGAGCAGCGCGTTTTCAATGATGGGCTGCAACGTGATCTTGGGAATTTTACAGTCAAGCAGCTGTTCCTCCACCTCGACGGAGAGGTGCACATTGTCCCCAAAACGGAGGTGCTGGATGATCATGTAGTTCTGCACAATCTGCAGCTCCTCCCCCAGGGTGATCACATCGTACCCCCTGCTCAGGGTGAGGCGGTAGAACTTGGTCAGGGCCTTGACGGTGGTCTGAATCTCCTGGGTGTTGTTGTTTCTGGCCATCCACTGCACCATGTCCAGCGTGTTGTAAAGGAAGTGGGGGTTGATCTGGGATTGCAGCGCCAGCAATTCGGCAGCCTGGGCTTCCATCCCGGTGAAGTACTGCTCCTGCAAGAGATCCTGCATCCGCATGATCATGTAGTTGTAGTCGTCTGTCATGACGCCGATCTCGTCGCGGTTCAAATCACTGGCTGTGGGCTCCAGCATGCCCGTGCGCACGCTCTGCATGTGCTTGCCCAATGCCTGGATTCTGCCGGTCATACCACTGAGAATGCGCCTTGCCAGCAGCAGCGTGGGCACGGCCGCCGCCAGAATCAGCAGGATGACGCCCAGCCACGCCCGGATGCTGCTGATCAGCAGCTGGCTGCGGGAGACGAGCAGCACCAGGTGCCAGTCGGTGTTGTCCACCCGCTTGCTCTGCACAAAATAGCGGTCGTCCAGCGCTGTCAGCGCGCTGCCCGGTACAACTCTTCGAATCAGCGCAAGGTAGTCGATGCCAACCGGCGGCTCCTGGGGATAGAGCACGGGCACGCCCTCTCCGTCCACAATCAGGCTGCTGGAGCCCTCCACCGTGCGGCCCTGCTCCAGGGTGCCCAGCAGCTCGACTGCGGGCAGGTCAATGCAGATTACAGCCTGCACCTCTCCCAACGCCTGTAAGTTGCGCACCTTCCGGGCAAGGGTCAGCACCGTCTCCCCGTTCTCCCTGCTCTGGGGAAAGAGGAGAGCCTGCCGGTTGTCGGACATCAGCTGGTAGTACCAGTCGGTGCCGCTGATCTCGCTCAGCCCGGAGATCATGTCCCCGTGCTTGCTATAGAGAAGATAATCCCCCACATAGAGGGTCACCCCGCCCAAATCGAGGTCGTCCTGCTTTTGGGAGAGCAGGGTGAGGATGGTGGTCATATCCGCGATCTGCTCCACCGTGGGGTAGTCCTGGGGATTTTTGCGGTAAAGGCAGCTGTTCAGCGTCTGATCCAGCGCGATGATGTCCCCCGCCCGAACCTGCCTGCGGATGGTCTGGTTCAGACCGCTGAGCATCTGTTCATAGCCCCGCTCCGCCGCGCTGAGCTGTGCGCTCTGTGCACTGGCGTTCAGGGTGCTGCTGGCGTAGATGTTGGTGATGATCAGCGGCAGGATGGCGCAGAGCAGGTAGAGGGCCACCATCCGCTTTCCCATGGGCAGCGCCCTGAATTTTCTCTTGATCCACCCTGCGGCGCGTTCAACGGCACGGAACATGTCAGCTCTCCCTGTACATCGTCATTCTGTACTGCTGGGGCGTCATGCCCGCCTCCCGCTGAAAGATGCGGCTGAAATAGTAGGGGTCGTTGTAGCCGGCGCCCCGAGCGATCTCGTGAATCTTCCTGTTGGAGGATACCAGCTGTTTCTTGGCGTAATCCACCCGGCATAGGGTGATGTACTGCAAAAGGGTGTCCCCCGTGTGTTTCTTGAACACTGCGCTGAGGTGCCCTGCGGAGGAGTGTATCTGCCGCGCAATGTCGGCGATGCCGAGCTGGCTGTCGCCGAAGTTTTCCTGGATTAGCTTCTTCGTCATCCGCACCAAGTGGGGCGTTGCGGGCTCTTCCGGCTGTTCTTCCAGAGTGGAGAGGGCTTCCCACAGCAGCATTTCCAGCTCCTGCAGCGTTCCAGCCCGCTGGCAGGCGTCCCATTCGGTCCGCCTGTCTCCGGTAGCCGTCAGGCAGAGCATCTCATAGTAATGCGACTTCGCGAGGCCGGGCGGGGTGTAGGGATTGTCCAGCAAGCGATCCCGCAATTCCTCCAGATAGGCCATGGCCTGCTCCCGCCCCGCCGCCAGCGCGGCCCTGTATTCGGCCGCCACAGCCGTCATGTCCAGCGCGGAGGCCGCGAGACCGGCCGATTGAACAATCCGGTTCCCGGACAGGTAGAAGAGAGTATCCATGGCAAAGGCCGCGCTGCGGTAGCTCATCGGCAGCTTTTCTGCATTCCGCACCGCGTTGCCGACGGCCAGCCTGAGCCCTTCATCCCGCCCCAACAGAGTGCTGTAGAGGGCGTTCCCGGGTTCTCCCGCCCGGTGCCTCAAGAATATGACAGCCCTGCCGACGGAATCCGTGGTGCAGACGCCCCATTCGGCTTCTCCCCGCAGCAGTGCAGCGATTTCCTCCAGCCCGGCGCCCGAGGGAAAAAGCAGGGCGCAGCGAAATACCCACCCGGGATCGGGTGCTGGGACACGATCCAGCCCGCTCTCCGGCGGCGTACCGCCGAGAATCTTTCTGGCAAGCTCTTCCTGCCGCCTGAAATCCAGCACCTCCCGGGTGCGGAGGGTCTCTCTGCTGGCCTGGACTGCCCGTTCCAGCACGGCAAGGAGTTCCTCCTCGTCGATGGGCTTGTCGATAAAGCCCAGTGCCTGAATGTCCAGCGCCGTCTTGATGTATTCCCTGTCATTGTAGCCGCTCATAAAAACGATCTGGCATTCAGGATTGCCCACCTTCGCGGCCTTCGCCATCTCCAGCCCGTTCATACCCGGCATGCGGATATCGCTGAGAATCACCTCGGGGCTCTCCGCCCCGATGAGCTCCAGCGCCCTCTCGCCGCTCATCGCAGTGAGGATTTTATCAAAGCCCAAATGGAAGTCCCCGGCCATCCGGCACAGACCGTCGCAGGTGAAGTGCTCGTCGTCGACAATCAGCAGCTTCATAGATCCACCCCCTTGTCCCGCCTGCATTTTATCTATTTACTTTATATTCTACAATGCTTTGTGTTAAATTTATAGAGGGAATCACCATATTCCTTTGCTTTGTCAGTGATTTCTACGATTTATACAGGTGCAAATATTATGACTATTCTGTAAAATAATAATAGACGGAGGAGCCGCAATGTGTATAAAAACAGCAATAGTGACGAGACTGACGGCGCTGATGCTCCCACTTCTGCTTTTAGCCTGCCTCATTGGCTGCAGGGAGCAGGGCGGAACGCCCGCAGAGGAGAGCCGCTACAGCCAGCTGGGCATCGAGGAGAGCGTTCCCCTGAAAATGCTGCTGATCGGCGACGAGCCCTCTGACCTCGCCCTCGTGCAGGAGGCCCTGGACGAGCAGCTGCTGGACAAGATCAACGCCACCCTCTCCATCCAGTACCTCCCCTGGGCCGACTACAAGATCAAGTATGAGATTGTCTTGGCCAGCGCCGAGCAGCTGGATTTGGTCTACACCTCCGACTGGTGCTTCTACCAGCGGGAGGCGGTGCGGGGCTCCTTCTATGAGCTGACAGACGACTTCACCGCCACCTACCTGCCGAATGCCCTGGCAAACACCCCGCCCGAGGCGATTCTTCAAGCAAAGATCGGCGGCAAGCTCTACATGATGCCCAAATCCTCCGTCCACCTGGAAGGGGAGAGCTGGATCGCCATCCGGGGCGACCTGCGGGAGAAATACGGCCTCCCTCCGGTCAAAAACGTGGACGACCTGGAGACCTACTTCAAGCTGGTGGCCGAAAACGAAGAGGACATCATCCCTTACGACGCTTCCGGCGAGGTTCCACTCTTCCCCATTTTCGGCATGCACCAGTACAACATGGCGCTGATCCCCATCGGCTCCCCCTGGATCACCCGCTATCGGGATGAGGAGCACATCCCCGACCCTTCTGAAATCGACTTTCTCTATATGACCCCGGAGTACGAGGACTTCGTTTTGCAGATGAAGCAGTACGCGGACTGGGGCTTTTGGGCCAAGTACGCCCTCTCCAGCGAGAACAGGCCCATCGAATCCTTTGAGCGGGGCACCTCCGCCTCCCTGGTCTGGAACCAGACCATCTTCACCGCCGGGGAGAATCTCTGTCCCCCTTCTCGAAATGGTAGACACGCAGCCAATCGTGTATACTGAAAGAAGGAGGCAAAAAACATGTCAAACAAATCAAGAAAAGGTGAAGCTCCACCGCGTTACGATGAAGCATTTAGGGAGGGCGCGGTTCGGATGGTTGTTGAGCAACATCATCCAGCTCGACAGGTCGCTACGGATCTGGGCATCTGCATTGATACGCTCAAAAGCTGGCTTAAACGCGCCGGGCATGTGAC
>JBKEBS010000020.1:0-25058 GCA_047973265.1 Oscillospiraceae bacterium
CGTCTCGGCCAGGTAGCGCCCGGAATAGCTCATGGGCAGTTTTGCGACCACTATATCCAGGCCCTTGGCCTTTGCGGTGGCTTCGGTCTCGCCCACACACGCGACCTCGGGAGTGGTGTAGATGACGGCGGGGATGGCCCCGTAACGCATGACATCTTTTTTGCCCGCCATGTGGCTGATGGCGACCTCGGCCTCCCGGTAGGCGGTGTGGGCCAGCATAGACCTGCCGTTCACGTCGCCCGCGGCGTAGACGCCGGAAACATTGGTGCGCATCCGGTCGTCGGTGACGACCGCGCCCCGCTCGGTGTAGACGCCCAGCGCCTCCAGGCCAATGCCTTGGGTGTTGGGCCTGCGGCCCACGCTGAGGAGAATCTTGTCGGCAGGGACAGTGTGGGCTGCGCCGTCGGCCTCGTAGGTGACGCCCTTGACACCTGTGACGCCTGTGGGGCCCACCGCCGTGACCTTGGCGTTCAGCAGGAAAGTGACGCCCTTCTTCTCGTAGTTTTTCTGGAGGATTTCGGCGATCTCGCCGTCGATGGGCCCGCCGATCTGGGAGAGCATCTCCACAACCGTGACCTTGGAGCCCACCGAGTTGTAGTAGCTGGCCATTTCCAGGCCGATGACGCCGCCGCCGATGACCACAAGCTCCTTTGGAATCTCCGTGAGGTCGAGAATCTCCCGGTTGGTGAGCACCAATCCGGATTCCAGGCCCTCCTTCACCCCGGGAATGGGGGGGACGGCTGTGCTGGAGCCCGTGGCGATGAGCAGCTTGCGGGCATTGTAGGTTTCGCCGTCCACCGCGACGGAGAAGCCCTCCGCCGTCCTGCCGGTGATGACGCCCTCGCCCTTGAGCACCGTGACGCCAACGTGCTTGAGCTTCGCGCCAACGCCCGCCACCAGCTTCTTGACCACCTTGTTCTTGCGCTTGATGACAAAGCCCTGGTCGATGGAGACATTGTCGGCGGAGACGCCGTACTGGTTGCCGTGCGCAGCGTATTCATAGGCCTTTGCGCAGTAGAGCAGCGATTTGGAGGGAATGCAGCCCTCGTTGAGGCAGACGCCGCCCAGGGCCCGCTTCTCCACCACCGCGGCGGAGAGACCCGCCTGTCCGGCCCGCTCCCCGGCAAGGTAGCCCGCCGGGCCGCCGCCCAGGACGATCAAATCAAATAGTTGCATGATGTTCCTCTTTCCATGAAATGATCTGTGACTGGGATTGGTCTTACAGCGCCAGCAGTGCGGTAAAGTTTTCCATCATTCTGCACAGCTCTTGGGCAAATCGGGAGGCGGGCGCGCCGTCGATGGCCCTGTGATCGTAGGTGAGGGAGATGCCCATGGCGGGATAGAGCTCGATGCCGCCATCCGCCTTTGCCCTGGGCCGCTGGATGATGTTGTTCACGCCCAGGATACCGGTCTGGGGCGGGTTGATGACGGGGGTGAAGCTCTCCACGCCCAGGATGCCCAGGTTGGAGATTGTGAAGGTGCCGCCGCTGAGCTTGTCGGGGGAGATGGAGCCCTCCTGGGCCTCTTTGGCCAGCTGCTTGGCCTCGGCGGCGATCTGGGCCAGGCTCTTGAGGTTGGCGTAGCGGATGACGGGAACCATCAGACCACGGGGGGTATCCACCGCCATGCCCAGGTGCACGTCCTTGAAGTAGCGGATGGTCGTGCCGTCCAGCATGTGGGCGTTCAGCTCGGGGTAGTGGAGCAGATGGCGGGAGACTGCATAGAGCAGGAAGTCGTTGAGGGTGATGTTGGGTAGGCCCAGCTTCTCGGCGCTCTCTTTGAGGGTTTTGCGGTAAGCGTTCACATTGGTTGCGTCAAAGCTGAAATTGTGGGTGAGCTGGGGGATGGTGGCCAGCGAGGCCGTCATACTCTTGGAGATGGCCTTGCGGATGCCGGAGAATGCGACATCCTCGTACTCGGGGCCGTCCACCGCGAAGGTGTTCACGATGCCGGGGTCGGCAGAGATTGCCGCTGCCCTGCCAAGATCGGAGGTTCCGGCCCTGCCGCCGAAGGCCCCGCCGGAAGCGATGCCGGTCTCGGCGCCATAAGCGGCGCCGGTCATGAGACCCACGCCCTCCTCCATCATTTTGCGAATATCCCGCTCAATGACACGGCCATAGGGGCCGGTGGGAACCGCCTGGCTGATGTCCACATGCTGCTTCTCCGCAAGATTTCTCGCTCTGGGGGAGATTTTGGTCTCGCCCGAGGGGATGGCGGTGGAAATGGGGGCGACAGCCGCAGGTGTCGGTACAGAAGCCGCTGCGGGAGCAATTTCTGCAGCAGCCGGGGCCGCTTCCGCGGCAGGCGCGCCTGCATCTGCGGGCCGCAGGCCGGAGACGTCCTCTCCCGGCTGGCCGATGGCGCAGACAGGGGTGAGTACAGGAACCTCGTCGCCGTCCTGATAAAAGATTTCCAGCAGGGTTCCGGCCTCGGTGCTCTCGCACTCCAGGCTGGATTTGTCGGTCTCAGAGGAGAAGAGGATATCCCCCACGGCGATTTGGCCGCCGGGCTTTTTCAGCCATTGGGTGATGATGCAGGACTCCACCGAGATGCCCACTTGGGGCATGAGAACTGGGGCTGCCATACTAATGAATCACTCCTTTTGAAATATCTATCCCAGTTGGGCTATATATTGAGCGCAGGGGCGTTGGCCAGCAGGTACTTCTCCGCCTCGGTGCTCCAAAGGCCGTTGTGGCGGGCACAGATTTCGGCGAGGGCCGCAAACATGGGATTGTCTCTTCCCTTTTCGGCGAAGTCCGAGATGGCGGTGAGAGGCATGGAAATGTGAGTGTAGATCAGCTTTTTGCCGCCGGGGATGTTGGGCAGGTTCAGGGTGGTGGGGCCTGCAGCGTCCAGACCGCCCACATGAGTGACAAGGATGGCGGGGTCAATGAGACCCTTTGCAGCCATGTCCAGGGCCTCCCGCATGTCGTCGATGTTGCCGCCCGAGGTTCCTGTGATGTGGGTGGCGTTGTAGTGGACGTTGTAGAAGTTGAATTTGGCGGAGAAGCCAGTATCTGTGGGGCCTGCGAAGAAGTTGAGACAGCCATCATAGCCCAGAATGGCGTCGCCCTGTTCCACAACGGGGCTGACAGGGGCGAAAACAAAGACATCGTCAAAGCCGCCATCGGAGATATCCCGGAGCTTTGCCACCGGATCAGATTCCTTGCCGGTATTGCAGTAGACCAGCTCCACACCGTTTTTCTTCGCCTCCTCGGGGGAGAGGATTTCTGCGGCGCGGGCCAGGCGGGCGTCGTCGATGTCGGTGACCACCAGCAGGGAGGGCTTGTGATCCCGGTGGATAGTGTAGTCGATGAGGGCGAGACCCATGGGGCCGGCTCCGGCCAGAAGGGCCATCTTGCCGCCCGCCTTGATCTCCATCTGGTGGACATAGCTGCCCAGAGTGGTGTGGTAGTTGGAGTGCGCGCCGCCGATAACGCAGGAGACGGGCTCGGCCAAAGAGCCGAAGAAGTAGGCGTCCCCTTCATATGGCAGGACATTGTCCTCCTTGAGGTAGACAGCGGGGATTATGGCGTAGGTCATGTCGCCCCCCAGGTACTGGAAGGAGTAGCCGGTGGCCTCATAGGTGCCCGCCAAGGGCGGCTGGATGGAGAACTTCTGCCCCGCATGGAAGCGGCCCTTGTGCTGCTCGCCCACCTCCAGTATTTCGCCGCAGAACTCGTGGCCGATAATGACGGGCTTTGTGGCGATGTCGTTTGGAACACGCTTGTGGTCGGAGCCCTGCTTTGCCGCCTTGTAGGAGGACATGCAGATGCTGTCCGAGATGATCTTGACCAGCAGCTCGTCGGGGCCCATAGGGGGGAGCTCGAAGCTTTCCAGCCGCAGGTCTTCTTTGCCGTACATGCGCAGTGCGGTGGTTTTCATGGGATCAATCCTTTCTGTCGGGATGGATATGATTACTTAAACGGGATAGGTTCCGGCGAGGAAAAACACCACGCCGAATATTCCGAACATAACTGCCGGCATAAACAAATACCGGTTGTGGCGATGATAGACTTTCTCCGGATTCTTTTTGGAGATTAGAACATATAGATAGGACCCGGTAGGGTGCTTGCGCCTGGATATACGTCCGATGTACTGGCTGGTGTAGGGTGTTCCCAGGTACTCATAAGACAGCAGGGAGAAGGGTTGGAAAGTCACACCCTGGATGAAGCCTCCGGTTTCCCGAATCCTGTTGGAATCATGCTTTACGATTTCTGCTTCGACTCTGGCGTGGGTGAACAACATGAAGATGCGGGCCAGAAGCAAGCCAGCGGTGATCGCAAACCAAAAACAGCCGAAAATTTGCAGCCGGGTCAATATTTCATTCCCCCTATCAATAACGGCCAGTTTATGGCGTTGTTGCCGCTCTTATAAGACATGGCACCAATACTGCATTTCTGGATATTCCATTTCAAACAATCCATCAGGATAGACCTCGACAGCGACATCCCAGTTGATGTGCAGGTCATTCTTTTTGGCCCAGTTTTCCAGCTCCTTGTATTTATGCCTGATTTTCTCTCCGAGCAGCTCACCGATGCTCTCTGCATTAAAGGTATTCTGAATATACTGCCCGCAGGGGATAGTAAAGGCCGAAAAATCACTACTTTGCCCGCTGAGGCTGGACACCTCAATCCCGATCATGTAGTCCTCATTTGGGTGGGGGTCAATCCACAAGCCATAGGTTTTTGAGGGAGTGGCCGTGTGGTTTGCAGCGGCCTCAATCTCATCCATATGATCCCATAACTCCGGCATTGGAATCCCATTCTTCTTGTGGCTCAACCCGACAACGAGAATCTCTTTTTCGACAGTAATGATTTCGAAGGAGTTTTTTTCAGCATACATTGTGTGGCCACCTGACTTTCGTCAATTTGGAAGATTAAAATAGCCGCAGGTGCACGGGCAGGCCGTGGCGCGTTCTGCCATCGTCCTCCCCTGCAATGAGGGGGGCAAGGTAGTTGAGCATGGGCGGGGCGATGAAGTTGCCTTCCTCGTTGATCCACTCCCGGGGGACAGGTTTTTCCAGGTTGGCGACCTGTTCCACCGGGATGGTGGAGTACTCCACCCGGTAGGGGGAATCGGATATTCTGCGCAGCACCGACACCCTGCCGCTCTCCCCCTGCAAAGCGCAGTCCAGGGCGGTCATGCCCAGCATGCGGGACTCGTCCAGGTCGACGGGGGAGGTGAGATGGGCGGCGCAGCGCTGCATGAGGCTGAGCTCCAGGGAGCGGGCCTTACAGCCGATCTCCCTGCGCACCAGGTTTTCCAGCACCTTGCCCGCGCCGGAGAGATACTTGTGGCCGAAGTCGTCCTTTATTCCGGTTTGATTCAGCTGGCTGACATAGCTGCCGTCGGCGTGCTTGACGCCCTCACTGACGGCGATGAGCACAGCGGGGCCCTTTTGGAGTTCAGCCCGGACATCCTCCAGGAAGCTTTCCTCATCAAAGGGAACCTCGGGCAGGTAGATGAGGTTGGGGGCGTCGCAGTAGACCTTTGCCAGCCCCGCCGAGGCGGCCAGCCAGCCAACGCTGCGGCCCATGACCTCCACAATGGTGACGGCGGGGGTGTCGTAGACCCGGCAGTCGCACCACAGCTCGGAAAAGGTGGTGGCCACATAGCGGGCGGCGGAGGGGAAGCCGGGGGAGTGATCCATCCCGCAGAGGTCGTTATCGATGGTCTTGGGGGCTCCCATCACCGAGATGCCCTCAACGCCATTCGCCCGCATATAGGCGGTGAGCTTGGCCACCGTGTCCATGGAATCGTTGCCGCCGATGCAGAGGAAATAGCCGATGTCGTACTCCTCAAAGCGCTGGAGGATGGCCTCGAAGTCGCCGGAATCCTCTGCGGGGTCGGCCAGCTTGAGGCGGCAGGAGCCCAGTGCGGCGGAGGGCGTGTGGATCAGCCTCGCCATATCCCGGGGGGAGGAGAGCTGCTCGCCGATCTCGGCGATATTCCCCGCCAGTATGCCCTTTGTGCCGCCGATGGCGCCATAGATTTTGTCCACCTGGCCGCAGGTGAGGGCGCGCTCAACAATGCCCGCAAGAGTGGCGTTGATGGCGGCGGTGGGGCCGCCGGACTGTGCGATGAGAAGGTTTTTTGCCATGGATGAGAAATCCTTTCCTGGATGTTTTTTGGCTCATGTGTGCTGGCTAAGTTTGATTGGCCTTCTACACCAGCACGACTCCCGCTTCCTCCGCCGCCCGTCGCAAATCTGCGGGCAGCTCCTGGGGGTCTTTGTCGGTGATGAGAATGTCGTAGTCCTCCAGCCTCGCAAAGGTGTAGGGGAGCACCTTGCCCAGCTTGGAGGCGTCCAGCATCATGATGCTGGTGCGGGCCTTGCGGGTGACCAGCTCCTTAATGGCGGCCTCGCTCTCCATGCCGCAGGTGAAGCCGTATTCCGCCCCGTAGCCCGACGCTACTGTGAAGGCGGTGTCGATGTTGATGGAGGAGAGGGCGTCGATGGCCACCGAGCCGGAAAGGGTGAGGTTGTTTTTGTTGAGCACCCCGCCGCAGAGGCTCACGGTGAGCAGCGGCTTTTTTGCCAGCTCCAAAGCGATGTTGGGCCCGCTGGTGACGATGCTTGCCTGAATGTTGGGCACCTCTTTGGCGAAGGCCAGCATGGTGGTGCCCGCATCGATAAAGACGCTGCTGGAGCCGGAGACAAAGCGGGTTGCCTTGAGCCCCACCCTCTGCTTGGCCTCCCTGCCGAGGATTTCCCTTGCGGCAAAGGCGGGCTCGCCCTGGCTGTCGGCGATATAGCGCGCGCCGCCCCGCACCTTGACCAAGAAGCCCTGCTCCTGCAAAAAGGTCAGGTCGCGGTGGATGGTCATGAGGCTGACATTGGGAAACAGCGCCGTCAGCTGATCCACCGTGGCGTATTGGTTCTGCTCCACGAATTCCCGGATTCTCTCCCGCCGAATGCTGTTCATGCCCCTTCACCCGCCTTTCTTTCAGTTGTCGCGATCATGCGTGATTTTGGTACAGGCTGCGGGAGTAGTCCGCGAAGTAGTCGATGCGTTGGATCAGCCCCGGCATGGCCCCCACTGTCTTTTCGGTGAACATGCCGTCGCTTAAATCCCTGGAGGCAGCCAGCTCATGGCCGATCAACGCCCAGGTGGAGGCGATGAGGTGCTGGAATTGGGGCTTGTCCAGCGCGGCGCAGATGAAGGACTGAAAGGGGGTATTGATATCCTCCCCGGAAATCTGGAAGAAGCCGTACTCCTCGCAGAGAGTGATGAGCCTTGCCAGCTGCTCCGGGGTGTTGCGGGTGGGCATGTAGGTAATGGAGCGGAAGTTGACCTTTTTCAGCCAGGCCATGAGCTCATCCAGGTAGTCGTCTTCATACTTCTGGGTCTTTTTGTCGCCGGTGACGGAATCCCCCACGTCGCCCAAATAAGGGTAGGCCGAGATGGCGCCGATCTCCTCACAGAAGCGCAGGTACTCCATCACGTCCGGGCACTCGTCGGTGGCGTCGATGTAGAACTGCTCCACCATGTGCCCCTTGAGCACGCCCAGCAGGTAGTATTCGTACATGCTGTCGTCCGGATTTTGTAGCAGGTCGCGGTTTTTGCCCGCCACCTCGATGTGGAGATGGCTCTTCAGGAAATCCAAGACCTGGGGGCCGCGGCCATATTTCTCCGTGATCTTGTAGGAGAGGGCGAAGAGCAGGTGCCGCTCGGTAACGGAGCCGCCCTCTTCCGCCCGGGAGATGGGCCGCACATCCTCGTCATAATCCAGCTCCAGCCCGCCGGAGCGGATGAGAGCATTGATGTTGTCCACCATTTTGCGGTTGCGCAGCTCCCGCTTCTCCCGGTAGGGGGTGAGCCAGGCCTGGGCTTTGTCGATGTTCTGGTGGGGGATGCCGTGGCAGGTGAGATAGGCGACCGAATCCTGGTCGGTGTTGTTGATGCGCTTGCCCGCGAAGGGGGTCTTGTCCATTTTGCAGCGCACCTCAAAGCCGCCGGTCACTGCCATGCCGATGATTTCACCGGCCTCCAAAAACTCCTTGATCCCGGCCACCGAGTCGTGATCCATGATGCCCGCGGTGGACAGGCCGGTCTTCCAGGCGGTGTAGGCCGCCGAGGTGGGGGAATAGGGGGAAAAGGAGTAGATGGTGTGAATGTGGTTGTTGACATAGTTGGTGGGGACGGGTTTCGGGAAGGCTCCGCCATTGTAGAGAGCCATCAGCTCCCGCAGGGCCAAAAGCCGCTCGTCGGCGATGGAGGCGCCCAGGCGCTGTTCCAGCGCGGTGAGTTGATTATCCATTTTTATGACCATACCTTTTTATTTTGTCGCCGCGGGACGTGTTAACAGGCACTGTCCTCCGGCTGATCCGTCTTGGATTCGATAAGCCTCTTGCTCATTACCACCATATTCTCCCTGGCATCATAGCCACGTTTATGGTAGAAGCCCTCGGTCATTTCATTGCGGACGGTGAAGAGATAGACCTTGCGGATGCCAATATCCCGCAGCCTACGCTCACTCTCCTCCAGAAGGGCGGTGCCTGCACCTGTGCCCTGTACCCTGGGGTCTGTGAAGAGCTCTTTAATCTGAAAATGGAGGCAGTCGTAGTAGAATTCCCGACCGCCTAACATCATGCCGCAGATATCCTCTTCATCGCGCATGACAATGCCGAAGGAGCCTTCGGCGCGCAGCATGAGGGAGAGTCTGCCCACAGCGCTGCCCGCTGTCCAATCGTCGTTCCAGGGTGGGGCGTTGAAGGCCCGGACATACAGGTTTGCCAGTTGGGTGAGGTGCGCGTGGGTGATTGTCTCAAAAGTAAACATAAAAAACCCCTTATAATTGAGATATGGGAGTTGCACTGCGAAAAACTATTTCAACATCACCTGGCCGCCTGTTACGGGAATCGCCTGGCCGGTTTCATATTTCTGCTCCACCACATAGAGAATGGCGCAGGTGACGTCCTCCACCGTGCAGCCCCGATTCATGGGAACCTTGGACTCGTAGAAGCGGCGGACATCCTCCACACAGGTGGCGCCGGGCACTTTTCCCGCCTCGAAATACTGGCGGAAGAGGCCCTTTTCCGGGTCGGACCACAGGGGGCCGTCCAACAGGTTGCCGGGGCAGACGGCGTTGACCTTGATGCCGTGCTCCACAAGCTCCAGCGCAAAGCTCTGGGTGAGGCCCACCCCGCCGAACTTGCTGCCCGCGTAGGCGAAGTTTTTGTTGCTGCCCTCCAGCCCCGATTTGGAGTTGATCTCGATGACATCCATCCAGTAGTCCGGGGCGTAGTGGCGCTGTATCTTCATGGGTTCGGTGGCGTACTTGGTGCAGAGGAAGTAGCCGGTGTAGTTTACCTTTGTGACCAGCTCAAACTTCTCCTTGGTCATTTCCGGCAAACTGCCCGCGATTGCGATGCCCGCGTTGGACACCAACACATCCAGGCCGCCCCAGGTGAGCACGGTCTCCTGCACCATGGCGGCTACAGAGGCCTCGTCGCCCACATCCACCTTTACGGCGATGGAGGTTCCCGCCCCGTGGAGGAAGTTGAGCTCTTCGGCAAAGACCGCCGCGCCCTCCTGGTTGAGGTCGGCCACCGCGACACAGGCGCCCTGGGAGGCGAGCCCCCTGGCAATGCCCTGGCCAAAGCCCTGGGCCGCGCCTGTGACGATGCAGATTTTACCCTTCATGCGGCTGGTGGCGGAGGCGCCCAGAGCAACCTTCTGGCGGTAGCTCTCAAATTCCCAGTTCAGGATGAAGTCAGTGAAGTCCTCGGGGAGCTGGAGGTAGCCGCCGAAGGACTCGCTGTACACCGCGATCTTGATGGCGTCCAGCCAGACGCTGCGGGCGGTGTCGGCGTCCTTCCAGCTCTTGCCCAGAGCGAAGAAGCCGAGATTCTGCACCATGACGATCTTGGGGGCGTAGCCCTTGCGGGTCTTGAAAGCGGCGAAGGCCTCGCCGATCTCCTCGCCCTCCGTGAGGTAAAGGGGTTCATCTTTACAGTAGACGATGTGATCGGGGGAGAAGGGCCGGATGAGCGGCTTTACGGTTTCAGCGCTCTTGGCAAGAGCCAGCACGTCGTTGTTGGTGCAGAAGACGGCAGCGGCGCTTTCCTCCCCCTGGAGAAAGAGCATGCGCAGGGCGGGGGCCATCTCCGCCGCTTTGGACTTGTCATATTCGATGGGGGTGAGGTCGGGCTGGCGCTTCACGTGAGCTTTCAGTCTGGCGACCACGTCCGCCATCTTGGCGTCGATCTCCTCCACAGTGTCTGCTGCCACGAAGATGCCGTGGTTTTGCAGCATCACGACCTGGGGGTCAAAGCCCCTTGCCGCTTTGAAAGCCTGGAAGGCGTCATAGCAGGTTTTGCCCAGAATGTAGCCGGGCTTGGTGAGGGGAATCCACACAACATCTTCGCCCAGCAGCTCCCGGCAGAGGGCCTCGCCGCCCTGGCCGCAGGTGAGGCCGTTGATGAGCGGGGGATGGACGTGGAGAACGTACTGGAAGGGGAAGGTGGCGTGGAGGATGCACTCGACGCTGGGGCGCTTCTGCTCCTCGCCGGGTAGCCTAGCGGCCATCATGTCGGCCAGAGAAGCGGCCTCTCGTTCTGCGTCACCTGCGGGGTAATCCTTTGTCAGCATTGCGCTGAGTTTTGCCATGTCCATGCGCACGAAACCTGCGGGCTGGATGGTGGCGAGGGAGGTGCCGGAGCCCTTTACGTAGAGGACGCCGTCCTCCTTTGCCGAGGTGTTGCCTCCCCCCGCCAGCACATAAAATTCATCCCTGCCGTAGCGGTTGGAAAACTCGACTAGCTGTTCCATTCCCATATCGACAACCGTTCCTTTCCCAATTTTGAAAGAGTGGTATTCCATTCAATATAACAATTAACCACAGAGAGTATAACACAGAATAACAGCTCACACAATACATTATAACATCATTTTGTGATTATCTCTGATATCTTAACATTTACATGTAAAGCTAAAAGCTTTTCAGCAGAAGGAAAGGAAGATGTACAAATTGTGAAAAAGCCGTTCCAAACGCCGAATTCGACAAATAGTTATTGACAATGGGGCATCCCTAAGCCATAATAATATAGTATAAAGTTCAGGCTCTGAGCAAAAGGAGAACGCGCCGCATTCCGCGGGTATTTCCTTTTGCTTCATGCCATTTCGCGGCCTGCAACAGAGGAACACGATATGTCGTGTCCGCGATAAATCGTGTCAGGATGCAGCCGCAGAGGCATGGAGGTCAGCGAGTGAGAGTGATTTCAGGATCGGCCAGGGGCCGGAATTTGGCAGTCCTGCCCGGGGACAGCACCCGGCCCACCACGAGCGTGGTGAAGGAGGCTGCCATGAACATCCTCCAGTTTGAATTGGAGGGGGCGGCTGTGCTGGAGCTCTTTGCGGGCACCGGCCAGGTGGGCATCGAGGCACTGTCCCGGGGGGCGCGCCTCGCCGTCTTTGTCGATCAGAACCGCAAGTGCGAGACGGTCATCCGCCAGAACCTTGAAACCACTAAACTCGCCCCAAAGGCCAAGCTGTTCACCGCGGATGCGGTGGGCTGGCTGTCCCGCCAAACGCCCGGCAGAGTCTACGACATCGCATTTCTTGACCCCCCCTACGAAAAGGGACTGCTGGAAAAGGCGCTGCCCCTCACCGCCGCCCTGCTGCACCCTGCGGGGGCAATCCTCTGCGAGAGCGCGAGGAATGAGGAGTTGCCGGAATCGGCGGGGGAGTTCCGTGTTTTCAGGGAATACCGTTACGGCAAGCGCAAGCTGACCCTCTACCGCGTTCCGGAGCGGGAAGAATCCGATATTATTGGAGGAATCCATTCAGATGGCAAAGGTGATTTGTCCGGGCAGCTTTGACCCGGTGACCAAGGGACATATCGACATCATCACCCGCGCGGCGGGCTTGTTCGACGAGGTGACCGCCCTGGTGGTGGTCAACCCCGCAAAGAACCCCTCCTTCACACCGGAGGAGCGGGTGGAGATGCTGCGAAAGACGACTTCCCATCTGCCCAATGTGAAGGTTGACCAGTTCCAGGGACTGCTGGCGGACTACGTGCGCAGAGAGAAAGCTATCGCAATTGTCAAGGGACTCCGGGCCATGTCCGACTTCGAGTATGAATTCCAGATGGCCCTGACCAATAAAAAGCTGGTTCCGGAGGCTGAAACCCTCTTCCTTACCACCTCCAGCGACAACATGTACCTCACCTCCAGCCTGGTCAAGCAGGTGGCCTCCTTCAAGGGGGACATCTCGCCCTTTGTGCCGGCCGAGGTGTTGAGCGACATAGAGCTGCGGCTGCGCGGCAAATTTCAAAACGACAACAGCGCCCTGTAAGAGGGCGGCGCGGACGCCCCTTTGAGGCGGCCGACAGCAGGAAAGACTGAAAGGAGCGGGCCCTGCGGGGCTCAGATATTCTATGGCTACAGGTGTTGAAGAAGTTCTGGATCGACTGGACGAGGTACTGGACCGGTCGGTCAGCGTCCCTCTCAGCGGGGGAAAATGCGTGGTGGACGCCGAAAAGATGCGGGATATGATCGACGATATCCGCATTCATCTCCCCGCCGAGCTCAAGCAGGCCCAGGCGGTGATGACGGACAGGGCCTCCATTCTGGCCAATGCCCGCCGGGAGTCGGAGGAGATCATCCGCAAGGCGGAGGAGCGGGCCAAGTCGCTGCTCTCCCAGGAGCAGATCGTGAAGCATGCCCAGGCCAGGGCGGCCGACATGGAAAACCAGTCAAAGGGCAATGCGAGGCAGATCAAGCAGGCCTCCTTTGACTTTTCCGACCGCACCCTTCAGCAGACCGAGGAGGCCCTCTGCCGCTCGCTGGCTGAGGTGCGCAGCACACGGCAGGCCCTCAAGGAGACGGTGCGCCAGCAGAGATCAAAAGGCTGATTACATTGACAGGTGACAACGGCGGAAAGGCCCGGTGATTTGTGTTGAACGCCATTCTTGATTTCTTCCGGCGGGTTGCCCGGGCGTTTGGCCGGTTATTCGGGGTTGATCCGCAGCCGGAGACGGTGCCCAATCACGGATTTTTACAGACTCGGCCCGAACAGCCGGAGCAGGTGGGTGACCGCCGGAATATGGACAGCGGCGGGGCCGGGGCTGAGAACAGTATTTCGAGGAGAGGAGCGGGAACATTGGACGATAAGGTTGTATTCAAAACCGCGGCGGTCGGAGGATTTGAAAAAAAGGCGGTCCTGGACTATATATACCAGATGAACGAGGAGGCTGAGTTCGCCCAGCTGCACCTCAAGGAGCGCATCGAGGAGCTGGAGGAATCCCAGCACTCTTTAGAGGAGAGCCTCGGCCTTGCCAACAACCGGGTGCGCACCCTGGAGCGGGACTACAACAACATCGCCGCCGAGCTGGAAGCCGCCCGCAATGCGGGGCCGCCGGCACCTGCCGTCAATCCCGTCAGCGAAGAGCTGATTGTCCGCCTGAATGAAGAGATCGAGCGCCAGAAGGCCCTTCTCACCGAGAAGGATCAGGAGCTCCAGCAGCATGTGGCCCAGTACCACGATCTGGTGGAGCGAACCAGAGACCTGGAAAGCCGCCGGGAAGAGGTGGAAAAGGCCTCTTACCAGCTGGGCAAGGTTATGCTGGATGCCCGCGCCGACGCCGAGACCATTTCCGCCAATGCGAAGGAGCAGGCCAAGGATTTGCTGGCCCGCACCCAGGAGGAGGCCGACGCCCAGCGCGCTACGGCGCACCAGGAGGCGGAGGAAACCGTTGCCGCGGCCAAAGCGGAGGCCGAAAAGCTGGTGGCTGACGCCCAAGCGGAGGCCGGACGCCTCACCAGCGAGGCCGAGGAGAGCAAAAACCAGATTCTGGCCGATACGCAGGCCCAGGTGGACGCAACAACAGAGCAGTCCCGCACCCAGCTGGAAACCGCTATGGAGTCGGTCAAGGGCAGGGTGACGACGCTTGCCTCCACCACTCAAAAGGCAAACGATGAGGCGATTGTGCAGTTGCGCGACCTGCGCAGGGAGACACTGGCTGTCCGCCAGGCTGTGCAAGAGGCCTTCCAGATGTTGCAGGAGCGCTCCGACCACATCGACGCCACCATCTCCTCCGCCCAGACAGTGCTGGAGAACGGGGAGAAGATCGCGGTGGACGACTCACTCTTCGCAATTCCCGAGTTGAGCCTGGACGAGATTCGCGCCCGCAAGGAAGCGGAGCTGGAAGCCGCCCGGCAGGAGGCACTCTCCCAGCAGAAGGAAGAGGATACTGCCGATACCGATGTCTATGTCGAACAGGAGGCAGAGACTGAGCCGGAGATGAGCGCTCCCGCCGCGGAGTTGGCGGCTGACCCCGAGCCCGTCGTGGTGGAGGAGGATATCGTTCCGGAAGAGGAGGATAACTCCTTTGCGGAGCTTGTGGCACAGGTAGTGGCCCAGGCCGACAGCAGGTCGGCCTCTGACGGAAAGTCGGCGCCTGACGGGAAGGAAGCTCCCGAGAAAGAGGCTTCCCATCTGAACGAAACCGCAGAGCAGGAATTGGAGCTTCCCGCCCCGATGGCTGAGCCTCTGCCGGAGCTGGAGCCCGCCCCCACACAGCTGGAACTGGAGCCCGAGCCCGTCGAGGAGGAGCTGCCCGCGGCGGTGTCCGCGCCTGCACAGGAGCAAAACTACTGGCAGGCGCCTGAGAACGCCATCGCCGAGGAGAGGGCAATCTCCGCCAACGTGAACAATCCTGTCCCGGAGGAGTCCGGCGTCACGGTGGAAGAGGGGGAAGGGGACGAAGACGAAGAGGAAATCGTCATCAACATCAAGGCGAAATCCTCCCCCGCTGCCTCTGAAACGGAAGAGACTTCGACTGCCTACGGTGTGGACGAGTAAGCGAATAGCAAAGGAAACCGGGCCAGCGGCAGTTGTCGTTGGCCCGTTCTGTTAAGGCGAGGAGAGGATTGCAACGTGAAACTGAACGCCAATGAGCTCCGGGAGGCCGCTCCCTCCCTCCGGGCGGGACAGCGCCTGCTGTTGTCCGGGACGGTATACACCGCGCGGGACGCCGCCCACGCCCGCATTGCGGCGGTGCTGGACAGCGGGGAGGCGGCGCCGTTTCCCCTTGGTGACGCCGTCATCTACTACGCGGGGCCCACGCCCACGCCGGAGGGAATGCCCATCGGATCCTGCGGGCCGACCACCTCGGGGCGGATGGACGGCTTCACCCCTCGAATGATGGACTTGGGCGTGGTGGCCACCATCGGAAAGGGGAAGCGCTCCCAGGAGGTGGTCGATGCCATTGTACGCAACCGGGGCGTGTACCTCTGCGCGCTGGGGGGCGCAGGGGCCCTTGCGGCGGCCAGCGTCGCCTCGAGCCGGGTGATCGCCTATGAGGATTTGGGCTGTGAATCGGTGAAGCAGCTGGAGCTGCGGGAGTTTCCTCTGATTGTGGGCATCGACTCCGGCGGGAACATCCTGTTCACCTGATGGCTATATCGAGGGAGGAATTTGTGTGAATTACTACATCCGCCCGGTTCAAAAGGGCGATGGGGCCGGAATCAACGAGCTCAGGCGCATGAAGGGCGTTTTTGAAAACATCCTTGGCATTCCCTCCGAGCGCATACAGCGCAGCGAGGATGGCATCGCCAATATGGGTGCCAACATGCACCAGTTTGTGGCGGTATGCCGCGATGAATCAGATTGCGAAAAAATTATCGGCAGTGCGGGGCTTGCAGTGTCTGACAGCGCAAGGAAGCGTCACAGCGGCGGAATTGGGATGATGGTGCACAGGGACTGCCAGGGAATGGGCGTGGGAACCGCACTTCTTGGGGCGCTGATGGACATCGCCGACAACTGGTTGATGCTGCAGCGCGTGGAGCTGACTGTGTACACGGACAACGAAAGGGCGATTGGCCTGTACAAAAAGTTTGGCTTCGAGGTGGAGGGAACGATGAAAAAGGCCTCGATCAGAAACGGCGAATACACCGATGAATACATGATGGCCCGCGTAAAGTAGACACGTGTCCGGTAATTTATTCATTTTAGCGAAACATAATCTCCAATTCTATCTGCTAGAATAACAGGTAAAGCGACAAAAATTTTATGATTGTTTTATAGAAGGGGTGAAGATGGTGTCTGCATTGGTATTGTATTTTTCCTGGTCGAAGAATGGGACAACACGACAGGCCGCGAAGGCTTACGCGAAGGAGCATGATGCCGCGCTGTGCGAGGTGGAATACGCAAAGAAGCCCAGCACGTTCAGCGCCTTCCTGATGGGCTGCCCGGCCGCGATGGGGGGAAAGCCCGCGGATATCAAACCCATTGGCGCGGCGCTCGGCGCATATGACCGGCTGGTGCTGATGGCGCCGGTGTGGGCGAGCAATCCCGCACCCCCCTTCAACAGCATGCTGGAGCTGCTCCCCTCCGGCAAGGAGGTGGAGGTGGTGCTGACCTCCGGCAGCGGAAGCTCCTCCGAAAAGGCGAAGGAGCGCATCCGGGAGAGGGTGAAGGACAAGGGCTGTTCACTTGTCTCCATCCGGGATTTGAAAGGCGAAGCGGGCGATTAAGCATGCCGCAAAACGCCATGATCATGCTTTTGGGTGCTACAGCGATGATTTTGTGGTATACTAATAAATAGAGTTGCACGATGCCGGGCAATGACCGGCGGTTTGTCCGTGTCCGCCAAAACGATGAGGGAATCAAGGTGATGTGATGAACAAGAAGCTCAAGGAAAAGGTTTTGGAGTCCTTCAGCTCCGTCCTGCCCATAACAATTATTGTGTTCATCCTGAGCGTCACCATCGTTCCGATGGAGACCGGCACGATCATGCTGTTTCTGTTTGGCGCGATATTGCTTATCGTCGGCATGGGCATTTTTCAGTTGGGTGCGGAGACCGCGATGATCCCCATGGGTGAAGCGATGGGCGCGCAGTTCAGCAAGACCAAAAAGCTGTGGATTGTGCTGTTGCTCAGCTTTGTAATGGGCGTTGTAATCACTATAGCCGAACCCGACCTCCAGGTGCTTGCAAACCAGGTGCCCTCCATTCCCAACGGTACTCTCATCGCAGCTGTCGCCGTGGGCGTGGGCGTTTTCTTAGCGCTGGCAATGCTGCGGGTTCTGCTGAAGGTCAAGTTGTCGACCGTTTTAATTGTTTTTTACATCTTACTCTTTGGAGTCTCCTTTTTTGTGCCGGGGGATTTTCTGTCCGTCGCATTTGACAGCGGCGGCGTCACCACCGGCCCGATTACGGTTCCCTTTATCATGGCTATGGGCCTCGGCCTCGCCTCCATCCGCGGCGACAAGGATGCCTCGGATGACAGCTTTGGCTTTGTGGCGATCTCCAGCATCGGGCCCATCATGGCAGTGCTGATTCTGGGTATCTTCTTCCGCCCCACCGAGGCCTCCTACGTTCCCGTAGATCCTTCCTCGGTGACCGCCATGCAGGATGTCATGCGCGCTTTCCTTGAGGGGCTCCCCCACTATGCAGTGGAGGTGCTCGTGGCGGTTGCGCCGATCCTCGGGGTATTCCTGCTCTTCCAGGTGTTTACGCGCAAGTTTACCAAGCGGCTTGTGCTGCGAATGCTGATCGGCTATGGCTACACCTATATCGGCCTGGTGCTCTTCCTCACCGGCGCGAACGTGGGCTTTGCCCCCGTGGGCCAGATGATCGGTTCCGGGCTGGCAAATTTCCAATATAGCTGGATTCTCATCCCAATCGGTATGGTGATTGGCTACTTCATCGTGTCGGCAGAGCCCGCCGTGCATGTGCTCAACAACCAGGTGGAAGAGGTTACCGAGGGCGGTATCTCCCACAAGTCTATGAACCTCTGCCTCTCTATCGGCGTCGCGGTATCGGTTGCGCTGGCTATGATCCGGGTGCTCACCGGCATCTCCATCTACTGGCTGCTGATTCCCGGCTATGCAATCGCCCTCATTCTCACCTTTTTTGTGCCCAAGATTTTTGTGGGCATTGCATTCGACAGCGGAGGAGTTGCCAGTGGGCCCATGACCTCCACCTTCCTGCTGCCTTTTGCCATGGGCGCCTGTGAGGCCCTGGGAGGGAATGTCATGCGGGACGCCTTCGGCGTCGTTGCCATGGTGGCGATGACCCCGCTGATTGCGATTCAGATCATGGGACTGGTCAATGTGATCAAGCAGAAGAAAAGGGGAGTGCTCGCGGCGGATGCCGCCTCGCTGGCAGCCCTGGAAGCGGATAACGACATTATCGAGTTTGACGACGATGATGATGAAACAGAGAGCCAGGGAGAGCCCAACTGAATTCTGTGAGACAACCTTAATAAAAAGGAGGCATGGGTGAGGTGACCGCACCGAGGTTGCCGTAGAGCCCAGTATTCTTCCATGAACGAAGCGCATGCAAAGCCATCACTGAAATTTATGGTGGTTATAGTGGATTGGGAAAATGTCGAGCGGCTGGAGGAGCTTTTCCAGCGGGTGCGCACCCACCTGTACTACCTCTGCAAGGGACAGGGCACCGCCAATTCCGAAATTCTGGATTTGTTTGGCCTTGGCCGCTCCGACAAGGCTGTGGCCCTATGTGTGCTGCCCGGACGCTTTGCGAGCCATCTGTTGGGCTCCATGAACGCCGAGCTGAACTTCAAGGCCCACGGCGGGGGAATTGCTTTTTCCCTCCCGCTGACGGGAGTTTGCAACCATATATTCCGAATGCTCAGCACAGAGACACTGGAGAGAATTGACAACGAAATGGAAAGCGAGGTCGCGAAGGTGAAGAGCGAGGCCACCCATGAACTGATATTGTCCGTCATCAACCAGGGCTACAGCGAGGAGCTGATGGACGCGGCCAGGAAAGCAGGGGCCATGGGAGGCACCGTTCTGCACGCCCGCCACGTGGGCGAGCACGAGGCCGCGAAATTCCTCGGCATCACCCTCCAGGAGGAGAAAGAGATCGTCGCCATTGTGGCGAAGAAGGAACAGAAAATCGAGATCATGAAGGCGATCAACCAGAGCTGCGGCATCACAACTGAGGCGCGGGGTGTCGTGGTTTCCCTGCCGGTGGACGGCGTGATGGGCCTCAGCACCGGCATACCGGAATCAAAGGAATAGCAAAATAAAAGAACCGGCTGAGCATACTTTGCGCTCAGCCGATTCTTTTATTTGATTACATTCTTGTACTTGTCGGGGTGCTTTTTGAATGCGGCGATCACATAGGGGCAGATTGGCACAATCTTGGCGTTCTTGCCCTCTGCGAATACAACGAGAGCATCCAGCAGCTGCCGGGCAATACCCTGCCCCTCGTACTGCTCAGGAACCTCGGTGTGGGTGGCGTAGATGTCGCCGTTTCCGCTCACAGTGTACTCAATTACGCCCATATCTTCGCCATTATCGCCCTTTGCCCAGAATTTTCTGGCGTCGGCGTCGTGGGTAATCGTCATGTGGATCATCCTTTCTGTTTGCTAAACCAAGTATAGCATATGGAGCGCAAAGAGAAAGGGCGAATCTTGGCGTGGGGTGGAGATATCGGTCTACTTACAGCTGCTGATTTGCATTGTTGTCAGCGGTCTTTTGGCTGCGTTTGCTGAGCTGGTAGGCCAGCACGAGGATGACGATCACCAGCACGATGGGATTGGTGACCAGCTCCCAGACAAGGCCCAGCACCGTTCCCAGCAGGCCGAAGGTGACGCCCACCAGCGTGCCGATTACGCCAAATACGACAGCTGCGAGCGCCAGCCCGACAACAATCGCCAACACGGCTTTCAAAACAGTTCCCATAATAATTTCCCGTCCTTTCCATGACAGCGTTGGTCTTGGGCTGGAATGGTTACCGTCCCGCAGCCAGCTAGAGTTTGTCGTTCGGCAATGTTGTGTTTCGCCTTTCGATGTGTTTACTATAATCTGGCAAGGTTTGTTTTTCTTTGAAGAAGGCTTAAAACTTGATGAAAAGAAAGCTTCTGATTTTTTTCCAAAGCGGCCTGTGTTATACTTTCTTTGAATCAGGCGGACATAGAGTTATCTTGAGTGAAAAGGAGGCTGCGCCATGAAAGCCATTGTTGTGAAGGAGTTCGGGAGCGAAGAGGTTCTCCGGCTGACCGAATGGGAAAAACCCAATCCCGGACCGGATCAGGTGCGAGTGGAGATGCATGCCGCCGGGATCAACCCGGTGGAGACCTACATCCGCAGCGGGAACTATCCGGCTCTCCCGGCACTGCCCTACATCCCCGGCAAGGACGGTGCGGGGGTGGTGGACGCGGTGGGGGAGGGCGTCTCCCGCCTGAAAAAAGGCGACCGGGTTTATGTGGCTGCAGTGGTGGCCAATTACTGCTCCGGCACCTATGCCGAGTACACGGTCTGCGACGCCGAGGCCGTGCACCCCCTGCCGGAGGGGCTGACCTTCGCCCAGGGCGCCGGCGTCGGAACGCCGGGCCTGGCAGCGCAAAACGCTCTCTTTCCCAGAGGAAAGCTTGCACCGGGGGAGACTGTTCTCATTCATGGTGCCACCGGTGGCGTGGGTTCTCTGGCCGTTCAGCTGGCAAGACGGCAAGGTGCAAGGGTGTTGGCGACGGCGGGGGAACCGGAGGGCTTTGAGCTGCTCCGGGAGCTGGGCGCACATGCGGCTTTCTCCCACAATGAGGAGGGCTTCACTGACCGCATACTGGAGTATACCGGCGGCAGGGGCGTTGATCTCGTGATTGAGATGCTCGCCAATGTCAATCTGGAGAAGGATTTGGCCATGCTTGCGCTCCACGGCCGCATTGTTGTTGTGGGCAACCGGGGAAGTCTGGAGTGGAGTCCCCGCTCCGCCATGCAGAAGGACGCGGATATCCGGGGAATGCTGCTCGCCAACATGTCCCACAGAGACTACATCTCCAACTTTTATGCTCTGACCGCGGCGATGGAGGACGGCGTTCACGCCCTGGTGGGCAGGGAGCTACCCCTGGAAAATGCCGCGGAGGCCCACCGGTTGGTGATAGGAGGGGGAATTGCCGGGAAGATTATTTTGACGATGGAGTAATTTGCCGCGCTGTAACGCTTTGCAGCTTTTTATTGTCTAAACAGGTGAATGCTCAAATTAGACAGGGAAGGTGATGCAAAGTGAAAAAAGCGATATTGGCACTGATACTGGCCGGGGCCGTTTTGGCCGGTGGATGTAGTACGGGAGTTTCCGCCGAAACAGGCAGCAGCGTGCCGCAAAGCTCCAGTACCACGCAGGCGACGGAGAGCAGCGAGCCGATCATTGTCATAGGGCCTCAGGGCGAGCCGATCTTTTCCATGGAGGATCCCGAACTCGTCGCGGAGGTCAACCGGCAGCTGGCGAAAGAGGGCTTTACCGAGAAATGGTATGAGGACAGCGCGGGCTTTGACGACACAATCTTTTCCTATTACGTCAGCAAGGCGGATGAGAATTTCGGGCTGGAAATGCACATCGGGTACGGCGGTATGGATGTCGTTCAGCTGTATGCCCTGTCTGACAAGGCGCAGGATGACGTGATACTGGAAACGGCGACTGTCATACCGGTCATTCTTGACCCTGCCCTGAAGGAAGAGGATGTGGTTGCCGTGTGGAACAGCCTCCGGGAAAAGGCCGAGAAGCCGGGTGCCAGCGGATATTATTCTGAGGATATCGGCGAAGAAATTTCTTTGGGTTACCTCAAAAAGAACGGAAAGGTCAATTACATGGTCAGTCCCCAGCTGGCCCCGGAAAGCTAAGGAGTAAAAAAAGAGAGCCTTCTGGCTCTCTTTTTTACAGCTTTTTCAGCAGTTTGACATATTTGCCATCCGAGTCTTCTCCCACGAAAATGGTGGAGGTGAACCCCTTTTTCTCGTACAGCCACCGGGCCCCCACATTGACAATGTCCACACCAAGGGCCATCTCGCGGAAGCCCATCTCCCTGGCGCGGCTTACGGCATGGTCGATCAGCTTTCCGCCGATTCCCCTGCCGCGCTCGCTCTCCTTGACCACCATGCGGGAGAGGTAAACGCGCCTGCCGGGAATGGTGTAGCCGGGGTCTCCGTTGTCCAGCACCAGGGCGACTTCTCCCAGGTAGGCGCCGTCCTCCTCGTAGACAAAGATGATGCGGTTGCCGGACAGCAGTTCATCATACCAGCCCTTTGTCCGCTGGGGCTGGCGATCCATATCCCAGATGTTGTGGCATTTGCGGTAGTTTTCCGGCAGCAGGGGGATGATGATACCTGTCAACATGTCGATGCTCATTCCCCCAAAATCTCGTGGCGCTCTTCCTCTTCAATCGCGGCTTCCTCCGCCGGAGTGACCGGCCCGCGCTGCGTCACGTCCTTCACCCAGGTGCCCCGGATAATCCGGCCCATGGCGAAGGCGGTCTTGAACAGCTCGTCGGAGCGGATGACGGCGTATACAATCCAGACCGGCAGCACCAGTTTGGCGCTGGCGACAAAGCCCAGAGGGATGCTGATTGTCCACATGAAGACCAGATCCATCAGCAGCACAAAGCGGGTGTCGCCGCCCCCCCGGAGGATGCCGATGAGGCAGATCGCCGAGATGGACTGGAAGATGACTACCACCGAATAGACGTTGATCAGTTGCCGCGAATAGGTTTGGGCCAGAGGGGTGATGTCAAAGAGGGAAACCATGGGATCCCGCAGAAGAAGCACGAGACCGCACGATACCAGGCCCAATATCACGCTCAGCACCATCATGCTCTTGGCGTATTCCTTAGCCTTCTTGTACTCGCCGGCACCCACCGTGTTGCCGATGATGGCCGCTGTGGCGTGGCCGACGCCCCAAATTGTGATGGTCACCAGCTGGCTAAGCACGCCGGTGACGCTATCGGCCGCGGTAAATGCCGTTCCCCGGTGGCCGATGATCGCGGAGATGAGGGCGGAGCCAAGGCCCCAGATGATCTCGTTGACAATGACAGGGCCCGCCGTTTTGAAAAAGTCCTTCACAAAGCCCAGGTTTCTATTGAACAGGTAGCGGAAGCGGTAGAGAATCTTGTTCTCCACCCGCAGGAAATAGATGACGGTGATGATGACCTCCACCACACGGGCGATCACTGTGGCAATCGCCGCTCCCTGGATGCCCAGGGCGGGAGCGCCCAGCTTGCCGAAGATCAGCACCCAGTTGAGGAAGACGTTGGTGCCGAGGGAACAGAGGTAGACAAAGACCGCAATTTTCACCGAGCTCACCGAACGCAGCACGCTCAGCGAAACTGAGGAAAAGCCGGTGAGCAGGTAGGAAAAGCCTATGATGCGCAGATAGTCCGCCCCGGCCAGCTGGGTTTCCAGCTCGGGGGTGAAGAAGGCCATGATCTGCATGGGGAAAAAGATGGCAAGCACCGAGAAAAAGACGCCGCCCACAAAAAGGAAGCGGTACATGATGGTCATGATCTTGTGAATGGAGTCGGTGTCCTTTTTGCCCCAGAACTGGGCCATCATCACATTGCAGCCGCTGCCAAGGCCGAAGGTGAACAGCATGAAGATCATGCCGAATTTGTTGGCAAGGTTTGCCGCCGCCAGCGGCACCTCCCCCAGCAGCCCCACCATGACGGTATCCGCCATGGACACGCTGAAGTTGATGAGATTCTGCAGCGCAATCGGTACGGCGATGGTGAGCAGCTGGCCGTAGAATTTTTTATCCCGAGTAAAGATGGCCATGGTGTGATCTGCGTCCTTTCCATAAAGCTGTCGTTCCACAGCCAGATGGCCGCAAGGGACAGTATACCACAACTATGCCCCTTTTCGCCAGAGGGGAAGGGGAGGTCGGCATTGTTTTTTTCTCCACATCGGCTATAATGAATATCTGTGAAACAGAGGGGGTGGAACGATGCTGGGGGATCAGGAACGCTTTGCCGCGGCCTGTGCGGCGATTATCGGGGTCGAACGGGAGACCTCCGGCATCGGTACTCTGGGGGAGCGCACCCTCCACGCGGTGCTCAAGCGCTACATGGAGCCATGGGAGGCCAACCACGAGGTGAAGATTGGCTCCTATGTGGCGGACATTGTGGGGGAGGACGGCATCATCGAGGTGCAGACCCGCAATTTTGGCAAGATGCGGAAAAAGCTGGAGGAGTTCCTTTCGGTGGCCCCCGTCACGGTGGTCTACCCCATCACCGCCACTAAGCGTATGTGTTGGGTTGACCCGGAGACGGGGGAGACGAGTGCGCTGCGGAAAAGCCCAAAGCGGGGCACGGTCTATCACTGCTTCTACGAGCTCTACTTCATCCGCACGCTGCTCTCCCACCCCAACTTCCGACTGCGGCTGCTGCTCATCGACACGGAGGAGTACCGCATCCTCAATGGCTGGAGCCATGACCGCAAGCGGGGCTCCCACCGGCAGGAGCGCATCCCCACCGTGCTGGTGGAGGAGATCGCCATCCAGAGCCCCGGGGACTGGCTGCTGCTGATTCCACCCGGGCTACCGGAGCGCTTTACCACAAAGGATTTTGCTGCGGGCTCCGGCCTGCGCCAGCGGGACGCCACCACTGCCGTCAACGTGCTGCGGAATATCGGCGTTGTTGAGAATATCGGCAAGCAGGGCAGACTGCAGGAGTACAGGATTGCGCCGGAGTTTGCCGACGAGCCATGCTTTTAGATGAATGAAACAACAAATAATGCGAACCGTCGGAAGCCCTCCGATAGTTCGCATTATTTTTGTCCTGCCAATTGATTGATTTCATTAATATAACGCAGGTGTTCCCTGCGAAACTCATCATACACTTTATCGCCATCGATACGATAATTCACGTTCCTGTATTTCTCGTGAATTTCAGCGCGAATGTCTTTGTGAATCTTTTTTATCTCCAACAAGCGGTCTTTTTTCGTGTTATCTTTGGATATCTCAAAAAACAGCCTGCTTTCCTCCACCGACAGCTCATTTGCACCGCCCCCAAAACTGTGGTCTCTATTTTGAACTCCGTCATTTTCCCATTTGCAGACAGGACAAATGTCGAAGTGTCCCCCTTCTCGAAATGGTAGACACGCAGCCAATCGTGTATACTGAAAGAAGGAGGCAAAAAACATGTCAAACAAATCAAGAAAAGGTGAAGCTCCACCGCGTTACGATGAAGCATTTAGGGAGGGCGCGGTTCGGATGGTTGTTGAGCAACATCATCCAGCTCGACAGGTCGCTACGGATCTGGGCATCTGCATTGATACGCTCAAAAGCTGGCTTAAACGCGCCGGGCATGTGAC
>JBKEBS010000021.1:0-26679 GCA_047973265.1 Oscillospiraceae bacterium
ATTTCGGGCGGCGCGGCCAATGGTCTGAATCAGCGCCGTCTCATGGCGGAGGAAGCCCTCCTTGTCGGCGTCGAAGATAGCCACAAGGGAGACTTCAGGAATATCCAGACCTTCGCGGAGGAGATTGATGCCAACCAGCACATCGAACTCGCCCAGACGCAGGTCGCGAATGATCTCCATTCGCTCAATTGTGTCCACGTCATGGTGCATGTAGCGCACATGAATGCCGAGATCGTCCAGGTAGCCGCTCAAGTCCTCCGCCATCTTCTTTGTGAGAGTGGTGATGAGTACCCGCTCTTTTTTCTCAATGCGAATGTTGATCTCGGAGACGATGTCATCGATCTGGCCCTCCACGGGACGAACCTCAATCTCCGGGTCGACCAGGCCGGTGGGCCGAATGATCTGTTCCACGATCTGCCCGGCGTGCTCCCGCTCAAATGGGCCCGGGGTGGCGCTCACATAAACCGCCTGGTTGATCTTGCCGTAGAATTCGTCGAAGTTGAGCGGGCGGTTATCCATCGCCGAGGGCAGACGGAACCCGTATTTGACCAGGTTTTCTTTCCGGGCCCGGTCACCGCCGTACATTCCCCTCGCCTGGGGCAACGTGACGTGGGACTCGTCCACAAAAAAGAGAAAGTCATCGGGGAAGTAGTCAAATAGTGTGAAGGGTTGGACGCCTGCCGGTCTGCCGGACAGCACGCGGGAGTAGTTCTCGATGCCGGAGCAGAAGCCGATCTCCTGGAGCATCTCCATATCATAGTTGGTGCGCTCCGCGATGCGCTGGGCCTCTATGAGCTTGCCCTGCTCCTTGAATATTTTGACCTGCTCCTCCATCTCGGTGCGCAGGTTTTCAATGCCATGCTGGAGCCTGTCCTGGGGGACAATGTAGTGGGAAGCCGGGTAGATCGCCACGTGGTTGACCATATTTTTCAGCTCACCTGTAAGGGTGTTGATCTCGCTGATGCGGTCAATTTCGTCGCCGAAAAACTCCACCCGAATGGCAGTATCCCCGTAGTAAGCGGGAAAAATCTCCACAACATCCCCTCTCACCCGGAATTTATTGCGGATGAAGTTGATATCGTTGCGCTCGTACTGAATGTCGATAAGCTTGTGCATCAGGGCGTCACGAGTCATCTCTCTGCCAACACGCAGGGAGATGACCATGTTGCGGTAATCGATGGGGTCGCCCAGAGAGTAGATGCAGGAAACACTGGATACAATAATAACATCCCGCCGCTCGGATAGGGATGAGGTGGCGGAATGGCGCAGTTTTTCGATCTCGTCGTTGATGCTGGAGTCCTTGGCGATGTAGGTGTCTGTGTTGGGGATGTAAGCCTCAGGCTGGTAGTAGTCGTAGTAGCTGACGAAGTATTCCACCGCGTTCTCCGGAAAGAAATCCTTGAACTCGGTGCAGAGCTGGGCGGCCAGAGTCTTGTTGTGGGCCAGCACCAGGGTTGGGCGGTTCATTTGTGCGATGACGCTTGCCATAGTGAAGGTCTTGCCGGAGCCCGTGACGCCGAGCAGCGCCTGCTCCTTCATCCCCTTCTCCAGGCCGTCCACCAGCTGGGCAATGGCCTTAGGCTGGTCGCCTGCGGCCTTGTAGGGTGAAACTAACTTAAACTGATCTGCCAAACACCTGACCATCCTTTCACAGATATCCGTAAAATGAATGAGCGGAATGCGACAGCTAGCACCAGTCTAATCTATCGCGCTCAGACATTATACTTCATCCATTCTTAAAATGCAATGGAAATTCGTCGAAATTTTCGATTTTCTCGAAATGATCATTATTGTGGATCATATCACTTCCACCTGATAGCGGAGAACCGTGCGCAGCTTGTCTGGAGCAACCTTTCGCGGATCGGAAAGATATATCTCCCGGTGCACCTCTCCCCGCCTTTTCAGCTTGTTCTCAGCCATGAAGTTGTGGAGTTTGGCAAAGCTGGCAGGTTCATCATCATAGGAGCCGATATGCAGGAGCTGGACACAGAGGCCCTCCTCCAAAACAGTAAGACTTGCCTTTTCAACAGGCAGGTCAAGCTTCTTCTTGGCAACCTTTTCCGCCGCCAGGGCAAAGACTTCATCCGTCACAAAGGATGGCTGGCGGATCATAGCGGTGTAGTCCAGCTCATCTTTGTTCAGCGGGTGCTGCTCATCCCATTCGCTCTGGATACTCCAGGTAGCCTCCAAAGGATAGACAGCATACTCCTCATACCCCGGTGGTGTATGGCCCGATTTCGGCATCATTTTTATGCCATAGGAGAAGGAGTAGAGCAGCTGAATGGTATCGGCAAAGGCCGGGGCGTTGGGATTTCCCCTGCCCTTTACAGTGACATAGGTCATTTTTGGCACAGTGACCAGTACAGGGCTTTTCCCCGGCAGGTAGATATCTTTTTCCGTTTTTTTCCACTCCAGCTTCATGTCGGTACCTCCATTTCGGTATGATTTCATTATAACCGCTAACCTTGACAATATGTCGTCATATTTAGTAAATGATATCGGATTTTCCGGGTACTGGAAGCATGCCCTTTTCCTTCATGGAATAGATGCCGTCCGGCGCGATGATAATGTGGTCGATCAGCTCCACATCCACCCGGAGCAACTCTCTGGCCAGGACGCTTGTCGCGCTCAAATCCCTGCTGGAGGGGGTACAAATGCCATTTGGATGGTTGTGGGCAAGTACTGCAGTCACCGCGTTGGCCTTTAGCGCTGCCTTCACCACATCGGCGGGCCTGATATGTACAGATTCCGGGGATCCCTCCGCAATTTGATCGCTGAAAATCACCTTGCCGTTGGCCCCCATGCAAGTGAGATAAATACACTCAGTGGGCCGGCACAGGAACTTGTACTGCATGTACTCTTTGGCGGAGGTTGGGTCAGTGATCACATTGTGAACATTTGTGTAGTCGTCCATATAGGCGCGGATCAGCTCTGAGACGAACTTGATCAGTGTTGCGGATTCGGTGCCCAGCCCCTTTGTCTCCATCAGAAGCTCCATGGAGGAATCGAACACGCCGCTCAGCGAGCCGAACCGCTCCATCAACAGATGCCCCATCTCGTTGGTATCGCTGCGGGGTACGGAATAATAGAGCAGCATCTCCAGAATTCGATGGTCTTGGAAGTGGGAGAGGCCGCTTTTCCGAAACTCCTCCTTGACCCTGGCCCTGTGGCCCTGATGAATGTTTGACATCTATGCCGCTCCTTTGGTTTTCTACGATACTCAATTTTTTCCATTAGTCTGTCTATTATAGTGTATTTTCCCCGGTTTGAAAAGGTTTTCCTGCCGTGATATACTGACCTTTGACGAGTAAATCATTCGAGAGGATGTACTGCTGTGAAGCGATATGATATTGGCTCGCTGGAGGCTAACCAGCGGTTGGATAAATTCGTGGCAAAGGTTGCCCCAAGATTGCCGAAATCCCTGCTCTACAAGTCTATTCGCACCAAACGGATCAAATGCAACAGGGGACGATGCACTGCAAACTACATTCTTCAGCCAGGCGATGTGTTGGAACTGTACCTGGAAGATGATTTTTTCCTTTCAAATCAAGCCGATCTGCCCATGTCAAGTGGAATACTTGACATTATTTACGAGGATGAAAGCATTTTGCTTGCCAACAAATCGGCTGGAATTTCTGTCCACGGTGACCGTAAGGATGACAGCTTGCAATCTCGCTTGAATGGCTATTTTTTCGGAGAAAATTACTCAAAAACTTGTGAAGCAATTGCCTTTACCCCATCTTTTGTGCACCGTTTAGACCGCAATACCAGCGGAATTGTGATAGCCGCCAAGACTTTCCCCGCAGCGCAGGTGTTGTCCGAAAAAATCAAGGTGAATGAGGTTAAAAAGACCTATCTCTGCCTGGTACAGGGGGTTCCAAATCCCCCAGCTGGCCGTTTAGAAGGCTATCACAGCAAGGATTCCGCGACGAATCAAGTGTCTATCACCTCTCTTCCCCGCCCGGGAGCAAAAGAGGTAATCACTGAATACCGGGTTTTGGAGGAGAATGGAGAGGAAAGCTTGGTTGAAGTACAGCTGCACACGGGCCGCAGCCACCAGATTCGGGCACATATGGCCTCCATCGGGCATCCCGTGGTGGGAGATGTCAAGTACGGCTACTCGGGCGGGCGCAAGCTTCCCCCTTTCTTTCTGGCACTCTGCGCCTACAGGGTCAAGTTCGTTTTTGAGTCGGATGCCAGGATTTTGAATTATCTGACGGGAAAGAGTTTTCAACTCGAAGCAATTCCCTTTTCCCTTCGCCATAACAGGGAGTAATATCGCAACTCGATTCGCGTTATGCATATGCGGTATATGCACGAAGATCACTCGGGGATTCCTTGTTTTTCGCTTAAAACCGTTACGGACATTGCATATTAATGCAATATCCGTAACGGTTTTGTTAAAGTGAAGTATGCAAATGTTTTCATCGGTCATTTTCTATGTTGGATATCTTCTCAGCTCATCTGCCATGGTCAAAAGGGCTTCCTGTTCATTGGGAACTTCCTCTTCAATCACAGCTTCTGTCAACTGGGACAGCAACTCCCCTATTTCTCTGCCCGGCTTCATCCCTGCTGCAATCAGCTCCTTGCCGCCTATTGCCAGTTGCGATACCGAAAAACATTCCCCATTGCGGATGACTTCGTCGGCGACCTTTTCCAGCACCGCGATCTCTTCCAGCTGCTTTTTCCCAAACACCGGATTCTTTGCACTGGCATCCGCCCGGCGAACGTCCATCAGCTGTCGGAAGGCCTCTACCCCCAGCTTGCCCAGCCAGCGCTTTACTGCCTTGGCGGTGGGCGGCAGTTCCAGGTGGTGGTAGGAGATCAGCTTTGTCACCCGTTCGACTATTTCGTTGCTGTAGCGCAGCCGCCGCAGAATGCGATCGCTCATCTCTGCACTGACTGTGGCATGACCCTTGAAGTGCCCCACACCGTTTACATCCACGGTGAACCGCTGGGGCTTTCCAATATCATGGAGCAACATGGTCAGGCGGATAATTGGTTGCCTCTCCGCCGCCTGTACGGCATGCAGTGTATGTTCCCAGATATCGTAAATGTGGTAGGGTGTTCGCTGGTCAAATCCAATCAAAGCTTCCTGCTCTGGGATAATCTGAATCAAGACGGCGGGATTTTCACGAAAGACACGCTCGAATCCCGCGCCCAGCAGCGCCTTGCCCAGCTCTGTACGCACTCGTTCTCTCGCCACCGAATCAAGCTTTGGGAGCAAACGCAGCATTGCCTCTCTGGTGGCACTGTCTATAGCAAAATCCAAGGTGGAGGCAAAGCGCACGCAGCGGAGAAGACGCAGCGCATCTTCAGTGAAGCGCCGCTCAGGCTCCCCAACACAGCGCACAATGCCAGCGTTCAAATCATTCCTTCCGCCAAAGGGATCGACAAACCCTCTCTCCGGATGATAGGCCATTGCGTTGATCGTGAAGTCACGCCTTGCCAAATCTTCCTGGATGCTGCGGGTAAATGTCACTGAATCGGGCCTGCGGCTGTCGGAATAGCTGCCGTCCACGCGGAAGGTGGTCACCTCAAAAGGAGTACCCTCCAGCAACAAAGTGACGGTGCCGTGTTGTAGTCCGGTGGGAATCACTGTCGCACCAGAGAAAGCCTCCATCACCTGCTCTGGCATGGCGCTTGTGGTGATGTCCCAATCATCCGGCCCAACGCCCAACAGGCTATCCCTGACACATCCTCCGACTGCATAGGCCTCGTAGCCCAACTCCTCCAACTGCGCAATGACAGCTGTCGCCTGCGCCGGAAGTTTTATAGAAGCGCTCATTTCTCGTAAACCAGTTGATCCACAGACCAGCCCTCCATGACCGCTGCCATGCGTGCGCCCAATGCCTTGGCCTTTGGCAGGCTGTGCTCCGCGGCGTTGCCGCATTCCTTGGGTGTCGCCCCTGGGATGTCCCCCTCATAGTCTGCGATGAAAGCGCATGCGCGTTTTGTCAGGTCGATGGCCTGTTCCGGCGTGACAGAATCCCGCACCAGAAAATAGAAGCCAGTACGGCAGCCCATTGGCCCCACGTAGACAACCCCATCCGCCAGCTCAGAGTTGCGGGCAAAGGTTGCAAACAGATGCTCAAAGGTGTGCATTTCATCGTTATCCAGGTATACCCCCGCATTGGGCAGGCACATGCGTATATCATAGGTGACGACATCACCGTCAATGCGGGATGTGTACATGCCCGGCTTCAAAAGGTCGTGGTTGATTTCAAAACTGGCGATTCGCTTCATAGTTCGCATCATTCCTTTCCGGTGATATCTCCATTTTACCCCACTCCGCTGCCGTTGACAAGGTTGTCCATCCTCATTTATACTTGTAGCATCTTGATAAATGGATGTGATTGCATGACTTGGGGAATCATTGGCGCGCTGGACGCCGAGGTACGACTGATACTGGAGCATATGACAGTGGAAGAAACAAAGGAAGCCATGAATTCCACCTTCTATAAGGGCAGGATCGGTAACCAGGAGGTTGCCCTCGTCTGCTGTGGCATCGGCAAAATCAACGCCGCCGTCTGCGCCGACATCATCATTCGGGAGATGGGCGCCGACTGTATTGTCAACATCGGAATCGCAGGCAACCTTTCGCCGGAGCTGGGCATCATGGATGTAGTTGTCTCCGACATGGTTCAGTTTCACGACATTCCACTCGACCTCTACGAGACCTTCTACCCCTTTCAGCGCGGCTTTGCGGCGAATGTGGCTTTGACCAGGGCCTGCACCGACGCAATCGAGCGCCAGCCAAACCGCAGCTATGGCTACCGGGTGGGCAAGGTGGTCACCGGTGACGCATTTGTGGACAGCAGCGCCTTGAAAGAGGATATCGTCGCCCGCCTCTCCCCGCTGTGCACCGAAATGGAGGGCGCGGCCATCGCACAGGTGGCTTTCATGAACGACACACCCTTCCTTGTAGTGCGCACCATCTCCGACAATGCCGACGACGAAGCCGGGGAAACCTACGACAATTTTTTCGATGTGGCCGCGCAGAACTCCTCCTCCATTCTGCTGGATATGATCTCCCACTATGCCACAAATCCCTTTACTTTCTAGCCCTCATTCATTATAATAATACAGCGCTTACGAGGAAGGGAATGATACTTTAGATGCTGCAATTTGAAGAACAGCGACAAAAACTGTTGGAGATAAAACCGGAGATCGACAAGCTGTCCGACGCTCTTGGTGTGGAAATACTGTCAAAGCAGCTGGCGGAACTGGATGAGGCCGCGGTCGCTCCCGATTTCTGGAACGACAGCGAGAACTCCCAGACGGTGCTGCAAAAGGCAAAGCAGATCAGGGAGAAGCTCACCGCCTTTCATCGGCTGCAAAAGATGTGGCAGGACACCCTCGACCTCAACGACCTCGCCAATGAAATGGCCGATGAGTCCGAGCTCCCCGAGGTGCTGAGCAATATCGCCAAGCTGGAAGACGACTTGGAGACGCAAAAGCTGGCCACTCTGCTCACCGGCGAGTACGACGGCAACAACGCCATCCTCACTTTCCACGCGGGTGCAGGCGGCACCGAGGCACAGGACTGGGCCCAGATGCTTTATCGCATGTACACCCGCTGGGCGGAGCGCCACGGCTACACCTACAAAATCCTGGATTATCTGGACGGTGATGAAGCGGGGATCAAATCCGCCTCCATCCTCATCGAGGGCTCCAACGTTTACGGCTATCTCAAGTCGGAGGCCGGCGTTCACAGATTGGTGCGGGTCTCCCCCTTCGATTCCTCCGGCCGCCGCCACACCTCCTTCGCCTCATTGGAAGTCATGCCGGAAATCAATGAGGACATGCACGTGGAAATTGACGAGAAAGATTTGCGCATCGACACTTACCGCTCCTCCGGAGCGGGCGGTCAGCATGTCAACAAGACGGAGTCCGCTATCCGCATCACGCACCTGCCCACCGGTATTGCGGTTGCATGCCAGAACGAGCGCAGCCAGCGGCAAAATCGCGAGGTTGCCATGAAGATGCTGATCTCCAAGCTGGTGGAGATCAAAGAGCGGGAGCACCTGGAAAGAATCGACGACATCAAGGGCGAGCACAAGGAAATCGGCTGGGGCTCTCAAATACGCTCCTATGTGTTCATGCCCTACACCATGGCTAAGGATCACCGCACCAACTTTGAAATGGGCAACATCGGCGCGGTGATGGACGGCGATCTGGATGGCTTTATCAACGCCTACCTCCGGGACAAAAGCCTGGGCAGGCTGGCGGAAGTGTAAAATCGATTGCATGCAAAAGCAGGGAAAGCCGAATGGCTTTCCCTGCTTTTTTCACAACCTATTCGGGAGTATACCCGAACGACAAAACTTTAGCTGTGCCCTCACCCACTGCGAACACTCCAACGAAGCAGCCGGTAAATGTGCAGACCATACACTCGGTGGAGAGCAGCTGCGAGCTGCCGGAGCCCAAGTAATGCTGCTCCCCCTCTGCGCCAATAGAAAAATCATACTGATTTTTGTGGCAGTCAACGCGGAACTGCAAACTGCCGCCTTCCGGAAGTTCCACTGCGTCGCCTTCCACCAGTATGTCCGCTACCCTGCGGCGCAGGAAGGCGACCTTCCTGCCAGCTCGCCTTGTCACAACGAGGTCATAGTGGTGTTCCGCCGTGTGGAAAACAGTGAGACCGGCCTCGCTTCCCTCAGTCGGCGGCTCAAAGAGGAGATTTGCCTCCACCCTCACCTCAAAGTGCTGCTGCCGCCGCAGAAGTGCGGTTGGAGATGAAATATCCTCCAATCCCACATTGGTTCCATGCAAGAGGAGGCCGTCGCCAAAGCCATAATTCTCCATGTTGGGGTTGCGCAGGAAGCTCCATACAGGAGACAGCTTATCGGTGGAAAAAGTATCTATATTTGAAACAGTGGGAACCGGAGAGGCTGCCGGCAGCTTGTCGGACGACATCTCGGCGGTAATCAGCTTGCCCCCGTTGATCACGGGCCAACCGTTCTCATCCCAAGTCAGAGGTGCGATCATTGTTTCCCTGCCCAAGTGATGCAGCATAAACTGTGTCGGGCGGATGGCGTGGAAAACAATAAACCAATTGCCATCAGGAGTCTCCACAAGGTCAGCGTGGCCCAATCCCTGGAAAGGGGTCTTTCTGGTATCACTGTCCCGGTGGGTGAGAATGGGGTTGTGGGGGCATCCCTCAAAGGGGCCCCAGGGGGAGTTGCCGCGGGCGATAGTCTCCATATGGCCGTACTCCGTGCCACCCTCTGCAATCATGAGGTAATAGTAGCCGCCGATCCTGTACATGTGGGGCCCCTCAGGCGCTTTTCCCCCTGTGCCGTGCCAGATACAGCGGGTTTCAGTAAGGCGTTTACCAGTGACTATGTCAATCGTACTCTGTCCGATGCAGGATTTCCCCTCTTCATCCTGGAAGGTGCTGGCAAAATAGACGGTGCCGTCCTCATCCCAGAAAATGGACGGATCGATTCCTCCCTGGTCGACGTAAATGGGGTTCGACCACTCCCCCCGGATGTCGTCTGTCCAGACATAAAAATTGCCGCCATGACTCACGTTGGTGGTGACCATGTAGAAGCGTCCGCCGTGATAGCGGATGGTGGGCGCGAAGATGCCGCCGGAGGTGCGGGCACCCTCCAAGGGCAGCTGTGACGGCCGGGTCAGCACATAGCCCAACTGCTCCCAATGAATCAAATCCCGGCTGTGAAAGAGGGGCACTCCCGGGAAAAATTCAAAGGAGCTGTTTACCAGGTAGTAGTCCTCCCCCACCCGGCAGATACTGGGATCGGGATAAAACCCGGGAATAATTGGATTTTGATAGATCATATTGATCAATCCTTTCGATATATTGCATTATCTGTCGACTTCCCGAATCTCCGCCAAAAGGCTGTGGAGGATATTGTACTGCCGCGCCTGAATCGGCGACACCCCATATTGCTTGCGGAAGGATGCGGTAAAGTAGGAACTGGAGTTGAAGCCCACCTCCCGGGCAATCTGAGCGGCGGTCTTATCCCCATCCTCCTGTAATAACTGGCATGCTCTGCGCATGCGCAGACCGTTGACATAGACCGGAAAGGTCTTGCCGGTTCGTTCCCGAAAGATTTTGCTGAAATAAGAGGCGCTCATCCCCACCCGCTTGGCAACGTTCTGGAGGGATAGCTCCGGGTCGCAGTAGCTCTCCTCGATCAAGTCCATGGCCAGCTGGAGGTTGTCCGCCACACCTATATTGCTGGCGGTCAGAATCCCCACCGAAATGGAGTCCAGCCGTTTCACCAACTCCGACGACAGCTGTCTCCTGGTCTCGCAGGCGGACAGTACGCGGTACATATCCGCCCAGCGGGTCTCCTTGCTCTCGGGAAGCGCCGCGCCGATTACCTCGGTTGCCTCCACCCCCAAAACGCACAATTGCTCTATGGCATAGCTGTATTCCAGCCCTGCGGCCTCAAGCAACAGCTTGTCAACCGCCACTGCAATGCGAAGGCGGTCAGCAGAGCGCACCGCGGTGCTTGTCAGCTCTGACAGATCGGACGAGAAGGGCTCCCTGCCCATGGCCGCCTCGGACTGGTTTGTGAGAAAGCACCCTGCTCCGCGCAACGCGGCTGCACGCAACCGCTTCAGCACGATATCGTGCCGCTCCCGGAGAGAAGTGCCCTCACTGCACTCCGCCACCGCCACATCCACGCTGGCCGACAGCAGACTTGTCAAGGAAGCTTGCAGTTTGCGGAGAACCGACACCGCCTGGCCCTGTTCCTGGGGCAGTAGCAGGGTCAGCCTGTCCTCCCGCAATGGCAACACAATGCTCCCCTCCCAGTGGAGGTTGTCCAGCAAGATCGTCTTGATGGTGTCAGCCAAAAGGGATAGCTCCATGGGAAGCGTCTCTTTGCCTGATTCCAGCTGAAAAACCGCCGCACAAAGAGTATCCGCTCCGGGAAAGAGCACCTGCTCTGAAAGATCGGGCCGCAGCCCGGTCAGCCACTGGATGCGCTGACTTTGCAGGTGGGCCTCTTTCAGGTCGCTTATCATGCGGGTGGTCTGTTTCAGCGCTGCTCGGGCGAAGTCCACATCGCCTATCGAGCTGTCCGGCGCCGCTGCGTGGGAGAAAGTAGCTAGGTCATCCACTAACAGGTTGACCGGTTTGGAGAGCTTGAGGGAGACAAGCAGCGCCAGGGCAAAGGACAGTGCCAGCCCTGCTCCGCCCATCAGCAAAAACTGCCAGTAACCTGAACGCAGCGAGGTGAAAAGCGTGTCGGTGGGTTGGATGGATACGACGCGGTACTGGCCGTTGGCTCCTCCCACAACACCCAGTGTGTGCTCTTTTCCGGCAATCTCCCAGTTGAAGGTCTCCTCGGGGGATGCGGACAATATCCGCTCCAGGTAGCCCTCCTCAGAGAGGGGCTGGCCAAACAGGTCTGGGTGGTTGGAGAGGATGACCCTTCCCTGGCGATCCACCACGTATAGGTTTTCGTCGCTGCCCAGGATGTTCCCGGTGAGCTCGGAGGCGTTCACTCCGACAATCACGCCTTCCTCCCAGCTGTGTCCCGGCGTGTTGTATTGCCCGGCTACAAGGCAGAGCATGGGCACTTCGCTGCCGGTAACCATATACCGGGCGGGCAGCAGCACGATGCTGCCGGATTCGCCGGTCAGAAGAGTGTGCAGCTGGGTGCGGGATTCCTCAGAAATTGTGATCCGCTGGTTGAGCATCAGTATTTCCTGCTTGTCAAACAGCCCCACCAGGCCGATGGCCTGGCTGTTGGCCAGGATATTGCGGGCGCGGTTGGTGTAGCGGATGGCGAAGGAAAGCCAGTTCTTTTCCGGCCGGGCCAGCAGTGCCAATGTATTTGAATCGGAGTAGATTTCCGCGGCATTGCGGGCAAAGCCGTCCAGGCTGGCGGTGAACATTCTGTCAATGTTGTGCAGCGCGCTGAGCTGGGCCCGCTCAATATCCTCCACAGAACGAGCCCTCAGCCAGGCAAAGATAGCGGTGGAAAAGAGAACGATGATCAAAAAGATCGTCGCATACAACCCCAGAAAAAGGCGAAACTTAAAGCTGCGCCGCAATTTCATCGCCATCCCCGCCCCTCTTTGCAATTGTCAATACTATAGGAATACAGTATAGCACATCGCAGACCGGGATGCCGAAGAAAATCGACATCCCGGCTCCGCTTTGCCTTGTTATTTGTTGTTGTAAAACTCGGTGAACTGACGCTGGTATTCCGCCACATACTCATCGATTCCGGCATCCTTCAAGCGCTTCTGCGCTTCCGGGAACGCCGTCTCGTAGTCGGCAAAGCCCAATGCGATGGGAACAAGGTACTCGGTGCTTACATTTTGCAGCTGAGCGTAAATGTCCTTGACCGGCTCAAGATCGAAGGCAAAGCCGATATCCTTCTGGGGAATGCAGCCGTCGTTCCAGCTCTTGTAGTCGGAGATGACGTCGTCCTCCACATAATCGGGAAAACGCATATAGTCGACGTGAGTGGTGGCCCACTCGTGCAGGAACACCATATCGTTCTTTTTGTTGATGATTCGCTCATTCTCATCCAACTCATAGTCCACATCCTTGACCCCATAGGTGAAAAAGTCAAAGCTGGCCTGGTCTTCGTAAATCAGATTGAGGAACTGGACATAGGCTTCTGGGTTCTTCACGTTGGTGGAAACCTGGAAAGCGGTGGAGTAGGTACCGCGGGAGACGAGAGGGCGACCGTTTGCATCGCCGATGAAGTAGCTTTTCAGCTTGGCGTCGCCGACATTGTTGCGGATATTCAACAGCTCTTCCCAGGTGCGCCCGGCATTGCCGTTGCGGAACATTCCCTGGCCCGCCATGAACTTGGAGCCCGCTATGGCGGCGTCGGAGATAACCTGCTTGTCAATGATGCCCATCTCGTTCCAGCGCAGGGCGATCGCGGCATATTCCTGAAACTCCTCCGACTCGAAGTAGCTGTAGATGACGTCGTCGTCAGCGGAGGCGTCTGTGAAGATGAGCTCGTTGAGGAACAGCATGTTCTTATCCGAAACGAGTCGGCTCATCATGCGCACCGCTCCGTAGGTATCGGAAGGGGAACCGTCGCAATAACCGAAGTAGTCGGGGTAGTTGGGCAGAGTTGCGGTATAGAAGCTCTCGACATCCTCCAGTGTTTTCAGCTCAGTCATACCGGCTTCTTCCAGCAAATCCTGCCGGACGGTGACTGCAAAGAATTCGGAGGCATTGGGCTTGTTGCCGATTGGAATACCGTAGTACATCCCCTTTGAGGAGAATGCGTCAAAGGAGAGCTGCTCCAGCTCCCGGAGCAGGTTGCCGCCGTACTGGTTGATTACTTCGGTCAGATCCTGGATATAGCCCTTGCCGATACTGCGGGACATAAAGGCAATATCGGTGTAACAGGCGAACTCTTCACCGGAGGCGAGCTTGAGTTCCGTCTGGCCGGTGGCGTAGTCGCTCCAAGGAAGCACCTGTAGCTCCACATTGATGTTGAGACCCTTGTCCGCGACATATTTCGGAATCTCCTCAGCGGTAAAGGTGCTCATACGGTCATTCTTGTCGCCGTAGATGACCAGAGTGATGTTACTGGGCTCGCCCGAGGGTGCAGGCGCGGGAGTATCCGAGCCGGAATCGGCGGCGGAGGTGCTTGTTGTACCGTCGGAAGAGGTCTGTCCGCTCTGGTTACAACCGACAAAAATTGTAGCCAGAAGCACCATGCAGAGAAGCAGAGCTGTGATCTTTTTCATTGATAGTCCTTCCTTTCCTTATATAGACCCGGGATCATTCTCCCGGAACCTTTACGACTTCATGTGATTTCCCGCTATCCCTTGATCGCGCCAAGAGAGATTCCCTTGACGAAGTATTTCTGCACAAAGGGATAGAGAAAGATGATCGGGCCGATCGCCAGCACACTCATTGCCATGCGCGCCGTCTGCATGGGCGGCTGTACATGTGCGCCGATGGAGGTGGAGGAGTTGTTCGCCAGAAAGGTGATGTTGCTCATCATTCGGTAGAGCAGGTGCTGGAGTGTAGAGAGGCCGTCCTTTGTGATGAGCATGAGGGGCAGGTAGAAGTCGTTCCAATAGGAAAGACCGTAGAATAATGCAATAGTGACCAGTCCAATCTGGGAGAGGGGCAGCGCTACATGGAAGAAGGTGCGGCCGTAGCCAGCGCCGTCGATTTTAGCGGATTCGTACAGGGCGTCGGGGATTGTCTTGAGATAGTTGCGCATCAAGAACATATTAAAGACATTCATGGAGTAGGGCAATATCAGTCCCGCTACCGTGTTTGCCAGGTGATAATACTTGGTGGTGAGAATATACCAGGGCAGCATTCCCCCGCTGAACAGCATGGTGAAGTAGGCGAAAAACGCGAATTTGTTCTTGTGGCGGAAGCCGGGCACGCTGAGGACATAGGCGTACATCAGGGTGACCGTCACCGAAACCAGCGTTCCCAGTGCCGTGACCAGTATCGACATGCCATAGGCACTGATCATCATGTTCATGCGCTGGGACAGCAGGTAGCGCATGGTGTTGAGGGTTGGACTCTGTGGGATGATGGAGTAGCCGTTGGTTGTGATGGCCGTTTCGTCGGAGAAGGCCACCGAAAACGCCAGCACCAGCGGATACAGGCAGATCAGACTGTAGACGGCGATCACTACATAGAAGACAGCGGTGAGCGTCCGGTCACCCGTCGTTTGACGGATGCGGTTTCGCGTTGTTTTGACACTGTTCATATACGAAATCATTCCCTTTCCAGAATATGGATGAAAAGTCTGCGACTAAAACAGTGCGCTGTCGTTATCCACCTTGCGCACCAGCGCATTGCTGCCCATGACCAGCAGGAAGCCGACGAAGGACTGGTACAGCGAGATGGCCGAGGTAAATGCCATTTCCCCCGACTTTATGCCGGAGCGGTAGACATAGACGTCGATGATATCGGTCACTGGAAGCAGCGTCGGATTCAGGTTGGTGAGGCCCATGATCATGGTTAGATTGCCCCGGAGCATCCCCCCCACCATCAGCAGGAACAGCATGATAATTGTGGGGCGCAGCAGCGGCAGGGAGATATTGGTAATTTGTTTCCACTTGCTGGCGCCGTCCACCATAGCGGCTTCGTAGTAGCTGGGGTCAATACCGGTCAATGTGGCATAATAAATGATGGAGGAGTACCCTGCCGAGTTCCAGACATTGCAGAGTACCAAGATTGCCACCCAATAGGAGGGGTTTGAGTAGAAGTCAATCCGCTCAAAGCCGAGGGCCGTGACAATGCCGTTAAGAGTGCCGTTGCGGTAATCCAATATTGTCATAAGAATGGAGCCAAACACCATCCAGGAGATAAAGTATGGGAAGAACATAACACTCTGTGTCACTTTGACAAAGCGTTTGCTGCGCAATTCTGTGAGCATGATTGCGATGGCAACTGCAACAATTGTACCGATTACAAAATACAGAATGTTGAGGCCCACCGTGTTGCGGGTAGCGCGGATCGCCTTGTCTATACTGTTAAAGAAAAAAGCGAAGTTGCGCCAGATGGGATCTGCCCATGGGCTGCCGAAAATTCCTCCCTGGAAGTTGTAGTCCTTAAAGACCAGGATCAGGCCAACCATGGGGAAATAGCAAAAAAGCAGGAGGAAGATGACGCCTGGCAGTGAAAACAGGTAGAGGATTCCATCCTCCCTCAAGGCGGTGAGAAACTTTCTTCTTTTCTTATGGTTCGGTTTTTGCACGTCGACATTCCCCTTCCTATGTGGTGAATTATCAATATTGATTATGTATATTAACATCAATAACTTCTGCGAACATTCTCACAATCTGTACGATATGCATATTAATCGCTGTACTGTAAAATGGAAATAGCAAAAAAAGAGAATCCTGTAAAAAAACGATTATCGTGCAACATTTGACCTTATAAAAATCGATTATTTGGTGATTTTAGTTAAAACTGCACAGATTCTTCTTGTTTTCTTGTTGTGTAATGTGAATCATTTGTATGTTTTGGGGCATATCCTCTTCCCCTTGGCCATCAACTGTGCTATACTGCTTCTCAATACCGGAAGCGCTTCCGGTAACGACTACAGGGGGGCATCACTGTGTCCGAGACCGGCCATGATACAAACATTTATGATATTGCCAGGCTGGCAGGAGTGAGCATCAGCACAGTTTCCCGTGTGCTGAACAATCATCCCGATGTCAGTGCGAGGACACGCCAAAAGGTGCAGAAAATCTTCGAGGAATACTCCTATATCCCCAACAACAGCGCCCGCAATCTCTCTAGGGAACCCGTCAACGCAATCGGCGTGGTCATCAAAGGGTTTGATAACCCCTTTTTTCAGAAAATGCTGGGAATTCTGCAAACACAGCTGGATATTCGGCAATATACTATGCTTCTACACCCCATAGACCCACACACCGATGAAATTGAGGCGGGTATCGCTTTCCTCAAGGAGAAGAAGGTACGCGGCCTCATCTTTTTGGGCGCCGCCTATACACAGAGCCCAATCCGCCTTGCACAGCTAAATGTGCCGTTTGTCATCGCAACAATTGCACTTGAGCAAAGCGTTGATCAGAATCTCTACTCCAGTGTTGCCATTGACAATTATGCCGAAATCTATACCGCAGCCAAAACCATCTGCAATTCCGGGCATCAAAAAATCGCGGCAATTGGGGATTTTCCCGGTGACAACAGCATCAGCGAACTGCGAATCCGGGGTTTCCAGGATGCCCTTTCCGCCAATAATTTGATGGTTTCTCGGGAAAGCATCGCTGTCACCCAGGAATTTTCGATGGCGGAGGGCTATCGCGCCGCCCGTGAGCTGTTGAGCAAAGAGCGCTATACCTGTCTTTTCTGCATGGCAGATGTTCTAGCGCTTGGGGCCATGCGGGCTATCCAGGATATGGGGCTTTCCATTCCCGGAGATGTCTCAGTTATCGGTGTCGACGGCATCGAGGCGGGCAAGTTTTCCTGCCCGCGCTTGGCAACGGTGGAGCAGCCAGCTGAACAGTTCGCGTCGGAAAGCCTTCGCATCCTCATGGATATGGTGGAAAACAGCGCACAAAACAGGCACCTCCTCTTCCCCACCAACCTTTATCTTGGAGAGAGTTTTCGCGCATTGTAAATTTGAATTTGATGAAAAGCGATAGATAGCGGGCATTGTTCCGTTATCTGTCGCTTTTTTCTGTGAAAGATATACAATTCCGTTACAAAATCAAATAACATCTTGACAGACAGCGCGCTTCGGATTATAGTAAAAGCACGAACTGGAAGCGCTACCGGAAACGTTCCCGATATCGCTTCCTATAAATCGACATATTTCGCATAAACGTCGGCTTGATGCCATTTAAGGAAGATTTCAATGCCGGAGCAAATGAAAATAGAAGACATTGCCCGGCTCGCAGGCGTCAGCGTCAGCACAGTTTCCCGCGTGCTGAATAGCCACCCCGATGTGAGCTCTGCTACAAGACAGCGCGTGTTGGAGGTAATCTCCTCCCACGACTACATCCCCAACGACAGTGCGCGCAGCCTGAAACGGGAATCCTTTCACGGTGTGGGGATCATGGTAAAGGGGATCGACAACCCCTTCTTCGGAAAAATGCTGCGCATGATAAGAGAGGAGCTCGACCGCCGCCGCTATCAAATCCTTCTCCAACCGGTTGAAGTGGAGGAGGATGAAATCGACACTGCTCTCAGCCTGGTAAAGGATAAAAAACCGGAAGGGTTGATCTTTCTCGGTGGAAACTTCCAAAATTCGAGCGCAAAACTTGCTATGCTTGATATCCCCTACGTCATGGCAACCATCACCCTGAAGGGCAAAGTGGACAGAGCCTCCTTCTCCAGCGTCGCCGTGGACGATCGGCAAGAGACATACAGCCTGGCTGAACACCTTATTTCTGCCGGACACAGCCGCTTCGCTATCATCGCTTCCTCCTCTGACGACCGCAGCGTCAGCAAACTGCGGGTGGACGGCTTTGTGCAGGCGCTGGAAGAGCATCATCTTCCCCCACCTATCATGGAATATGCAGGCGGCCACTCCATGGAGGGCGGCTATGAGGCTGCATCCCGCCTCTCTGCCAATCCGGAGATCACGTGTCTCTTCTGCATTTCCGACCTCATCGCCATTGGGGCCATGCGTGCCCTCTACGACAGTGGGCGATCTATTCCGGGCGACATTTCGGTGGTGAGCTTTGACGGTATCCCCGCCGCCCGCTTCTCCCTCCCCTCCCTTGCGACCGTGGTGCAACCGGTTCGCGAAATCGCCATTGGCGCTGTAGAGCTGCTGCTGGATCGGCTGGAGCGCAAGCAGCCCAATCGGCACTGCATCCTCCCCGCAGAGTTTGTCTGGGGAGAGAGCTTTCAACCTCTTGTGTAAGCCTCCGCCACCGTGCGGGGAAAAATAAATTGGATTGCAATTTCAAGGAGGAACATTCAAATGAAGATCAAGCGCATTTTAGCACTGACTGTCTGTCTGCTGCTGACTTTCGGCCTTTTCGCGGGCTGTAACAGCGGCGGAAGCTCCAGCTCCACTCCCGCATCCACCGATTCCACAGCCGACAGCTCCACTGCACCGGAATCAACCCCCGCTTCTACCGAAGACAGCACTGCAGAGGAACGCTCCACAGCAAGCACCGGCGTGGTGCTCCGCATCTTCAACTCTAAAGGCGAAAACGCCGCCGAGTTCGAGCAGATGTGTAAGGACTTCGAGGCTGAGACCGGCATCGTGACCGAGCCCTTCAGCGTTGGCTCCGGTACAGACGCTGCAGAGCCCCTTCGCATCCAGATGGCCTCCAGCACCCCTCCTGCAGTTTTCTCCATGCAGGGTCTCAAGGAGCTCATTTCCTGGACTGACCAGGGCACCGTTCTCGATCTCAACGAAGTGGAGAACGCCGACCTCAAGGCCATTGTCGACGCGATCCCCCAGGAACTGCGCCTCACCATGGACGGCACCGCCCACTACGGCATCCCCTACAATGTCGAGGGCTACGGCTACATCGTGGACTCCCTGATGCTGGACGACATGTTTGAAGAGGGCTCCGCAGCCGCTCTGCCTGCCCTTCGCACCGCCGACTACGACAACTTTGTCACCTTTGTAGAAGCTGTCGACACCTGGATTAACGCTCCCGCCGCCAGCACAGTGAGCATTAACGGCACCGACCTCACCTTCAAGGCCGAGAAGACCGGCCGCACCGAAAAGCTCACCGGCGTATTTGCCTTCGCAGGCAGCGAAAAGTGGACTTACGGCGACCATAAAGTCAACGTGGCCCTGAATGCTGTCCTTGCCAACGCAGCCGCCGGTATGGACGTCACCGACGAGCAGTTTGACCAGCTGCACAATCCCCTTGTCGCCTACGCGAAGTCCCTTGATCTGGAGAGCAGCCACGTCGGTGGCCTGAACGGCGCTGCCGGACGCGGACAGGATCTCATCAGTTCCGCCAACTTCGGCTATGACCAGAGCGTTCAGATGCTGGTGGATGGCACCTCCGTCTTCCTGCAGCAGGGCAACTGGGTAGCGGGCAATATTTCTACACTGGATTCTGCTGTCGCCGACCGCGTTTCCTTCATCCCGCTGAAAATGCCCATCACCGACGACATGATCAAGACCGATCACACAGCCGCGCAGTTCGCCTCCACCATTCCTGTTTTCGTGCCCAACTACTACGGCATCAACAAGAATGTATCCGCAGAGGAAAGAGCGGCTGCCGAGCAGTTCCTCGCCTGGATGGGCACACCTGAGAACATTCAGAAGTATGTCATTGACGCCTTCAAGTTCATTCCCTACAACGCCGACTCCTCCATGACCATCACAGACGCGCTCTCCAGCTCCATCATGACCTATCTGGAAGAGGGCGGCACACTCGGCGTTCCCTACCACGGCGCACCCGGCCAGTGGAGCGGCGACACCTTCGGCGCATATGTAATGGAAAACTACCTGACCAAGGCCGAATGGGCCGAAGCTGACTACGAGGACATTGCAAACTACGCTGTCAGCAGCTGGAAAGAACTTTTAGCCAACGCTTAACGATTTTCTCGCCAGTGGGATTTGCAGGACACCGGAACCTTGGGATGTCCTGCAAATTCCGTATGGCGGCTTCTTTCAAAGACTGCGGCTTGTTCTATTGAATGCAGCCGTCACAGGAAGGAATGTCAGTATGGACAAGTTCTATAAAAAGTGGTTTGTCCCCTTGATTGCACCGGCGGTGCTGTTCTTTATCCTTATCATTGGAATTCCCTTTGTGATCGGCGTGATCTACTCATTTACCGCATGGCGGGGCAACTATTGGGCCGGTGGGGAGAGCATGTGGAACTCCTTTGTGGGTCTGGAAAACTACTCCAAAGCCCTGTCCAACTCAAAATTTACCCACGCACTGCTGTACACCAGTATCTTTGCAGTGGTGGCGGTGGTCGTCATCAACATTGTTTCCCTTTCCTTCGCGCTGATGCTCAATAACATCAAAAAAGCAGTCGGTGTGTTCCGCACCATTTATTTTATGCCCAACATGATGGGCGCCCTCGCCATGGGCTTTGTATGGCAGTTTATTTTCCAGGTAGTGTACACCGACATCTTTTTCAGCCCGGATGGCATCCTGCACATTGAGTTCATGCGGTACATGACCCAGGATACATGGAAGGCCCTGATCGCCATTGTCATCATGTATACCTGGCAATCGGCGGGCTACATGATGCTGATCTACGTGGGTGGCCTGAACGCCATCTCCGGCGACCTGTACGAAGCCGCCAGCATTGACGGCGCGGGCCCGGTCAAACGCTTTTTCAAGATCACCCTCCCCATGCTGATGCCTTCCATCACCGTGGTGCTGTTCCTCACCCTCGCCAACTCCTTTAAGATGCTGGACTTGAACGTCGCGCTGACCAACGGTGATTTCAATACCCGCATGATTGCGTTGCAGATTCTCAGAACCGTGCAGGACTCCACCCCGCCAAACTACGGCGTCGCACAGGCACAGAGCGTCATTTTCTTTGTCATTGTCGCGGTGATCAGCTTGCTGCAGGTTTCCCTTACCCGCAGCAAAGAAGTGGAGGTGTAGCGCGATGACAAACACTCCCACAAAGGCCAAGCAGCACGGCGGGTACTTTTTGCGCCGCAAACTGGGCAAGATACTTCTCTACATTGTTTTGATTATTATAGCGCTTTACACCCTCATGCCCATCGCATTCCTGGTGCTGAACAGCTTCAAAGGCCAGGCGGAGATTATACGCAATCCTCTCGCCCTCCCCGCCAGCTTTACGCTTGACTACATCAAGAACGCCTACGAAAAGATCAACTTCGGCCAAGCGTTCGGATACACATCCATGCTGCTGATCTGTTCCCTTTTCTTTATTGTATTGTTTTCAGCCCTCTGCGCATGGATGATCACCCGCCACAAATCCAAAGCCTCCAGCGGCATCTACCTGATGTTCACCGCCGCAATGCTGATTCCCTTTCAGGCGGTCATGTATCCGCTCATGGATATCATGGACAAGCTGAAACTCAAAAACCTGGGCGGCCTGGTCGTGATGTACATCGGCTTCGGCCTATCAATGTCAATTTTCCTCTTCTCCTCCGCGTTCAAAAGCGTTCCCAAGAGCATTGAGGAGGCGGCCCTGATCGACGGTGCCAACATCTTCCAGGTCTTTTTCCGGGTGGTATTCCCGCTGGTCAGCTCCACCACCGTCACAGTCCTCATCCTCAACGGCATGTGGATATGGAACGACTACCTTCTCCCCTTCATCACGCTGGGGACAAGCAAATCAAAGACACTGGTCTTGGAGCTGTACTATGCCAGGATGCTCAGCGGACAATACGGCAACCCCTGGGAGCTCATCTTCCCCGCCGTGCTTATTTCGGTGCTGCCCATGGTGATCGTGTTCCTGCTATTGCAGAAATATTTCGTCAAGGGTGTCTCCGAGGGAGCCGTCAAATCCTGATTCGTGGGTTCATGGTATATATAAGCGCCCATTCCTCCCTTCATGGGCAGAATGGGCGCATCTTTTTCAATTAGGAGAAATTTGAAAGTCACAACTTTCAAACTATCGGTTTGTGCTTTTTCGGTGTTGGCCCGAAACATTTGAGGTCAACATAGTTGACCTTTCGCAAATGACAGCACAATTCCGTTGAAAGGAATGATCATTGCAATGAATGACAAGCAGATCAGTGCAGGCCCCCGCAAGAGGGCTGCAGGCGTCCTTATGCCGGTGAGCAGCCTCCCCTCCCCGTACGGCATCGGCAGCTTTGGCGCCGACGCGCGGGAATGGGTGGATTTTCTCGCCCAGGCGGGGCAAATATATTGGCAGGTGCTCCCCCTTTCCCCAACAGGATATGGAGACAGCCCCTACCAAAGCGTTTCCGCTTTTGCGGGCAACCCTTACTTCATCGACCTCGACACACTGGAGCAGCAGGGTTTGCTGGAAAAAAAGGAGTACGCCTCCCTGGACTGGGGGGAGAATCCCCGGCAGGTAGATTACAACAAGCTCTACCGGCACCGTGAACGGGTGTTGCGCAAAGCCTACGCCCGCTTTGAGGCGTCCGGCTCCCCCAATGAGCTATCCAATTTCCGGGTCAGGCACAAGGCCTGGATTGATGATTACGCCCTGTTCCTGGCCGTCAAGGACAAGCTGGAAGGGAAAACCTGGCTGGAATGGCCCGACGATATCCGGCTGCGCGACCCCAAGGCCATGGAGCGCTATCGGAAAGAGCTCTGGGAGGATATCGAGTACCACATATTCGTGCAGTATCTCTTTGAGTCCCAATGGCTGGAATTGAAAGCCTACGCCAACGGCAAAGGGGTCTATGTCATCGGCGACATTCCCATCTATGTGGCCATGGACAGCGCCGACGCCTGGGCGCACCACGAACTGTTCTACCTGGATGAAAAGAATCTTCCCATTGAGGTGGCCGGAGTTCCCCCGGATGCTTTTTCCGCGGACGGCCAGCTGTGGGGCAATCCCCTCTATCGCTGGGATGTCATGAAAAAGGAGGACGGCTACGGTTGGTGGAAGAACCGGCTGCGCAGCTCCCTCACCCTCTATGACATGCTGCGGATCGACCACTTCCGCGGACTGGAAAGCTTTTACGCGGTGCCTCATGGAGCGCCCACCGCCGCAAAGGGGCGCTGGGTCAAGGGGCCGGGAATCGACTTCATCCGGCATATCAAATATTCATTCCCCGATGCAAAAATCATCGCCGAAGACCTGGGCTTTCTCACCGAGGAGGTTCACGCCCTCCTCAAAGAGAGCGGGTATCCCGGCATGAAGGTGCTCCAATTTGCGTTTGATTCCAGGGAAGAAAGCGATTACCTTCCCCACAACTACGACAAAAATTGCGTGGTCTACACCGGAACTCACGATAACGACACCATCCTGGGCTGGTTTGACGAGGCGAACCCCGCCGACGTTCAGGTGGCGATTGACTATCTCAATATCCGGGACGATCGGGAGGGAAACTGGGCCTTTATCCGTGCGGCGCTGGCCAGCGTGGCAAATCTCGCGGTCGTGCCCATGGCGGATTATCTCTCACTGGATGGCCAAGGACGCATCAACACTCCCTCCACCGTCGGAGGGCAAAACTGGAAGTGGCGAATGAGGCCCGGCGCCGCCACCCCGCAGCTGGCAAGCAAGATGAAGCACCTCACCCTCCTCTATGGCAGAACAGATCGGCCCCGGAAACGCAAACAGCTGCGGCTTGTTCGGAAAAAGAAATAGCCATTGATTTCCGTAAATAAATCTTTACCGCAATTATATAATGCAATCACTCTTCAATATTGTCATTTTCAATCTACGTTGACAATAATCGTAAACATATCTATAATATGTTTAAGGAGTGATTGCGATGTCATTGGAATTTGGCCTGGAACTTTTGGATATTGAAGATGTCGTTCAGGGATACCGTGAGGAAGAATGCTGCTTTACCTGCCTGGCTTGCGGTCGGCAATTCGACAAAGAGGAGGTCTTCCCCATCGAAGGGCGCTTCTTTGAGGCCGCCGCCGCCGTAAAAAAGCACGGACAGACAGAGCACGCGGATTACTTCGAGCAGCTTTTGAAGGACAACAACAAGTATGCTGTCCTAACCCAAAACCAAAAAGAGCTGCTGACATTGTTCCGAAGCGGCCTTTCAGACGGCGAAGTTGCCAAAGTGCAGGGGATTGCCCCTTCAACCGTGCGGCATCAGCGCTTTCAGTTCCGGGAAAAGGCAAAGCAGGCCAAGATGTATCTTGCCCTATACACCATGGCAATGGAAGATGCGGGAAAAGATAAAAACGGAAAGGAAGAGTTCATTATGGTGCACGACAACGCTCGACAACTGGATGAGCGATATGTGATCACCGAAAGCGAAAAGGAAAAGATTGCTGATACCTTTTTTCTTTCCAGAGCGCTCCTAAAGCTCATATCGCTGCCTGCAAGGGAGAAAAAAAAGGTGGTGGTTTTGGGAATTATCGCAGACCAGTTTGCACCGCGAACCATCTACACTGAAAAAGATGTAAACGCAACATTGGGGGATATTCACGACGACTATGCCAGCCTTCGCCGATATCTGATCGAATATGGTTTCCTGGATAGAAAGTCGGATTGCAGCGAGTATTGGAGAAAATAACTGCCTTTTTTATGCATGATTTGTGGTCATAAATGTTATTTGTGACGCAAATCGACAAAGTTCACGTTACTGTCTTTGTTACAATGCAGGTGTTGGATTGGGGTGAAAATGATGTTGAGGGAGATTCGTTACTGCAGACATATCAAGCCACTTGCCACGGCATCTGTTTTTGTGCTGGGGTCTCTCTTTCCTGTGCTCGCCCTTCTCCGTCACGATGTGCCCACCCTGCAAGATATCCCACTTATGCCTGACAAATGGCTGTTTGCAGTGGTGTGGATTGTTCTTCAATCTGCGGCCATGGTGATATTTTGGCGAACTATTGTTATAGAAAATTCACCTGCAAAAAAGCGAAAAGTATTTTTCACCTACATCGGCCTTATGGCGTTGCACCTCTTGTGGGGTCTTCTCTATTACCTGACCGGCCCAACCTGGGGATGCCTTATCATCATGCTGCTCATCGACCTGGCCGCTGTTGTCCTCACCATGTTTTTGGGTGAAATTCGCAAGCCTGCTGCTTTCCTCATGGCCCCTTACTTATTGTGGCTGCTATATGCCACGTTCCTTTGTGTTTGTGTTGTAGTGGCCAATTGTTAGTTTTCCAGAGCAAAAAGCCTGATTGGAATATTCCAATCAGGCTTTTTGCTTGCTTCGTTATTTTAGTTCGGCCCCACAGCCCTCGCAAGTCATGGATTTCGGATTCACATACCGACGCTGACAAAATCTGCACTCCACCACAATGTCGGGCTGGCGAGGCAAAACAAGATGATTTTTCACAGTTGTTACCGGCGTGGGTGTAGGTGTATTCCTGGCTTTTCGGATTAACAGGACAATGCCTGTGAGACTTAGGAAGAAGAACAGCAAAAAAACAGTGCTCAGTATCAGGTCTGTGGGATACATGTGGGAGCGTGGATATGACAAGGCATCTACATACCCTACTACTGAAATGAGAAGGGAGAAAAGGCATACCACAGCCAACAGGAGGATACTGACAATCTGGAAGCCGGTGGCCAAACAGCCACTTTTCTGATTCGCCACCCAGTTGTCCTCCTATCTGTCATTGATGCGCTGGTAGTTTTCGTATGCCAGTTCTTCCAGCATGATATACAGTGCCTGAATATTGATCTTTTTGCCGAATTCCAGCCGTTTGACGGCCAGCTTTGGCTCATGGGCCCTATGATAAGGCGATAGGAAATAGGTGAGAATAAGCGCACTCTCGTCCAACCCGAATCCCGCTGTTTCCGCTGTCACAGAGACAATACCGGACAGAAAAATGGATTCCACCGAAACCTTGATGCCGGTGAGGCCCTGTACATCCAAAAAGATCAGCCGCTTATCGGTGAACAGCACAGCATCCCGCACCATCTTAAACCCGGCCTTCACCCGCTCACCGGGCATCAAATATTCGCCAAACTCTTTTTCCAGCTTCTCAGATTTTCTCTCGCCAAGGTTGTCAAACATATCCCGCAACATATTGTCCACCTCCTCTATTTGATCAATTCCTTGCCGCCCATGTAGTTACGCAGCGCCTGGGGAATCCGCACCGAACCGTTGTCGTTCAGATTGTTTTCCAAAAAGGCGATGAGCATGCGGGGCGGGGCGACCACTGTATTGTTGAGGGTGTGGGGGAAGTAATTGCCCTTCTCTCCCTTGACGCGGATGCCAAGGCGGCGCGACTGGGCGTCTCCCAGGTTGGAGCAGCTTCCCACCTCGAAATATTTCTTCTGGCGGGGCGACCAGGCCTCCACGTCGATGCTCTTCACCTTGAGGTCGGCGAGGTCGCCGGAGCAGCATTCCAGTGTGCGCACCGGAATATCCAGTGTGCGGAAGAACTCCACCGTGTAGCTGTAAAGCTTCTCAAACCAGTCCTTGCTCTCCTCGGGCTCGCAGACAACAATCATCTCCTGCTTCTCGAACTGATGAATGCGGTAGACGCCCCGTTCCTCGATGCCGTGAGCGCCCACCTCCTTGCGGAAGCAGGGGGAATAGCTGGTCAGCGTCTGGGGCAGAGTGGCCGGATCGAGAATGCTGTCGATAAACTTGCCGATCATGGAGTGCTCGCTGGTGCCGATGAGATAGAGGTCTTCCCCCTCTATCTTGTACCTCATATTCTCCATCTCCGCAAAGCTCATGACGCCTG
>JBKEBS010000022.1:0-23769 GCA_047973265.1 Oscillospiraceae bacterium
TACCAAATCACCTCGGTACTGATTCGTAAGGCGCCACAGAATGAGCCCGTTTACGAATTCCTTGACAGAAAACGGGCCGAGGGGAAGCCCTACTTCGTCTACATGACCGCTACGGCTAACAAGTTTCTGCGCATATACTAAGGGCGTGTAAAAGAGTACCTGAACGCTCTCGACGAGGGCGATGACGCATAGATATCGTCCTTTATTCTATGGCTGAAACACCCTGCTGTGTATCGGCTTATTTTTGTTGCGCAATTTCTGCCTGCAAATTTTTGTCATTTTGGGCTTGACTTTTTATTTGCAGGCTTTCCGTAACACGTCTGAATGGTTTCGAAAATGGGGTGTCCCCCAGAATGCGCTTATACCCCTAATGGGATTCTCTTTTTACCAGCTGTGTGGGTATCACAATTTCGTTTGGCAGGCCGCTTTCCCCCCGAATCAACCCAACCAGAAGTTTCGCCCCCTGCATGCCCATTTCATCGGCGCTCTGCTGCACGGCTGTGATGGGCGGGTCGGTGATCTCCATCCAGGGGGCGTTGTCGAAACCCGCCAGCGAAAGCTGCTCCGGGATTTTGACGCCGTTTTCCCGGCAGTATTTCTCCACGCCCACCATCAGCATGCTGTTTTCGGCAAAGATGGCGTCCGCGCCCCGCTCCAGCAGGAGAGCAGTTCCGTTACAGCCCTCTTCCACCCGGTCGGGGAGGCCGGTGAGCTCAAGGCTGCGGCTGTGGGGAATGCCCAGCCGCGCCAGCGCCTCCCGGTAGCCTTTCTGCCGCTCCCGGACAGTGGAATTGGAGGTCTTGCCACCCATGAAGGCGATATTTCTGCGCCCCGACGCGGCCAGCAGCTCCACCACCTGAACAGCGGCGGAGTGGTTGTCCGACGCCACAACAGGCAGGGGGCAATCCACCACACGCCTGTCCAGCAGGACAGTGGGGACGTCGAGGTCGAGCAGGCTGTCCGCCGAGCCCTTTTCCCGGCTGTAGGGAACCAGAAGCACCCCCTCCACCATGCGATTTGCCAGTACCCGCAGCTTTTCCAGAGGCACATGCTCGGCGCGTTCGGGGTAGGTGGTGACAATCATGTCGTAGCCCTCCTCCTCCAGGGCGGCGCGTGCGCCGTTGAGAACCCCGAAGTAGAAGGAGTTGGTGTCGTTAGTGGGGCTGGAGGCGGGGATGATGAGTGCCACGATGCCCGAGCGCTGGGTGCGCAGCATCTGTGCCGCCAATGAAGGCTTGTAGCCGATTTTGTCTGCGGCCTCCTGAACCAGAAGGCGGCTCTTCTCTGAGACGGAGCGGGTGCCGTTGAGGGCGTGGGACACCGTGGCGGTGGAGAGGCCGGTCATCTCGGCGATCTTTTTCAGTGACACGGACTCTCCCCCAGTTTGCTGAATTCATTAAAAAAGTTGGAATGTAAAACGTTTACATGTAAACGTTTTACATTCCAACTATAGCATCGGCTGCCGACTGTTGCAAGTGACAATCCGGACAATTATCTTTCAGGTATTTTGTGCATCCACACAATGCAGGACATAAATCCGGCAGGGATGGGGTTGCTATTCATATTCCGCGGCGGTTTCCTCCCCACGCAGCACGCGCAGCGCCCCCTCCATCAGAGCCAGCATCTCGTCCTCGCCGGGGAAGACGTGGACGGGGGCGAGTCTGTCCACCCGCTGCTTGATCGCCCCGGTGAAGCGGCTGGAGTAGGCCAGCCCGCCGGTGAGAATGATGGCATCCACCCGGCCCTCCAGCACAGCGGTCATCGCGCCGATTTCCTTGGAGACCTGATAGGCCATGGAGTCCATCACAAGCGCTGCGAACTCATCCCCGTCGCCGATCATCTTCTGCACCGTCCGAAGGTCGTTGGTGCCGAGGTAAGCCAGCATGCCGCCACGGCCCACCACCTTGGCCATCATCTCCTCCTCGGTGTACTCGCCGGAGAAGCACATGCGGATGATGGGGGCGATGGGGACGCCGCCCGAGCGCTCCGGAGTAAAAGCACCCTCGCCGGAGAGGGCGTCGTTGACGTCGATGACCCGGCCATAGCGGTGGGCCCCGATGGTGATGCCGCCGCCCAGGTGGGCGACCACAAAGCGCAGATTCTCGTAGGGCCTGCCCAGCTCCTTCGCCAGGCGGCGGGCGATGGCTTTTTGGTTGAGAGCGTGAAAGATGCTGGAGCGCTCCACGCCCGGCATACCGGTGAGCTTTGCGTTGCGGTCCATCTCGTCCACCACAATGGGGTCGACTACATAGGCTGGAATATTCAGCTCGGCGGCAAGGTCGCCGGCGATAATCGCCCCCAGGGCGGAGGCGTGAATGGAGGCTGTGGCGGTGCCCAGATCGCGCAGCATCGCCTCACCGATGCGGTAGGTGCCGCTCTCGATGGGCTTGAGCAGCCCGCCCCGCCCGGAGATGGCGTCAATGGTGCCGGGACTCACGTTTGCCTCCGCCAGTGCGTCCAGGATTCTCGATTTGCGCATGCCGCGCTGCTCCGCCACCGGGCCCGCGGCCTCCAACTCATCCCGGCTGTGGCGGAGCACCTGGGTGAGCACCGGCGACTCATCGTCGTAGAGGGCGAATTTGGTGGAGGTGGAGCCGGGATTGATAGTGAGGATGCGGAATGCCCCTACCGGTTTTGGCGGCACGGCAGAAAAGGCTTCCCCCTCGCTGGCTGTCGCCGCGCTGACCGGCGGGCGGCGCTTTTCCAGCCGTTCACCGTCCTGGGTGAGGATTACGCTCTGTACGCAGTCCAGCCGCAGCAGGCGGTCGGCCACCTGGGCCAGCTTGGAGTGGCTGCCCTCAATGTCGATTTCCATAAAGGAGACATCCCGGTCGTCGGTCTCGTCTACAAACAGCCGCCGGATATTCCAGCCCTCCTGGCGAATTTGCCCCACAACCCTGTCCAATACGCCAGGGCTGTTCTGTACGGTGAGCTCTACCCGCTCTGTCCCTGCACTCATCTGTATCTCCCTTTCCGAAGTCACTATACCAGCAGCAATCCGCGGAAGCCTCTGGAAGAATAATAGGATTCCGCGCCGTTGTGATAGGTAAAAACCTTGTCATAGCGCCGGTCACAGAAGAGAGCGCCGCCCAGCGCCCTGACATCGGCGGGGGTGAGCACCCAGCTGGAGGTTTTGAGGTCGAACTCTCCCAGCGTTTGCAGCTGCCGGTACTGCTCCTCATCGAGCAGCTCGACGCCCATGGAGACGGCCATCTCGATAGCGCTGCCAGCGGGCTTGTTCTGCTTTCTCGATTCGAGAGCGGCCTCGTCGTAGCAGAGGTTCCTGCGCCCCGCAGGGCTTTCCGGGGAGCAGTCGCAGAACAGGAAGGATTTCACCGCCGAGTCATATCCGATGATATCGGGCTCCCCTCCGGTGTCCTCCATTTCACGGAGCGACCGGAGTTTATCATCAGATGCCTCCAGCCTGGACAGCACGTCGGCCCAGGAAATGCCCTCGTGGCGGCGCATATTGCCTTCAAAGCGAACTTTAAGCGTATCAAGCAAGGCGTCCTTTGACTCAGCAGTCAATTCTTTTTGATTCATTCTGTACCTCCTGGCAGTGCAAAGATGCTAATCCTCGTACAAATCTCCACTGTTCTCCTTGTTGAGAGTGCCCTCCAACTCAATCATCAAAAACCGGGCCAACTCTTTCACTACAGGCCTGTGCCGGACGCCTTTTGGGACGATGATCATTTCACCGCTGTCCACCTGTGTCAGCCCATCCTCGGTTTCCAGGTGAAAGCTCCCCTCAATCACGTAAAAGAGCTCATCCGAATCCTCGTGGACATGGAAATCGAGGGTACGGTTTTCCACGTTAACCACGCTCAGCACATGGCTGTTCAGGGCACCTACTTTCTCATAGACATACAATTGGTCAACCGCCTTGGCGGCATTTTTCAGATTGATCTTTTTCAAAGGCATCGTCATCGCTCCATTTCTGTCGACTTGCTGATATAAAACTGCGCCCCCGGAAAAACCGAGAGCGCGTTTGTGTCCAGCTTTATGCTGGTGGTGCCGGTGATCGGACTTGAACCGATATGAGTTGCCCCGCCGCATTTTGAGTGCGGTGCGTCTGCCATTCCGCCACACCGGCCTGTCCGCATATTTTATCATTTCGCTCCGTGCCTGTCAACTGCGGTTTGCAAATCGGAATGGGGGAATTTCTTTATGCAGATAGCTTGCAGTGGGAAATGCGGGTTGATATAATAGCGGCAAACAGCTTGAATAGGGAGGAAGGAATATAATGGCGAAAGAACTCGTCTACGTTGGAAGCTACACTAAAGACAGCGACGGCAAGGGAATCTATATCTACGAGTGGGACAGCACATCGGAAAAGCTCAACCTGCTGGGTGTGGAGGAGCACTGCGACAACCCCTCCTTCCTGGCGTTTCACCCGGACGGCCGCCATGTGTATGCGGCCAACGAGCTGCCCCAGGGCGGCTACATCAGCGCCTATGAGAAGCTGGATACCGGTCTGCTGCGCTACCTGGGCAAGACAGAGGTGGCGGGCAGCGCCCTCTGCCATGTGGCGGTGACCCCGGCGGGCAATGCCGTCTGTGGAGCGGATTACGGTGAGGGCAATGTCATGAGCTGCGGGGTGACAGACGGGGACATCGGCCCTATCCTCACCCAGATTTGCCACAAGGGGGGGAGCGTGCATCCCCGTCAGGAGGGCCCCCACGCACACCAGATCGCCTTCACCCCTGACGGCAAAAAGATGATCGCCGTCGACCTCGGCACCGACAAGCTGATGGTCTACAGCCTGAACCCCGACGGCAGCTTTGCGACAGCTGGCTTCCCCGTGGATACGCCTCCCGGAGAGGGCCCGCGGCATCTGGTGTTCCACCCCAACGGGAGGTGGCTCTACGTGCTCACCGAGATTGCCAACAACGTGCTGCGCTACGACTACGACAGCGCATCCGGCGCCTTCACCTTTGCGGAGTCGGTATCCACTCTGCCCGAGGGCCACACGGAGTTTGCCTTTGCTGCCGAGCTGGCCCTGTCGGCGGACAGCCGCTTTCTCTACGCCTCCGTGCGGGCCTATGACCGCATCGTGCGCTTTTCCATCGACGGGGAGGGCAGGCTGTTCGACCCCACACCCTTCCCCTGCGGCGGCCAGGAGCCCCGAATGTTCAGCCTGGACGGGGAAAACCGGCATGTCTTTGTGGCGAACCAGCGCAGCAACAAGCTGAGCGTGCTGCGGATGGATCCGGCTACGGGGGACATCGGGCCAATTGTGGCCGAAGAGGACATCCCGGTGGCCTGTTATGCCCAGTGGATAAAGGGATAGCTTGTGCAAAAAAAGGAGGCTGCACTATGGCAGCCTCCTTTTGCGTTACTCCTTTTTTTCAAACTGTTCGTGTACGCAAAGGTCACATAGAGACTGATAATGCAGCTGGCCGGTGAAATCACTTGGCACTACGTTCGCAATGCACCCCCGAATTTTGCGAAGCAGGCTCTTGTTTTCAGCCAGCCCATGATCGAAATTTGGCCCGGTCATCACAGTCATATGCTGGATGGTATCCTTTGGCAGAGGCAGTGCGATTTGCTCCATACCGGTTGCTTTATTTGTGCGGACACGGATGCGCACCTCCCGCTCATACTGCCAGGCACGCGCCTTGATGAAGCCGGCAATCTCCGGGGAGCGATTGAATCCGGCGTCCTTGTATACGCTTTGCTCAACATTGCGCATGTACTCCCCGTCGCGGAACAGCGCATGATTGATTCCGTTGTGCTCTCCGCTGATATAGGCGACGTCTGTCAGATGCACAAGGGGGCTTTCATCCAGCACCTCTTCCGAAAGGATTCGGTACGCCTTGTGGGAAGAGTTAATCCAGCGTCGCATTGCGGCACCCGGAATTTCAATGCGGATAGCGCTCTGCTTGGGCAATCCATACAATCCCCACATCGCCATGTTTTCATCGCCCATAGCGCTGAAGCAGGCCAGATATACGTGATCCCATTCGCTCTTTTTTCCTCGATTTGGTTCTTGCCAATCGTTGATCCGCATGGAGTTGCCCCTGGTGAGAAAGAAAGAATTGCTGGGAGGCGTTACGATTTTATACAGCGTATCCAGTGTCGTGTAGTGGTAATAGCTTCTGCGGTTGCCGCCTTTGCGGGTCAGATAGCCCACCAGGTCACCGATACTGCCGATATCCTGTTCTTCTTTTTTCATCAGCCTGCACCTCCTGCCGGCATGCTTTCGCCGAAATTAACCATTCAGCACCATCACCTTCACCGTCTCCGCCGCATGGTTCAGTGCCCAGTCAAAGGCAGCGGGAGCCTCCTTCAGGGAAAAGCGCTGGGTGATCAGCGCTTCGCCGCCGATTCTGCCATCCGCCAGCCAGGTGAGGGCGGTGTCGAAGACGTTGGCATAGCGGTTGAGGCCGATGTAATCGATCTCCTTGTCCATCATCATGGCCACGTCCAGTGCCACCACATTGCCGTTGGGCCAGCCCACCTGGACGACCTTTCCACCACGCCGGGCAATGCGGAACAGCTGGGCAGTGGTCACGCTGCTGCCCGCTGTCTCAAAGACAACCTCTCCCAGCTCAGAGGGCACCTCGCCGTCGGTGGAGGGATTCCACACCCGGTCTGCCCCCAGTTTTTTCGCCAGCTCCAGCCGGGATGGAATCAGGTCGACGCAGATCGCCTGGCCCCCTCCGGCGGCCTTGAAGGCCTGGAGCGTCAGCAGACCGATTGGCCCCGCCCCGACGATGACGCCGGTGTCCCCCGCCCGAAAGTGGGCGCGGTTGGCGGCGTGGATGGCCACAGCGGCGGGCTCCGCCAGAGCAGCGAGCTCCATGGAGAGGCCGCCCGGCACCGGGAACAGGAAGTTCTCGTCTATTGTGATATAGTCGCAAAAGGTGCCGTCGATGGGCGGTGCGGAGAGGAAAACCACATCGGGGCAGAGGTTGTAGCGCCCCTCCTTGCAGCTTTTGCAGCGGCCGCAGGGAATACCCGGCTCCACCACCACCTTGTCGCCGACCTGGAAGCGCTTCGCACCCTCGCCCAGTCCGGCTACTGTGCCGCTGGCCTCGTGCCCCGGCACATAAGGGCGGTCGACGGTAAAGACACCCAGCTTGCCCTCGTGGTAAAAGTGGACATCCGAGCCGCAGATGCCGTTGGCAAAAATCTTCACCAGCACCTCTCCCGGCCCCGGTGTTGGAATTTCCTCCTCTTCCAGCCAAAGCCTGTGGGTTTCGTCCAGATAGAGCTTGCGGTTTTTGCCTTCCATATCGTCCTGCTCCCTTCACAGTAGTTTGATGATATGATTATACCACGAGCGAAAGAAAAAGTTTACCTTTCGTTTCTGGACAACCCCTCCCCCCTGTTGTACAATTACCTCGAAATATTCTCAGCGACAGTTGAATGAAGGAGGATTACCCATGAAAGCACTCTTTATCGGCGGTACCGGCACCATCAGTTCGGCTATCTCCGCCCTGGCGGTGGAACAAGGGGTGGAGCTCACCCTGCTCAATCGGGGCAGCCGGGGGGACTTGATCCCCAAAGGCGCGGAGGTCATCAACTGCGACATCTCCGACGAGGCGGATGCGGCGAAAAAGCTGGAGGGCCGCAGCTTTGATGTGGTGGCCGACTTCATCGCTTTCCGCACCGACCAGGTGGAGAGGGACATCCGCCTCTTTTCCGGAAAGACAAGTCAGTATATCTTTATTAGCTCCGCCTCCGCCTACCAGAAACCCCTCTCCAACCCCATCATCAACGAGGCGACGCCCCTTGCCAACCCCTACTGGCAGTATTCCCGGGACAAGATCGCCTGCGAGGACAGGCTCATGGCGGAGTACCGCGAAAACGGTTTCCCGGTCACCATCATCCGGCCCAGCCACACCTACAGTGACCGCAGCGTGCCGGTGGCAGTCCACGGCAAGGGGGGCAGCTGGCAGGTGCTGGAGCGGATGCGCAGGGGCAAGCCGGTTCTCGTCCACGGCGACGGCCTCTCCCTCTGGGCACTCCTGCACAACACCGACTTCGCCAGGGCCTTTGTGGGCATCATGGACAATCCCCATGCCATCGGCGAGGCCTTTCAGATAACCAACGACGAATCCATTACATGGAACGCGGTCTACGCGGCGATCGGCCGGGCGCTGGGGGTGGAGCCCAACCTCTGCCACATCTCCTCCCACGCCCTGGAGCGGGAGAACCCCGATTTGAAGGGCTCCCTTATCGGCGACAAGGCCAACTCCGTGCTGTTTGATAACAGCAAGATCAAGGGCGTGGTGCCGGGCTTCCTGCCCAGGGTGCGCTTTGACCAGGGGGCCCGCCAGGCGGTGGAGTACATCCTCGCCCGCCCCGAGCTGCAGGTGGCCGACCCCGACTTCGACAACTGGTGCGACGAGATGGTGATAAAGTTTGAGGGATAATTCCGGCGTCGCACTGGCAGACAAGCTGGCGGCCTACAGCCTCTCCCTGACGGGCGCCTACGAGGATCACCCCTTCGGCCCCGACACCCTGATCGTCAAGCTGAGGGGCGGTGAGAACAGGCCGGGCAAAATCTTCGCCCAGTTCTATTACTTGACGGGGCAGCGGATCGTCAACTTCCAGCGGGAGACGGGGCTGCGAATCGCCATACCAGCGGATGAGGCGGAGCCGGTCTACTTCACAACCCTCAAGTGCTCGGCGGAGTACGGCGACTTCATGCGCCGCCAGTATCCCGGCCTGGTGGTGCGGGGCTACCACTGCCCGCCTATCCAGCAACCCTACTTCAGCAGCCTGCCCCTGGACGGCAGCATCCCCTACGGGGAGATCGTCCCCATGATTGGCCACGCCTATGAAGAGGTGCTGAAAGGTCTGCCGAAGAAAGATCGGCTTGCCCTGGAGAAGACGCCATGACGCTTACGAAGAAGAGCAAACGCATTGTCCTGGTCTGCGCCGCGGTGCTGCTTGCAGCCCTGCTGATTGTTGGAATATACGGGGGAGCGGTGCTCTACATCCGCAAGATCGGGATTCCTCTCAGCCCCGGAAAGGACTACCCTGTCCGGGAGATCACCTACTACCTACAAGGTGACCCGGAGTGGGGGAGCGATGGCATCGGCGATTCTTCCACCACCATGGCAGCCGCGGGCTGTCTGATCAGTTGTGTGGCCAGCTCCATGACGGAGATGGGGGTGGAAACCACGCCGGGCGAACTCAACGAGGCCCTCACAGGGGTGGACGGCTTCGAGGGTGACATCCTGCTGTGGTACAAGCTGAACGAGGCATACCCGGAGATCGACTACAGCCACAGCCGCATTTTTTCCTCGGGTACGATCCAGCGCGACCTGGAGGCGGGAAAGCTCCCCATCGTCAAGGTGTATTACAAGGGGGGCGGCGTGCAGCATTGGCTGCTGGTGCTGGGGGCGGAAAACGGGGAGTTCATGGTGATGGATCCCATGAACGCGGAGTTGGAGCCGATTCCCCTTTCCACCCATGGCAAGGTATACGCCTACCGGGTGCTGGAATACGCGGACTGATTGTGTGGCTTTGTTGCTCTTAGAATGAACGCAAATTGAAAAATCTATGTTCATTCTGTTAACTCCATTGATTAAGTTTTTCCACTGGACTATACTGTTGTTGAAGTACTCTGCGCGCACCAGCCGCAGGAAAGGAATGATTCTATGAATAAGAAGCACGGCCGTATTTCCGCCGCCCTGCTGGCACTCCTGCTGGCCGGCACACTGATGGTTGCCCCGGTGGGCGCGCTGGACGAGAGCCCCAACGCACTCCCCTCCTCTTCCGCCGCCAAGGCGGAGACAAAAACCGAGGAGAAGAAGGCGGAGACAAATCCCTTTAAGTTTGAAAAGAGCGATGTTTCCGCCCTCTACGCCGCCCAGTCCGGCAAATTTATGGTGAGCCCCATCTACCTGGACGATGAGAACGCCGACGCGTTCATCTCCATCATCAACTCCCTTGACCGGGAGGGGGGACGCAAGGAAATCGACCTGGATTCCTACGAGGCCGCCGACACCATTGAGGGCAGCTTTCTGCTGGTTATGAGGGATGGTACCCGCATCATCTACACCCTGAACAAAGAGGGGCGCATCCAGGTCAGCAGCAAGGGCTACCAGATTTCCACCGACGCCTACAACAGCCTGCTGCGCGTCTACACCGACAAGAAGCCCTCCTCCAGCTACGCCCAGTGGCTCATCTACATGATTCCCAAGCGCGTTGAGGGCATCTCCTATGAGACCACCGCCGGTTCGGTCAACAACATCGACTCCGACGCCGTCTGGGACATTCTCTTGAAGATCAGAGGAATCCGGGTATCCGACGGCTCCAGCTACCGCCCCCTGAAGGGCGGCGACCTCACGCCGGGCGGCAACACCACCAAGATCAGCCTTCACTTTCCCGAGGGCGGCACCTATAACCTTTGGTTTGTCGGCAATACCCTCTATGTGGAGACCAGTGACCTGCATATCGGCTGCCAGTACACCATGACGGCCTCGGACGCCCAGTCGGTGCTGAATGCGCTGAAAGCCGCGCCCGCGGCCTCCGGTTCCTCTTCCGGTTCCGGCAGCGGCGGCCAAGTTCAAGCTCCCGTCGTAGCGGCAGTGGGATAATTACCGGCAGACAAGCAGAAACGCAAAAAAGCCGATCCGGAAACGGATCGGCTTTTTCTATATGGTTTTATTCGTCCAGCAGCTCCTGGCGGTGCAGGGCGAAGAAGCGGCGGCCCAGCATGGGCCTGCGGGGCAAAGAGGAGAGCCGCTCCGCTTCCAGCTTGGCGGTTGAGGGCATTTTGAGGGTGGGGGAGATCAAAAAGCCGTCCCCCTGTTTGGTGAGCAGCCGGGGAGCACAGACGCAGTGGAACTTGTTGGAGACGCCCACCGTGTAGATATTGTTGCTCTGGGCGGCATTCCATACACCGCTGACCACCATGTTGGTGCCGTAGTCCATGTCGGCGATCTGCTGGGAGGACAATACAATGGAGGCCCCCATGTTGTGGGCCAGCCGAATGAGCTGTGGCCGGTAGATGTCCACATCCACGCAGAGGAAGATGCCGCCGAACTCGGTGCTGATGACCTCAATCTCGGTTCCCTGCTGGCCGTGGGTGTGATCCAGGTTGCGGTAGAGAGCCTGCTGGGCCCCCATCACCTTGCCGTCGGGGGAGATGAGGCACATGCAGTGGCGATCAGGCATCATGAACCGCTCCGGCACCAGGTAGACCCCGAAGTGGCGGGCATAGCGGCAGGCTCTGGCCAGGTAGGCCTTCACCTCCGGTTCGGGGATGGGCTCGCCGGTGCCGCTGGAAAAGAGGATGAAGTTGCTGCCCCATGCCGGAGAGGAGAAAGGCTCACCGATTCCGAGCACTATAGTTTTCATTCTTTCTCCTCCTTCAAGCATGCGGCACGGAGATATAAAAGAACAGGGGGACGCCGCTTTCCCCCTGAGATGCGATTATTGTAAGCGGATTTACTTTGTCAGCACATGGTTGCGGGCGGGGCCCACGCCGATCATGGTGATGGGACAGCCGCAGAGCTCCTCCAGCCGTGCGATGTAGGCCTTACAGGCTTCCGGCAGATCGTCGTAGCTTTCGCAGTCGGTGAGATTGCCATCGAAACCGGGCAGTTCCTCGTAGACGGGGTAGCACTCGGCCAACTCCTCCAGGCTTGGCGGAAAATCGTTCAGCACGGTGCCGTCGGCCTTTTTGTAGGCGACACAGACCTTGAGGGGCCCCTGGCCGCTGAGGGTGTCCAGCTTGTTGACCGCCAGGGAAGTGAGCCCATTGACCCGCACCGAGGAGCGCATGATCACCGCATCGAACCAGCCGACACGGCGGGGACGGCCTGTGGTGGTGCCATATTCTTTGCCCTTCTCCCGAATGGAGTCGCCCACCGCGTCAAACAGCTCGGTGGGGAAGGGGCCGGTGCCCACGCGGGTGGTGTAGGCCTTCGCAACGCCCACCACCTCGTCGATGAGGGTGGGGCCTATGCCGGTGCCGGTGGTCACGCCGCCGGAGACGGGGTGGGAGCTGGTGACGAAGGGGTAGGTACCCATGTCCAGGTCAAGGAGTGTGCCCTGGGCGCCCTCAAAGAGAAGGGACTTACCCGCCTTGATGGCGTCGAAGGCCAACACAGAAACATCGGCGATGTAGGGGGTGAGGCGTTTTCCGTAGGCCTGGTATTCTTGTATGATTGCATCCACATCCAGGGGCTGCTGATTGTAGAGCTTGGTGAGGATGTCGTTTTTCAGCGCCCCCACCTGGCGGGCTTTATGGGCGAACACATCGGGGCGGGAAAGGTCGCAGACCCGCAGGCCGCAGCGCTCCGCTTTGTCCATGTAGCAGGGGCCGATGCCACGGCGGGTGGTGCCGAGGTTCGCGTCGCCCCTGGCGTCGTCGGAGAGGCCGTCCAGCAGGATGTGCCAGGGCATGACCAGATGCACCCGCGGATCGATGCGGAGGTTGTCGCAGGGAATGCCCCGTGCGATGAGACCGTCGATTTCGGCCAGCAAAGTTTTTGGATCCAGCACCACACCGGCGCCGAGCAGGTTGAGGGTGTGCTTGTATAGAATGCCGGAGGGGATGAGGTGCAGCTTGTAGACCTCGCCCTGGTTCTCGACCGTATGCCCGGCGTTGTTGCCGCCCTGGGAACGCACTACAACCTCTGCCTGGGAGGCCAGAATGTCGATAATCTTGCCCTTTCCTTCATCGCCCCACTGAGAGCCGACCACAACCTTTGTCGCCATTTGCCACCAATCCTTTCGCTCCGGCCATATCGCTCGATTGATCTGGTGCTAATTTCAACTTAAAAACCTAAGAAGCGAAGCGATGCTTTCATCAGAGTCAAAAAGGAAGATTGCGCGGATATTACGAGGAAAGTATTTTGACTCCGGGAAAGAAAGCGTCTTGAGCGATAGCTGATTAGTTATTTTTTGTTGAAATTAGCATTGGTTATGTTCGATGTTTGCCTGTGTCACTGCGGGCCTTTGCGCAGCGACACCAATCCGAAAATAATTATAGCAAAAAAAACCTGCTGTGGCAACAGAGGGAAGCGGTTTTAACGCATGTAAATGAGCTATTTCCCTGCAAAAAAGGACAGCAGCCGCAAAGTGGTGTTGGTCAACAGTGACAGCAACGCGATCCCCTCCCTGTCAATGATGCCTTCATTCTATTGGAGTTGGCTTTTTATGGCAAGTATATCTTTCCATTCGGGCGTGAAATAAGGGCAAGCTGGAAACATTTTGTGAAAATGCTGCGAATTGTATAAATTTCGGCCTTGTTTTTTGTCGATGCGTTTGACATCCCCTTTCTCAAAGTATACAATTGATTAGATTGGAAAAAAGCGCCATTTTTGCGCTGTGTTTTGAAAGGATTGACCAGCAAATGGGACTACTTGATAAAATCTTCGGCACCTACTCCGACAGGGAGCTGAAAAAGATACGGCCCATCGCCGACAAGGTGGAGGCACTGGAGCCCACCTTCCAGGCGATGAGCGAAAAGGAGCTGCGGGGGCAGACCGCGAAGTTTAAGGAGCGCCTCGCGGGTGGCGAGAGCCTGGACGACATCCTGCCCGAGGCCTTTGCCGCGGTGCGGGAAGCGGGCGTGCGGGTCATCGGCCAGCGGGCTTTCCAGACCCAGGTCATCGGCGGTATCGTCCTGCACCAGGGGCGCATCGCCGAGATGAAGACCGGTGAGGGAAAGACTCTGCTTGCGACTATGCCCGCCTATCTCAATGCCCTGACGGGGGGCAGCGTCCATGTTGTCACCGTCAACGACTACCTGGCAAAGTACCAGTCGGAGTGGATGGGCAAGCTGTACAAGTACATGGGCCTTGAAGTGGGCCTGATTGTTCACGGCTTAACCCCTGAACAGCGCCGCGCCGCCTATGCCGCCGACATCACTTACGGCACCAACAACGAGATGGGCTTTGATTACCTGCGGGACAACATGGCCATCTACAAACAGGATAAATCTCAGAGGGGCTTTGCCTTCGCCATCGTGGACGAGGTGGACTCCATCCTCATCGATGAGGCCCGCACTCCGCTGATCATCTCCGGCGCAGGAACAAAATCCAGCGACCTCTACGAAAAGGCCGACGCCTTCGCCCGCACCCTCACCGTTAACCGGGTGACCGAGGTGGACACCAAGGCCGACACAGACGCCACGCTGGACGGCGACTACATCGTGGATGAAAAGGCCAAGACCGCCACCCTCACCCAGGACGGCATCGCCAAGGCGGAGCGCTACTTCCAGGTGGAAAACCTGATTGACGGGGACAATGTCACCCTGCAGCACCACATCAACCAGGCCATCAAGGCCAGGGGCGTCATGCGCCGGGATGTGGACTACGTGGTCAAGGACGGCCAGGTCATCATCGTGGATGAGAGCACCGGCCGACTGATGATGGGCCGCCGCTACAACGAGGGTCTCCACCAGGCAATTGAGGCCAAAGAGGGCGTCAAGGTGGAGAAGGAAAATAAGACCATGGCCACCATCACCTTCCAGAACTACTTCCGCATGTACAAAAAGCTGTCCGGCATGACCGGTACCGCCCTCACCGAAGAGGATGAGTTCCGGGAAATCTACAAGCTGGACGTCATAGAGATTCCCACCAACCGCCCCATCCTCCGTCTGGATCACCCCGATGTGGTCTACCAGACAGAGGCGGCAAAGTACAACGCCGTCATCGACGAGATCACCGAGGCCCACGCCAAGGGCCAGCCCGTGCTGGTTGGTACCGTCTCCATTGAAAAGAGCGAGAAGCTCAGCCGCATGCTGAAGCCCAGAGGCATCCAGCATGTTGTGCTGAACGCCAAGCAGCACGAGCGGGAGGCGGAGATCGTCGCTCAGGCGGGACATCTTGGGGCTGTGACCATCTCCACCAACATGGCCGGGCGCGGAACCGATATCATGCTGGGCGGTAACGCCGACTTCCTCGCCAAGGCCCAGATGCGCGGCGAGGGAATGTCCGAGGAGCTGATTCTGGAGGCCGACGCCCACGGCGACACCGAGGACGAGGCAATCCTCAACGCCCGCAGGCATTACAATGACCTGATTGAAAAGTACAAAAAAGAAATCGCCGTGGAAGCCGATAAAGTGAGGGAGGCCGGCGGTCTCTACATCATAGGCACCGAGCGCCACGAATCCCGGCGCATCGACAACCAGCTGCGCGGCCGTTCCGGCCGTCAGGGCGACCCCGGCGCGTCCCGGTTCTTCCTCTCGCTGGAGGACGATTTGATGCGGCTGTTCGGCGGCGAGCGCATCCAGGCCATGATGGACCGCATCAACGTGGAGGAGGACACTCCCCTGGAGAGCGGCATGCTCTCCAACGTGATCGAGAGCTCCCAGCGCAAGGTGGAGGCCCGCAACTTCGGCATCCGCAAGCAGGTGCTGGAGTACGACGACGTCATGAACCGCCAGCGTGAAATCATCTACGGCCAGCGCGACCAGGTGCTGGACGGCGAGGATATGTCCGGCGTGATACAGACCATGATCGATCAGGTGGTGGACACCTCGGTGGACACCTTTATCACCGCCAACACCGACGCCGACGACTGGAACCTGGAGGGGCTCCGGGAGCACTTCCGGGGCTGGATCACCGGCCCGGACGATTTGAAGTACACCACTGTCCAGCTCCAGGAGCTCACGCCGGAGGCGGTGAAGGAGGAGCTCAGGGGCAAGGCCCACGAAATCTACAAGCGCAGGGAAGAGGAATTCACCCCCAACGTCATGCGGGAGATGGAGCGGGTCATCCTGCTGCGCAATGTGGATACCAAGTGGGTAGATCACATCGACGCCATGAACGAGCTCAAGCAGGGCATCTACCTGCGCAGCTATGCCCAGCGCGACCCTGTTATCGAGTACCGCATCGAGGGCTTTGAGATGTTTGACGAGATGGTGCAGTCCATCCGGGACGACACCGTCAAGATGCTCTACATCTTCCGCATCCGGCGGGAAGAGGACGTCAAGCGGGAGCAGGTGAACAAGCCCAGCGAGGCCATCCACGGTGAGGCCAGCCAGAAGCGCACAACCACCGTGATAAAGGGCCAGAAGGTGGGCCGCAACGATCCCTGCCCCTGTGGCAGCGGCAAAAAATATAAAAAATGCTGTGGAGCCTGATGCAGCCTTGCCGTTGCCGCTCGGGAGATGGCAAGAAATACAAGAAGTGCTGCGGCGCATAAGGCAATCAAAAATATAGCGGTGCGCAGGCATCGCTATATTTTTATCAACCGTTTTAGCAGGGAGGTGATGGGTTATGCTCTGCCGTATCGTAGTGCTTTTGGATGATGTGCTCTGTGCAAAGCCCGATGGCTGGACGATATTTGCACAGAGAGAAGGATGACGTCGTCCTCATTGGGTTTTGCCGTTTAAGTTTTCAAAGCAAGCTGGCTCGATTAACTTAAAAGGAGTAAACCCATGAAATATTATCTGAACAACAGCTATTCCCAAATGCAGGCCTGCTCCGGCGGACAGGTCACGCTGAAATGCCCCGAAAAACTGTACCTGGACATTACGCAGGACTGCAACCTCTACTGCAGGATGTGCCGGGACAGCCTACAGGCGACGGGGAAAACCATGCCCTTTGACCTCTTTTGCAGGTTGGTGGATGAAACCGCACCGTATGTCAAATGCTACTCCCTCTACAATTGGGGCGAGCCGCTGGTGGTCGGGGACTTTCGCCAGCGTGTGGAGTATGTGAACGCGGTGAAGAGGCCCGATTGCGCGGTAGAAATTTCGACGAACGGCATGCTGCTGAGCGATGAGATGATCGGCTTTTTGCATACCAACGGCGTCGATGTCATCGTCTCCTTTGACGGCGCCGACAGGGAGACATTTGAAGGTATCCGCTGCGGCTCTGACTTTGGGCGGATATGCAATCAGCTGCGAAAGTTGGCGGCAGCATACGCGGAAAAACCTCCGCATAGGCAACCCCGCATTTACACCTCGATACAGAGGGACAATCAGGGCCAACTGCTCAAAATCGCGCAGCTCGCCCACTCTCTCGGCATCCGGCGTATGGGCTTCGGCTTAGTCACCTCCCCCTTGGAATATGCGCCCGATATGGGGGAGGAGCTGAGGGCCGAGATCGAGGAAACATCGGCTTATCTGGACTCTCACAAAATGCTCAATGACCTGTATCCCACAAGAGTGGGCGACTACCTGTGGTGGGGCAATCAGTACAGCTACAGGGACGGCTTTATTCTGGACAATCGATGCAATGCCCCGTTTGTGAGCGCGACAATCGCCTACAACGGCGATGTTTTTCTGTGCTGCAATGTGGGGGAGTTTGTCGGCAACGTATCCGACGAAAGCTTTCTCGCGCTCTGGCAAAGCGGGCGGTACGACGATCTCAGGGCGGCGGTCAATGATGGGGACGCCATGCCGGACAGGTGCAGGCACTGCTGGTGGGTCAACAGATAGCTGCAAAAAGCAGGGCTTGCATGCGCGTTCCTCCGCTGGTACAATCTGATTGACACGATTACGGGAAAGGAAGGTACTGGATATGAGAATCGGCGGCGGCGTGGAGATCAAATACTCCTCCCCAGAGGAGTGGATTTTCCACCTGAAGGCGCTGGATTACAGCGCGGCTATCTGCCCGGTGGGCACGGATTCCTCCCCAGAGGTGCGCAGGGCCTACCGGGAAGCGGCGGAGCGAAACGGCGTGGTCATCGGCGAGGTTGGCGTCTGGAAAAACCCCCTGGCCCCCGACGAGGCGGAGCGGAAGGCCGCCTTCGACGCCTGCGTGGCCGGAATGGCCCTGGCGGAGGAGATGGGCGCCCGCTGTGCGGTGAACATCTCCGGTTCGCGGGGTGCTCGGTGGGATGGCTACGACGAGGACAACTACTCGGCGGACACCTACGCCCTGATCATTGACCAGGTGCGCGCCGTTGTGGACGCCGTGAAGCCGAAGAAGGCGGTCTATTCCCTGGAACCCATGCCCTGGATGCACCCCTGGAGCCCCGACGACTACCTCCAGATGCTCCGCGACGTGGACAGACCCGGCTTCGGGGTTCACCTGGACTTCGCCAACATGATCAACAGCATCGAGCGCTACCACAACCGGAACGCCTTTGTGAAGGAGTGCTTCGACAAGCTGGGCCCCCACATCGCCAGCATTCACGCCAAGGATGTCGCCCTGCGGGAGGACAAGCTGCCCTGCACGATTCAGGAGGGCATGCCCGGCACAGGGGGAATTGACTTCGCCCAGGTGCTCCGGCTGGCGGACAAGCTGCCGGGGGAGACAACTCTCTTTGTGGAGCACATCTCCAGCTACAACGACTACCAGAAAGCGGTGGCATACCTCCGCGGCATCGCGGATAAAGAGGGGATAACAATTCCATCTCTTCGTTAAGTGCCGATTCAAAAAGAAAACCTCCCTTGGCGGCAATGCCGAGGGAGGTTCTTCCTTCGCTATTTTTCGTCTTCCGGTGTGCTGCTCGTCCCGCCGAGATAGGCGATTGCGCTTTCGATTGCGGCGGACACCTCGTCGGAGGGCTTTCCCGCCCCGGCGCTGCGGTAGTCGAAGAGGTTGCAGAACTGGTCGATATTCTTCTTGGCCTCTTCCAGTTTGTTCCGGGTGAGGATTGCGCTCTCCTCGACAAACAGCTCCTGCTGCTTGCCCTTGAGCGCCCGCTTGGCCGCCTGGACGAGGATTTTGTAATGGGGATAGCAGAGGAACTCCTGCCCCGTGTACAGCTCCCGGAAGCTCTGATCCCTGCCCCACACGGTGACGATATTGTCGGCGATGCGGTCAAACTCCCGGTCGATCTTGCCGCAGACAAAGCAGTCGCTCTCCGGGGTGCTGTCCCCGCCGCCGAACAGCCCCTTTTTTGGGGATTTGATGTCGGTGAGGGTGTTGTTCAGATGCTCCAGCCGGGACTGCAGGATCAGCGCCACCGACAGCCGGTTGCGCTGGGCCAGCATCATGTCGAAGTGCCTAGGGCAGAAACCCTCCTTGTTGGTCTCGATACGGATGTCCGGCTCCATCATGGCAGCGCCCGTGATGTAGTCCACCCAGCGGGTTTCCAGGGTGGTGTGGAGGGTGCAGATGGGGCAGCCGCAGCGGGGCTCGAACACCTCGCTGATGGGAATGGTGTAGATGCTTTCCTTCAAGGGCGTTGCCTCCTGTCAGGGGTTCTTGTCTATGCTTCTATTATAGCATATTCTAATCATTATTGAGCTAATTTGAGAAAAGGACTTGATTGCCATCGACTACAAAGATTGCCGCGCCGCTCCGGAGGGCGTTTTGCTGGAGGGGGTGGGCTGCTTCTCCCTGCCGGAGATATTGGATTGCGGCCAGGCCTTTCGCTGGAGGGCCATCGGGGAGGACAGCTATGAGGGAGTTGCCTGCGACCGCTTTCTGCGCCTTTCCATGGAGGGGGACAGGCTGCTGTTTCACGGCATCGGCATGGAGGAGTTTGAGGCGGTCTGGCGGGACTACTTTGACTTGTCCAGAGACTACGGGGCGCTCCGGGAGCGCCTTGCCGCTGACCCTGTGCTGGAAAAGGCAATGGCGTTTGCCCCCGGCATCCGGGTGCTGCGGCAGCCGCCCTGGGAGGCGCTCTGCTCCTTCATTCTCAGCCAGAACAACAACATCAAGCGAATTAAGGGCCTGGTGGAGCGCTTTTGCGACTGCTTTGGGGAGGAGCGGGAAGGGATTCGCGCCTTTCCCACCCCGGAGCGCATCGCGGCGCTGGAGCCGGACGATCTCGCCCCGGTGCGGGCGGGCTTTCGGGCGAAGTACCTGGTGGACGCCGCCCGCAGGGTGGTGAGCGGGGAGGTCTCCCTCTCGCTGCCCTACACACTCCCCATAGACGAGGCGAGGGCGCACCTGATGCAGATTCACGGCGTGGGGGTCAAGGTGGCGGATTGCGCGCTGCTCTACGGTTTTTCCAGGGTGGAGTGCGTGCCAAAGGATGTTTGGATTAACCGTGTGATGGAGCAGCTCTACCCCGACGGCTTCCCGGAGGAGCTGGCGGATGTGGCGGGGATCGCCCAGCAGTATCTGTTCCACTACGCCCGCTGCTGCCCGGACGCTCTGGCAGCGAGAGGAGCAAAATGAATATTGAAAGCTACAGGCGCATTGTGATTCTCGGCCCGGCGGGCAGCGGTAAGAGCTGGCTCGCAAAGAAGCTGGCGGCCTCTACCGGCTATCCCATCTATCATTTGGATATGGAATTTTGGAAGCCGGGCTGGGTCGAGACGCCGAAGGAGGAGTGGATTGCCCGCCAGGAGGAGCTGGTGCGGAGGGAAAGCTGGATTATCGAGGGGACATATGCCAGCACGCTGGAAATCCGCTACAGCGCCGCCGACCTGATTATCCTGCTGGATTTGAATCCTCTGCGCTGCATGTGGTCGGCCTTCCGCAGGCACGGCAAGAAGCGCAGCGACCTGCCGGAATACCTGGAGGAGCACATGAACTGGGAGTTTGTGGAGTTCTGCGGCTTCATCCTGGATTTCCGGAAAAAGAACGTCCCTAAAGTTCTGGCGCTCCGGGACAAATATCCCGACAAAAAACTGGTCATCTTAAAGAGCCGCCGGGAGGTGAGCGGCTTTGCAGAGAAGTGCAGTCTCTGAACAGTAGGACGGCAAATGCCGATTGATTGGCTCGAGGGAAACGCTGAAGGTGAATTGATCATCGTGTACCGAAAAGAATCCATTGCCGGCGACCTGCTGGCAATGGATTCTTTTTTGTTTTATCTTATAAAGTTTGTGGCGATCCGGGGCTCCTGTTCCGGTGGGGGGAGGTTCGCGCCGTCCAGGCTGTGGAGCAGCCAGGCCATGTTGCGGCCAAGGGTGCGCATCACCTGGAGGCCCTCCAAGTCCTGGCGCACCTGCTCCGGCGTATTGCCGTGAACGGAGTTCCAGTATTGGGAGGTGACCACCGGCATCTGGTTCAGGGTAAAGTATTTGTTCAGGCGGTCAAATGCAGCGCTCGCGCCGCCTCTCCGGCAGCTCACAACCGCTGCCGAGGGCTTGCCGCGCAGGGAGGGCGCTCCCGAAAAGAACAGCCTGTCCAAGAGGGCGCAGAGCGCTCCGTTTGGCCCGGCGTAGTAGACGGGTGAGCCCACGATAAGGCCGTCCGCCTGTCTGGCCTGCTCCAGCAGCCCGTTGCAGCTGTCGTCGTCGAAGACGCAGCGCTTTAGCGTATCGCATTTGTGGCAGGCGATGCAGCCCCGCACCGGCTTGTTGCCGATGTGAACGATCTCGGAATCGACCTCCAGCTGGGCGAGAGTCTTGGCGACCTCCAGTAGGGCGGTGTAGGTGCAGCCCTCGGGATGGGGGCTACCGTTGATCATGAGCACTTTCATAACTTTACCTCCGGATGTCCCGCAACAGGGCGGCCATATTTTTGTGAAGCCAATTGGCTGTTTCGGCGCAATTTCTTGCAGCCTCAGGCATGTCGGCTTTCCAGAAAAACGCGGCGAACAGCGCCGAAATATAGACAAAGAGCGAGGGAAAGGCTTCCCGCTCCTCCGGGGAAAGGGGAAGGATTTGAGAATATCCTTCTACAATAGCGGCAAAAAGTTGTACCCACTGGTTCAGCTGTGCCTCATCGCGGTAGCACTCGACGAGCATCGAGCTGCCCAGGTAACAGATATCAAAAATGCGGATATTCCGTTGGGAAAGGTCAAAATCCAGATAACCGGAAAAGTGTCCACCGTCAAAGAGGAGGTTGCCCGTATGGATGTCCCGGTGGATGAGCTGGCGGGGCAGGGCGGCGCTCTTATCCGCCAGTTCGCGGCACTCCTCCAGCACTCCGGTGTCCAGATATTCGCTCTGCGCTTCCAGAGCGGGCGCGATGTAATCCCGCAGCTCGGCGGAGAGGTCGTTTTCCCGCGGGTGGAGTTCAGCTTCCACGACCTTTAGCCCCCGGTGCAGATCGGCAACCACTGCGCCCAGGGCAAGGCCATTTTGCGTCAGGTCGCCGTCAAAGGGGTCGGGGGCCGCTCCCTTTATCTTCCGCATCAGGCAGTAGGGCTCGCCGTCCATCAGGGCGTGGTGGTGGCCCTCCGCCACCGGAATGAACTCCGTTACCGGCAGCCCCTGTGCACGGAGCAGCCCGCTGAGTGCGGCGCTTTGCTCCAGGCTGGGGATGTCGCCGCAGCGCTTTAGGATGTACGCGCCGCCGATATCCCACGCGTTGTCATGGATTTTTGCAGCCGAAAGATTTTGGGGCAGGCTCCAGTGCGAGAGAACTGCGCCGATTCCCAGTTCCCCCAGGAAGCTCTCGATGTAGGGCAACCTTCGGGGGTGGATGAAGCGACCGGTAGCCAAAAGCTCCCGCACCTGATCCCCGTCCGCCCACATGGCGTCGCAGGTTTCTCCCGGCTGGAGTGTAACGTCGCCGATGTTGATATCCTCCCGGAACAGCCAGACGTCGATGAGCAGGTGGGGAATCTGGAAGCGTCCGTACAGCTCCCCCTGAGTAGAGGGCCGGATGCCCAGCTCTTCCTCCAATTCCCGCAACGCGCCTGTGTAGCTGTCCTCGCCGCTGGCCACGCAGCCGCAGGTCATCTGCCAGACACCCGGCTCGGTCTTTACCTCCTGTGCCCGCTTGGAGAGAAGAAAGCGGCCATCGCTCCCCACAATCCAGACGTCCACCACCAGTACGCTGTCCTCCCCGGCAAGGGGAGTGTCCCTGGGCTGGATGCGTCCGGTGGGATTGCCGTCGCCGTCGTAGATGTCCAGCAGCTCCATGGCGGTGCCCAACCTTTCAGATTGTGATCTCAAATTTACCGAAGAATTCGGGGCGGTGGAAGTCGGGCTCCGGCGCGTCCACCTCCCGCCACATGCCGTAGTGGGGGGAGAGGCCGCCGCATTTGTAAAAGTTGGCGTAAAACGTCCTGGGAAAGGGCCTGCCGTAGGTCTCCTCCAACAGCGGGAAGGGGATGTGGTAGAGCACCGACCATTTCCCCTGGGCGGGGTGTATCTCCACAGTGGGGGACAGAAGGTGCTTGTACTCATCCAACAGGGAGACGCGGTCGTGGCGGCTCTCGCCAAAGCCTATGATCATGGCCCCCAGGGGATTACATTCTATGTTGATGTAGCGGTCGTCCCCCTCCGGACGAAAGAAGAATTCCAGGCAGCTGTCCTGGTAGACGTCCTCGTCGTCGAGGGAGCGCGCTGCCAGCAGGGGGGATTCAATAGCTGTGAGGCAGACGCCCAGGTAGTTGCCGTCTATAGAAAGATCCGCCCAGGCCTCGGGCCCGGGGGGAAGCCAGCGGTAATGCTCGATAAAAAGGGTCTCGGGGTGCTTTCCCAGCTTGATGATTTCGGACATTTGACGGCTCCTTCCTTCATTCTACATTCCAACTATTTTTCTTACCGTATTTGCTGTTCTGATTGTAATCTTGTCACGGATACTTGAACTGGCAGTCTTTGACCACCAATTTGTCTTTTGATAATCATTACGGCTGAAAGACCAGAAAACAGCATTTTTGTAATGGTATGTTTTCTCGTACTCCTCTTTGGGACTTCCGACCTTGCTGTAAAACTCGTCATAAGACAGAGAGTTAAACATAAAAATGAGGTTGTCATATATTTCTTTGTTGCCGTCTCCCCACCAATCGGGAGCATGATCTAGTAGCCTACGTCATCTTAATAATAGGATACAAGCATTTCAACTTAACTCTTGCATCTGAGGTAGTAAAGTGCCAATCGACAGCTTTAACAGCGACATTTCGGTCAATATTCCATGCTAAAATTTCTTGGTTGAGCAAATCCAAGCTTGGGATTCGTCTGCCCAAGCATTGCCGTTCTAATACGGACAATTCAATCTCGGCAATATTAAGCCAACTGCCGTGCTTCGGGGTGTAATGGATTTCCAA
>JBKEBS010000023.1:0-15415 GCA_047973265.1 Oscillospiraceae bacterium
AAAAACGAGTTGCGTCTTTACAAAGATAAGTTTACAGGCTCTATGTCCTACTCATTGGTGCTTGAATGGATGTCCGACAACTTATATATGAGCGCGGCTACAGCATGCTGCACCGCACCTACCTCCTCGTGTTCTGTAGTATTGCTGCTCTCATCTTTATTTTAACACCAAACTACAATTTACAGCGAAAGCACCGGCCCTGTTTCATTCCTCGTTGGTGCCTTTCGCAGAAAGGTATGGTCATATATGAGAGCGGATAAGGATAAGGTGACAAGGCGGCTGAAGACCGCCCGGGGGCAGCTGGACGGTCTTCTGAAAATGGTGGAGGAAGATCGCTACTGCATCGACATCTCCAATCAGCTGTTGGCAACCCAGGCGATTCTGGCAAGCGTCAACCGGATGGTGCTGCGCTCCCACATGGAGGGCTGCGTGGAGGAGGCTTTTCAGGAGGGGACGGCCCACGAGAAGATTGAGGAAATCCTCGGTGTTCTGGACAAGCTGACCAAATAGAACAGAGCGAAATCTACCAGTCCTTTTGGTTTGACTTCTTGATTTTTTGGACAGAATGGCATACAATTGTGGAAAGATTGAAGCTGTATCTTCAAACAAGGGAAGGAATTGATGACGATGTCAAATCAGGTGCTCGATGTAATCAGCAGCAGAAGGTCGATCCGGGACTACTCCCCCGAGGCGCTCACGAAGGAAGAGGTGCAGGCGCTGGTGGATGCTGCCCTGATCGCTCCCAGCGCCATGAATGTCCAGCCCTGGCACCTGACGGTGGCAAACGACCGCAAGGTCGTGCTGGAGATGGAGCAGGATGTAGTTGACTTCTTTGTCAAGACCGGCCAGGCTGAGACCGCCGCACGCATTGCCAGCCGGAACAACAAAATTTTCTACGACGCGGCCACGGTTTTCTTCATTTCCATGAAGCCCGGCGCCGGTATGGATGTGGGCATCATGGCCCAGAGCATTGCGCTGGCCGCAAAATCCATGGGGCTGGACAGCGTGATTCTCGGTCTGCCCGGGGTGGTGTTCGGCGCTGAAAAGGCCGAATACTGGAAGGAGAAGCTGCTTTTCCCCGCGGGCTATGAATATGGCATTGCGGTGGCGGTAGGCCACGGGACAATGGCGGGAGTTGACAGGGAACGGGATTACAGCAAAGTGAGCTATATTGGCTGATTCGTATGCTGCGCCATGTATACAATGAAAAAAGAAGAGGGTGAGCAACTGCTCACCCTCTTCTTTTTTGCTGCTTTACCGCTGGTTGACCAGGAAAAGCTGCCCCAAATCCTCCAGAATATCGCTGGGCAGCATGTTGTACTGGCTTCTGCGGGCGGCGCACCGGTCTGCGGCGCTGCCGTGGAGCCACACCCCGCACACCGCGGCCATGGCAGGTTCGACCCCCTGAGCAAGCAGGGAGGCGATCATACCCGCCAGCAGGTCGCCGGAGCCGCCCCGGGCAAGACCGGGGTTGCCGGTGGCGTTCAGGTAGAGGATGCCGTCGGGGGAGGCCACCACTGTTTCGTGCCCCTTGAGTACCAGGGTGACGTTGTAGGTGCGGGCGAAGGAGAGGGCGACGGCGTAGCGGTCTTTTTGCACCTCCGCCACGGACAGGGAGCAGAGGCGGGCCATCTCGCCGGGATGTGGGGTGAGCACCAGCGGCGCGGCGGCAGTGTTCAGCAGCTGGGGATTCTCCACCAGAGCATTCAGGCCGTCGGCGTCGATGACCATGGGCACCCGGCAGGTTGCCAGCAGGTGCTCCAACAGCGCAAGGGCGCTCTCCGGCTGACCCAGTCCGCAGCCGAACAGAACGGCACTGGAGCGGGAGAGCCAGGGGGCGAGAAGTGGGCGGGCGGCGTCGGCATCGATACAGCCCCGGCCGTCGTCGGGCAGGGGAAGGAGGATAGCCTCAGGGTTCCGGAGCGCCCCGGCGGCGCAGACCGGCTCGATGGAGGCGAGACAGCAGAGGCCCGCGCCTGTGCGGAGAGCCGCCTCTGTGGAGAGAACCGCGGCGCCCCGGTAGTGCAGGCTCCCGGCAATGGAGAGCAGGGTGCCATAGGTGCCCTTGTGGGATTCCGGGTCTCTTTGGGGGATGGCAGACCACACCAGGCGGTCGTCGACCGGTACAAAGCGGCTCTGTACACCGGAGTAGACCTCGGGGGGGATTCCGATGTCCACCAGCTCGACCCGGCCGCAGAGAGCCAGAGAGGAGGGGAAGATGTGCACTGGCTTGTGCAGTTGGAGGGCAACGGTGAAGTCCGCCTCCACCGCGTCGGGATCGAAATGCCCGGTGTCCGCCTCTGTGCCGCTGGGCAAATCCAGGGCGATAACCGCGGCGATGGCTCCGTTGATCAGGCGCGCGGCCTGGGCGGGGAGGGAGAGGAGCCTGCCGTGAAAGCCTGTGCCGTAGATGGCGTCCACAAGGATGTCGGCGTGTTCCAGATAACTGGCGATGCGGTCGTAGTGCTCCTCCAGGGATAACACGGGGATTTGGAGTTCATTCACCATGTCCAGCATCTGCTGCGGAGCTTCGCCCGCAGGGGTGCCCTCCACCAGGGTGACCACCACGTTGGCGCCGTTCTCGTATAGCTTGCGTGCCACCACAAAGCCGTCGCCGCCGTTGTTGCCCTTGCCGCAGAATACCATGCAGTTGAGGCCCTCCAGCTCGAAGGTGCGGCGGATAAAGGCGGCGGCGGCGCTGCCCGCGTTCTCCATCAAGCGGCTGTAGGTCAGGTCGTACTCCAGGGAAGCCGCCTCGATTTCCTTCATCTGCGCCGAAGTTACCACCATCATGCCGTATCAATCCCTTCACAATGTTTGAAAAGGACTTTCAAACTTTATCTGTATAAATAGTGTGCCGAAAATCAAAAATCACTGCACAAAGGCAAAAGAAAAGACCGGATTTCAATCCGGTCTGGAATGTGACTGGCTGTTCACTTAACTCTGCCACGCCACGACAAATGCAACCGCATATTCCCCCTCGTGAGAGAGGCTGACATCAAAGGCCAGATTCTTTTCCGAAACGATTCGGGCTGCGTTGCCGGAGAGGTGGAAATATGGCTTTCCCAGATCATCCCGGAGCACCTCCACCTCGGAGAGGGCAAATCCCCGGATACCGGTGCCCAGCGCCTTGGAGAAGGCTTCCTTCGCGCAGAAGTTGCCCGCCAAAAAGAGGAGATTCTTTCCTCGCCGCTCCCACAGCTCCAGCTCAGTGGAGCCGTACACCCGGGTGAGAAAGCGGGGATTTTCCAGGCTCTTTTCCAGCCGCTTTACCCGAAGGATGTCCACACCGGTACAGAAGCCGGGACGATTCGGAGTCATTTGACGCGGAAAACTTCATGCATGATGGGCTTGGGCAGGAATGGCTTGACAGCGTTCAGCATCCGCTCGCTGGCGTTGAAGACCACCAGGGTCTGGCCCTTTTCCTTCTGCCTGCTCACACAGTACCACAGGTCGTCGCTGGCCAAGCTGTCGCAGGCGACAAGGCGGGTCTGGTAGCTCTTTCCGGCGTGCTCCTGCTCCTGATAGCGCCCGAAGGCCTCCACCTGGCGCATGTTGACGGTGATCAGCCTGCGGCGCTTGCGCTGGGCTACGATTTTATCCACATCCATCTCGCCGTTGGTAATCAGATATTCAAACTCGATGTTCTGCGAGGTGATCAGGTAGTAGGCGCCGAAAATCGCACCCACGGCAAGAAGGGGGCCGAACATGGAAAAAGCCTGCCCCAGTGCAGAGGACAATACCATGGCCAAAACCGCCACCACGATCGCCACGACAACGAGGAGAACGGTGAGAAGGTAGATGAGAGGCGATTTCTTTTTGACAACCATATACTCCACAAAAATATCCTGCATGTTGACACTCCTTATATGTGGATTTCTCTGTTCAGTATAGCAGAAACCGCCCGTTATTTCTACAAATTGCAAAAAATTCACGCTCTTCACAGTTTGTTTGCGGAAGATGCGGCCTGTCACTGCTGTTTTTGCCGCGGCCCGGGCCGGGAAAAGATCGAAAAAACCCTTTTGTAATGCCGATTTGCGTGGTGTGGACTATTTACATTTTATTCAAGAACTGTACCATTCTTTATTGTAGAATAGAGGAAGATTTATTTGTGCAACGCTGTTGCCGCACGCTGAGGAGGTGGAGCCGGTGTTCGGATATGTGAAGCCCTGCCGCCCCCAGCTGGAGGCCAGCGGGGAGTTTGAGGCCTTCCAGGCCGTATACTGTGGGCTTTGCCATCAGATGGGCCGTTCCTTCGGCCTGCTGGCTCAGATGACCCTCAACTACGACTTTGTCTTTCTCGCGGTGCTCTCCTACGCCCAAAAGGGGGAGACGCCCTGCGTCTGCAAGGGGCGCTGTGCAGTGAACCCCTTTCACAAGGTTCCGCTCTGCCCACAGGACGACACTCTCTCCTACAGTGCGGACGTGGCCGCTTTGATGGTTTATCACAAGCTGATCGACAACATTCAGGACAGCGGTTTTTTTGGCAAAATCGGGTGGTCGCTGCTCAGGCCCTTTGCGGCGTCAGCCCGAAAGAAGGCAGCCGCCCGCCAGCCAGAGGCGGATCGCATTGTGGCCGGTATGATGGAGGCTCAGCGGGAGGTGGAGGCGAGGCTCTCCGCCAGCGTGGACGACGCCTGCGAGCCCACCGCCGCGGCCCTGGCCAGCCTCTGCGCGGGCCTTGGAGAAGAAAACACGCCCGCCATGGAGCGGCTGGGCCGCTTGCTGGGGCGGTATATCTACCTCTGTGACGCTGCCGAGGATCTGGAGAAGGATGCGAAAACGGGCAACTACAACCCCTTCGCGGTGCGCTACCTGTCGGAGGGGATTACGGAATCGGCCATGGAAAGGGCAAAAGAGCATGCGCGAGCATCCCTCTACCTGACGGTGGGTGAACTGGGAGAGCTGTGCCAATCCCTGGACTTCCCCACCTTTGCACCCGTCATCCGCAACGTTTTGGAATCCGGCCTGCTGGGCACCGTGATGCGCATCCTGCCCGTTCAGGAGGCTGCCGCCATACAGGCCGCCTGAGGGCGGAACAGTTCCACACACCGCCCTATCCACTGGCTCTGGAAAGGAAGTTTACCGCATTGATGAAAGATCCCTATGAGGTGCTGGGTGTATCCCGGGACGCCACAGACGAGCAGGTCAAAGAGGCCTACCGTGCTTTGGCGCGCCGTTACCACCCCGATGCCCATCCGGACAATCCGCTCTCCGAATTGGCGGAGCAGAAGATGCAGGAGATAAACGAGGCCTACGACACTATCATGAAGGAGCGCCGTGAGGGCCCCGCCCAACAGCGGCAATATGGCGGCTACGGTGGATATGGCGCTTATGGCCAGAGTCCCCATGCCCGGCCCTACCGGGAGCGGAAGCCCAAGGACTCCCAGTTTATCGATATCCGCAGGATGATTCAGAACAACCGCATTACCGAGGCGGAGGAGCTGCTGGACGGCACTCCACGGGAGCGGCGGGATGCGGAGTGGCATTTCCTGCGGGGAACCATTTACTACAATAATGGCAGGCTGGAGGACGCCTACGAGCACTTCTCTATGGCAGTGCAGATGGATCCCTCCGATGCGGAGTACACCGCCACGCTCAGCCAGATGCAGTGGCGGCGGCAGACGGGCCGCCCGGGCAGCTATCAGAATGGGCCGATGGTGCGCTCCTGTGGGGTATGTGAGGTGTGCACGACACTCTACTGTGCCAACTGCTGCTGTAATTGCATGGGGATGAGTTGTCGATAAGTCGGCTGCTTGACAGAATCCAAAAGGAGAGCGGGAAGGCATGGCGGACAACCGGGGTAGGAGCGGGCGGGTGAGCTCCCGTGTGGCGATTGGGGGCGTCTTTTCCGCCCTCTGCCTGCTGCTGATGTTCTCCACCGCGCTGGTTCCCTTTGCCACCTACGCCATGCCTGCGTTGGCGGGGGCGATGCTGGCGGTTGTGGTCATCGAAAATGGGCCGAAAGCGGCGCTGATGGTCTACGCCTCAGTGACAATGCTCTGCCTCTTCACTGTCCCGGACTACGAGTCCGCCATGATGTTTGCCGTATTCTTCGGCTATTATCCTGTGCTCAGGGATAAGCTTGAGAAGATGCGGCTGCACGGCGTGGCGATGCTCATCAAGCTGGTGGTGTTCAATGTCGCCGTGACCGCCGCTTATCTTGCGATGGTCTACCTGTTCGGCATGACCGAGCTGCTGGAGGGCATGGGGGATTTTGGCAAGTACACGCCTCTGATTCTGCTTGGAATGGGAAACCTGGTTTTCCAGCTCTATGATTACGCGCTGGGGAAGTACATCATCATCTACAAGGCGAGGCTTCGCCCTGTACTGCACAAAAAATGAGATAAAGGCAAAAAGACGGGAGTCCCGTCTTTTTTTGTGTAATTTTCTGCGCTTGTGGCGACGGAAAAAGTAGCACCATTGTTCATATGTTGCAAAATTGTTACAATTCTGGCGCAACAGATTCAGCGTCATACCATATCTTGTGCTATGAATGTATGTTCTTACAATTTATGCCAAAATATAGTGTTTTGCACCGGATATTTGCTTTTATGCAGCACAAAGCGACGGCTTTCGCCCTTGCAATTTAAGGGGGGGCTAGGTATAATAGTGGAGAAAAGTGGGTGAAAGTGGTGAGAAAATGAAGATGAAGGGCGAGCACCATCATAGCCTTGACCCGAAAGGGCGTCTGAATTTTCCTGCCAAGCTCCGTGAAATGCTGGGCGAATCCTTCGTAATCTGCAAGGGGCTGGACGGCTGCCTGTTTGTCTATCCCCAGGAGGAATGGGAAAGGTTCGAGGACAAAATCAACGCGCTTCCCCTCTCCAAGGGCCGCAAGCTGCAGCGCTTCTTCTTTGCAGGCGCGGCGGACGCGGAACCGGACAAGCAGGGTCGCGTGCTGATTCCACAGAACTTGCGGGATCATGCGGGCCTGGAAAAGGATGTGGTCATCATCGGCGCATCCACTCGGGCCGAGATTTGGAACGAGGAGCGCTGGGCCGCCAACCAGGAGGAGAACACCGAGGAGAGCATTGAGGAGACCATGGATGAAATCGGCTTCTGAGGGCGGAAAACGCCCTGACACTTTTCGCCACCTGTCAGTCCTGCTTGAGGAGAGCCTGGAGGGCCTGAACATTCGCCCTGACGGCACCTATGTGGACGGCACAGCCGGAGGGGGAGGCCACTCCGAAGAGATTGCCAAGCGGTTGACCACCGGACGGCTGATCGCGCTGGACAAAGACCCCGACGCCATCGCCGCTGCCGGAACAAGGTTGAAGCCATATCCCCAGGCACAGGTTGTGCAGGCAGACTTTCGGGAAATCCCCGAGGTGCTGGATGAACTGGGCATCGCCCAGGTGGATGGCATCCTGCTGGATTTGGGGGTATCGTCCTACCAACTGGACACGCCGGAGCGGGGATTTTCCTACCACCAGGACGCGCCGCTGGACATGCGTATGAGTGGCAGCGGCCCCAGTGCAAAGGATATACTAAACGGCTACGACCAGAAGGAGCTCATCCGGATCTTCCGCATCTACGGGGAAGAGAAGTTTGCACCCTCCATCGCCCGCGGAATCGTCCGTGCCAGGGAGAAAAAGCCCCTGGAAACCACAGGCGAGCTGGTGGAGATCATACGGGAAAACATCCCGGCTGCGGCGAGAAGAGAGGGCGGACACCCGGCCAAACGCATATTCCAGGCGATTCGGGTGGAGGTCAATGCCGAGCTGGACAGCCTGCGGGACTGTCTCGACCGTTCCTTTGAACGGCTGGCACAGGGTGGGCGCTTCGCGGTCATAACCTTCCAGTCCCTTGAGGACAGGATGGTCAAGAAAGCCTTTGCCGAGTACGCCACCGGCTGTACGTGCCCGCCGGATTTTCCTATCTGTGTCTGTGGCAAGGAACCGAAAGCGAAGCTGGTGAACAGAAAACCCATTACAGCCTCCCCGGAGGAGCTGGCGGACAACAAAAGAAGTCAGAGCGCAAAGCTCAGGGTACTTGAAAAACTGTAGATATAGCGTTATACTGTCAGTATATCACAATATGTGGGCGCTGTCGCCTCACGGAATATATTTCATGCAGATTAATTTACTTGTAGAGGGGGAGACACAACTTGGCTACGCACAACACCAGTTCCGCCTACCGGATGCAGCCGCGGGACGATGAGAACAACGGGCTGCAGGAAGAACAACCGAAAAGACTAAAGGTTGTCAAAAACCGGCGGCAGGCGGTCATGTCCTATGTTTCGCCAAGTGTGCTGCTCCTGTTTTTGGCGGGCCTGCTGACTCTCTCACTTCTTATCTGGAATCAGGCCACCCTTACCCAGGTCAATGCGCAGATCGACTCCATCGACCGGGAAATGACCTACATTTCCAGTGAAAACATCCGTATGCAGGGTATTTTGGACAACACCCAGTCCCTGCGGGTGGTGGCACAGCGGGCGGAGAGCGAGCTCGGTATGCAGCGCCCCGACCCCTACCAGGTGGAGCATGTGCTGATCTACGAGGAGGACAGGGTGGAGATTGCCGATGCCGCCGAGCCCACCGGGTTGGTGGAAAATGTAGAGGAATTCGCGGCGGCTCTCTTTCACAGCTTCCGGCTGCTCTTTGAATGATACAGCCATTGTTTTTGACTCCATGGAAATAGCGCAACCGGTGCTGTGACCAGCGCCGGTTGCTCAATATATGCGGGGAAACCCCACGAGCCGCCGCCGGCGGAGGAATGGTAAAATATGCAGGGCTCATCATCCAGAAAATCAATGCGCAGGAGGACTTGGTTCCTCCTGTTTGGCGTGTTGATGGTCTGTTTCTGCCTGCTGATCGGTAAATTGGGCCATATCATGCTGGTGGAGGGGCAGGAGCTGGAGGGCATGGCGCTGAAGCAGCGCGTGAGCTCCACTGTGCTGCCGGCGCGCAGGGGAAGTATCCTGGATCGCAACAACAAGGTGCTCGCCCAGAGCAATACTGTCTGGAATGTCTGTATTTCACCGGCGGATATCGCGGTGGTTTCCGAGACCAACCCCGAGATATTCCCCGCTGTGGCGAAAAAGCTGGCACAGGTGCTGGAGCTGGATGAGGAGACAATCCTCGAGGCTGCAAAAACCACCCAGGAGCAGAACCCGGAGAACCTCTCCTACTACGCGAAGATTAAATCGCGGGTGGAAAGTCACACGGTAAAGGAGCTTGAGGACTGGGTGGCGGAGACCTATCCCAAGGAGAACATCCTGGGCCGCTGGGTCTACTTCGAGGAGGACACCAAGCGCTACTATATCTACGACAATCTGGCCTCCACCGTGATCGGCTTCACAAACTATGAAAACCAGGGTGCATACGGCCTGGAATCCTACTACGACAAGGTGCTCTCCGGCAGCCCCGGCATCTCGGTGTCCGCACGCACCACCGCGGGCTCCAACCTGCCCTATGACGGCAGCCGCATCTATCCCGCCACCGACGGCTACTCCCTGGTGCTCACCCTGGATGAGACTGTTCAGTCCATCGTGGAGAAGCATCTGGAGATGGCGGTGGTGGAACACAACATCAAGAACAACGCCGTGGGCATTGTGATGAACATAAAGACCGGCGAGATTCTGGCCCTGGCGGCCAAGCCGGACTTCAACCCCAACACCCCCTACGATCTTGCGTCCACCTGGCGCACCGAGAACGAGCTGTCTCTCTTGGAGCAGGACACGGAGGAGTACAAGGAACTCTACCAGCAGCTGCAGTTCGAGCAGTGGCGCAACAAGGCGGTATCCGACTCCTACGAGCCCGGCTCGGTGTACAAGCTCATTACGGCCTCCACCGGCTTGGAGGATCACCTCACCTACACCGACGATGTCTATGTCTGCCACGGCTCCATCGAGGTGGCGGACCGCACCTACAACTGCCACAACCTGGTGGGGCATGGTACCCAGACTCTTACCAAGGCGATCCAGAACTCCTGTAACCCCGCTTTCATCACTCTGGGGCTGCGCATTGGCGGAGACAGGATGTACGATTCCATGACCAACTTCGGTCTGGGCCAGATGACCGGGGTTGATCTCCCCGGCGAGGTCAGCGGCATCCTGCACAGCCAGGCAACCCTTTCCAGGGACAGCCAGGTGGAGCTTGCCAGTACCTCTATGGGTCAGTCCATCAAGACGACGCCCATCCAGATGATCACGGCGGCGGGCGCGGTTGTCAACGGCGGCTACCTTATGCAGCCCTATGTCGTCAAGCAGGTGTTGGACTCCCAGGGTAATGTCATCGAAACCACCCAGCCCCTTGTAAAGCGGCAGGTCATCTCCGAGGAGACCTCCGCCATCATGCGCGACCTGGTGGAGTCGGTGGTCACCGACGGCTCCGGTAAGCACGCGGCGGTGCCCGGCTACCGCATCGGCGGCAAGACCGGCACATCTGAGAAGCTGGAGGACGAGCAGAAGCGTGAAGAGGGCGAGGACATCAAGAAGGAGTATGTGCTCTCCTTCATGGGCTTTGCCCCTATGGATGATCCCACCTACGCGGTGCTGGTGGCACTGGATGCCCCCGACGAAGAAAATCCCTGGGGCTCGGTTATCGCCGCCCCTGTTGCGGGCGCCATCTTCCAGGAGATACTGCCCTATCTGGGCGTGGAGCCCCAGTACAGCGCCGAGGAACTGGCCCGCAGCGAGGTCGCGGTGCCCAGCCTGATCGGTATGAAACCCCACGAGGCCCAGGCGGAGCTGACTATCGCAGGGCTCAAGACCAAGATCGAGGGCCAGGGCAACGCCGTGGTGCGGCAGGTACCCCAGGCGGGCCAGAAGATTCAAAAGGGTGGAACCGTCACCCTCTATACAGAGGAGGGCGCGCTGGAGAGCGGCCTGCAGATACCGGAGCTTGTGGGTATGACCTCGGAGCAGGCGGCCATAACGCTCACCGGGCTGGGCCTCAACGTCGAGTACAGAGGAGACCTGCGCACAGACGTTATACGGATTGTAGAGCAGCAGTGGCCCCTGGCGGGAGAGTCCGCCACCACCGGCGACGTGGTCATAGTCACGCTGATTGAAAAACCGGCGGAGTCGGCGCAGTCGCTGCCCGATCTCTCCTCTCTCCCCGCCGATTTCGGCGTCGCGGGCGACGACCCGGAGGAATCCAGCCAAACGCCGTCTTCCAGCGTGGACAGCAGTCCCCCACCTGAGGATGACCCGCCGCCAGATGACGACGACGGGGATGTGCCGGATACCGACCCCGTGCAGGACGATATCTTCGTGAATCCCGGCTAAGGGTAAAGGCGTTGACCGAACAATTTCCCAAAGGAATGGAATTTGCCATGAAACTGTATGAATTGCTGGAGGGCATCGCCTTCACGGGCAAGGTGGAGAACACCGCTGTCACTCTGCCTGTCCGGGATTCCCGCCAGGTGGAGAAGGGCAGCCTGTTCTTCTGCATCCCCGGCGGGGCGGCGGACGGCCACGACTACGCGGCGCAGGCTCTGGAAAAGGGTGCTGCCGCCGTTGTGGTGCAGCGCGACCTGGGCCTTGACCGCCAGCTGCTGGTGGAGGACACCCACGAAGCCTATGGCATCGCCTGCGCCAACTACTTCGGCAACCCCTCGAAGAAGCTGCGACTGCTGGGGGTGACCGGCACCAACGGCAAGACCACGGTGGCCTTTTTGACGAAATATATCCTGGAGCATGCGGGCCACACGGTCGGGCTGATCGGCACCGTTCAGAACGAGCTGCCCGGCATGGTGCTGCCCGCCCGCCACACCACCCCCGACCCCTTCCAGCTCCATTCCCTGTTTGCCCGGATGGTGGAGGCGGGCTGCGACTACGCGGTGATGGAGGTCTCCTCCCACGCCCTCGACCAGAGGCGGGTTGCAGGCTGCCATTTTGCGGCCTCCGCCTTCACAAACCTCACCGAGGATCACCTGGACTACCACCACGAGATGGAGGCCTACTTTCAGGCGAAGAAGCGCCTGTTTGACCAGTCGGCGGTGGCGGTGCTCAACCTGGACGACCGCTATGGCAGAAGGCTTTCCGAAGAGCTGACGCTCCCGCAGATCAGTTTTTCCTGCGAGCGCCACCAGGCGGACATCACGGCTCACAACATCAAATTCTCCCAGCGGGGCAGCCACTTCGCCCTGCTGTTCCAGGGGGAGCTGTCCAGGGTTGATTTTGTGCAGCCTGGCTACTTCTCCGTCTCCAACGCCATGGCGGCGGCGGGGCTCTGTATGGGCGCGGGGCTGGGCTTCCAGGCCCTGATCGACGGTTTGGAGCACTGCAAGGGGGTACCTGGCCGCTTCGAGATTCTGGAGACTGACACCCCCTACACCGTCATCCGCGACTACGCCCATTCCCCCGACGGGCTGGAGAAGCTGCTTTCCACTGTCCGGGAGTTCGCCCCCGGCCGCATCGTCACACTGTTTGGCTGTGCGGGCGTACGGGACAGGAAAAAGCGCCCCCACATGGCCAAAATTGTGGCGGAATACTCCGACTTCTGCATCCTGACTTCCGACAATCCCCGCACCGAAGACCCGCAGCAGATCATCGACGACGCCCTGCCCGGCTTCACGAAAAAGACAAAGCACAAGGAGTTCGTGGACAGGTATGAGGCCATTCGCTGGGCGCTGGACAACAGCCTTCCCGGCGATACGCTGCTCCTCGCCGGAAAGGGCCACGAGGACTACCAGGTTCTGGACTTCGGCACGATCTGCTTCGACGAAAAGGAGATCGTCCGGGAACTGTTGGCGGAGAAGCAAAAAGAATCCAGTTAGAGAGGAGCGGGGCCTGTGGAGCCGCTGTCCATTCAAGAGATCGCAAATGCCATAGGAGCAGCCCGCTCCGGCCCGGACTTCTCGGTCACCTCCATTACCACCGATTCCCGCGATATAGCGGATGGCGCCATCTTTGTGGCGCTGTCTGGAGAGCGATTCGACGGCCACGACTACGTGGCCCAGGCTCTGGAGCAGGGCGCTGCTATGGCAGTAGTAAGTAAAGTGAAGGAGAGAGACTTCCCGGCGGAAAAAATCCTGTTGGTGAAGGACACCCGACAGGCCCTGCTGGACATCGCGGGGCTCTACCGGCGGCAGCGGGACTGCAAGATAGTGGCTGTGACCGGCAGCGTGGGCAAGACCACCACCAAGGAGATGATTGCCTGTGTGGTGGAATCCTCCTACCCTACGCTCAAGACCGAGGCGAACCTGAACAACGAGATTGGCCTCTCCCAGATGCTGTTGCGTCTCGAGGATAGCCACAGGGCGGCAGTGCTGGAGATGGGCATGGACGGCCCCGGACAGATTGCCCCGATGTCCCGGGCAGCCCGGCCCGATATCGGAGTGGTGACCAACATCGGCGTCTCCCACCTGGAAGCCCTGGGCAGCCGGGAGAACATCATGCGGGAGAAGCTGGACATAGCTGCCGGAATCCCCGATGGGGGAATTTTGCTGCTGAACGGGGACGACGCGCTGCTGCAAACTCACCGAGACGAGCGGCTGGAGGTGCTGTTTTATGGCATTGACAATCCCCACGCTCACATCCGGGCGGAGAACATCTGCGTCGGCAGTGAAGTGACGGATTTTGACATTCTATATAATGGTGACAGGCATCACGCGGTGCTGCCCGCGATTGGCACGCACAATGTTGGCAACGCACTGGCGGCCTTCGGTGTGGGAGTTAAATTGGGCATCCCGCCGGAGCAGGCGGCAAAGGCCCTGTCCGATTACAAGACCACCGGCATGCGCCAGCGCGTTGTAAAACTGGACGGAATCACCCTGGTGGAGGACTGCTACAACGCCAGCCCCGATTCCATGCTGGCGGCGCTGCGCACCCTGGGCGGCATGGAGGGAGCGGGCAGGAAAATCGCCGTGCTCTCCGATATGTTGGAGCTTGGCCCGGTGGAGGCGGAATCCCACCTGGAGGTGGGGAGAGCAGCTGTGGAGAGCGGCATCGATATCCTGCTGGCGACAGGGGAGAGGGCAAAGGCCTATGTAGAGGCGGCCCGCTCCGCCGGAATGGTGGAGGCTGTCCACTACCCCGATAAACAGGCGCTTGCCGATGCTTTGCTGGAGCTGCTCCGGCCCGGCGACACTGTCTGGCTCAAGGCAAGCAGGGGAATGAAGCTGGAGGAAGTGGCCCAGCGAATCAGGGATCAATACCAGAGCGAGGCTCTTTAATTGATAGTTGAAAGGAACGAAGGCGTATGAACTTCCTGCCCGTGATCATTTCCGGGACGGTGGCCTTTCTGGTGACCGGACTGATGGGAATCTGGGTGATTCCCATGCTGCGAAAGCTCAAGTTCGGCCAGACAATACTCGATATCGGCCCACGGTGGCACAAGAATAAGGAGGGTACCCCCACTATGGGCGGCATCCTGTTTATAATTGGCTCTGTTGCGGGGGTTATCGCAGGTTATGCGCTGTTGCAGCTTAACCTCACCAAGGATTTGTTCAGCCACTCTGCACGGAACAACCGGGTGCTGATCCTGGGCGTTGTAATGGCCCTTGCGTTCGCGGCGGTGGGCTTTCTGGACGACTACATCAAGGTGGTCAAAAAGCGCAACCTGGGCCTCACGGAAAAGCAGAAGCTGGTGCTACAGTTCGCCATCGCCATCGCCTATATCGTCTGCCTCGCCATTATGAGCGAGCCCTCCACTATTGTGTGGTTCCCCTTTATCGGGCAGATCAACCTGGGCTGGGCCTATTACCCGCTGGTGGTGCTGGGCATTGTGTTCATCATCAACGCCGTCAACTTCACCGACGGGGTGGACGGCCTGTGCTCTTCGGTGACATTCATGTCTGCCCTGGGCTTTCTGGTCATCGCAGGGTTCCTGCAGTTTGCGGGCATGCAGATGCTGGCCGCGTCACTGGCAGGGGGGTGCCTGGGTTTTCTGGTGTGGAATCTCTACCCGGCCAAGGTGTTCATGGGTGATACGGGCTCCTTTTTCCTTGGGGGAATGATTGTCGCGCTGGCTTTTGGGCTGGGCGTTCCGCTGATTCTCATCTTCACAGGCTTTATCTACATTGTAGAGGCTGTGTCGGTGATGATTCAGACTGTCTACTTCAAGTATACACGGCGGAAGTACGGCGAGGGCAAGCGGCTCTTTAAGATGACGCCGATCCATCACCACTTTGAGATGTCCGGCTGGAGTGAAAGCCGCATTGTTATCACGTTTTCTCTCATACAGGTGGGCATGTGCGTGATAGCGGTGCTGTCCACTCTGACAATGTAACGGAACATTCGGAAAGCCTGCAAATAAAAAGTCAAGCCCAAAATGACAAAAATTTGCAGGCAGAAATTGCGCAACAAAAATAAGCCGATACACAGCAGGGTGTTTCAGCCATAGAAGAAAGGACGAAATCTATGCGTCATCGCCCTCGTCGAGAGCGTTCAGGTACTCTTTTACACGCCCATAGTATATGCGCAGAAACTTGTTAGCCGTAGCGGTCATGTAGACGAAGTAGGGCT
>JBKEBS010000024.1:0-26424 GCA_047973265.1 Oscillospiraceae bacterium
AAAAAGAGAGCCTCCCGCATATATGCGGGAGGCTCTCTTTTTATGAGTGGCGTTAGGAGAAGAGGATGGCGTTCAGGATGCCCTCGAGGTATTCCTGACGGCCGCTGGTGTTGCTTGTGACCTCGCCCATCTTCAGAGCGTACTGCTCCAAATCCTGGATGGTGGCCTTGCCGGAGATGATGTCCGCGCCGATGCCGGTGCTCCAGCTGGCGTACCGGTCAGACACAAAGCGGTCGATGCGGCCATCCTTGATCATCTTATCCGCCATGCGCAGACCCAGGGCGAAGGTGTCCATGCCTGCGATGTAGGCGTAGAACATGTCCTCGTGATCAAAGGAGCCGCGGCGGGTCTTGGCGTCGAAGTTGAGGCCGCCGTTGGTGAAGCCGCCGGCTTTCAGCACCTCGAACATGCAGAGGGTGGTGTCATAGATGTTGGTGGGGAACTGGTCGGTATCCCAACCCAGCAGCAGGTCGCCCTGGTTGGCGTCGATGGAGCCGAACATGCCGTTGACTGTAGCCATGCGAAGCTCGTGCTGGAAGGTGTGGCCCGCCAAAGTGGCGTGGTTGGCCTCCACATTCATCTTAACGTCCTTGTCCAGGCCGTAGCAGCGCAGGAAGTTTGCTGCGGTGGCCACGTCGAAGTCGTATTGGTGCTTGGTGGGCTCCTTGGGCTTGGGCTCGATGTAAAAGTCGCCGGTGAAGCCGATGGAGCGGGCGTAATCGATACTCATGCGCATGAACCGGGCCATATTGTCCAGTTCCAGCTTGACGTCGGTGTTCAGCAGGGTTTCATAGCCTTCGCGACCGCCCCAGAAGACGTAGCCGGTGCCGCCGAGACGAACGGTGATCTCCATTGCCTTCTTGATCTGTGCGGCGGCATAGGCAAACGCATCTGCGTTGGGCGCAGTGCCCGCGCCGTGCATGAAGCGGGGGTGGCCGAAGCAGTTGGAGGTGCCCCAGAGCAACTTGCGGCCGCTCTCCTTCATCTTAGCTTCCAGCAATTCGGTGATGACATCCAGGTTTTTCTGGCTTTCTGCAAGTGTAGCGCCTGCGGGGGCGATATCGGCGTCATGGAAGCAGAAATAGTCGATGTCCAGCTTGTCCATCAGTTCAAAGCCAGCCTCGGCACGGTTGCGGAAAATCTGCATCTCGTCGCCGTCGCCAAAGTTTTTGTCAGTAGTCTCGGAGCCAAACATATCGCGCCCGCCTGCGTTGAGGGTGTGCCAGTAGGACATGGCGAATTTCAGCTGCTCCCGCATGGTCTTGCCGGCAACAACCTCGTCGGGATTGTAGAAGCGGAAGGCAAAGGGATTGTCTGTCGCTGCGCCCTCATATTTGATCTTGGGTACACCCTTGAAAATTTCGCTCATTTTTCTCATTCCTTTCATGGTTCACTACAAATTGTGCACGTGCACGAAATCTCTTATCTTTATTATAAGCTCACATTTGTGGGCTGTCAAGACAAAAGGGAGCCGCTGCTGCCAAAAAGAAAGCAGGTTGTTGGTGAATTTGTAACAAAAAAGGAACCCGCCATCTGACGGGTTCCTTTTGAATGATAACGTTAGTTAGTAATAGCCTGCTCTGTCTCTTTGTCGAACAGGTGAACCTTGTTGGGATCCATGGCAATTCGAATCTTATCGCCGCTCTTGGTATGGTTGCGGGGAGAGACGCGGGCGATCAGGTTGTTTCCGGCGCTGGTCAGGTACAGATAGGTCTCAGCACCCATCATCTCGCTGACTTCCACTTCGGCGTCAATGATACCGGTGGAGGCGGCGGAGAGGAACATCTCTTCGTCATGCAGGTTCTCAGGGCGGATGCCCATGACAACTTCCTTACCGACATAGGGCTTAGCGACTTCGGCTTTTCCATCAGGCAGAGCGATCTCGTACTTGGAGCCCTCATCACCGAACTCAACAGCAATCTTGCCGCCCTTGTCAACGACGGTGACGTCGATGAAGTTCATCTGGGGAGAGCCCATAAATCCGGCAACAAAGACGTTGCAGGGCTTGGTGTACAGATTGTTGGGGGAGTCGACCTGCTGAATGAAGCCGTCCTTCATGACCACGATGCGGTCACCCATGGTCATAGCCTCGACCTGGTCATGTGTAACGTAGATGAAGGTGGTTCCCAGGCGCAGGTGCAGCTTGGAGAGCTCGGTACGCATCTGTGCGCGGAGCTTAGCGTCCAGGTTGGACAGCGGCTCGTCAAGAAGGAAGACCTTGGGCTCACGGACAATGGCGCGTCCAAGAGCAACACGCTGACGCTGACCGCCGGAGAGGGCCTTCGGCTTGCGATCCAGTAGATGGGTAATATCCAGGACAGCAGCAGCCTCTTCCACGCGGCGCTTGATTTCATCTTTGGGGGTCTTGCGGAGCTTAAGACCAAATGCCATGTTGTCAAATACGGTCATATGGGGGTACAGGGCGTAGTTCTGGAACACCATCGCGATATCGCGGTCTTTGGGGGCCACGTCGTTGACAAGAACATCACCGATGTAGAGCTCACCCTCGCTGATTTCCTCGAGGCCGGCGATCATACGGAGCGTGGTGGACTTACCGCAGCCGGAAGGACCAACCAAGATGATGAATTCCTTATCTTCGATATCCAGGCTGAAATCAGTAACCGCCGTTACTCCACCGGGATACCTTTTGTAAATATTTCTAAGTGATAGATTTGCCATTTTGTTACCTCCTAATACAACGGTATATGACTGGCATCACTATGATGCGGCCATATAGCTCTTTGACAAGGTCAATTGTAAACTAATTCTGAACGAGATGCAATCCACTATATTCCCAAAGTTCGATTATTGGCTTTATTGAAGTTAACCAGTAATCCGCGTATTTAATACCCTTTAGGAGGTTTTTCGTTATAAATTGTTACCAAATTGACGCAATTTCGGCTTCCGTTATTTGTCTGCACTCCCCTGGGCCCAGACCGGGATCAAGGGAAAGAGCGCCTATTTTAACGCGTTTCAGTGCAGTCACAAGAAGCTGTGAAGCTGCGAACATTCGCTTGACCTGGTGGAACATTCCCTCGTAAATCACCAGTTCCACAAGCGGGTGTTCAGAATCCTCCAATACCAGTAGCTGCGCGGGAGAAGTTTCCTCCCCCTCGCCGATTGTTATTCCTTCGGCAAAGGTTGCTGCCAACAGTTCCCAGTCGGTGCCGTGGTCGAGCCGGGCGTGGTAGGTTTTGGGCACATGTTTTTTGGGCACGAGCAGTTCATGGGCAAAGGCCCCGTCGTCGGTGAGCAGCAGAAAACCGGTTGTGTCCTTGTCCAGGCGGCCTGCGGGGAAGAGACCGGTGCGCATCAGGTGAGGGGGCACCAAATCCAGCACAGTGGTTGCGTGCTTGTCCCTGGTTGCGCTCAGCACGCCCTCCGGCTTATTCATCATAATATAGGAGTGTTCTTGGAGCAGGACGGGAATGCCGTCAACTGATATAACCGCTCCCGCAGGGATTTTCTCCTCCCCGGCGCGCGCGGCGCGGCCATCTATTGTGACCAACCCCCTGTGGATGAGCGCCTTAGCCTCCTTGCGGCTGTGGGCGGTGTGGGAGGCAATCCATTTGTCCAGTCGCTGCTCCATTACAATTCGGCCCCGGCTGTCCCGACCCTTTGTTCCCGATCCAGCACGAGCTTGCGGAGCATGCTTCCCAGATACAGGGAGCCGCAGAGAAGCATCACGTCGTCGCCTTCGCAGCGGGCTCTGGCAACGCTTAAAGCACCCTTGGGGTCGTGGACAGTGACCTCGGTGCAGTAGAGTCTGGCGGTATCGGCCAAATCCTCCGCGGGCAGAGCGCCGGGATAGTGGGGAAGTGAGGTGCAGGCAATGCTTGTACACCGGGGGCCCAGCTCGGAGAGAAAGCCCTCCACATCCTTGTTGGCCTGCATGCCGATCACAGCGTGTATTCGCCTGCCGCCCAGCATCTCCAACGCCCTGCCCAGCACTTTGGCGGCGTCCAGGTTGTGGGCGCCGTCCAGGAGGATCAGCGGGTTGCTCGCCTGAAGAATTTCCATCCGGGCGGGGAAGCGGGTGGCGGCAATCCCCTTAATAATGTTGCGGTTTTCGATATAGACTCCCCGATCCAGCAGAGCACTGCAGGTTTCCAGTACCGTCATGGCGTTCCAAATTTGATGCTCCCCAGGGAGGGGAATGTGGATATCGAGATCATTCCAGCGGATGTCGCTGCCTGCAATGCTGCTTCCGAGCACCTCCACCTGGTGGGGGATGCGCAGAGGATTGCCCTCCTCCTGGCAGCGCTGCATGATGACGGCCAGCGCTTCGGGCTCCTGCCTGGGGTAGCTCACCGTCACGCCCCCCGGCTTGATGATGCCGCACTTTTCAAAGGCGATCTGCGACAGGGTGCCCCCCAGGTACTCGGTGTGATCTAGGCTGATGCTGGTGATGACCGATGCCAGCGGCGTGTCGATGGCGTTTGTGGCGTCAAAACGGCCGCCAAGACCCACCTCCAGCACGACGATGTCACACTTCTCCCGCAGGAAGTATTCCATGGCGATTGCCACCACCAGCTCGAACTCGGTGGGGGTCTCGTCCTCGGCATCCATGGCATCCCAGTGCTTCTTCACGTGAGCCGTGATCTCCGCCAGGTCTGCCTTGGGGATCATCTTGTTGTCGATCTGGATGCGCTCCCGGAAGTCCAGAACAAAGGGGGAAATATACAGCCCGGTGCGCAGGCCCTGCTTCCGTAGGATGTTGCTGAGCATCGCGCAGGTGGAGCCCTTGCCGTTGGTGCCCGCCACATGGACAAAGCGCAGCTTTTTCTGGGGATTGCCCAGCCGCTCCAGCAGCATGGTCACGCGGCGCAGCCCCGGCTTGCTGCCAAAGCGCTCGATGCCGTGAATGAAGTCCAATGCGTCCTCGTATGTCATCATTTGGATTCCTCCGCTTGTGAGTCTTATGCTTCTAGAACTAACCAATTGGAATTTGTCAATCAAGAATATACTGGATTGCTTTATTAAGATTATAAAATATATCAGAACAAGAACTATTGACATCATCATAATAGTAATAGGCATCCTGTTGTGTTACTTCTTTCCGTTTGTCTAAAGCTGTAAATGAAACATAACGATATGGGTGGAAACCTTTTGGTTCTACAACTGCTTCCGCAAGATAGTTGTTGCTCTCAATAATATAGCGGAGAAAGTTTTCTTTTTCCGCAAGAAATTCGACGCTTACTTTTCCTTGATATTGCAATGGAATTTCGCGTATCCATTTTTTCATTTTATCGACAAGCTGACTAAATTCCATTTCTTAGCACCTTTGCAAATTCCAATTTAACAATTAGTCTTATATTTCTAAGACGCCAAAGACCGGCGGAGGGTATGCCTCCACCGGTTAAAATATACCTACATCGACGCGAGGCTCTCCCCGATCATGCCGAGCCGCTCCTTCGCCTTGGCAAGCTTCTCCCGCTCCGCTTCCACCACGGCGGCGGGGGCCTTGGACACAAAGCTCTCGTTGGAGAGCTTCTTCTCGAAGATTTCGATCTCCCGCAGGGCGTCGGCCTTTTCCTTTTCCAGACGTTGGCGCTCCTTCTCCATGTCCACAAGCTGATCCATTGGGATGAGAATGCGGGCGGAGTCGGTGACGACCTGCACAGCGCCGTCGATCTGGAAAGAGGTGCCAACCTCCACCTGGTCGGCGAAGGCAAGGCGCTGGATGAAAGGGACACCCTGGGCGAACACGCCGCCCAGATCGGTCTCAATATAGACACTGGCCTTTTTGCTGGGGGGGACGTTCATCTCGCTGCGGCGCGCCCGGATGGCGCGGATGGCGTCCAGCACGATGGAGAAGTCCTCCTGCTCCTTGTCAAAGGAGAGGGACTCTATTGCAACAGGCCAGCTCTGCACCATGAGGCTTTCGCCTTCGTGGGGCAGGGCCTGCCACAGCTCCTCGGTGAGGAAGGGCATGAAAGGATGGAGCAGGCGCAGGGTGCCCTCCAGCACATAGACAAGCACCTGCTGGGCGCGCAGTGCGGTGTCGCCGCCCTGCTGGATGCGCGTCTTGGTGATTTCAATGTACCAGTCACAGAAAATATCCCAGATGAAGTCGTAGAGCTTCTGGGCTGCGATGCCCAGCTCGAACTTCTCCAGGTTGGAGGTGACCTCGGCGACGAGATTGTTGTAGATGCCCAGCACCCACTTGTCCTCGATAGCCAGCTCCTCGGGCAGGGAAGAGGGCTGAATATCCGCGCCTTCCAAATTCATGAGGACATAGCGCACCGCATTCCAAATCTTGTTGGCGAAGTTGCGGCTTGCCAGCACCTTCTCCTCCATGAAGCGCATATCGTTGCCGGGGGAGACGCCTGTCGCCAGCATGAAGCGCAGGGCGTCGGCGCCGTAGTTGTCCATCAGGTCGATGGGGTCGATGCCGTTGCCTAAGCTCTTGGACATCTTGCGGTTCTGCGCGTCCCGGATGAGACCGTGCATGAAGACAGTGTGGAAGGGCGTTTCGCCCATCTGCTCGATGCCGGAAAAGATCATTCTCGCCACCCAGAAGAAGATGATGTCGTAGGCGGTGACCAGAGTGTCGGTGGGGTAGAAGTAGTCAAGTTCCGGGGTTTTGTCCGGCCAGCCCAGGGTGGAGAAGGGCCACAGCGCGGAGGAGAACCAGGTGTCAAGGGTGTCGGGGTCCTGGTGAACGGTTCCGCCGCACTTGGGGCAGACAGTGACAGTCTCCCGGGAGACCGTGATCTCCCCGCAGTCGTCGCAGTGCCAGGCGGGGATGCGGTGGCCCCACCAGAGCTGGCGGGAGATACACCAATCCCGGATGTTGTCCATCCAGTTGTAATAAATTTTCTCAAAGCGGTCGGGGACAAATTTGGTCTCGCCGCTGCGTACCGCCTCGATAGCGGGCTTCGCAAGGGGATCCATCTCGACGAACCACTGCATGCTCACGCGGGGCTCCACGGTGGTGTGGCAGCGGTAACAGGTGCCCACGTTGTGTACGTGGTCTTCGACCTTCACCAGCAGGCCCTGGGCCTCCAGGTCGGCCACGACAGCCTTCCGGGCCTGTTCCCGGGTCATGCCCTCGTACTTGCCGCCGTTTTTGTTGATGCTGGCATCCTCGTTCATCACATTGATGATGGGCAGGCTGTGGCGCAGGCCCACCTCGAAGTCGTTGGGGTCGTGGGCAGGGGTGATCTTCACCACGCCGGTGCCAAAATCCATTTCCACATAGCTGTCGGCCACCACGGGGATTTCCCGCTCCATCAGGGGCAGGGTGACGGTCTTGCCCACCAGGTTTTTGTAGCGCTCGTCGTCCGGATGGACAGCCACAGCGGTATCGCCCAGCAGGGTCTCGGGGCGGGTTGTGGCGATCTCCACATAGCCGGAGCCGTCGGTGATGGGGTATCGGATGTGCCAGAAGTGGCCGTCCTGCTCCTCGTGCTCCACCTCCGCGTCGGAGATGGAGGTGAGGCAGTCGGGGCACCAGTTGATGATGCGCTCGCCGCGGTAGATCAGCCCCTTTTCGTACAGGCGGTTGAAGGCCTCCACCACGGCCCGGGAGGAGCTCTCATCCATGGTGAAGCGCTCCCGCTCCCAGTCACAGGAGCTGCCGAGGCGGCGCAGCTGGGAGGTAATGCGGTTGCCATAGGTTTCGCGCCACTGCCAGGCGCGCTCTAAAAATGCCTCGCGGCCGATATCGTCTTTGGTGAGGCCTTCCTCCCGCATAGCTTCAACGATTTTCACCTCGGTGGCGATGGAGGCGTGGTCTGTCCCGGGCATCCAGAGGGCCTCGTAGCCCTGCATCCGCCGCCAGCGGGTGAGGATGTCCTGCAGGGTATTGTCCAGGGCGTGGCCCATGTGGAGCTGCCCTGTGATGTTGGGGGGAGGCATGATGATGGTGTAGGGGGACTTATCGGGGTTGGGTACGGCGTGGAAGTACCCGCCATCCAGCCAAAACTGGTATATGCGGCCTTCCACTTGCTGGGGATCATACTGTTTGGACAGTTCCTTTGCCATTTGTACCCGCTCCTTTAGATAATGGTTGGTGTCAAAACCAAACACAGGATATATAAATTAAAGAGTAAAAAATACAATTACCATTAATTAATATCGCCCATTATACCCTAAACAGCGCGGGAAAGGCAAGGGGGAAGGAATTGCAGCGAAAAAATAGACTGCAGGGTGAGCCTTCGTCTAATATCACTGCTTGGAATCTGCTGGTTATGTGATATAATCGAAGCAGTATTGATGTATCCTTATTTGTGAACCGGAGGTTGTTATGAAGAGAGCAATCAGTATTCTGTTGGTGTTTGTGCTGGCGGTGTCCTTTATGGGCGCGTCGGCGTCCAGCGCGGGATTTGCCGTGGACGGTATCCGCGGGATCACCGTACCCGCTGTAGCGGGTATGACCGCCGAGGTCAACACGGGCGACGAAGCGGCGCTGAAAGCGTTCCGCACGCTGCTGGAGGGCTCGGTGGCTGTTTCCGCTGTTCCGGAGACCGCTGTGGAGACCGCCACGTTCCGGGCGGTGCAGTCCGGCGACAAGACGGTGGATTACACCCTGCTGACGGACGGCGGGAGCCTCTATCTGCGCAGGGGGAGCCAGACTCGCTCCATCACGGCGGAGGCTCTCAACGATTTTACAAATACGCTGGATAAGGGCCTCTATCTTTGCCGCACCATTCCCACGGCAAAGTCCGGTGAGCTGGTCTTAAAGACCAGGGAGAGCAGCTATGCCTACCGTAAGCTGAACGGCATTTACTACCGGCCCAGCCTGCCGGGAGAAACGGAAAACCCGGTCATCTCTGCAAAGGTGGGCACAGCTCCCGCCATCACCTTTTCCGCCAAGGACAAATACACGGTGGTGGCTCTCTATAAGGGCTCGGAAAAGGTGTGGGAGGGAGATCTGCCCGGCATGAAGGACTTCGTGCCCACTGCCGGCGGTGACTACACCATGATACTGTCGGTGGGCTACGAGGCGGAGAACCTTTACCGCGGCATTGTCAGCTATACCGCCGTGCTCCGCTACCCTGAGCAGACAAATGTCAGCTTCGCCATTGAGGGCAGCTCCAGCTATCCCGGTGAATTCGTGGTGCTGCGCGCCTACAACCTGCCCCAGGGGGAGAAGATTGCATTCACCTCCAACATCGACGACTTCAAACCCGCCTTCTTCCGCCGGGAGGACGGTTCCATGATTGCGCTGCTGCCCATCCACTACCGCAACCAGCCCGCCAAGTATATGGTGACCATGTCTGCGGCGGGGCAGAGCCAGAGCTTCGCCATCGACGTGAGGGATAAGCAGTTCCAGATTCAAAATCTCACCGCTGACCAGAACAATGTGGCGGAGACGGTGAACAGCCAGAAGGCCAACGATGAGTTCGAGGAAAAGATCGCGCCCATCCGCTTTGTGGCAGACGAGACCCCCTACTTCCTACAGAATGACTTTATCTGGCCTCTTGCCGCTGGGACAAGGGTGACCACCCAGTTCGGCATGATCCGCTATGTCAACGGCTCTCCCACCTCGGTGCGCCACGGGGCCATCGACTTCGCGTCGCCTCTGGGTACCTCCATCGCCGCCACCAACAACGGCAGGGTGCTGTTTGCAGGCTTCCTTCAGCTCACCGGTAACACAGTGGTGATCGAGCACGGCTACGGCCTCAAAAGCTGGCATTACCACATGGACAGCCTCAGCGTTAAAACCGGCGACATGGTCACGGTGGGACAGAAGCTGGGCACTGTGGGGACAACGGGCTTTTCCACCGGCCCCCACCTCCACTTCGGCTTCTCGGTAAACAATGTCTTTATCAACCCCACCACCGTCATTGACGGCAGCCTGCTGGAACTCAATAAATAAACTTGGAAATGAGTTGATTGCGATGAACATTTCAGTCAAGCCCTACGGAACCCTGTCCGACGGCCGGGAGGCTAAGTTATACACGCTGGAGAACAACAATGGCATGTCAGCATCCATCAGCAATTTTGGCGGCGTGATCGTCAATCTGATGGTTGCCGACAAAAACGGCAATCTGGCGGATGTCGTGCTGGCCCACAAAGGGCTGGAGCAGTATGTGGGGGGCAACCCTGGCAGCTTCGGAGCGGTGATCGGGCGCAACGCCAACCGCGTAAAAGGTGCGATCTTTGAGTCGGAGGGTCAGCTATACCCCCTGGAAACTAACAACGGCGAGAACAACCTTCACACTGGCAAGGGCGGCCTCCAGTTCCGGCTGTTCGACGCCGAGATTACTGCGGATGAGGACGGGGTAAGGCTGCTGCTCACCTGCCTGGTTCCCCACCTGGACGACAAGTTCCCCGGCAACTTCACCGCCGAGGTCGCCTATACCCTGGACGACACCAACACACTGATGATCGAATACCATGCCGTCAGCGACAGGGAGACCTTGATCAACCTTACCAATCACACCTACTTCAATCTGGCGGGGCACGATTCCGGCGCGGTTTACGGCCACGAGCTCCAGATGAATTCCAGCTTCTACACCCCCGCTAGCTCCGCCAATATCCTCACGGGTGAGGTGCTGTCGGTGGAGGGAACCCCCATGGATTTCCGCAACTCCACCGCACTGGGAGAGCTCGTGCAGGGCAGCTTCGAGCAGATCAAGCAGTTCAGCGGCATCGACCACAACTTCATGCTGGACGGCTCGGGATACCGCAAGGTGGCCACACTGACTGATCCCGCCAGCGGCAGGGTCATGCACACCTTCACCGACCTGCCCGCCGTGCAGGTCTACACCGGGAACAATCTTCCCAACAGCTGCCCGGAAAAGAGTGAGAAACCCTACGCCAAGAACGGCGGCATCTGCCTGGAGACCCAGACTGTCCCCAACGCTGCCCAGATGCCCTGGCTGGCATCCCCGGTCTACGAGGCGGAGCAGGAGTATTTCTCCACCACGGCATACCAGTTTGAAGTGAAACAGTAATATAGTAATGGCAAAAAGAAACAGGCAGATGAGATTAATCTCATCTGCCTGTTTTGAAGAAGCGCTCCAAATCGTCGGCTGCCTGTTCAAAGTCGATGATGGTGAGGAGTCTGCCGTCCGATGTGTACTCTCCCGGCAGGATATCCTCCTGGTCGGGGATGGTGCGCTGGTCGATCTCCACCCCAAGGAAGCCGGGAATGTAGGGGAGAAGCTGGCTCAGCTCTGCCTTTGTGAAGTTGGTCTCCACATGCGGGAGGACTTTATTAAGCAGCTGATCAATCTGAACAAGGCTGAGATCACTCATCTTGTCCAGAGCAGCCTGCATGACAGTCCGCTGGCGCTGTACGCGGACGAAATCGCTGTCGATGGAGCGCAGGCGAGCGTATTGCAGGGCGTCCGGACCCATCAGGAGGTTTTTGCCCTCCTCCAGATCGGCGACGGTGAGGGGCTGGAGGGCGGCGACCTCCGCCTCTGTCAGGTCGATCTCCACCCCGCCTATGGCATCGACGATCTCCTCAAAGCCGGTGAAGTTGACCCGGACATACCGTTCCACACCTGCATCAAACTGCTCGTTGACCGTTTCCACCATCAAATCCGCACCGCCATAGGCGAAGACGTGGGTGAGCCAGTCCTTTTCCTGATCGGGGATGGGTACGCCAATGCCCCGCTCCAGACTGGCCAGACGCAGTGTGTTTTTCTCCAGGTCGGCGCTGAGCACCATGATCGCGTCCGCCCGGGCGATATCATCGAACTCCTCGCCGCTGTCGTCGGTGCCCAGCAGAAGGATGTGGATGGTCGAATCCTCAAAGAGGTCGCCCCGCTGGTTCTGGGGTTTCGCTTCCCCGCCGTCTGCATCGATGTTGGTCGCGACTACCGGGGCGGCATAGTTGATTCTGTTGAGTTTATCCTGGGTGTATATCCAGCCCGCCATGACAGCGAGGACAAGCAGAAAAGCGACGGAAATCAAGGCGATTTTCCACCATTTGGAATGTTTCCCTTTCATGAGTACAGCCGTTCCTTTTTCGTTTTCTATCTTTTTACATTGTGCATTCCCGCACATAAAATTGACAATTCTAATTATAGTGGAAAGATCAGATAAATACTGTCACAATTCGGCTAATTTTTTGTAAACAGATGGAAAAATTTGCCATAGCTAAGCAAAGTTGGCCCATGTTGTTGAACACCTCCCGTGCTGACTGATGAAATGCCGCTGGGAGTTGACAGAGTGGGGAATGGGGTGTATAATTTTATTGCAAAGTTAGTTATAGCTAACTGCTAGTGAAATATACGTTTTGCTATCGGAAAGGAAGTCTTGGTATGTCTGCCATCGATATTGTCATCATCGCATTGATCGTGGTTGCGGTGGCCGCAGTCGTATTCTATATTGTCCGCAAGAAGAAGTCGTCGCCCCACGGTTGCATTGGTTGCAGCGGCTGTTCCTCCGCCGAGGGCGGCGGATGCTGCGGCGGTGCGGAGGCTCAGAAGAAATAGCAAAAAAAGCCGTTCCCAAGTTGTGGGGACGGCTTTTCTGTATTGCGAATAAAGCGCCTTCATGATACAATATTAAAAAGCGGTGTCTGGAGGCAGTGGGGAAAAGACACAGACAATTTTATGCCATGTGTTTGCTTTCGGCGCCGATGGAAAAGAAAGGTGGTCATTTAATGAAGAGGTTGCTTTGTGTACTGCTCGTGCTCGTGCTGGGTGTTGCCATGGTGGGCTTCCGTGGGCCCGATATCAGCGGCGCGGAAGGCTATTCCAGGATGAACAACGCTATGGCAAATGTGGAGGCCATCTCCGCCGGATACACCGCCAATATGAACATGAGCCTGGCCGGCATCAGCGTTCCCCTGACAATGGATGGAACAGTGAAAGCATTCACTCCCTCCACCGATGTCAATGACATGCAGATGATCATGACCATGAACATGAATATGATGGGCGAGACCATCCCCACCACGATGTATGTCACCGACGGCAAAATGTATATGGATCTGATGGGCGAAAAGATGGCAATGGCGATGGGCGACCAGGCAGCAACTGCGGCCACCTCCGCTGCAATGCCTTCCAGTGATGAACTGGTGACCAATCTCTACGCCATTACTTTAGATGATGGCTACGAGCTGGGCGCCACTGTTCCCGCCAGTGCAATTTCTCCCTTCCTCGCGGCTTCCGAGACCGAGGGCGTGAGCATCAAGGTCAGCAATATCGACATCATCACCACTGTGGATCAGGACTTTATGCCCCGCACACAGCATATGGTCTTCACCATGGACATGACAATTGAGGGTGAGACAGTTCACTGCGACTTTGACATGATGCTGACCTACCGCACTGTCAATGCCTTTACGTCGCTGGAGTTCCCCTCTGACCTGAGCAGCTACGCTGATATCTCCGAGGAGATGCTGGCCGCTTAGTTTTGGGAAAACAGCGCTTCCAACCGGATGATTCACAAAAGAACCTCCCCGCGTTTTGAATGCGGGGAGGTTCTTTTATTCTTTCCGGGAGGCAGTTTAGTTGCCGGATTGCTCCGCGGCATCGCAGGCGGCGCGGTACATGGCATCCACATTTTCCATCGGGCTTTTCGGCGGGAGGTCGCAGCCGGGGCCAAGGAAGTAGCCGTGCTCCAGCCCGGCATAGCGGCAGAAGTCCAGCGACTGGTTGTAGTTTTCCTCCGGTGTGCCCTGCAGCAGCACAGCCGATGGGCTCAGGTTGCCCATCATGGACATCTTGTCGCCGGTGAAGTCCATCGCGGCCTTGAGGTCGACGACGGCGTCCACCGACAAACCGTTGAAGCCCATCTTCATCACATCCGGAATGCGTTGGGTGCTCTGGCCGCAAATGTGCATGAACAGGTACTTGCCGCTCTGCATGCGGGAGATGCAGTCTTTTGTCGCGGGGACGACGATATCCTCGAACATGGACTGGCTGATCATGTCGCCGGAGGCGTTGGGCTCCGCGTAGAAGATTACGTCGCAGCCCGCATCGAACAGTTGGTTGCATATTTCGGCGGTGGCTGCGGCGGTAAATCTGAGGAGCTGTTCCACGTTTTCATCCTCATCCGCCAGCATCACCATGAAGTTCTCGGTGCCCGCCATCACATTGGCCAGGGTGAATGCCCCGCCGGTGACGAACTGGATCATCTTTTCGCTGCCGACCCTCTCCTTGAAAAGGCGGGTTTGTTTGAGGATTTTCTGGCAGATTTCGCTGTTCGCGATCAACTCCCTGATTTTGGAGATGTCCAGCTTGGGCACGTCGGTGTCGGGGTCTTCGATGCAGGCGCTGACTTCAATGGGAGCACCCTTCCGGCTCATGTCCACGGGGCAGCCAAAGGCGTTCACCCAGCCGAGCCACGCGCCTGCGCCGACGGTGACCATGTCGGTGTGCAGCTTCTCGAATCCGCGAATGGCGAGGTCGACGCCCACATCCTCCATGGCGAACATATCCGCAAAGGAGATGCCCGCGTCGTCGATGATCCAGACATTGCTGTCGGTGTGCCAAATGGGAGCGCGGTCGACCTTTTTGTGGGCGAAGGCCGCCATGGCCCTCTCCCTGGAATTCATGCTTTCAATCATTAGAATGCTCCTTCCTTTCTTATCCTCTTTCTTTATTATCCTATCCACACCGCTTCTGTCAACATGGCGGAAGCGATCTCCACGAATAAATGCTAATATTGTCGATTTTTTACTACGGGAAAATGATTCCGGCAGTATTGTGAAAGACAGCGAAAAATGGTACAGTGATACCATTGGATGGCAATTCTGGAAGGGAGAGGAAAGTTTGAAAGAGAGGGCTTTCAAACTCGGTTTTGTTCCTTTATGGCTAGGGGCCATAATACCGGCTGCGCCGGTACCGTCACAATTCCCAAATAAGGAAAAGGTATGGTGATAAGAATGGATGCAATTGTAAACGCACAGAGTGTTGAGCGGTGGGGAATGTTTGAGGTTTCGCTGAATGGCAAGACTGACGGCAATCCGTTCACGGACTACGCGGTGCACGGCACCTTCCGGCACAAGAACGAGACGGTGGAGGCGGACGGCTTCTACGATGGGGACGGCATCTACCGGGTGCGGTGCATGCCCTCCTTCACGGGCAGCTATACCTTCGAGGTGAGCGGCTCAGCCCTGGGAGCACCTGCCACCGGCAGCTTTGAGGTCGTTTCTCCCGGCGAGGGAAATCGCGGCCCAGTGCGGGTGGCGAACAATTACCACTTCGCCTACGAGGACAGCACACCCTATTACTCCATCGGAACCACCTGCTATGTGTGGACGCACCAAAACCAGCAGCTGCGGGACCAGACGCTGGAGACGCTGAAGAACAGCGCCTTCAACAAAATCCGGTTCTGTATTTTCCCGAAGCACTACATCTATAACTTTCACGAGCCGGAGACCTATCCCTATGAGGGAACCCCCTGCGACTCCTCGGGGCTGACCAGGGAGAATTTCGCCTACGACTCCGACTTTTCGGGCAACGACTGGGATTTTACCCGCTTCAATCCCGCGCACTTCCAGCGCATTGAATACTACATCGGGGAGCTCATGAAGCTGGGGATAGAGGCCGATCTCATCGTCATGCACCCCTACGACCGGTGGGGCTTCAGCGATATGGGCAAGGAGGCCGACGATCTCTACTGGAACTATGTGGTCAACCGCTTCTCCGCCTTCCGCAACGTCTGGTGGTCGCTGGCCAACGAGTTTGACCTGATGCGCGCCAAGACAATCGCCGACTGGGAGAGGTACGCTGAAATCATCTGCCGCCAAGACCCCTACAACCACCTCCGCTCCATCCACAACTGCGGGACGATCTACGACCACACCCGCCCCTGGATCACCCACTGCAGCTACCAGCGCACCGACAACTACAAAACTGCCGAGGTGACCGACGGACTGCGCGTCCGCTACGGCAAGCCGGTGGTGCTGGATGAAATCTGCTACGAGGGCGACATCAACAACGGCTGGGGCAACATTACAGCGGAGGAGCTGGTCAGGCGCTTTTGGGAGGGTGCTTGCCGCGGTGGATATCCCGGCCACGGTGAGACCTACGACCGCCCTGACGGCATTCTGTGGTGGAGCCACGGCGGCGTGCTTCACGGGCAAAGCCCGGAGCGCTTCCGCTTTTTGCTGCGCATTTTGGAGGAGACGCCGGGCCACGGTCTCAAGTGCGTCCCGCTTTTCACTGACTGCGTCACAGCGGTGCCGGACGCCCGGCAGAATGATTCAGGCTACCATCTGATCTATTACGGCTTCATGCGCCCCTCTTACCGCATCTTCCACTTCGACGACGAGACGGACTACAAGGTCGAGATCATCGACACCTGGGGGATGACCATTCAGGATGCAGGGGTTCACAGGGGCAAATTCACCATTGATCTGCCTGCAAGGGAGTACATGGCGATTCGCGTTCGGAAAGCATAGCGATAGTACAAAAGATAAAGGGAACGGCCAAGGCCGTTCCCTTTATCTTTTTCGGAACTCCAGCGGGCTGACGCCCTCCTCCTCGGTGAACCGTTCGATGAAGTAGGAGCTGCCCGAAAAGCCGACCTCCTCGGCGATCTCGTAAATCAGCTTGTCGGTGCTTTGGAGCAGCCGCTTTGCCTCGTCCATCCGCAGCCGGGTGACATATTGCTTGAAGCTCACGCCGGTGGCCCGCTGAAACACTCTCCCCAGATAGGCCGGGTTCATGTGAAACTGCTCTGCCACCTGCCGCAGGCTGAGCTGGCTGCGGTAATTGCTGTAGACATACTCCAGCAGCTCCCGGCTGACGCCCATCCCCAGCATTTTTCGCCGCTGGGCCAGAAAGGTCAGCACCTGGCCGACCTGCTCGGTCAGCATTTCCCGCCAGCGATAGAAGTTGTGGAAGGTGGGCAGCTCTTTGAGAATCATGCGGGAGAGCATGGGCGGCTCCGAGCCGTCCCGCTCCAGCGAGGACATGATCTCGGTAAACAGGTAGTAGAGCCGGTTTGTGATGTTTTGCAGCTCATCCGTGTCCAGCTTCGCCTCCCGGATGCTGTCGTAGAGCTGCTCAATCAGCGCCGTGACCATGGCGGTGTTGATGTCGGCCAAATTCCGGCGCAGCTCCTCGTAGATATCGTCTAAGTGGCCGCTGTGCTTGGACTGCCGCCCGGTTTCAGCCCCCGGGTGGGCCTCGGCGAAGCTGACGTCGGTGTAGAAAAGCTGTGTCATCAGCCCGTCCAGGTATTTCAGAAAGCTCTCGCGAAAGGAGATTTGCCCGCTGGAGAGGGTGAGCATATCCAGCAGCACCGCGCAGTCGATGCCCACACTGAGGAGCTCACGGCGCAGTGTCTCCGCAAAGGCGGTCTTGCTTCTGCTCGCACCGCAGTTCAGGGTCTCCACCGGGAGCAGGAAGGAGTAGATACAGCCCTCCTTGCGGAGCAGGCCCTCCTCCTCCATGCCCACCTTTGCGGCCATATGGCCGTTGATCAGCTGGTAGGGGTGCGCCCCGCTGTAGCCGGTCTCCACCTTTCGCAGCACGAGGTGGAGCAGGAGGTAGTCCGGCATGGAGGCAACCACGGTGCTTTCGCTGTAGGCTCTGCGCAGCAGAGAGATGCTTTTCCGGTAGCGCCTCCGCTTTGTCTCATCCCCCCGGAGGGACAGCTCCTCGGCGATTTCCCTGAGCCTGGCGGCCGCCTCATCTTCGTCCACCGGCTTGGTCAGGTAGGCCTTTACGCCCTGGCCCATCGCCCGCTTCGCGTATTCAAAGTCGCTGTACCCCGAGAGGATGATCACCGGGGTGTCCCTGTACCTGCCCTCCCGCAGCCGCTCCAGAAAGGTGAGGCCGTCCATCACGGGCATGCGCACATCCAACAGGATGAGGTCGGGCTCGTGGGCGGGCAGAAGCTCCAGCGCCTCCGCTCCGTTTTTTGCTGTTGCGGTCACATGGAACCCGCACTGCGCAAAAGGGATGACCATGGGGAGCTTTTCCCGGATGGTGGCCTCGTCGTCGACGATCATGACAGAGTACATATATGACTATTCCTTTTTTCTAGCATTTGTTGTGTCGGGCTCCTGCCGGAAGGGGATGGACACGGTGCAGACGGTTCCCACGCCCGGCGCGCTGTCGATTTCAAAACGGTAGGAGGCGCCGTAGTTTAGCCTGAGCCGCTGGTAGACATTGTAGATGCCCACGCTGCCACAGACCCGCTCGCCGCCCTCCAACATGCCCCGGAGGGCTTCCAGGCGCGGCAGGGACATGCCGCCGCCGTTGTCCTCCACCCGCAGCACGAGCATGCCATCCCGGACAGATACCGTGATTCCGATTTCCTTTTTGCTGCTGGTGGCCTCCACCCCGTGGACGCAGGCGTTCTCCACCAGGGGCTGCAGGATCAGCTTGGGCAGCAGGCAGCTCTTTGCATCCTCTTCCACCTCAATCCGGTAGCTGAACTCCTCGCCGAAACGGTACTTCTGGATGCTCAGGAATTCGTCCAGAAAGTTCAGCTCCTGCTCCAACCGGATGATGTCGCCGTCCCAATCCACCAGGTAGCGGAACATCTTGGACATGTGGCGGATCATCCGGGCGGTCTCCTCCCTGTCGCTGTCCAGGGCGTTGAGGCGAATGCTCTCCAGAGCGTTAAACAGGAAGTGGGGGTTTACCTGGCTTTGCAGTGCCATGAGCTTGGCCTCGGTGGTCTCCTTTTCCAGGCGGGATTGGATGAGCTTTGCATTGTACTCCCGGTCGATATAGCTGCGGAGCTGTCCGCTCATCTGGTTGATGCTCTTTTCGATGCTGGCGATCTCGTCGTCCCCTTCGCTCTCCAGGCGGATAACATCGTCGGTGAAGTCCCCCTGGGCGATCTGCTTCGACTTTTTGACGATCTGCCTCGTCCGTTTGGAGATGTTGTTGCCCACCACAAAGATGAACACCACGGCGATGACAAGCCCTGCCAGTGAGATGGCCACCACGCCCGCCACGCTTTTGCGGAACTGCCCGGAGATGATGTTGGTGTCGTAGTAGCCGTACAACGTCAGGGGAAGGCCCTTGATGGTTCGCTCCATCACAATCATGCCCTGGGGGAGGGCGTCCCGGTCAAAGAGGTCGAAGGCCCCCGCCTGGTTGTAGGTGTTGGAGCAAAAGAGGATGCGCCCCCCGTCGTCCGCGATCACAAGGTTGGAGAAGAGGGAGGTGTCGGAGAGCAGGGAATTGAAGTAGGATGGGTTCAGATCCAGCCGCAGGGTTTTGTTGTAGCGGCGGTATTCCCGGTAGTAGCCCATGTTGCGGGTCAGCGCGATAAAGCGCCGCTCACTGCGCTCGTGCAGAACATACTCGGTTCCCACCCGGAACTCCAGCGCCGTGGCATTGTCCCCCAGTGGGGTGATATGCCATTTGTCGGGGCCGTCGCCCAGCGTGTTGGTGTCAAAGGGCTCCAGCTTCTGCACCAGCGCCCCGTTGAAGATGGAGGGGTTGTCGGTGTAGAAGGTAACTTCGTCAATTTGCAGGTGGAAGGGCAGGTCGTTTTTGACAATCTGCTGCACGGACTCCTGGTAGTCCACCAGGTACTCCATGTTGCTGCTGTAGGTCTTGTCCAGACACTCGTATATCCGCGCATCGTTGTGGTACCGGACAGTCATGGAAACAGCGTCGGAAACACCGGCATCCACCTTGTTGCCGATATCGTTCAGCGTCCCCGCCATCTTCTCCGATATCTCCTTCTGGATGCTGGCCTCCGTCTCGGAAAAGTAGAAGATATTTTGCAGAAGCATGGGAAGGATGACGCAGCCCAGAAAAATGATCATGATCTTGCTGGTGAGGGAGATGCGGTTCAGGTATTTGTTGATAAATCCCATGTGGCACTCATTCCTCTGTGATCAGATAAATCAATCATACCTGTTTTCGGCAGATTAAGAAAGTGCGGTCAATAAATTATGTATCGCCCCGCCAGCATGAGAAGAGAGAAGAAGTAGAGGCAGTTGTCGTAGTAGCGCCTGACCCCTTTGCGCAGAGGGAGATTCCAGAAATCCCGCACCCAGTCCAGGCGATGGGGCCCGGTCGCGGCCAGCGAACCCGCCGCATTGGTGGCGATGATGGCCGTGGGGTGCATGGCCTCCTCCCCGATGGGGGTGCCATCCAGCATGTAGGAGTCGTACACGCCGAGGGCGGTGTTGTCGCTGAAAAAGCACTGGAGCCTGTCCACCGCAGCGGACAGTGTGTCATCCCGGCCAAACCAGGCGGCGTCCAGCCCGATGTTCATGGCGACTCTGTAGGCGTCGGAGTAGAACTGCTGGGGCTTGCCAAACATCGTTCGGGGCGTTCCGTCGTACTCTGCGTATTCCGACGCCATGCCTGTGACGGGGTGGCAGGATTTCGCGATGTACTTCCGGCTTTCCTCCTCGGCCTTCTTCCAGAAGGGGCGGTCGGCTTCGTCAGCCTTCTGGGCGAACAGTTCATAGAAGTGGGGAAGGTGGTAGGAGGGGTCGGAGAAGTCGGCCTCCGGCACAAACTTGATGTAGTGATTCTCCCTGTCCCACATGGTGTCGCCGTCCGGGACAAGCTTATCCTGGTGCAGGCAGTGGCGGAGAATATCCCTGGCCTGGACGCTGTAATCAAAGGGGGAAGACCCATCCCCCCAGCGGGCGGAGGCGAAGAACAGCGCCATGGCGAAGTATTCCTCGCCATCGGGGGCGGGGCCCTCGGAATTGTGGGTGCCGTCGGGCTGCACAGACCAGGCGAAGTAGCCCTGGAACTTGCCGGTGCTCTGATACATATAAGTCTTGGAAAACAGCCAAAGACGGTCAAAGATATCTTTGCGGTTCATCTGCACCGCCATCATCATGCCGTAGCTCATGCCCTCGCTGCGGGCGTCGATGTTGCCGGTGTCCAGCATGTAGCCGGAGTTGGCATCAGGCCCCTCGAAGTAGAAACGCTCCTCGGGGTCAAAGAAGATGGTCTGAAAGCAGTCGGCAATCTTCTGATCGATCTCCTGCTCGCTCACACCTATCTCGGCAAACAGATTGGGGTATAGCTTTTCCACTGAAATTCCTCCTTTATCCTTTCACGGCTCCAAGGGTCACACCCTTGACGAAATATTTTTGCAGGAAGGGGTAGACCACCAGAATCGGCACAGAAGCCACAACGGTGACCGCTGCACGGATGGAGGTGGGGGTGACGGAATTCGCCATCTGGTTTTGGTTGCCGAACATGCTGGAATTGTCCCGCCCGGTGTTCATGGCGGAGGAGAGCAGCTTCATCATCTCGTATTGCAGGGTGGTGAGGTGCTCCGCACCCGAGGCGTAGAGGAAGGTGTCGAACCAGGAGTTCCAGGCGCCCACCGCGCACCACAGGGCGATGGTGGCCAGCACCGGCTTGCAGCAGGGCAGAATGATCTGTATAAAGGTGCGGAAATGCCCCGCGCCGTCCACGATGGCGGCCTCGGAGAGGCTTTCGGGGAGCCCCTGGATGAAGGACTTGATGACGATGACATTGTACACGCTGATCAGCCCCGGCAGGATGTACACCCAGAAATTGTTGAGCAGCCCCAGGTTCTTGATGAGGAAGTAGTTGGGGATAAGGCCTGCTGAGATGTACATGGTCACAAGGAAGTAGGCGGTGATGAATTTGCGGCCGACCAGTTCCTTGCGGGAAAGCACATAGGCAATGAGGGAGGAGGTGAAGACGCCTAATACGGTTGCGATCAGCGTTCGCAGCACCGAGTTGATGGCAGCTGTGAGCATCAAATCGTTTTTGAAGACGGATTCGTAGCTGTAGGTGGAGAATACCCGGGGAAAGAACGTGATGCCGCCCCGCAGAGAATCCTGCGCGTCGTTCAGGGAAACCGCGATGGTATTCCAGAAGGGGTATACCATTACAACGATAAGCACAATCATAATGAGCCCGTTCACAGCGCCGAAGATGATTGGCTCCAGGTCCAGCTTTTTCCGGCGTTTTGACCGGTTTGCAGTCATGCGGATAACCTGCCTTTCATTTCCTTTTGCAGTGGAATTTGTGGCGGTTTTGCGCAGCAAAATTTCTGTCATCATTTACACAGAAAAGCCACAAAAACACAGGATGAATTTTATTCATACGCTACATCAGGCTGTTTTCACCCAGTTTATTCGCCAGCTTGTTCGCGCCAAAAACCAGCAGGATGGAAATGGCAGACTTAAACATACCCGCAGCGGTGGCAAGGGAGTAGTTGCCGATGTTGATGCCATATTTCAGCACAAAGATGTCGATGGTCTGGGAGACATCCTGCAACAGCCCGCCGCCCAGCAAATACTGCACCTCGAAGCCCGCGTTGAGCACCCAGCCCAGGTTCATGATGAGGAGCACCACGATGGTGGGGCGGATGCCGGGCAGGGTGACATGCCACATCCGGCGGAAGCGGCCCGCGCCGTCCAGCGATGCCACCTCGTAGAGAGAGGGGTCGATGCCCGCCATTGCGGCGATGTAGATGATGGAGTTCCAGCCCATCTCCTTCCAGATGTTTGCGAAGGCGACCACCCACCAGAAATATTTCTCCTCTCCCAGCCAGAGGATCGGCTTGTCGATGATGCCCAGAGACAGCAGCAGGTTGTTCACTGCGCCGTCATTGGTGGACAGCATGTTGGAGACGAGGGAGCAGACGATTACCCAGCTGAGAAAGTGTGGGAGATAGGACACTGTCTGGGTCAGCCGCTTGAACCAGCTCACCCTGATCTCGTTGAGCAGCAGAGCGAAGACGATGGCAAATACAAAGCCGAACACCAGGTTCATCAGGGACATTGCAACCGTATTGCGCATGGCCCGCCAGAATTCCAGGTCGCCGAACAGAAAGCGGAACTGAGCCAGCCCCACAAATTCGGAGCCCGAGTAGCCCTTGGCGGGCTTGTAGTTTTGAAAGGCCATGATCCACCCGCTGAGGGGGTAGTAGCTGAAAATAAAAGTTAGGATCATGCAGGGGAGTATCATGATATAGAGCATTTTTTGGGATGCCATTTTCTTGAGGAGCCGCGAACTTTTTGTCATATCGGGAACCGATCCTTCCTTGTTTGATAAAAAGTGGGAGAGAGTGTCACTCTCTCCCACAGTCGGCAAAGGAAGCTATTTGCTCATCTTCACTTGAATCTGGCGGTCAATTTCGGTCTGGTAGGCGTCCAGGTCGATGGCTTCAAACTCTGCGATAAAGGAATCCCAGATGGAGTCGTACTCCGCGTCGTCCGCCGCCAGAATCAGTCTGGGGTAGTATTTGGTGGTCACGTCGGTGATCTTAGTGTTGCTGACCGCCGCAGCGCTGCCATCCTCCAGGGTCATGGCCCAGATGGGGTAGTAGGCGGGGCGCAAAACGGGATCGGAGTGCATCTCGGCAGGGTATTTGTAGCCGTAGCTCTCCAAAAAGGCTTTGTCGTAGTCGGACTGGGATGCCAGGTACTCGTCGGGGGATTCCTCGGTGCCGGTGGGCATGCCGTCGGCGGTGTAGATGCCCTGGAGCTTGGGGGCGTAGTTCCACAGGGTGAAGCCCGTGAGGTCGCGCTTTTGGGCGACATCGTACATGATGGCGCGGCGCTCTGCGGTCAGGGCCTTGCCGCCGTCCTCGGTCAGCATCCAGTCTGTGCCCTCTTCGCCCCACTGGAGGTAGTCCTGCACCTCCCGCTGAAGCATCCAGTCGTAGAATTGAAGCAGGCGGTCGGGATTTTCGCAGTTGACCGTGATGCCGATGCCGTTGGTGCCGGTGGGAATGCCGGAGGGTGCGTCGATATAGCCGTCTGTCACGCCGGGATTGGTCAGGGGCACCGCGACATAGGTGCGCTCAAACTTACCGTCGGCCTTTAGCACGTCGCGGCCGCTGCCGAAGTTCCAGTTCTGGTCGTAGAAGCCCAGCACCGCGCCGGTGGAGATGCGGGAAATGTACTGGTCGTAGCTCTGGGTGAAGGTTTCGGGTTCGATGAGGCCCTTGTGATACGCCTCATTGAGCTTTTTGTAGTATTCCTTGGCGGTGTCGCTGACCTGGAAGAAGGAGGTGGCGAGGGTGTCGGGCTCCACAAACAGCGCGCCGTCGTTGCTGGCGCCAAGAAGGTTCTGGGTGGGATTCACAAGCGCCCAGTTGCGCCAGCCGTCACTGAGGATTTCAAATCCGACCGTTTTGACGCCGTCGATCTCGGGGTACTTGGCCTTGTAGTCCTCGATGAGCTTGAAATACTCGTCAACAGTGCGGGGAACGGGATAGTCGAACTCCTCCAATACGGCCTTCTGGATGTAGAAGCCGATGCCACACTCGAAGATGGGGGCGGGCTCGGTCAGTCTGCCGCTGTTGTCGATGTAGCCATAGATTTCCAGGTTGTAGATGTGGCCGTCCTCTTCGGTGAGGTACTTGGCGGCGTCGCTGTAGAGGGCGTTCAGGTTGCCGTACTGGGTGTATTTGTCCTCCAGGGGAATAAACGCGCCCGCTTCGATCAGCTTGGAGGCCGAGTCGCCCGCAAAGATTGCGTCGGGGTAGTCGCCGCCCGCGATCATGACGCCCAGCTTTTGGGCCAGGTCGCCCACCAGGAACTCATACTTGATTGAGACGCCGGTCAACTCGGTGACCTTCTGGATGGCCGGGTTGTCGGCGGCGGGAGCCATGCCGGGGTCGCGGACAAAGACGTTGTAGGTGATGGGGTCACCCGCGTCGGGAAGAGCAGCTAATCCACCGTAGTCGCCGCTTTGGGCGTCGCCGGAGGGCGCGGGCGCTTCTGATTCGCTGCTGTCCCCGCCCTCCGCCTGAGAGGAGTCCTCGCCGGTGCTGGCGGAGGATTGGCTCGCCGGGGTAGAGGAGGAAGAGGAGCTTGGAGTACAGGCGGCCAGGGATGCGCAGAGTAGGATAGAGAGGGCCAATGCCGCAATTTTCTTTATTTTCATGAAGTTGGAAACCACCTTTCGCTGATTTGTGTCTTTATATTTGACTATATTGTAAACAACAAATGCGGCGGTGTCATTCCATTTTTTGTACCAAAAATACCATTTATTATACTTTTCGCTCGAAATATGTGCAATTTGTACGATTCGGGACTGGCCCGTCAGCTGGCAGATGCCCGCGCAAGGATGGCGGAAAGCGCGGTGTTCAGCGGGACGGTCTCGCTCCACTGTTTGTCCCGGGCGGTGATTTCCACAACCCCCTGTTCCAGGTTGCGCGGGCTGACAATGACCCGCACCGGGATTCCGAACAGGTCGGCGTCGCCGAATAGAACACCTGCGCTGACCTCCCTGTCGTCGTACAGCACCTCCACGCCCGCTTTCGTCAGTTCCCGGTACAGCCTGTCTCCAACCGCTTTTACTTCTTCTTGATCCGCACGAATGCAGCATATATGCACCTGCCACGGCGCAATGGACAGGGGCCACACCGGGCCGTTTTCGTCGTGGTGCTCCTCGCAGACAGAGGCCGCAAGCCTGCCCACGCCGATTCCGTAGCAGCCCATGATGGGGTGGCGCTTGGTGTCGTCCTTTTCCAGGTACTGCATATTCATGGATTTTGTGTACTTATCGCCGAGCTGGAAAATATTGCCCACCTCTATGCCGCGGGAGATGGAGATGGACGGTTTCCCACACTGGGGGCAGATGCTTTGCTCCGTCACCTTTGTCAGGTCGTGGTAGACGATGTTGCCGCAGTCCCGCTTCAGGTTCAGGCCCGTGTAGTGGCAGTCCGGCCTGTTGCCGCCGCAGACCAGATTGCCCGCCCCTTCCAGGGAGTTGTCGTACAGCACAGTGACAGCGGCATCCAGGCCATATGGGCCGATGAAGCCGGCGGCGAGCTCGGAGTCCTCTCCAAGCATGGCCGGATGGATTTCACAGCCGCAGTGATTCCGCAGTTTGGTCTCGTTCACTTCCATATCGCCGCGCATGAACACCACTACAATTTCGTTTGATGGCTCCGTTTCGTAGGCGACGGCCTTGCAGGTCGTAGAGGGTGGCACCGACAGGAAGGCGCAGAGGTCGTCAATCGTCTTGACGCCGGGGGTTTCCACGGGGGTCAGCGTTTCCGGCCGGCTCTCCACGTTTTCGGTGATATTGGGGGCTGCCTCCACGTTGGCGCGGTAGTCGCAGTCAGTGCAGATGGCGATGGAGTCTTCACCGATGGGGGTCAAGTACATGAATTCGTGGGAGAGGCTTCCGCCCATCATCCCCGAGTCGGAGGCCACCGAGACAACATTCCCAAGGCCCACGCGCTCGTAGATGCGCTGGTACGCCTCGTGGCAGAGCATGTAGTAAGCGTCCAAATCCTCCTGTGAGGTGTGGAAGGAGTAGGCGTCCTTCATGGTGAATTCCCGCACCCTGATCAGGCCGCCCCGGGGTCTCGCCTCATCCCGGAACTTGGTCTGTATCTGGTAGTTGGCGAAGGGGTATGGCCTGACCCCGTATAATGTACACAGGAAATGAGTTAGGAAAGACGGAAAAACGACTCTAAAGGAAGGTGTACAAAATGGGGAAAGTGAATTACACGACGGAACAGATCATTGTAAAATTGCGGGAAGTGGAAGTGCATTGTAGTCAGGGGAAAACAGTAGCAGAAGCAGTGCGACAGATCGGGGTAACGGAACAGACATACTACCGCTGG
>JBKEBS010000025.1:0-4085 GCA_047973265.1 Oscillospiraceae bacterium
CATTTGAGTACGAAAGAAAGAATCGGGTTGAGGGAAAAGATAACAGAAGAATGATGTTTGATAAAATGCTTCAGTATTGGAGTGTTATCGGCAAATATTATGTTGAACGGGAGAAAAAGGAGATAACCGAGGCACTAAAAAATAATCCATTCGTGGATTAATAAGCACACTTGCTTGAAAGGTTCTGGCGTAGCATCCCATACAGCACCGCACATACATCCTCACGCCATGTTTTTTCCGCGCCCACAGCACCTGTGGAAGCCAAAGTGCCGGTTTACAGCACCTTGGGCCGATGGCACCGTGCCGAGAGAAAAGCCTGTGTTTTCTAAGGGAGAACGCCCGGCACTGCCGGGCGAAGTAATCATAAGGTGCGACTCACCGCACCTTGCTTTATCCTGCACCAGAATCATATTTGAAATCAGTATCCGGTTTTGTAGAAAATACGAGCCTAAACGGCCGTCAATTTGTCGCTGGGGGTATCTTTGTGCCACAAACAAGTCATTGTATCAGGATCAGAAGCCTAAGGGTACCACAGTTACAGTCCAGACCGCCTTGAGGGCGGTATTTTTTATGATCAAATGGGCAAGCACGGCGTGTCTCTGTTTGCCGTATATTGTGCCACTACGGTATGAGAGATGGAGAAAAAAAGTCAATGAAAAACTTTGTATACCGAGGAGGTGCATGAGACGATGAGTTATAAAAAAGGGCAGGAACAGCAGAAAAGGCAGGGTGATACCAGCGATCTCATTCACCGCGCCTTGACGGAATTGCCGTGGGAGGTACTGAGGCACTTTCGCAGGCTAACTAATTTTACTTGAACGTTGTCAGATGAATCTAAGAACAACCGCCTCATAGGCGGTATTTTTATTGAAAGAAAGGAAACTAAATCATGGACAATTTGAAGAACTACAAGCAGGACATCACCGCCATCTCCGCAGCCAACGGCAACGTCGACATCGGCGTGGCCACCGACATGTTCATCGCCAACATCCGCAACGCTGGCAACCCCGACCTGCCCTACTATGAGGGCGCTGACAACGTGGACTATGCCGCACTCAGAGGCGATCTCGCCACCATCGTGGACGCCAAGACCGCCTTCCTGGACGAGTGGGGCCGTGAGCTGGGGTGGCGCAAGTGATCGCCGGTTCCATCCCCTGCCATGCCAGCAATTACACCAAAGGCCGGGCGGGGGCAATCCAGTACATCGTCCTGCACTATACAGCCAATGACGGCGACACGGCCCGGGGAAATTGTCAATATTTCTCCGGGCCTAACCGCCTCGCCTCGGCCCACTATTTTGTGGATGAGCATGGCGTGTGGCTCTCCGTCCCAGAGCAGGATACCGCGTGGCATTGTGGGGCGAATCGGTACAAGCATCCAACCTGCCGTAATGATAACGCCATCGGCATTGAGATGTGCAGCAGGAAGGACACCCGGGGGAACTATTACATCAAGCCTGAGACCGTGGCAAACGCAGTGAGGCTGACTCGGACGCTGATGGACAAGCATGGCATCCCTGCGAGCCGTGTGCTGCGTCACCACGATGTGACGGGGAAACGCTGCCCCCAGCCTTGGGTGCAGGATGAAGGTCAATGGAGAGCCTTCCTGGAGGCTCTGGAAGGAGAGGGTAACGTGAGCAAGGAAGAAGCAAAAAAGATTGTCAAAGAAAAGGCCGGGTTGTCTGATGCAACGATCCAGTATCTGGCTGAGGACTACCGATGGGGTGACGAGCTGATGATCAAGCTGGCCCAGGCGATGAAGTGAGGTGCAGCAGATGAAAGAGAAGCTTGAAAAACTGATTGATGTGAAGAGCCTGGTCACCCTTGCCCTTACCGGTGGCATGCTAACGCTCCTATTTGGCCCATTCCAGCCCCAGCAGGAAGCCTTGGCGCTGTTCTGCACCAGTTATGGGGCGGTGGTTACTTACTTCTTTACCCGCAAGGAGGGCTGACATGGAATGGAGCATCGTATCTGTTTTGGTTGTTCTGGTTGGACTGTTCGTAACCATAGGAGCACCGATCATTAGACTAATATCATCCATCACCAAGCTGACCAGTTCTGTGGAATTTCTCCGGGAGAACATGGAGGATCTCACCAAGCGGAACAGCGATACTCACGGCAGGATCTTTGTCCAGCTTGATGAACACGATAAAACCCTCAGTGATCACGAGACGAGGCTTGTGTTGATGGAGAGGAAATGAAACGAAAGCGGCGGAATTTGGCAGCGGCCAGTCTTTTGAAGGATGAGCATTGACAGTAGGGGAAGTTTTGGGTAGGATAAACCTATCATAATCGGTGCGGGGCACCGGATCAGGCACAGGGGAAAGGGAGACGGGTGGATGGATGACAGAAGGCGCAGTATGGCATTGCTTCAGCAGGGCGATTGGGGCGAGGACACCTGGCGGATCGACGCGCTGAAGGACTGGCGGCACTATCCGGTGCTGCTGGAGGCCATCCGGAATCTTCAGGTGGAGGCGCTGTACAAGAGCACGGTGCACGGCAGCGGACATATCAACCGGGTGCTGCTTCTGGCGGGCCTCATTGCCTCTATGGAGGAGCTGGAAGAGCCCCTTCTGCGGCAGTATCTGGCGGCGGTCTCCTACCACGATGTGGGCCGTATCTTTGACGGCCTGGACTGGGAGCACGGCCTGCGCTCGGCGGAGCAGCTGGGGAACCTCACCGGATACCGGGGAGAGAATCTCCGGGAGCTTCAGGGTGCGGTGGCCGCCCACTCCTTCCCCGACGAGCAGATGGAAGCGCGGGTCATGTCCTACGCGCCCCAAAATAAGGCGCGGGCCATCCGCTTGGCGGAGCTGCTCAAGGACGCGGATAATTTGGACCGGGTCCGCCTGGGGGATATGAATCCCCGCTATCTCCGCAACCCCTCCGCCAAGGCCCTGGCAGAGTTCACAGGCAGGCTGTTCCAGCTGGATCAACAGATGAAAACCATGCGCCGGAACAAGTAGATTCCGGCATGAATCAACGCCCCCGGCTTCCTGAGAAGCCGGGGGCGTGTTGCGTCGTCAACAGTGGATGGACATTTTTCCATGACCACTGAAAAAGCGCCGGAATCTGCCGGTAAGACAAGCCCTTCGCCATGCAGATTCCGACGGGCTTTTTTACCAAAAAAAGGTATACTCCTAGGTACGGAATGCAAGGTAGGCTGCAATCGTACAGGAGGAGTCACCATGATCACAAAGGAAAAGATTCGGGAGCAGAGAACCCGGCTGGAGGAGATGGCCCAGGGTCGCAGCGCGCTGATGATTGCGACGGAGATGGGCATAGGACTGTTCCTGGGGGCCATTTTATCCAGCGCCCAGGTATTCGGACGCTGTTCACCCTTTGGTGTGGCGGCGGTGGCGGCGGCGGGGCCGGGCCGTGCGGGATTGGGTACCCTTATGGGCGCGGTGTTGGGCTACCTATACTTTCTGGGGACGGGGGGCGGCGGCGTTCATTACGGCGCGGCGGCGATACTGACCTTTTCCCTGATGGTGGCCCTTCATGATTTCTCGCTCACCCGGAGGCGCTGGTTTGCTCCCGCCACAGCGGCACTGCTCTGTGCCATCACCCGGTTTACCAGCATCACCATACGGGGATTTCTGCCCGTAGACGTGATCTTCTACTGTACTGAGATCTTTCTGGTGGCTGGGGCGGTCTATTGCTATCGGGAAGCCGTCACCGCCCAGCTGCAGACCCCAGGTCAGCTGGGCGCTATGACACAGACCCAACGTCTCGGCACCCTGGCCCTGGGGGGCAGCGTCCTGATTGCCCTGGCGGGGGTTCTGGTGCTGGAGGAATACTCCCTGGGACGGGCCCTGGCAGCTGCGGCGGTGATGGTGCTGGCTCGCCGCGGCGCCAATACGGGTTTGCTGTGCGGGGTGGGGCTGGGCCTTGCCATGGATCTGGCCTCGGGACGGGGGCCTTATTACACCATGGCCTATGCCGTGGCGGGGGCCCTCTCGGGCCTGTGCTGGAAGCACAAAAAAATCTTCACCGCCGTGGCCTATGTGGCGGCCAACGGGGCTGTGGTTCTGTGGACCTGGGAGAGCGGGATGCGCCTGCCCTTGCTCTCTGAGGTGTTTGCC
>JBKEBS010000026.1:0-2846 GCA_047973265.1 Oscillospiraceae bacterium
CCTACCTCCGCCTTAGACCCGATTTCGACTTCTAAAATAGAAGAGCTTGTGAGTGAGCTGAGTATGCAGTATACTATAGTTATCGTCACTCACAACATGCAGCAGGCTGTCCGCATCTCTGATAAAACAGCCTTCTTCCTGATGGGTGACATGGTCGAGTATGACAGCACCGAGGCCATCTTCTCCATGCCAAAGGACAAGCGCACGGAGGACTACATTACAGGGAGGTTCGGATGATGCGACACCAATTTGAACAGCAGCTTGAAACCTTGCACAACAACCTCATTTACATGGGCGCCCTGTGCGAGGACGCCATTGCCTGTGCCACCAAGGCCCTGTTGGACGGCAACGCCGAGCTGCGGGAGCGCGCCCTCTCCTTAGAGCAGGACATCAACGTGATGGAGCGGGATATTGAACAGCTCTGTGTCCGCCTGCTTCTGCGGCAGCAGCCCGTTGCCAGCGACCTGCGGCGAATCACCGCCGCCCAGAAGATGATCACCGACATGGAACGCATCGGCGACCAGGCAGCGGATATTGCCGAGCTCTCCGTCTTTATGGAAGACAGTCCCGTGAAGCGGGATGTGCACATCGCTGATATGGCCAGAGCCACTATCAAAATGCTGACAGACAGCATAGACTCCTTTGTCCGCCTGGACTATGACCAGGCCTGGGCGGTCATCCGCTATGACGACGTAGTGGACAATCTGTTTACCACCGTGCGGGGCGAGCTCATTGAAGTCCTCACCAAGGACGGAAGCCTTGGCGGAGAATGCCTGGATCTGCTGATGATCGCCAAGTATTTTGAGCGCATCGGCGACCACGCGGAAAACCTTGCCGAATGGGTACTCTATGCCATCACCGGAGACCGGCGCATGGAGGGCGAAGAAGGAGAGGCTCAGGATGATCTACATTCTGGAGGATGAGCCCAGCATTCGCGAACTGGTTGTCTATACTTTAAACCAATCCGGGCTGGAAGCCGCGGGCTTTGACAGCAGCCAGAAATTCTGGGCGGCCATGGAACAGCGGTTACCCCAGGCAATCCTGCTGGATATCATGCTTCCCGGAGACGACGGCCTTTCTATCCTGCGGCAGCTGCGTTCCTCGCCGGATACCGCCCGGCTGCCGGTGATGATGCTCACCGCCAAGGGTACGGAATACGACAAGGTACAGGGCCTGGACGCCGGCGCCGACGATTATCTGCCCAAGCCCTTCGGCATGATGGAGCTGGTGGCCAGGGTGCGCAGTCTGCTGCGCCGTGCAGACCCCGCCCCCCGTCAGACCGACGAATACCGCATCGGCCCTCTCCTTGTCAGTATTCCCCGTCACCTGGTTACCCTCCGGGAGCAGCCTCTGATTCTGACCCCAAAAGAGTTTGACGTGCTCCTTTTTTTCCTGCAGCACCCCCGCAGGGTGCTCTCCCGCGACCAGATCATGTCCGGAGTCTGGGGGCAGGATTTCGACGGAGAGAGCCGCACGGTGGATGTCCATATCCGTTCTCTGCGGCAAAAGCTGGGCGACTTCGGCCGGCACATTGAAACGGTACGCGGTCTGGGCTATCGTCTGGGAGATATCTCATGAGACGAAACATTTTCGCCTCTATTGCCTTTTTGTCCGTATCCGCCGTCCTCATCACCGCCATCCTCATCACCCTTGCCGCTTACCAGGACTTTTTCACGGTGCTGAAAACCCAGGTGCAGAGCGAATGCCTCTCCCTCCAACGGGAGCTTGGCGGGCGGGAGTCCGGCGACTTCAATGCGCTGGAGCCTCCCCGCGGACACAGACTAACTCTCGTCGCCCCTGACGGAACGGTGCTCTATGACAGCAGCGGCACCCCCGCCAGCATGGACAATCACCGGAACCGGCCCGAAATCCAGAAGGCCCTGCTTCAGGGCTCCGGCGAGGACACCCGTTTCTCTGACACCCTACGTGAACAGACCTATTACTACGCGGTGTTGCTGCGGGACGGCAGCATCCTCCGCCTTTCCGCCACCACCGCCAGCGTACTGGCCTCCTTCGACCAGCTCTTTGGGCTGATTCTGGTAATTGTGCTGGCGGTGGGTTTGGCTGCGGTTTTGACAGCCTCCTATCTGACCCGGCGTATTGTCCGCCCCATCAACAGCATTGATCTGGATTTTCCGGGGAACACCGGCGTCTACGACGAGCTTGCCCCCTTGCTGGGGCGAATCCGGGAGCAGAACCAGCAAATCCGCCTGCACATCTCCGCCCTGAACCGTCAGCGCCTGGAGTTTTCCGCCATCACGGAAAACATGAGTGAGGGCTTTCTGGTGCTGGATCGGGATGCCAAGGTACTCTCCCATAACCGCAGCGCTCTGAAGCTGCTGGGGATTCCTAAATACAGCACTGTGGGCCTGAGTCTTCTGGAGCTCAACCGCAGCGAGAGCTTCCGCACCCTCCTGCAGGCAGCCCTGGAGGGCAAGGCCTGCGAAGCGGTGGTGCCCCTCCACGGGCGGCACTGTCAAGTGCTGCTGAGTCCTGTATGGGAGGATGGGACTCTCCAGGGCCTGGTGGCGATCCTCATGGACGTCACCGAGCGGCAGGAGCGGGAGCAGCTCCGCCGCGAGTTTACCGCCAACGTCTCCCACGAGCTGAAAACGCCCCTCACTGCCATCTCCGGCTATGCAGAGATCATGAAGGACGGGGTGGCGAGGGCCGAGGATGTCCCCCTGTTTTCCCAGCATATTTATTACGAGGCTCAGCGGCTCATCGCCCTGGTTCAGGACCTGATGTTCCTCTCCAAGCTGGAGGAGTCCGTCCCGCCGGAGCGAGAGGAGGTTCGGCTTTTTGCCCTGGCCGAAGAGGTCTCCCGCAGGTTGGCGCCAAAGGCC
>JBKEBS010000027.1:0-13416 GCA_047973265.1 Oscillospiraceae bacterium
GCAGCAGCCGCAGGCCGCCGTCCTTTTCCTCCGAGAGAAAGCAAAGGGTGCAGAGGCTCCCCCTGCTCTCGATATAGCCCCGTATCTCCGGCTGGGGCAGCAGTGCGCCGGAGCAGCCCCGGATCACTGCGACGACGATGCAGGTGTCCTGGCCCGAGTCGAAGAGCCGGTCGATTCTGGTGAGCACCGCGGGGTCGTCCCCGCCTTGTGCCTGAACGATGGAGTCCAGCATGGAGCGCTGGATGGAAAGACGGTAGTTCTCCAGCTTTTCCAGCAATTGTGTCCGCTCGGACTGGGTGTCGTCGAAGGCCTCCACAAGGCTTTGCAGGTTGTCGGTCTCCGCTTTGCCGCCTCCCGTGATCTTTTTGATAACGCGCAGCACCGGGTTGTAGGTGATGCGCATGGCGAAGGCGGTGAGCACGAGCCCTGCCGCCGCAATGAGGATCATGATATAGTAGGAGTTTCGGAATGCCTCCGCCACGGCCTCGTCCAGCGCCTCCATGTCGGCATAGGCCAGGATGGAGATGTTGGAGGAAACCGTGGGGTGGAGGATGAGCCCGCCCGGGGATTCATCCTGATATTGCTGCCAGTCGGCGGGGGCCTCGCCCAGTTTTTCTTCCAGCAGCTCCTCGTTCAGCCCCCCGAGAAAGACGGTGTCGCTGTCCACAAGGGCAGCGGCCCGCACCGTCTGGGAGAGGCAGGCCTGGAGCAGCGCTTTCAGCTCTTTTTCCTCCAGCACAAACAGCACCTGGTAGCGGATGCCGTCCTGCATGGGGTAGTAGATGTAGAGGGGGGAGTCGGAGGGCCCGCCGAAGCGGAGCATGTGGTTTGCGCCCTGCAGGGATGTGATCTCCTCCAGGTTCAGGGTGTAGGAAACGCTGCCCACCTGCACGGTGACGGTATCCCCGGCGACATCGGCCAGGAGGTTGGTGCTGTAGAGCGTGCTACTGCCGGTATCCAGATAGAAGACATCCCGCACCAGGGAATTGCCGGATATGTATTTGCGCATCTCCTGGGTGACCTGCATCCTGGTCACCGGGGAATCGTCATACCGGGCCATGATGGTGGCGATGTCGCCGCCCAGGGAGTGGTAAATCTTGTTGAGGTCCAGCAGTCTGCCGGTGATCACCTCGACGCGATCGTTGAGCTCGCTGACGCTCTGATCCAGATAGTTCTGCTGAAATTGGCTTTTCAGCCGCCAGTTCACCACATAATACATGCCGAACAGGGAAACGGCCAATATTAAGATGTAGGAAAGCAGGTATGTGTAGAATGTTTTTCTGGAGCGCAGCGCAATCTTCATTGTTTCCTCCACATGAATATGGAATTTCTCCAATAACCTGTCTGGCGATTTGTCTATTATCAACACAACTATATCATCCGGGGAATTGCGGCGTCAATGAGGGATCACGGCTCTAAATGCGCTCACCAAAAAGCACAGTTTTTGCGTTTACCCGTAAATATTTTGAGCGGTAGTGCAAATCCTGCCCCCGCAAACGGCGAAATGAAGCCGTTTTTTGCGGTGCAGCGGAGACCGCTCTTTTTTTGCGATGGCGGAAAGAAAAAACCGTTTGTTGTTTTTAGATATATTTTACATAATAATTTAGTTGAACCTGCAATATATTTGACATTCTACACATAAAGGGCGGGGATGCTAGTTGAACACAACCTATACGGGCAAGGCCGGCAAAAAACAGAGCTATTTCAAGCGGCTGCTGCAGGACATGCGCCGCAACTATATTCTCTACCTGATGATTTTGCCGGTGGTCGCCTACTATATCATCTTTGCCTACGCGCCGATGTATGGCATCCAGCTGGCCTTCAAGAACTTTATGCCCAAGCTGGGCATCACGGGGAGCCCCTGGGTGGGGCTGGAAAATTTCCAGCGCTTTTTCAGCGGCTACAATTTCTGGGATATCCTGAAAAACACGGTGCAGATCAGCTTGTACAGCCTGCTGGTGGGGTTTCCCCTCCCCATTATCTTCGCGCTGTTCCTCAACTATGTGCGCTTCGGGAAGCTGAAAAAGACAATCCAGATGGTCTCCTACGCCCCCTACTTTATCTCGATGGTGGTCATGTGCGGCATGCTAGTCATCTTTATGACCCCCGAGACCGGCGTATTCAATGTGGTGCTGAAAAAGCTGGGATTTGAATCCATCGCCTTTTTGTCCGAGCCAACCATGTTCAAATCCATCTATGTGTGGAGCGGCGTGTGGCAGGGGATGGGCTGGAGCTCCATCATCTACATCTCGGCGCTGTCGGGCGTGGACTATGAAATGCACGAGGCGGCGATCATCGATGGCGCAACCAAGCTCAAGCGAATTTGGCACATCGACCTGCCCTCCATCAAGTCCACTATCATTATACTGCTGATTCTCCAAATTGGACAGGTCATGAATGTGGGCTTTGAAAAGGTCTATCTGCTGCAATTCCCCATGAATATGTCCCACTCCGAGGTTATCTCCACCTATGTTTACCGGATGGGCCTCATCAACAACGACTACGGCTACTCCACTGCCGTGGGGCTGTTCAACTCGGTGATCAACGTGACGCTCCTTGTGACGGTGAACCAGATCAGCAAGAAGTTCTCCAAGACAAGCCTTTGGTAAGAGGATGAATAAAATTCATCCGGGTTTTCCGCTTTTCAGCCGTAGGGGCTGAAATTCCACCTTTGGTGGAACCGCGCAATTCCCCCGGCCTATTTTCTAGGCAGAGTATCGAAATTAATGAAAAGGAAAGGTCTACGCAATGGCGAAGGCAACAGTAGCAGGCGGCAATACCTCCTTTCGATCACAGAGCACCTCGGACAAGGCCTTCGACGTGGTCAACACCCTCATCATGGTTCTGCTGGTCTTTGTGTTTGCCTGGCCGCTGCTCTTTGTGCTCAGCGCCTCGGTGAGCGACCCCAACGCGGTGTGGACAGGGCAGGTCATCCTGCTGCCCAAGGGCCTCAATATCAACGGCTACATTGAAATACTGAAATATAAGGATATCTGGGTTGGATACCGCAACACGCTGTTTTACACCATCGTGGGCACGGCGGTCAACCTGGTGATGACGGTGTGCGCCGCATATCCCCTTTCGCGGCCGGACTTCATGCTCCGCCGCCCTTTGACCCTGGTGTTCATGTTCACCATGTATTTCAGCGGCGGCCTGATTCCCACTTACCTGATCGTGCAGAAGCTGGGCCTGATCAACTCCCCCTGGGCGATTATCATTCCCAGCGCGGTGTCCATCTACAACGTCATCATCACCCGCACCTATTTTGAGAACAGCATTCCCGACAGCCTGCGGGAGGCGTCGGAGCTGGACGGGGCCAATTCCCTGCAGTTTTTGATCCGCATTGTGCTCCCGCTGTCGGGGCCGATCCTGGCGGTCATGGGGCTCTACTACGGCGTCGGGCGGTGGAATTCCTACTTTGACGCCCTGATCTACCTCAACAACAAGGAGATGTACCCCCTGCAGATGTTCCTGCGGGATATCCTGATTCAGAACAAGATGCAGCTCGATTTGCCCGGCCTCGACCCCGTGCAGGCGGTGGCAAAGAAGCAGCTGGGCGAGATTATGAAGTACGCCATGATTGTGGTGGCAACCGTGCCGGTGCTCTGCGTCTACCCCTTTATACAGAAACACTTCGTTAAGGGCGTAATGATCGGTGCGATTAAAGGATAAGCGACGCTACCCTTACGCCCTGGGAGTAGAGGGTTGGGGCAATAAAAGGATAATTTCGTTCGATACCGCCGCGAAGCAACTGCATTTGCAGGCAGAGGCCCCGTCAGGCTTCTTGAAAGCTCCGCGCGGATTGATATTGGGGCCGCCGGTCTGGTTGTCCCGGATTAATGCAAAGGAGATTGAATATGGGAAAAAGGATTCTTGTCATTTTGCTGTGCGTCACCATAATAGCAACCGCGTTTGCGGGCTGTAACAACGGGGGAACCTCCTCCACCGAGAGCAGCGCAGCGCCCGCCAGCTCCGAGGCGTCCTCCGAAGCGCCCGCCTCCAGTGAGGAAGTCGTCACTGAGCAGGGCGACGGCGATATCACCGAGACCGAAGCGGGCTCCGGCTACACCTTCCCCCTGGAGGAGCCTGTCACCATGACCATGTTCGCCATCCTCAACGGTGAAGTTGACCTCAACGACAACATCGGCTTCAAGAAGTACGAGGAGATGACCAACGTCCATTGGGAGATTCAGTCCGCAATGGGCGTGGATATTCAGGAAAAGCGCAACCTGCTGCTGGCCAGCAATCAATACCCCGACGTCTTTTTCAAGTCCGGTATGCCGGTGGCAGACCTGGACAAATACGGCCCTCAGGGCATGTTTGTGGACTTGACCGACGCGATTGAAAACCACGCGCCCAATTTCAAGAAGGTGCTGGAAGACCGCCCTGCCATCCAGCAGGTGATCACCTCGGAGGACGGCGGCATCTACTCCCTGCCCGAGGTCAGCCAGCAGCTCCCCGTCGACAACATCGCCTACATGAACACCAAGTGGCTGGAAAATGTGGGCATGGAGATGCCGACAAACCTGGATGAGCTGTACAATGTCCTGGTGGCATTCAAGGAGCAGGACGCCAACGGCAACGGTGATCCCAATGATGAAATCCCCTATATCTTCACCGGCGGCGACCCCAACACAAACACCTTTTACTTCCTGCTGCCCTACTTCGGCGTCAACATAGACTACGGGACAAAGACGACCCGCAAGGACGGCAAGCTGGAATATGTCATGAACTCCGATGTGTACAAGGAGTACCTGGCCTGGAACAAGAAGCTCTACGACGAGGGCCTGATGTACCAGAACTCCTTTTCCACCACCAACGACCAGCGCCAGGCCATTGGAATGAGCGGCGACACCCTGGGCTTCATGTTTGAAATGGGCATCTTCCTCTCTGTGGGCCGCGAGCGGGATTCCGACTGGGACGGCATGAATCCCTTCGAGCAGGGCGTGCTGCCTGTCAGCACCGGCGCGACCCCCGGCACCCTTGTGGTGACCGATTCCTGCGAAGACCCCAACCTTGTTGTGGCCTGGGCCGACTACAACTACAGCGAAGAGGGCGGAATTCTCTCCTGGCTGGGCGTGGAGGGCGAGACCTATATCCTCAACGCCGACGGCACATGGGAGTGGAACCAGGGCGACTTCAAAGACCTGACCAACCTCCGCCAGGCCGCCGCCATTCAGGGAGCTGCGAACCATCCCTCCATTCAGCCGCAGCTGTGGTTCACCGGCACCACCGACGCCAACGAGAAGCTACTCAACCAGATCCGCGACCGCCTGGTGGAGCAGGGCGCTGAGCCCTTCCCCGCGCTGAAATACACCGACGCCGACAACAAGACCGTGGCGGCGATTAAAAACGACATCGATCCCTATGTGCTCCAGTACGCCGCACAGGTGGTCACAGGGCAGAAGGATCTGGACGCCTCCTGGGAGGAGTACGTCACCACCCTGGAAAACATGGGCCTCTCCCAGATGATGGAAATCTACAACACCGCTTTTGAGAAGGTGAAGTAACCAAATACAAGGGTTTACTCTCTGATAAAGTGCAAAAGGACGGCCATGCGGCCGTCCTTTTTTTGCGCCTGTTGCGGTGATATGAGTTAACTGTTGGCGATATTGTATTTCTCGATGGAGGAGTTGATCGAGCCCGCCATGGCCTCCACCGCCTGCTCCGGGGTCTGGCTGCCGTCCAGCATCGTCTCGATGTTCTTTTCCACCGTCTGCCGCGCCTCGGTGAAGACGCCCAGCAGGGCGCCCCGGGCCTCTACGGGGGAGGCGTGCAGCTGGTCGATGGCGGTCTGGAAGAGGGGGTTCGCCTCCAGGTGGGCCTGCATCTCGGGCAGGTCGTAGGCCTTGACGCTGATGGGGAAGTAGCCGGTCTGCTGGTGCCAGTAGACCTGGCGCTCCGGCTCCACCATGTACTTGATGAACTCCCAGGCAGCGGCCTTGGAATCGTCGGTGCCCTTGTCCATCATCCAGAGGGAGCCGCCCCCGATGGAGACCCCGCCGTTCTCGCCTTCCTCCAGGTCGGGCAGGAAGCCGGTGCCGATCTCGAATTTGCCGTCCACCGCGGTTCGCACCTCGCTGATGGAGGCGGTGGAGCCCATGATCATAAAGGTTTTACCCGCCCCGAAGGCGTTGATGCAGGCGGTTCCGTCCCGGCCGAGATTGCCAAGCAGGCCTTTTTTGTAGAGGTCGTTCCACTTGGTAAGGAGGTTCACGCCGCCGCCGTTGCTGTCGAACTCCACCGCCGTGGCGGTGCCGTTTCTGCCGTTCCCATTGTCCGCGTAGGTCAGCGACTGCTTGGACATGTACTGCTCAAAGAGCCAGCTGTACACCTGCAGGGTGAAGCCGTAAAGGGTTTCGCCGCCCTCTGTCCTCGTCAGCTTTTGGGAATACTCCTCCAGCTGATTCCAGTTTTCGGGAGGGGCTTCGGGATCGAGCCCGGCCTCCCGGAAGGCGTCCTTGTTGTAGTAAAGAATGGGGGTGGAGGAGTTGAAGGGCATGGAGTTCAGCTTGCCGTCCACGGTGTAGTAGCCCGCAATGTTGGGTTCGATCTGGGAGATGTCCCAGCCGTCCGCGTCGATCTGCTCCTGTATGGGAACGGTGTGGCCGCTGTCGATCATCCAGCGGGTGCCGATGTCGTAGAGCTGCATGATGTCGGGGACGGCGTCGGTGCCGATTACGCTCTGCAGCTTGGTGATGGCGTCGTCGTAGCTCCCCTGGAACTGGGCGGTCACCTGGATTTCGCTCTGAGAGGCGTTGAAGTCGGCGACCATTTTGTCGATGGCCTCTCCGCCGCTGCCGCCCATGGAGTGCCAGAAGGTCAGGCTTTGCTTGCCCGCCGTCCCCTCAGGAGCGGTGCTTGCGGTTGCGGCGGAGGAGCAGGAGGAGAAAAGGGCGGCGACCAGCGCCAGGCAGAGCAGGGCGATGAGATAGGTTCTTTTCATACGATTTTCCTCTTTCTATTTTCACATTTTTTGATTGGCAATTATCCCTTTACGGCGCCCGCCGTGAGGCTGGTGACCATCTTCTTCTGGCCCAGCGCGTAGAACAGGATGGAGGGGAGGAGGATCATCATGCAGCCCGCGTTCACCAGCCCGACAGAGATTCCGTCGGAAAATTGCAGCATGCTGATTCCGATCTGCACGGTGCGCCGCTCCGGGGTGTTGGTGACCAGAAGGGGCCACATGTACTGGTTCCAGGTGCCGATGACGGTGTAGACCGAGAGCGCCCCCAGGATCGGCGAGGAGATGGGGAAGATGATTTTTGCGAAAAATTGTAGTCCCGTGCAGCCGTCGATCTGAGCGGCCTCCCGCAGCTCTTTGGGGACAGTCAGGTAGAACTGGCGGATCAAAAAGATTCCCATGGCCGAGGTGAGGTAGGGGAGAATCAGGGCGGCGAAGGTGTCGTTGAGCTCCAGGGAGGAGATGGTGAGGAAGTTGGAGATGATGGTGGCCTCTCCCGGAATCATCATGGTGGCCAGCACCGCCAGAAAGAGCAGCTGCTTTCCCCTGAAATCGTAGAAGACAAAGGCGAAGGCGGCCAGGGAGCAGGTGAGCACCTGTCCCGCGCAGACGCAGAGGGAGACAATGACGCTGTTGAGGATGAAGCGGAAGATGGGAACGGTTGTGACCGCCCTCACATAGTTTTCCAGAGTGGGGGAGGCGGGGAAGAGTTTGGGGGGAAAGGCGAGGATGTCGCTGTCCCGCATGAGGCTCATGGAGAGGCCGTAGAGGACGGGAAAGGCGATGGCGATTCCCACGGCGATGCAGAGAAGCCCCCGGATGCAATCCCACTTGCTCAGGCGCTGGGTGTTCATCCGTAGAACACCCCCTTCTTCTCAAAGCGGAACTGGATCAGCGTGATGCAGAGCATGAGGAGGAACAGGATAATGGACATCGCCCCTGCGGAGCCGTAGCGTTTGTTCATGAAGGCCTCCTGGTAGATTTGGTAGACCAGCACCGTGGTGCTGGAGCCGGGGCCGCCCTGGGTGAGCAGCCTGATCTGCCCGAAGGTCTGAAAGCTGGTGGTGATGTTGAGAAAGACGACGAAGAACAGGGTGGGAGAGATCATGGGCAGCTTGATGTGAAAGAAGGTTCGCAGCGGCCCGCAGCCGTCGATGGAGGCGCTCTCCGCCAGCTCGGCAGGGACGCCCCGCAGCCCGGTCACCAAAAAGATAAAGGTGATGCCCGTCTGCAGCCAGACCGTCACAAGGGCCACCGAGATCAGCGCCCAGTTTTTGTCGGCGAGCCAGCTGATGTCGGTTCCCAGCAGGTAGTTGAGTGCGCCGGAGGAGGGGTTAAACAGCATCTTCCACACAACCGCGGCGGAGGCGGAGGCGACGGCCATGGGGAGCGCGAACAGCGTTTCGGAGATGGGGGAGAAGAATTTCAGCTTCTTTTCGGCGAGACAGGCGAGGAACAGGCCGAGGAGCAGGGTGGGAAAGAAGATCATGGGGACGAATTTGAGGGTGGTGAGCAGGGTCTCCCGGAATTCGGGCGAGCCAAGGAGCTCGGTGTAGTTCAGCAGCCCCACCAGCTTTTTGATCTGCCCCCGGTTGTCGGTGATGGAAAAGCTCATAGCAATCGTCTTGAGGAAGGGCAGGTAGGAGAAGAGGGCGAAGACTGCCATGGCGGGGAGAAGGAACAGGTAGGGGATGATTCGCGAGGGCGGCTCCAGGGCCTCCTTCATTTTGGCGGAGGGGGAGAGGAGGGCGCTGTCCGCTCTTTTGCGCTTTGTGATATCCATTTATGACCATTCCTTTCATAGGTCAACTTGTGTTGACCTCGGGAATCTTGTGGTGATTTTGCAGAGCAAAATTTTTGTTGTCATCTTCACAAAAAAACCACAAAAACACAGTTTGAAAGTGTCCTTCTTTCAAACTTGCACCCCTAATTCAACAGAGCGGCTACCCGGTCGGGGTAGTTTGTGATGATGGAGTCGACGCCGATTCCAATCAGCTCTGTGATCTCCCGCTCATCGTCCACCGTCCACACATTGCACTCGATGTTGTTCTCCCGGCAGCGGCTGAGCAGGCCGGGATCGAAGAGCACCAGCCTGTGGTAGGGGTGCAGGGCGGTGGCGTCGCAGTCCTTGCAGTAGCGCTCCGCAAGGTAGAGGGGCTGGGCATACAGCAGCCCGGTGCGAACCTCCGGGGCGAGCTGCCTGCAATAATTGATGGAGGCGTGGTTGAAGGAGGAGAGGATCACGTTGTTCTCCATTCCCTTTTTTGCGATCAAGTCCAGGACGATCCGCTCCATGCCCAGGTAGGGGAGGACGGAATTTTTCAGCTCGATGTTGAGCAGCAGGCCGTGCTGTTTGGCGAAGTCGAGCACCTCGGTGAGGTGCGGGATGCGCTGCCCCGTGTAATTGTGGGAGAAGTGCGAGCCTACATCCAAGGAGCGGAGGCCGCGGAGGGTGAAGGCGGAGACGTGCCCGATGCCGTCGCTGACCCTGTCCACGGTTTCGTCATGGATGACGATCGGCTCGCTGTCCGAGCTCAGCTGCACGTCGATCTCAAGGCCGTCGCAGCTTCCCTCCGTCACCGCCTTTTCGATGGCGAGCATTGTGTTTTCAGGGTAGTTCCCGCTGAACCCCCGGTGTGCCAGATTGAGTACCTTGGCCATATGTCGATGACCCCTTTCTCTCTTTTCATTTATCAAGATATGAGTTTAAGGGGGCAGTATTAACTTGGTTTTCACTTTGAAATAAATCTGCGTTAAGATTGTGTCAAGTGACTTTCGGCATCAAGGCTTGACGATGCACACGATTTGCATTATAATAACTTACAGAAAGAGATAGCTGACTGCTGCCGAGGGCAAGCCGCCTTTGGCAGAGGAATGGAGGGCTTTATGGGCACGACAAGTATTACCTTTCGCCTCGACGAAGAGGTAAAGGCAAAAGCGGATTCCGTGATAACGCAGATGGGTGTGACGACGACCTCGGTGCTAAACGCCCTGATGATCAGCATCGCCAGGGAGGGAAAGCTGCCCTTCGAGTTGGTGGGAGACGATTATGCCTACCGCCAGATTCTCCGCAGGGAGCTGGAGGAGTCGTTGATCGAGGCCGCCCGCCCCGATGTCGTGAAAATTGACTACGACACCGCGCTGAGCGGCATTAGGGAAAAATATGGAATATGAAGTCAGGCTGCTGCCCAAGGCCAATGTGGATTTGGTGGAGATAGACACCAACCTGGCCGATTTTCCCCAAAAAGCCAGGCGGCTCTTTTTGGCGCTGGACAAGCAGATCGCTCTGCTTCGGGAGATGCCCCAGATGTATCCGGTGTATGAGGATGTGCCGGCGTTCCGCAAGATGGTTGTGCTGGACTTTCTTGTCTTCTACACAGTGGATGATACCGCGCGGGAGATTCTGATTCACCGCATGCGGCCCGGCAGGATGGATTATTATGAGACGATGAGTGCGGAAGAGTGAAAGGAAGAAGAAAAAGGAACCGCTGCAGCGGTTCCTTTTTCTTCTGAGAGGGTTTTTGTTTCTTCGATTACTTCGTTAAATAAAAGTTTAGAGAATTTGCATAGATGAAGAAACTGTTAAATCTACAGGCTTAAACTCCAACATCTGCAACTGCTTCCCAGTCAGAGGCCGGAACAGAGCATCATTCTTTGTTACGACTCCAACCACATCAGCGCTAACACCAGAACCAATATCAACGGAATCCAAAAGATCAGAACAGCATTCATCCCATCCAATACCACCGAGGACACCATAATCATCATCACTATCCTTTATTGCAACGAATTCATTTTCAAAATCTTCCGTGAAATACTGGGGGATGTCCTGTTCATCGAACAATACAGCAGGGACTTGGAGACCTTGGGAATGAAAGAATACACGCTTACCGAGAGACATCTTCTGAAGGTCTTTGGTTACATACTTGGCTACATACTTGGCACAGGCATTATAATTTTTAACTTGAGAACAGGAGAAGAAGCCCAGCTTATACTTTTTCCAGGAAACATACTCTTTTGTATTGGGAACCATTTCTAGTTGTCCGGTGCTTCGGTTACGGCGAGGAATAAGAGGAGGAGTCCAAAGGTCAGACTTGCGGATACCACGAACCATACCGTGAAAATGAATACCACCATCCTTGTGAAATTCTGGAATTATGAGATACCTAAAATCTGAAGAATAACGCTCTTTATACTTTCGAAAAAATGAGATAATCTTATCCCGGCATTGGTCATAGTTGTACCGATCCACCCGCTCACCGGAGAAAGTAAAGGTACAGAAGAGATCAAACCAATTACAGAGGATAAGGTCGCGAACACTGCGCCGAGCACGAGCAAGATTTTCAGCGGATTTGGTATTTTCCTCCAAAGCATCCCAAATCCCCTTCGTATTAGAAATTGCCTTATCATCAGGAACAACTCCCCTCCTATCCCCTTTTAAGTAAAGATGTTGCAACGGCTTATCAGAGAAGGGTCGGTACTTCACACGAACTCGTGACATGAAGCACCAACCCTTTCTGTTTTTTTGGGGCAAGTTATGACATCTAGTCGAGTACGCCAGGGAAGTTCTGATCCGCGTCCGCGAAATTTTCACCCTCATGTATCCCGTGGGCTTTGAGACCACCGATTTTGAGCCAATCTGGAACGAGGGCAATCTGGCCATGAAGCAGAACGGCACCTGGGGAATCAACACCGAAAAGAGCAACACGAAGCGGACTTTTGAGTTCGGTATGTTCCCCGCCCCCATCGTGACAAAAGAGACCTCCCAGTATGTTGCGGAAATCCCCTACACCGAAGCGGGCCCCTATCAGCCCGACGGCACCGGCTACAACATCCTGAAGCCCACAATCGACGTTCGCGGAGAGGGCATGCTGGAGGCGGCCGTCGCTTACCTGAAATTTATGACTGTTCCCGAGAATCTGTCCGAGCTGGTTCTGGAAAACGGCTCCATTCTGGGCGCTGTGCGGGGCTGTGCGGTTCCCGCCACTCTGGAGGAGTGGATGAGCCTCCCCTTCCCCATCAACCCGAACATGAGCTGGCCCATCGCCTTTACCAGTGACGCCAACGAATCCATGAGCAAGGAGCTGGAGATGTGGGTGAAGGGACAGACCGAGGACGACGTCTTCTTCGCAAAGTGGAACGAGCTGCAGCAGAAGAGCGCGGATGACAGCATCGTCGCCAACGGGGTGGACACCACCGGCTGGTGAGTCCATGACATGATATGCAGTCCCTTCAAATGATATCGATGATACCGAAGCAAGGGAGGCGGGGGTGGGAGACGCTGCGCTTCCACCCCTTGCATTTTCGATTAGGCGGGAAAGGACTGATCATAAGCATGAAAAAAAAGTTGCTGTATTTCGGCATTTTTCTGGCGGTCATCGGAGTGCTGCTAGTGTTTGATCTGGCGCGGGCCAGCCTTTACGATGTGGAGTTTGTGGACATCCAGTCTACCCCCGGCATAGCTGACGGCAGCACCGAGGACACCCTGACCGTCCAGGTCACCCGCGGCGGCACGCCGCAGGCCGGCCACGACCTGTACATCATCTCCCGCAACGGCGGCAAGTTCGCCGCCAACCGGGTGCGCTCCGACGAGCAGGGCCGCGCCGTCTTCACCTATTACCCCTACCTGGCCACCAAGACAACGCCCCTCACCGACGTGAGCCTGGTGGTGCGGGATGAATCCAACTCCATCTTCCTGGAGGTTAATGCCGAGGGGCACACAGTGCTGGAGATGATTGAATCGGATACCGACAACTCCATGGAGAGCGAAGAGATCATGAGCGGCATTTTTGGAGATTAAGCCGCAGAGGGAGGATCAGGCAAATGTCCAAAGCAAAAAATGCCGTCGTCTCCACAAAGCCGCTGCTGCAAAGGATTTGGGAGGCGAGACAGGCGTATCTCTTCCTGCTGCCGTTGTTTGTGGGCCTGGCGATTTTCAGCTATTATCCGCCCATCAGCGGCATTATTGGCTCCTTTTTTGACTGGACGCCCCAAGGGGATTCCGTCTTTGTGGGGTGGGGGAACTTCCAGGAGCTCTTTTCCGACCCCTATTTTCTGAACTCCATTCCCACAATGTTCAAGATTATGATTCCCAAGCTGATTATCGGCATCGTTATGCCGCTGGTCATGGCGGAGCTGATCTTCGCTATCACCGCCGAAAAGAGGCGGTATTTCTACCGCGTCGCCGTGTTGCTGCCCATGAGGGAGTGTCCTTATAGCAAACTTTATGATATAATAGGACTATGAGAGTAGCTAAAATAGAAGAAGGAAAAATATGCCCAAAATGTGGCAATATAGAAAACCAAATAAAAAAAGGAAAAAATCGTTCAGGAACACAACGTTGCATATGTAAGGACTGCAAAGTTGTCTATACAATAAATCCCAAGAAACGAGAATATCCAGAGGAAACACGAAAATTAGCAATAAAAATGTACTATTCAGGAGTAAGTGGA
>JBKEBS010000028.1:0-83960 GCA_047973265.1 Oscillospiraceae bacterium
AGCCAAGAGTAACCGCGTTTCAAAAAGTGGATGCCCTGAATTGCGGAGAATCCTTTACCAAATCACCTCGGTACTGATTCGTAAGGCGCCACAGAATGAGCCCGTTTACGAATTCCTTGACAGAATACGGGCCGAGGGGAAGCCCTACTTCGTCTACATGACCGCTACGGCTAACAAGTTTCTGCGCATATACTATGGGCGTGTAAAAGAGTACCTGAACGCTCTCGACGAGGGCGATGACGCATAGATTTCGTCCTTTCTTCTATGGCTGAAACACCCTGCTGTGTATCGGCTTATTTTTGTTGCGCAATTTCTGCCTGCAAATTTTTGTCATTTTGGGCTTGACTTTTTATTTGCAGGCTTTAGATCAGTTAGAATAGCCTTGTGTAATGGTCACAATCTTAACCTGTTTTCACACATTATGCAAGAGGAGTTTCGACCTTTTTCGACATATTTCTATCCCTCTCCTTCCAATTCTCTCGTAAATAAACAAAAGACATCCAAAAGGATGTCTTTTGCTCATACTAATAAATATTCCCGTCCTCCCGGTATCTCCTCCACACATTCTCGAAGAAGTCGTCCTCCTCGGGAATGGGGTGCACCGGCCGCCAGCTAAAGCCCACCGCGCCGTCCTTCCAGGCGGCTTCCTGCAGCTGTGCACCCATGCTGCCGTCCTCCAGGAGAAAGCGGAAGATTTCAGGCAGCTCCTCCATGGGCTTTCCGCCGTCGGGGTCGGTGTACAGGGCGGAGCCCCTGCTGCCTCCCCCCTTACCCACATAGTCCCCCATGGCCTCCAGGTAGACCTTCTGGCAAAGGAGAATATCGTAGAGGCGATAGAACTTTTTCAGCGCTTTGGGGCTCTCCACTTTTGCGATATCCCCGAAGCTTTGCAGCTGTTCGGCGGTCTTTCCCGCGTAGTCCCGGATCGCCGCCTTGTCCCGGATTGCCGCGCCAACACGGCTCATTTCCCGTTGGGCGTCGACCGTGAGCGCCTCCACCGTGTCCTGGCCGGAGACGGCCTTTTCCCCCAGGGCAATCATCGCCGCAATCTTGTCCTGGCTGGCCTTGCCCAGCGGGGGGGCATCGCCCTGGCAGCGGGCCGCGATGTACTGGGCCGCCCGGGTGGAGCCCACCTGCCCGGAGTTGAGGGCGGAGCCGCCGGGGCGGTAGACACCGTGGGTTCCCGCCGCCTCGCCAGCGGCAAAGAGGCCGCTCACGTCGGTCTGCCACCAGCAATCCACCGCGATGCCGCCGTTGTTGTGCTGGGCACAGAGGGCGATCTCCAGCATCTCGGTGGAGAGATCAACCCCCTTGTTTTTGTAGAAGTCAACCGCCGGCGTATTCATGAGCAGCAGCCTGTCCAGTGGGGTGCCGAAGCATGCCCCGGCCTTTTCCAGGTAGTCCCTCGCCTCGGGGGAGAGGCTGCCGTAATCCAGTTCACCCAGGCCGAAGGGATTGCTGCGGAAGTCCAGGAACACCCTTCTCCCCTTCAGGTTGCGCTCGATGTAGACCAGAATATCCACAATGGAGGAACCCTCCATCGCCTTGCGCACATCGAAGGGCCACTGGTAGCCCTTGAGGAACACCTTTGTGAGCAGGTCACCCTTGTCGTCGAAGTAGTCGGGGAGGAACTCCCGCTCGTCCCCGCCGTTCTCGTCGGTGGAGACAAAGCGGGGCAGCACCTGCATGTAGGTGCCCGAAACATTCCAGCGAGGGCGCACCGATGCCAGGCCGTACTGCCACTCGGTGAGGTTTCGCCCCTTCGCACCCGCCTCAAAGGCGAGTCCCGAGGCCCCCAGGTGTCCATGGGGGAACACCGAGTCGGCGTAGATGCCCGCCGGGCCGCCCGTGGCATAGACGACATTTTTGCAGCGGAAGACCACGAAGCGCTTCTCCTCGTTTTCCGCCTCCTTCAAATCAAGGCAGAGCAGCCCCCTTGCCTCTCCCCCCTCGCTGAGGATGGAGATAACCTGATAGCCGTCGAATATAGGAATCTCCCGCTCCTTTACGGCGGTCTCCAGGCACTCGGTCATCCGCTTGGAGGTGAGGGGGCCCACCGAGGTCGCCCTGCGCCGGGGGTCGTGGTCGGTCTTGTAGCCGATGAACTCCCCGTAGCGGTTGGTGGGGAACTCCACGCCCAGGTCGACCAGGCGCAGAAAGGCCCTGGCGGAGAGTGCCGCCTCGCAGAGAGCGAGGTCGCCGTCCATGCACTGGCCCTCGAAGAGGGTTTTGGCCATCTCCCCCACTGAATCCGGCTCGCCGCCGGAGAGTGTGAGCTTGTAGTAGGTTTGCTTGTCCGAGCCGGTGTTGCGGGAGGTACCCGCCTTCATGCCCTCGGTGACCAGGGCGATATCCCGCTGGCCAAACTGGCAGAGCCGGTCTGCCGCATTAAACCCCGCCGCGCCGCTGCCCACCACCACGGTATTGCAGCTGTACTCCCGGATGCTGCGGCCATTTATGGAAACTGTCGATTCCTTCATCTGCTACTCCTTACAATCTTTTTATGTGGAATCCGCCATCCACATCCACATAGTTACCGGTGGTGTAGAGGAATTTGTCGCTGGCAAAGGCGGAGACCGCTCCGGCGATATCCTCGGGAGTGCCCCACCGGGCGATGGGGAATGCCCCCGCCGCGAAGAGGTCGTCGTACTTTTTCTGCACGGTGGCGGTCATGTCGGTGGCGATGACGCCGGGGCGCACCTCGTGCACCAGGATGCCCTCGGGGGCAAGCCTGTCCGCGTAGAGGGTGGTTAGCATGGATACCCCCGCCTTGGAGACGCAGTATTCCCCCCGTCCAATGGAGGAGACCTCGGCGGAGCAGCTGGAGATATTGATAATGGTGCCCCGCTTTTTGCCCACGACCTCCTGCTTCAGCATCTGGTTGGCCACCGCCTGGGTCACGAACATTGTCCCCTTGGTGTTGATGCCCACCACACGGTCAAAGCTCTCCTCGGTCATCTCCAGCAGGTCATTGCGCACGCTGGGGGCGACGCCCGCATTGTTCACCAGCACGTGGATGCCGCCAAACTTCGCCACGGTTTCGTCCACCAGTTTCTGGCGGTCTTCCCTGCTTGTGATGTTGCCCTGGATGTAGAGATAGGGGATGTTCGCGGCGGCCAGTTGGTCGAAGTTTTCCTGATAATCCGCCTGGGCGTTCATGTCCAGGATAACTACATTGAAGCCGTCCTCGCCCAGCTGCTTTGCGATGGCGAAGCCAATTCCCCTGCTGCCGCCTGTGACAATTGCTGTCTGTTTCATACGCTTTGCTCCTTTTATTTTACTGATGCAGGCGCGAGTTTGTATCGCAAACTCGGTTGCGCGAAAGATCAGAATTAATGGGTGCCCACTGCGTTTTCCATCGCGCTTCGGTATTGCTTGTATAGCGGCGCGTACACCGCCGAGTCCTTGATCACGCAGCCTGTTCTGCCGTGATCCCGCATGATCTGCGTGCACTTCGAGCAGGCGATGCAGCACTTGTTCGGCTCCATCTTGCCGTGATTCAGAATATCCCGGGGCGCGTCGGGATAGGCGAATGCCTCCCGGCCAATGCCCACCATCTTCACCGAGCCGTCGGCCAAATTGGCCGCCCCCGCATAGGGCAGGAACTGCCGCAGCCAGGTATAGCCGTTGCCGATCACCGGCACCTCCCCCGCCGCCTTCTGGATGCGCCGTGTAAACTCGAAGAGGCGCGCGATGCTCTCCAGCGGGTGCTCCTCGGGAACCTCCCCGCCGATGGCCGGGGTGTCGAAGGGCCTGGTCACCTGGGGGAAGCGGTAATAGGGGTTGCCCGCCGAGTTGCTCAGCAGATTCGCCCCCGCCTCCACCAGCCTGCGGGCGAGCTCCATTGGCTCGGTGAAATCTTCCTTCCACATCTCCTCCTTGTCCACCCCAAAGCCGTAGGGATAGGGGTGGGCGTCGTAGACGTTGAAGCGGCTGGCGACGATGAAGTTCTCCCCGCACGCCTTCCGCACCTTCCGGGCCACTTCCAGCAAAAAGCGGGAGCGATTCTCAAAGCTGCCGCCGTACTTGCCCTCCCTGGTGTGGGAGGCCAGCAGCTCGGATACCAGGTAGCGGTGGCACGCCTTGATGTCCACCCCGTCAAAGCCAGCCTCCTGCGCCAGAATCGCCGCCGCCACGTACTTTTCCTGAAGGGCGTCCAGGTACTCGTCCGTGACAACGGGCGCGTCGGGGGCGAGCCCCACCCTGGGGTCGAGGAGCGGGTCGTGCTGGGGTACCATGGGGGCCGCCTTGTCCACCGGGCGGGAGTACCGCCCCGAGTGGGTGAGCTGCACGATGCTCACCGGCCGCGCGCCGTTTTTATCCACCGCCAGCCGGTTGTTTTCCGCCAGCATCTCCGCAAACAGCTTTACGTTGCCACCATGCATCCACATTTGGAGGGGATTTGCCCTGCCCTCCTCCACCACGGCGCAGGCCTCGTACCAGAGAAGCCCCGCCCCACCGGAGGCAAAGCGGTGATAGCGCCGCTTCAGCAGCTCGGAGGGACTGCCGTCCCGCTCCGCATCGCAGCCCTCCATTGGCAGCACCGCCATGGCGTTGGGCGCCGTAAAGGGGCCGATCTGCACCGGCTGCGCCAGGGGGGAAAGGTCCTCCTGCAAGGTGATATTCGCACCCAGCTCCCCGATTTTGGCCTTTATTTCCTCCATGCTTTTGAAATTGAATCTCTCAAACTGGCCCAAACGCCCACTCCTCTCGTCGATTCCAACAAAATAATCTTGGTTTCACTGCACTCATTATACCCTCTGCCCGATCGGTTGGATATGCTGTTATTGCTATTTTATCCGCTTAATGCTACTATTATACTCAATTATTGCTATATTGGGAGATTCGCATGGAGCAGGTCATTTCCTCCGGCAGGATGCCGGGGCTGGAGGTGGAGGAGGTCGTCCGGGACAGCGAGTACATCCTGGCCGTGGAGCACTTCCACCAGTACCACGAAATTTACTACCTGCTGTCGGGCCAGCGCACCTTTTTCATCCAAGACAATGTCTACAACGTGGCCGCCGGGGATTTGGTGGTCATCAACGCCGGGCAGATTCACAAAATCGGCCCCAACGAGCACTCCGCCCACGGACGCATCCTGCTGCGCATAGAGCCCGTCCTGCTGGAAGAGATCGCCGTTTTCCTCCACGAGGAGGCCCTCCCCGGCTTCTTCGCCCGCCACGGCGGCGTCATGCGTCTGAACCGCCGCCAACAGCAGGAGCTTGAGAGCATTCTGGGGCCGCTCCAGGCAGCACTTGGCAAAAAAAAAGACGGGCAGCCCGTGGCCCGCATTCACCTCGCCGCATTCTTCGCCTTCCTCCTCCGGGAGGAGCCGGAGGGGGAGGTCGCCCCCAGCCTGGAATTCACCCCGCCCAAGCTGCAAAAGGTGCAGGAGGTAGCCCGCTACATCGCCGCCAACTACCAGGAGCCTCTCTCCCTGGAGGGGCTGGAGAAGCGCTTCTACATCAGCCGCTACCACCTCTGCCGCATCTTCAAGGAGATCACGGGCTTCACCGTCAACGACTACCTCCACACCAACCGCATCGTCAACGCCCAGCGGCTGCTCAGACGCACCGCCCACACCATCACCCAGGTGGCCCAGGAGGTGGGCTACAGCTCGGTTACCCAGTTTGACAAGAAATTCCGCGCGGTGTCGGGGCTCTCCCCCTCGGCCTACCGCAAAAGTTAGTGTTGCAACATACGTTCTTCCATGGTAAGCTGTTGAAAACAAACCGCGAAGGAAGGAGCATTATCAATGGCAGAACTGGTCAAATTTGAAATCAAGGAGTTTCCGAATCTCATTCTGGCGGGCAAGGAAATCCGCCACGACAACGAAGCCCAGATGAACGGGGACAACCCCCTGCCCGCATTCTGGGACAAGTGCTTCGGTGACGGCACCCTCACCACTCTGGAGGGCCTCGGCGACCAGGTTTTCGACGACGCCTATGTGGGCATCATGCGGGACTGGCTGCGGGGCGACGGCATGTTCTCCTATGTGGTCGGCATGTTCCTGAAAGAGGGCGCGGAACTTCCCGAAGGCTTCGTGGGCTACCTCATCCCCGCAGGCCCCGTGGCCGTGGGCTGGATTCAGGGGAACGACACGATGGATGTCTGCTCTGTCGCCCACGAGTTCACCGAAAAGGCGCTGCGTGAACAGGGCCGCACCTGCAACAACATGACCTGGTGCGGTGAGGTCTACGGCTGCCCCCGCTACACCGAGCCCGATGAAAACGGCAAGATCATCCTGGACTACTACATTCCGCTGGACAAAATTTGAAAGAAAAACTTTTTCAAATTGGGTTTTGTGCTTTTCCGTGCAGAGGGCCCGGAATCCGGCCTTTAGCCGGATCAGCACAATTCCCCGAATAAGGAAAAGAACTATCCGTCATAACTGCAAAAAAGAGGGAAGGCACAGTGCCTTCCCTCTTTTTGCTTAATTAAATCGTTCCCTCAACCTCGATAAACTCCTCACCCATTATCAGTATGCTGTACCGCTTGGCGGTAAACCTGAGCACGCAGTAGCCCGGGTCGTCCGGCCCTGCAAAATGGTGGCTCATACCGGGATACCACATCTCCTCCTTGACCGCCGGGTCGGTGACAATCTCGATATCCCCCACCAGGGTGATGTTGACGCTGTCGTCGCAGAAGTTGACGGCGGCTTTGCCGCATTTCTCAATGCGCTTTGCCTTGTTGGAGGCGAGGCCGGTGTCGAAGGTGAGTGTCTTGATGCCGTCGTTCTTCGACACCGTGATGGCCGAGGCGGTGGGATAGCCGTCCTCCTCCATCAGGCAGAGGGTGCAGTATCGTCCATTGTCTGCGGTCGCGCCGTGGGCGCTGCGGGAATAAATGTACTCCGCCGCTTTTTGAATCGCCTTGTCATTCATGGGAATCTTCCTTTCGTTGTTAATACGAATCCTTCCGCGTGAAAGTCGGCAAAAATCAAGTAAACGCCTATCATTGCACGGCTTTACGTAGATTTTTGACTGACCCTTTCCAGGAAGATTCGTATTGGATGCTCCCAATTATAGCCCAGGGAACAGGACAACTGCCTGTCCTGTTTGAGCTGAAAAGAAATGTTTGTTCCAGACTTCGCGATTGCCTTACAGAACGCCGAACACGATCAGCGTCTGGGCCGCCAGATAGGTGAGCATCACGACAAACCCGCCGATGCGGGTTTTCTTGGAAAACAGCTGGAATGCCAGCACCGAATCGGAGACGATGAACAGCACCGAGCCCACCGCCGCCAAGCCGGTGGCAAGGCCGGGCGCGCCCAAAAAGCGCCAGACAGCCGCAAGGCTCATAGCGCAGATGACGACGATGTAACAGATGACCGGGATGCGCATTTCCTTCGGCAGGGATGGCGAGAGGCGGTTGTAGATGAACAGCACCACCAGGGCCAGAACAACCGGCACCGCGATGCGCCAGACCATCCCCGGCATCACCCGGTCGGATGCCAGCAGGATGGTGTAGAGAATGTGCCCCACGCCAAAGGCGCCGATTCCAGCGATTACCGACCACTGCTGTTTGTCAAAGAGCAGCAGGGTGTCTCCGAGGAAACCGAAGAAAATGCCCGCCAGCAGTAGCCAGTTCGCCGTCCCCCCGGTGGCAACCCACGCCCACACCCCCAGCAGTGGCATGAGGAAGGGCTTGGTCGCTCTCTGAATTTTCGTCGCCCCAAAGAGAATGCAGCACAGGTGAACGAGCACAAGCGCAAAATAGATCGTCAGCAGAATAGTGGACGCTGTCATAATGACCCCTTCCTTTCACCCGTTACCACCATGGTCATGCCGAGCAGGGCCCGGGACTCCCGCCAGAAGTTGGAAAAGCTGCGGAAATCCCGCTCCTCCCCCTGGCGCTCGTTGTAAAAGTGGAAGATGGCTTCATCTTCCTCCATCCCGATCTCCCCGCCGGGGACAAAGGCCACATAGTGGGCCCCGTTCTTTCGCACAAGCAGGGCGATACCGCCCAATCCCTCCGCCGCCAGCTCTGCCGCCCTCTTTTGCCGAAAGGCGGTCTTTACCCGGTAGCCCCTGCGGCGCAGGTAGGTTCTCACCGCCCAGGGGTAGGTGCCCAGCAGTCCCCGCAGCCAGAGTCCGCTCAGAGGGGGCCGCCCCTCCATCCAGTCGATGATTTCGGCGGGCTCCACAGGGTCTCCAAGCTGGCGCAACAGGTTGTACAGGGCAATCCAGCTGCAGCCGTTGTAGTCGCTCGTCCGGCTGCCGTAGCGGTAAGGGGCTGCCCCCTTCTGCAAAACAATCGGCCCGCCGGGCGGGGAAATCGCCCCGTTATGGCGAAAGTTGCGCGCTCTTTCCCTCTTTCGCAAGCGCTACTCCTTTGTGGCTTTGTCCTTCGCCAGCAAATCCCTGATCTCCTTCAGATAGGCAAGCTGCTCCTCCTCGGGAGTGGGCTTCTTCGGCTCCTCCGGCTTGTCCTCCTTTTGCTCAAGGGCGCCGCGCAGCTTGTTCAGCCCTTTGACAATGGCGAAAATACAGATGGCGATGATGAGAAAGTTGATCACGGCCTGGATGAACGCCCCATAGCCGATCACGGCCTCCCCCACCGTGATGGAGAGGCCGGAAAAATCCTTGCCCCCCATAAAGATGCCCACAATGGGCATGAGGATATTGTCCACCAGGGCGGATACCATGGAGCTCACCGCACCGCCAAGAATGACGGCCACAGCTAAATCCATGATGCTGCCCTTGAGAGCGAACTCCCTGAATTCCTTGAACAGTTTCTTCAATATCAACAATCCTTTCAGAAAAAATAACACATAGCCTGTGATTGACTATTCCAACATACCACAAACTGTTTTCTTTTTTGCGGGAAATTTGACGGCAATTTGACAAATTCAGCATACGCCGCACCAGGGGCAAAGTCAAGGCAGCTTTCGGTTGTATTCGCCCCTCCTCCGTGTTAAAATGTTCCCATATTCCTATTGCTTGCATTTTACACAGAGCAAAGGGCCACCCCCTACCTGTTTCCCCTATTGTCCTGCTCTATTTTCTCTGAAAGGATTGGTCACAAAATGAAGAAAATGGTGCTTCACCGGGATATGTCCTCTTACCTTCCCCGGCTGGAGATGCTGGTTCCCGGCTGGGAAGTTGTTTTTTCGCCCAAGGATGCGTCCGCCGTGCGGGGCGCGGAGGTTCTGGCGGGCTGGCACGCCGACTGGGCGGAATACGCCTTTGCAGAGGATTCCCCCCTGCGTTGGGTGCAGGCCTGGAGCGCCGGGGTGGACAGCCTCCCCCTCGACGAATTCCAAAAACGGGGCATCCTGCTCACCACCGGCAGCGGCGTCCACGCCAAGCCGGTTTCCGAAACCCTATTTGCCATGATTTTGGCTCTGGCCCGCGCCCTGCCCCGCATCCTGGCCAACCAACGGGAGGGCAAGTGGCTGAGCCCCTGGCAGGACGACGACCGCTTTGGCATCACCGAAATTCACAACCGCACTCTGGGCATTCTGGGCGTCGGGGCCATCGGCTCCGAGGTTGCGCGGCTGGCAAGGGGATTCTCCATGCACACCCTGGGTCTCCGACACACAGGCGAGCCCGCCCCCTATGTGGACGAGATGTACCAGTCCCGCGACCTGAACAAGCTTCTGCACCAGTGCGACTATGTAGTCAATCTCCTGCCCCTCACCCCCGAAACCGACAAGGTCATGAACGCCGACGCCTTTGCCGCCATGCGCAGGGGCAGCCGCTACTTTAGCCTGGGCCGGGGGCCCACCACCGACCTGGACGCTTTGGCCGAGGCGCTGCGCTCCGGCCACCTCGCGGGGGCGGGACTCGACGTCACCGACCCCGAGCCCCTGCCGGAGGACAGCCCCCTGTGGAAGATGGACAACGTCATCATCACCCCCCACATCGGCGGCCTCACCCCCAGCTACGATGACCGCACCATGGAGCTGTTCCTGCACAATCTATCGGATTACCTTGCCACCGGAACCCCCGGCCGCAATTTGGTGGACTACTACCGCTCCTATTAAATAAAAGGGGATGAGTATGGAAACAGCCCCATATCTGGAACAGGCCCTCGCCCGATACGACTTGGGCGACACTCCCCCTGCCGCAACCTTTATCCGCCACAACGAGAACATCACCTACCGCGTTACGGCGGGGGAAAGCAGCTACCTCCTGCGCATCCACAAGCCGATAGAGGGCTTCTCCCTGGGGCTGCTGGAGGCGGACTGCGCCAAGGAATCGCTGGTGAATGGCGAGATGGAGATGCTCCTGCACCTCGCATCGGAGGGTATCCCCGCGCAGCGCCCCGTGCGCAGCCGTTCTGGCGGTTATGTGAGCTCTCTCTCCGACGGCACCCCCTGCACCCTGCTGGAATGGCTGCCGGGGGAAAGCCTGGAGCAGGTTCCCCTGCCGGAGTGCTTCGGCGGCAGCTTTGGCGGCATGCTGGGCAGACTGCACCGCTCGCTAAAAGGCCTGCCGGACAACCTTCCCCGCTACCGCTACGACTCCGCCCTGATGGGCAGAATGAACAGCGCTCTGCTCTCCGCGGCAGAGGAGGGGCACATCACAGAAACCCAGAGCGACTCCTGCCGCCGGGCTGTGGATATCATCCGCCGGACGATGGAGGAGCTAGAGGGCACCGAGGATTTCGGTCTCTGCCACTCTGACCTCTCCAAGTCCAACACCCTGCTTACCGGCCATGGGATTGTCCCCATCGACTTCTCCCTTTCCGGCTACAGCTGCCAGGTCATGGACTTGGGCATGGTTTTCTCCCAGTACGAGGACGCCGAACTCCAGCGGGATATTCTGTCCGGCTATGAGGGAGAGACGGGCAGGCGGGTTCCGGTTCGCCACATCCAGCCCTTTTACGCCCTGTCGGTGCTGCTGTTCATCGCCTGCCAGCACGGCAGGTTTTACCGGGAGGATTGGTTCCCCGGCGCCATGGCGCGCTGGTGCGGCACCATCTTTGACCCCCTGGCGGAGGGAAAACAGTTTATCCTAAACTAAAAAGAGAAGCGAGGCTGTTGCCTCGCTTCTCTTTTTAGTTTTCCTATTTGCCTAGTTTTGCCGCCGCCGACTCTAAAAGCAGGAAAAAGGCCTGTCCCTCCGGGGCGACGCCGGGCTTGTCAAAGTGGGGTGCTCCGCACACATCCTGGATCAGTCCAAAACGATCCTGCTTTGCCCTGGCCGCCGCCCGCATCTCCTCTGCGGGGGAGAGGTACTCTTCTCCCAGCCAGCCGCTCTTCACTCCCCGGAAGATACTGTAGGCCAGCATCTGGGAGAGATTCACCTCCACAAAGGTCTCTGCATCGTCCACCACATCGTGGAACAGCCCGTCGGGCCGCTTGTAGCGGAGTAGGCTGTCAATGAGCCCGACGGCCCTTTCCTCCAGCTTTTTCCTCTGCACAGCCATCTCCGGGGGCAGCATATCGATTACACGGGCAAAGCCCGCCGTCGTCCAGCCGTTGCCCACCCCCCAGAAAGCCTTCCGGGGAAAGGTCTTGGCCGCATCATCCCACATGTGGCTCATCAGGCCGGTTTCCTCATCGTGGAGGGCTCCCCAGTAGCCGTCAATCTGGTGCAGGGCCTCGTCGAACTGGCCGATTGCCGCCAGATAAGGGGGGAGCATGTACATGGAGTCCACCCAGAATTGGGGCCTGTCCTTGAGGTGGTACAGGATGCCCTCGCCGTTGCGGGGAGCGCTGTGGAGCGTCCAATTCTCCAGGGCACGGCAGGCCTCCAGCAGCTCTGCATCCCCAGTCTTTTCAGCGGCATAGAGCATGGCCTCCCCCACAGAACAGGGGTCGGTTGAGCCCTCGCCGTCGCCCATCATGGCGGGGCGGCCATCCGCTGTCCTGCGGTAGGCTGCTTCCTTGGCCATGGCGAAAACGGTGTCGTCCCAGTCGCCGCCAAGCTCCAGGAATGCCTGTATTGCCACCCCCTGCTCCCAGGAGTGCCTCTGCATGCAGAGAAGGGCCATTGCCGCCTTTTTCACAGCATCGCTCATCAATATTCCCCTTTTCAAATTAGACCGTCCCCTTTTACACCGTCGGGGCGTTTATGTGGTTTGGCGCAGCCAAATTTGCGCCTTCCCTTTCGGCGCAAAAGCAGAAACCCCAAAGCCCAAATCCGTCAGGATTTGGGCTTTTCCATATCCGATGGCAGCTTGGCTCCCTCGGCGATGCCCTCGGTGCTCTCGGGCATGAACAGTATCTTCAGCGTCATGAACAGCAGCCGCAAATCCATCAGCAGGGAGTAGTTCTCGATGTACATCATGTCCAGCAGCAGCTTGTCCTGAATGTTGCTGCTGTAGTTGCCATAGACCTGGGCGTAGCCGGTCAGGCCCGCCTTCATCTGAAGGCGCAGGGAGAAGTCTGGCAGGTTTTTCTCGTACTCCGCGGCGATTTCGGGACGCTCCGGGCGCGGCCCCACCAGGGACATGTCGCCCCGGAGGATGTTGAGCAGCTGGGGCAGCTCATCCATGCGCAGCATCCGGATAACCCTCCCCACCGGCGTCACCCGGGGATCGTTCTTGCTGGAGAGCTGTGCGCCGTACTTTTCTGCGTCCACCCGCATACTGCGGAACTTGTAGAGGGTGAACACCTTCCCGAAGCGGGTAAGGCGCTGCTGCTTGTAGAGAATGGGGCCCCGGTCGTACAGCCAGATTGCCGCCGCAACCAGCAGCATAATAACGCTGAGGGGGATGAGCGCAATCGCGCAGATGGCCACATCCATCACCCTCTTCACCAGCAGCTGCTCGGTGGTGGGCCCGGCGTTTTTGCAGTAGAACAGCGGCGTGTCGTAGAGCTGGGTGGTGGCGGAGGCGCGGATGGAGATGTCCTTGATGGCGGGCAGCAGGTAGACCCGCTTGCCGTTGCGGTTGCAGTAGTCGAACAGCTCGTCCTCCAGGTCGGCGTTTACCCGGCAGAGCAGCACCGCGCCATACTCCTTCACCGCATCCATGATGATATCGTGATCCTCCCCTTCGTGAAGGGCGACGCAGACCTGATACCGCTCCCAGCGGGAGGTCATCTTGCCGATGATATTCATGGCCTGCCTGCGGTCGGAGTAGATCACAGCCAGCTTTCGCGGGGGGTACAGCCGGAAGTAGAGCTTGTTGATCCACCAAGAGAACAGCGCCGTCACCAGCACCTGCACCGCCGTCAGGATGATGAGCCACAGCGGCGAGAGCAGGGTGCGGGCGATGAGGCAGAACACCATCCAGATGATCAGGTTCGCCATGAAAATGGAGATGCCGAAGGAGTAGATGATCTCCCCCAGCCGCAGCACGCCGAAGCGGGTGGCGTTGTACACAGACGAGAACACAACCAGTAGCACGGCGTAGAGGAAGATAACCAGGATGTTACCACCCAGCCAGAAGGTGGCCGCCTTGTAGGGCGCGTCGTCAGCGGGATAGAGGTACAGGAGGGCCAGCAGGCTGATGAGGACGCCGAACACCAGCGCCTTGCACAGGAACAGCAGGGATTTGCGAAACCGCCTTGCCCCGTCTATGGCCGCCACCTCCTTCTATCTATCTCTGAGCTCCACTGTTGTTTACGGCGTGTTAATCCACTGAAACACCGACTGGTACGGGAAGACATTGTGGAATCCGTTGACATACATGCCAAAGTAGTTATAGATAAAGGTGATGACCAACACAGCAATCACGGCGCTCCAGTAATACTTCTTGTGGTCGTCAATGGTCAGCTCCAGCTCGTCCAGCTTGGCGGCCTCCTGCTTGGGCACCTTGCCCTTTCGGGCGGCGATGTAGGCGGCCTGCTTGTCCCGCTTCTCCACCGTTTCGGGAGAGGCATAGAGGGAGCGGAGCGCCGCGGGCAGCGCCACCAGGGCGAAGATGTAGTTGTACATGGAGAAGCGCTCCAGAATCATGAATCGGGTGCCTGCAAGCCATATGATGGCGCTGTAGGTCATGAGGTTCAGCAGCATGGGTGCATCCGGATCCCGCTTTCGCCAGACAAAGTAGAGGGCGATGCAGGTGATAAGTATCACCAGCGGCACCAGCATGAACTCCACAAAGGAGAGCCCTGCCTTTATGTAGGGGCCATCGGAATCCCGGTAGGAGGTAAAGGCAAAGCGTGTGACCAGATCGACAATCTGGGGAAGGAAGATATAGACCAGCCCGGTGGATACAGCGTAGAAAATGGATGTCCACTTGTTGGGCTTGATGTGGCAGAGGAAGAAGATGGGAATCATAATCAGCGCTGTCTTGTGGAAGCCCGCCGCCAGCAGCACCATGAGCATGAAGGGGACAACCTTTTTGTTCTTGAGAAAGCCGTAGGCAAGCGCAATAATGGCGCATGCAAGCCCCTGGCGAATGAAGCTCATGTTGGAGTAGAAGAACACCAGTGTCACATAGAGCCAGGTGGCCAGCCAGGCGTCGTCGCAGTATTTATAAATGAAGATGCAGATGGGTATGAAAATGAGCGCGGAGTAGATGCCGTACATCACCACGGAGGAATCGGTGATAAAAGTCATGCCCTTTGTGAGGAGCATGAAGCCGATTTCGTGGGGCATGTTCCACAGCTCCATAAAGGAGTTGGCAGCCTTCGCATTGTTGAAGATATCGATATAGCTCTGGTAGTCGTAGCCGATGCCCTCCCGGAAGGTAGCAAGGAACCACATGTAGCCGAAAGTGATCGCCAGGTAGGCAATCTTTTTCGCCTTGGTGGGCTTGTGGATGCACAGCGGCCAGGCCAGGCCGAGTATGAGAACGAAATTGATGTAATAAACCGCCATTTGTAGAAGATACCTTTCCCGAAATTGTTGGCAGAACGAAAAGCAAACCTATCGTATTATACTCCGCCAGCCGCGGATTTGTAAAGGCGTAGCCGAGACCTTATTGGAACACCTGGGGCGTCAGCGACAGCGCCGTGGCGATGGCCGTGCTGTTCATATAGGTGTCCGCGCCGCAGGCAAAGAGAATCTGGCTGTAGTTCATGGGAGCGGCCTCCAGAAAAACGGAGCTCGCGTCAGTCACATCCAGCAGGACAATCTCGCTGTAGTGGTTGGCCAAAAATGGGAGGTAGGCCAGCGCCGTCCTGTCGCCGAACACCAGCAGCCTCCGCTGCCCCGGCACATTGGTGTTGATCACCGTAACGGGGCTCATACCACCCAGGTAGGCATCCATCGGCTCCCCCAGCTCCCCCAGGAACTCGGGGTACAGGGTGTGGTAGACCTTGCGGTAATCCTGACCCACCTTGGTGACGGTGTACTCCCTCCCCACCTCGCCGTAACGGTAAAACATCAGGGTGTCGGGCTGAACCCCGCCGTAGGGCACCGCCTGGTACAAATCCCCATGGTAATCCCCCTGCAGGTAGGAGATGTCGTACTGGCTCAGGGAGGAGCGCTCCGAGCTCAGCATCCTGCCCAACATCTGCTCGTAGACATAGTACCCCCCAAGGGCGGTGAGGTTGTCCTCGGTGCGGCAGTAGATGTACTGATCCCGCTTGTCCAGCAGAGTGTTGTACACCGCTATGGTAGTCACCGCTCCGGAAAAGCGGTTGTAGGTGCTCTCGATAAAATTGCGCTGGTTCGCGGTGCTGGAAAATCGCGGAAGATTCTGCTGCCGCACCCCGCTGGCAGTCGGCAGAATCGCCAGGTAGACCCTGCGCTCCTCGTTCTGGTAATCCTCGGCAAATTCAAGGATTGCCAGTGTGTTGACATCCACCGCCTGGGGCATGGTGGGCTCCAGACCCCGCATCAGGCCGGCGGCGCTGATAAAGATACCGTCCTGCTCCCATTTTCCCCCTGCCAAGTCGATGCTCAGCGATAACCTGCGCAGGCTGCGGGAAAAGGGGAGACTGGCCTGCAGGTGTCCCTCCAGCCCCTGGGCGAAGTCCGCCGGCTGCTCCTTCACCTCCTGGAGGTACGCTCCGCTGTAGAGGTAGCGGGCAAAGAGGGCAAAGAAGGGGATGAGCAGCAGCACCCCGAAGAACACAATCTTTTTCATCGTTTTCACTTTCACAGCTGTCATCCCCCTTCCCTTAAATCAAACCAGCGAAGCTGTAATCAGTACCAGCATGCCCAAATCCACCACCCGCAAAACCACCTTGGATACCCTGGGCGCGGACTCCTTCAGCCGCACCACTCCCAGGTGCAGGAGGCTGGTGCAGAGCAGCACTCCCAACGCCAGCGCCAGCCAGTTGGAGGAGAGAATGTAGAGGATGGCGTTGTACGCGTGTTCTCCCCCTCCCCCTGTTGTGGACGCTCCCCCGATGGGAATCATGCCCCGCAGCAGGGAGAGGCTCTCCCAGGGAGCACCCCGCAGCAGAAAGGGCAGCGAAAGTACCACCACAAGAAGGTTGTACAGCCTGCCCAACGCGGTGGGAACCGCGGAGAGCGCCTTGCCGATCAGGTGCCTTTCCAGCACCACAAACAGGGCAATCCACACACCCCACAGCAGGCTGGAGAAATCCAGCCGGAACCACAGGCCGACCACCGCGCCGGTGAGAAATGTGCACAGGATGTTAACAGCAGTTTCCTTTGCGCGGTCGCCAAAAAGGCCCCGCACCATCTCCCCCACAGCCTTCGACAGAGTGCCGTGGAAGCGCAGGGCAAAGTTGCGCAGGTTGCGCGACTGGTAGGGGTAAAAAAAGCCGGTCTCCATGGGGATACCGAACAGCCCGCCAAGCCCCGCCGCCATGTCGCAGAAACCGGAAAGGGTGAAATAGAGCGCCATGCCGAACACCAGCACAAGGCTCCAGGCGGAGAGCGTGGTCTGCTGTTCGGCGGGCAGGGCATCGATTGTCCCCAAGATATCGCGCAGCCTCGCCCCCAGCACCGCCACCTTGAACGCCCCCCTTACAAAGAGGCTCAGCGGCTCAAAGAGATCTGCTCCCGGCTGGCGGGACAGGTTTGTCTTTTCCCGGAACTCCCCATAGCGCCCAAAGGGGCCCCCATACAGCCGGGGGAAGAACAGGCAGTGGAGGGCGAAGGCGTAAAAGTCCGATTCCGGCCCGGTCTCCCGGCGGTAGAACTCCCCCACGGCGGTAAGGCCCAACAGGGGGCAGACGGCAAATCCCAGCAGAAAGGGGGCCTCCCCCCGCTGGGCGGGCAGCGCTACAATCACAATGACAAGCAGATTGACAGCCGCACACAGCGCCATGACGCCCCGCCGGGCCCACACCCTTTTGTCAAAGCGGGCGAGCAGACGACCGCAGACAAAGTTGAACAGGGTGAGGCCGATCAGAACCAGCGCCCAGACCGGATTCACCAAAAACAAAAAAACTGCGCAGATCGCCAGCAGCCCCTTGCCCCGCCACTTTGGGGGCAGAAGGTAAAAGGCTGCCACCGAGAGGGGCAGAAAGACAAAGAGGAAGGACAGGCTGGTCAGATTAATTGGGGGCCACGCCTCCAGCACATGCAGCATTCTGTCACCTCCTCGCCTTTGCTTCCATTGCGGTTTCGCTAGTCTTCAGATACTATTTCTTCCACCAGGGCATCGTAGCGCGCCCTATTCAGCATGCTGTTCAGCAGCTCCAATGCGCTGTTCACGCTGAGGCGGGCGGGCAGGCCCAGCCTGCTGTACAGCTTGCCCCGCAGCGCTGTGCTGTTTCCCCCGCCGTAAAAGCCGTCCTCATATAAATCCAGCCGGGTGAGCCAGGGTTCCTTTGGGGCGCTCGCCTCGCCGTCAATTCCCGCCCGGCGGAACGTCTCCCGCAGGGTGGCGGTGTCCATGCCCTCCACCCCCAGCTTGCCCTCCTTAGAGGGGGCGGCCTTCCGCCGCTCTTTGCCGAAGATGTCAGGGATGTAAACATCTGTTATCTGCCCTTGGGGCACCAATCCCCGGAGAAAATTCCTGATCTTGAAGCCCGCCGCATCGGAGTCGGTGAGCACCACCAGGCCACGCTCCGCAGCCAGCTTTCGCAGAAAGGCGCGCAGCTCCTTGTCGGAGAACACTCCGAAACCGCCCACGGGGATGATGAGGGCGTCCAGAACCGACTCCAGCCGAATTTTGTCGTAGCGCCCCTCCACCACCACCGCCTGTGGGATGCGAAGTCTCTCCATAGCGGCGTCCTCCCTCTCCATCCCGGCGTTTACCAATTGAGCTGGCCCAGCTTTGTTACGCTGTGTAGCTGCCAGGCATTCGTGCTCCCGGCAGGCCGCGACAGCTTCCAGCGGTAGTACAGCCGGTAGGTGGTATCCCTGTCGCCCTTCACGATACAGCTCCGGTTTCTGGCGCTCACCACATAGGTGCGCTTTTGTTGGTCAATCCAGACATCCAGGTAGTCGTTATTTTTGCCTGTATGCCAGCGCTCCACCACCACATTGTGAATGGTGAGCCCCTCTGTGACAGCCGCCTGCCTTTGCTCCGCCATCTCCGACAGCTGCTGCTGGTAGCGGTCGTATTGGTTCAGCACGATATTCTCCCGGCAGGGGGCCATTGTGCCCTCGCACCAAGCCTTTTCAAAGTCGTACACCCACTGTTTGACCGTCCTCTTGACCGCTTCCCCATCAAAGGAGGGGTCTTGCTCCTGCAGCCGGCTCAGGCTTTCCGGGTCTCTTTTGGGGTTCTGCGGCTTCCCTCCACCCTTTTGCCAAGGCTTGTTTTTGACCACAGAGGCCACAAGCCAGACCGCGCCCACGCCAAGGGCAAGATAGCCGCTGCCGCGACTGCTGCCGGAGCCTCCGCTCCCATAATCGTAGTAGCTGTCGCCACCGCTGTACCCGCCGCTGTCGCCGCCGCCCGAGTAGTCCACATCGCCGCCGAAAGCCGCTCCCCGCAGAACGAGAATTGCCGCGCAGACAGAGAGAAGAATCCATAGGGAAAGCACTTTTTTCACAGAAGCCTTTCCTTTCACCGCAAAATTTTTGAAACGCTGCGAAAAAAGCCTAACACGACACTTTTCAGAAAGAGTCGTGTTATTCCCCCCGCACACTGATCAGCTCCAGCACGGCGCGCTCCAGCGCCAGCTTGCTGTCCACCCGGCTGCCCTTCATGCCCCGCTCGCAGTCCAGCAGGATGCCCAGTGACTTCCGCAGCGCCTCGGTGGATATCCTGGCCCCAAAGGCGTTTCGCACCCGAAACTCTCTCCCCTTGTAGCCAAACCTGCGCACCACTTCCTCCGCCTGAACACCCTCGTTTTTCGCCACTCTGGCCCGGTAGAGGTCGGTGTAGCTCATGATGAGAGTCGCGCCGATCGCCACCGGCTCCTCCCGAAGATAGAACAAATCCCGGAGGATTTCCATGGCCCGCTGGCCGTTGCCCGCGAGAATCGCCTTGCCCAGGTCGAACACCCTGGCCTCCGTCCTCGGGATGACCACCGCCTCCAGATGTTCTGGTGCGATCTCGCGGGGGGCTGTCTGCCCCTCGCCTGCATAGGCGCAGAGCTTGGCGGTTTCCGAAGCCAAGGTGTGCATGTCATTGCCGCACATCTCCAACATCTGCCTGGCCATCTGGGGGGAGAGCACACAGCCGTTCTGCTTGGCCTGGGACTGCAAAAAGCGGATCAGTCCGTTCTTATCCCGGCCCTCCAAAGCAACCGCCGCGCCGTACTTGTCCGCCAGCGCAGCCAGCTTCTTGCCCCCTGCGCTGCCCGGATCAAAGCCGGGGGAGCGGGCGGTGATGAGCAGCACGCACTCCTCGGGCAGCTCCTGGAACACCTGCTCCAGCTTCTCCTGGTCGGGGCCACCCTTGCCGGACTCCATATCCTCCACGAAGACGCACTTCTTATCCGCAAAAAGGGGGATCATCTGGGTGGCGTCGTAAAGCTCGTCCACATCCAGCTTTTTCCCCTCCAGGCGCTGGAGATTGAAGCCCTCTTCGCCGCCAAAGGCGGAGAGGATTCGCTTCTTCCACCCCTCGATCAGGTAGTTCTCCCCACCGTACAGCAGGTAGAGGCCCACCGCGCCCCTCTGCTTAAAGTCCTTTGAAAACTGCTCCTCATCCTTGTAGCGCATGTCCTCACCTCCCCTTTTGGCGCCTACTAAAAGTAGTACCTCGTCTCCCCGTAGACCGCGCCCCCCACCGGTTCCCACGCCGGGAACGCCTCCGAATCTTTTCCCATTATAACATATTCCTCGGGCGAGTCGTAGTCCCTGGAGTACGCCATGACCTGTCTGCCGCCGATGCGCACCAGGATCTCCCCGTCCTTCTCGAAGACAAGTTCCACCCTTTCCAGCACCCGAACGCTTGCATAGCCCGAGGCGTAGACCGGCACACCGGGCAGCAGTTCGGCCATCTCCTCCAGCAGCAGGGCGTCGTCGGGCCCCACAGCGCTGCGGATGGCCCCGATCTCCCCCATCCTCTCCACCGCAGTGGCGGAGGGCATCCCTCCGCTGGCTGCCAGCAGGTCGATCTCCCGGATATTCCGGAAGCGCAGATAAGCCGCAAGATCATCCGCCTCGTAGCGGTCGGGGGAGCCCAGCAACACGGCCCTGCCGTTCCGCAGGAGAATGACCGTCCCGCAATCCTCCAGCAGAACAAGCTCCACCCTGCCGCCACTCGCCGCCCGGTGAACCAGGCTGCCCGACCCGAACAACAGCACAATCCCCGCGAGGCAGCACACAGCCACGCGTTTGCCCCCTCCCTGCGAAAGCCGCAGCCCCGCCAGCACCACAGCAACAGCCGCCAGCAGGCAGAACAGCAGGTAGCTCTCATCCAGGGAAAAGATCGCAAAAGGAAGCTTTGCCAGCACCTGGGATATCTCCGCAATCATGCGGGCGCTAACGTCCACCACAACGGCGAGGGCCTTGACCGGCAGCCAGGAGGGAAGCGCGGCGCAGAGTAGCCCGCCGCCCACCACAACGCTGACAAAGGGGGCAACCAGGATGTTGCCCAGGGGCGCCAGCAGGGAGATATAGCCTGTTCCCACCACCAGAATCGGCAGCGTGAACACATACGCCCCCATGGTGGTACCCAGGATTCCCGCCAGAGCGCGCACCAGCTTATCGTAGCGCTTGCCCTCTTTGCGCAGAAAACGCTTTTCCAGCCACTCCGTGATGGGCTTTGCCAGCAGGATAATACCTGCCGTTGCCCCGAAGGAAAGCCATGTCCCCATGGAGAGCATCCAGTGGGGGCGCAGCGCGGCGATCACCAGCGCCGCCAGCCCCAGGGAGCTAAGAGAATCGCTTTTTCTGCCCAGCATTGCCCCCAGCAGCATGATGCCGGTCATGGCGAAGGATCGCAGGATGGAGGGGGAAGCCCCCACCAGCAGGGTGAAGGCGAGAGCCGCCAGGATTCCGCCCACCGCGCTCTTCCGGCGGGAGAGCCCCATCCGGCGGAGCAGCGAGAGAATCAGCCCTGTGAAGATGGACAGGTGCAGCCCCGAAACCGAAACCAGGTGGGAAGTGCCCGAGACATTCAGCGCTGTGTACAGCTGGGGGGAGATATCCTCGGTGAGACCCAGCGTCATGGCCGCGACCAGCCCCGCGCTTCGCTGGGGCAGCAGGCGATAAAGGTTGTCCCGCAGTGTCCCCCGCAGGCGGGCCATGCCGCCGATCACCGCGAATTTACCGGTGAGGGGAATTTCCTCCGCGGGCTCTCGGAGATAGGCCTCGCCGGGGATACCGCTTTTCCGGTAGTAGTCCGCGGTTCCCTCATAGGAAGGTTGGCGGAAAACGGCGGTGAAGCGAATGCCCTGCCCCTCCTCCCAGGCGCCCTCCTCCCCGTATTCCCACAGCACAAAGGCGGAGTCGGGCAGGTTCGTTCCGGGGTAGCTGGCCTCGATTGTGTAGCGCACCCCTTTGCCGGAACCCCTTCGCACCTGGGTGATGACGCCCTCCACCGTAATCTCCTCCCCCTCCCATTGCAAGAAGGGTTCGACGCTGCGGGAGAGGTACAGGCTGACGCTCGCCGCCCCCACCGCGCCGCTGAGAAAGAGCAGGGTGATCACCCGGAGCTTCTCTTTTTCCCGCGAGAGCAACAAAAACAGCACCCCGGTGAGGGCCAGCGCGCCTGAGAACAGAAGCGCCTGTTTCGCGCCGGGCGCAAAAAAAAGAGCGGCCCAGGTGGTGATGGCAAAGGTTATACCAATCACACACAGAGGCCGCTTCATAGCGATTCTCTCCTTACTTAAAAAACAAAGGTAATGGCGCTAGAAAAATAATATCCTCCCGCTTGGCGGCGTCGCCCTCTGCCAGCACTGTGGCCTTGGCGGCGATGGTTCCCCCCGCCTTCTGCACCAGGTGCTCCAGGGCGGCCAAAGACTCCCCGGTGCTGATCACATCGTCCACAATCAGCACCCGCTTGCCCTTCAGGTAGTCCATGTCGTCGATGTCCAGGTACAGCTCCTGGAGCTTCTCGGTCGTGATGCTCTTCACATCCACCGCGATGGCCTTCTTCATGTACAGCTTCTTGCTCTTGCGGGCCAGGATGTACTTCTTGCCCGACTGGCGGGACATCTCGTAGGCCAGGGGAATTCCCTTCGACTCCGCCGTGATGATCACATCGTACTCCGGGGCCCTCGCCAGCAGCTGCTCCGCCGCCGCGATGGTCAGCTCCACGTCGCCGAACATGACAAAGGCCGCGATATCCAGGTGCTCGTTCACAGGGCAAATGGGAAGATGCCGGGTCTGCCCTGCAATCTCCATGGTATAGACGTTATTTTCCATGCTGTAACCTCTCAATATAACGATAGACTTAGGGCTTGTTTTCTGCAAGCTGGTTTGATAACAGATAATTGCGTCCTTTGCAATTACCGTATGTCGAAAGATCAGACTTTTGTCTGTAAAATAGACTTCCCTTCGACATTTTAACCGGGCGGCCAGCCCAGCTGCCTTCCTCCCAAGAGGTGGAAGTGCAGGTGCTGCACACTCTGCTGCCCATCCGGGCCGCAGTTGTTCACAACGCGGTAGCCTTTGGTGAGCCCCTGCTCCGCCGCTATCTTCGGAATCACCTCGAAGATGTGGGCAACCACGCCGGAGTTTTCGGGGGTAATATCATCCGCCCCCGCGATGTGCTCCTTTGGGATAATGACGATGTGCACGGGCGCCTGGGGCTCAATGTCCTTGAAGGCTAGAACTTGATCGTCCTCGTAAACCTTCGTCGAGGGGATATCCCCCGCTATGATCTTGCAGAAGATGCAATCCATACAGCAATCATCCCTCCGCGAAATTCTCTACTTCTTTTCGTCCAACTGTTCTTTCAGCAGCTTGCCCGCCTCGCCCAACGCCTTGGCAATGAGCGTCGGGTCGGCGATGCCGCCCATGGCGTGGTCGGGGCGTCCGCCGCCGCTGCCGCCCGCCAGCGCAGACACCGCCTTGACCAGCTTGCCGCTGTGGGCGCCGGCCTTGACGGCATCCTTGCCCGCAAAGGCAAGGACAGAGGTTTTATCCTCGCCCGTCGCCATGAATACGCCCACAATGTCGGGGTATTTGTCCTTGAGCTGGTCGGCCTTCTGCTGAAGGGCCTCGATGGAGCCCTCCACCGCAAGGGAGACAAAGCGCACGGGGCCGATGGACTCCATTGTGTCATCCAGGGAAGAAGTCTCCTTGTCTGCGATCTGCCGCTCCAGGCTCTCCACTTCCTTCTGGAGCGCCGCGCTGTTTGTCATGACAGACCGGGCTCTCGCCACCAGCTCGGAGGGCGCTCCCGCCTTGAGGATTTCGCCGGTCTCCCGGATCGTTTCATTCTGCCGATCAATATAGGCCAGCACCCCCCTGCCGGTGGTGCCCTCAATGCGGCGTACTCCCGCCGCCACCGAACTCTCGGAGAGAATCTTGAAGAGGCCCAGCTGGGCGGTGTTGGAGGCATGGGTGCCGCCGCACAGCTCCATAGAGGTGTTCTCGATGGTGACCACCCGCACCGTGTCGTTGTATTTATCGCCGAAGAGAGCGGTCGCCCCCAAACGGCGGGCCTCCTCCAGCGGCATTTCCTGTGTTGTGACGGGGAGCGCCTTGAGGATGTGGTTGTTCACCTTGCGCTCCACTTCGGCCAGCTGCTCGGCAGTGACGGCGCTGAAGTGGGTGAAGTCAAAGCGGCAGAGCTTTTCATCCACATAGGAGCCCGCCTGGTGCACGTGGTCGCCCAGCACCTCCCGAAGGGCCGCCTGGAGCAGGTGGGTGGCGGTGTGGTTGCGCATGATGGCGTGGCGACGCTTGCGGTCTACGTGAACCTCGGCGATATCGCCCACCGCCAAAAAGCCGCTGATCACTGTGCCGACGTGCATGATGTTGCCGGTGGGGGATTTCTTGGTGTCGCTGATCTTGAAGATGCTCTTGCCGATTTTGATGACGCCGGTGTCGCCCACCTGGCCGCCGCTCTCGGCGTAGAAGGGGGTCTCCCGCAGAATGACGACGGCCTCGTCGCCCTCCTGCACCTCCTGCGCCAGCTGGCCCTCGGTAACGATGGCCAAAATCGGGGATTCGGCGTCGAGAGAGTCGTAGCCAACAAAGACATCGTTGATGAGCTCCTCGGCCAGAACGTCCTCCTCCCAGCCGATGCCGCCCTGCTCCTCGTGGGCCTTGCGGGCGCGCTCCCGCTGCTCCTCCATGAACTTCCAGAAGCCCTCCTCATCCACCGTGATGCCCCTGTCCTGGGCAATCTCCTGGGTGAGGTCGATGGGGAAACCGTAGGTATCGTAGAGGCGGAAGGCCTCCATGCCGTCGATGATCTGCTGGCGGCCCTTTGTCGCCATGGCCTCCAGCCTGTCCAGCAGGGTGCCGAGCACCTCCATGCCCGACTGGATGGTCTTGGCGAAGCGCTCCTCCTCCGCGCCGATGATCTTGGCGATGAAGTCGGCCCGCTCGGCAAGGTCTGGGTAGGCAGCCTTGCTCTGCTCCACAACTGTCTCGCTCAGCTCGGCCAGGAAGGGCCGATTGATGCCCAGCAACCTGCCGTGGCGGGCAGCTCTGCGCAGCAGGCGGCGCAGCACGTAGCCGCGGCCCTCGTTCTGGGGCAGCACACCGTCGCCCACCAGGAATACGGTGGAGCGGATGTGGTCGGCGATGACACGGAGGGAGACATCGGTCTTTTCGTTTTTCTTATAGGTGACCCCGGCCATGGCGGCCGCCTTTTTGATGATGGCCTGGATGGTGTCCACCTCGAAGAGGTTGTCCACCCCCTGCATGGCCACAGCAAGGCGTTCCAGCCCCATGCCGGTGTCGATGTTGGGGTGATCCAGCGGGGTGTAGTTGCCGTTGCCGTCGGAGTTAAACTGGGTGAAGACGAGGTTCCAGACCTCGACGTAGCGGTCACATTCGCAGCCAACCTTGCAGTCGGGGCTTCCGCAGCCGTACTTCTCGCCGCGGTCGATATAGATTTCAGAGCAGGGGCCGCAGGGGCCGGTGCCGATCTCCCAGAAGTTGTCCTCCTTGCCCATGCGGACAATCCGGTCGGCGGGCAGTCCCCGGTGCTTTGTCCAGATCTCAAAGGCCTCATCGTCCTCCTCGTAGATGGATACCCAAAGGAGGTCAGCGGGGATTTTCAGCTCCTCGGTGAGGAACTCCCAGGCCCACTTGGTGGCCTCCTCTTTGAAGTAGTCCCCAAAGGAGAAGTTGCCCAGCATCTCAAAGAAGGTGCCATGGCGGCTGGTCTTGCCCACCCGCTCAATATCGGGGGTGCGGATGCACTTCTGGCAGCTGGTGGCGCGCTTTGCGGGCGGCGCTTCCAGGCCAAGAAAATATTTTTTAAGGGGCGCCATGCCGGAGTTGATCAGCAGCAGGCTGGCATCATCCTGGGGCACCAGCGGTGCGCTGGCCAGTCTCAGGTGTCCTTTGTTCTCAAAGAATTGCAGAAATCTCTCCCGCAGCTCGTTCAGTCCGGTCCATTCCAATGGGAACATCCCCTTCTCATCAATATTGCGTATTTTCATGTGTACACTTCACACATTGTAGATACCGCGCATTAGTGCAATTTAGTATACTCCAAATCCGTCGGCGGTGTCAATGGAGTCATGCGGCTTGTTCTGCAAGCCGGAACAGCTCCTGCAACCCTGTTGCATCTTCATATGCTTTCGCCTCCTCTAACAGTTGGAGAACAGCGGCCTTTTGACCTTCATCTCCCGATTGTAGAAGTCGGGCGGCCTCAGCAGAATAGGTGCCTAAAAGATAACTGTATAAGTCACCCTGTTCATATCTGTCGAAAATTTCCGCACTATAGGCGCTATGCCACGAAGTTATCGAAGACAGGGAACGAGAATGCTCTCCCAGCCGGGAAAAAAGTTCAAATTCTTTTCCCCCCCGATAGGTTGCGGTGATAGATTCTTTCCAGGAAGTCTGAACCCCTTCGTAACCACGGCTGTCATCAAACCCCTGGAATTCTTCCTCGTAGGTCAAATTGATAGTTACATCTTTTTTGGAAGTAAATCCAGAAATGGCCCTTGACAGCCATTTCGTATACCGCACTACAGGCTCATTTGAAAATCCGGTCAGTGGCTGCCAAAAAATCTGACTTTCTCCGTGTCCTGTCCCTGACATAACAAGCTTTCCCTGTACCCATAATCCTTCTTCCCGTTCGATCAGAGTATCTTCTATCTCATTGGCCCAAAAGCTGCCCTTATAAATCCCATCCGGGAATAGAAAACATCTGGCACTGCCCCTTGTCGCTGTCTCTAAAATGATCAGTGCGCCGTGTTTTCCTTTTTGCAGCCATTTCAGCCCCACGCCTTCCGCATAGCCCACGTAGCCGTTGCTGCAAATCACCCGGGCAACGCTGGGGGAAAGCTCGAAGCCGTTCTCCTCCATTCGCTTAAGCAACGCGTCCGCCGCCGCTCCCACATCCACTTTGTCTGTAGCTGTCGTCCCTTTTCGCGGGGGAATCACCACCACCAGCTGTTCCCCGGCCTGTGGTGGATTATTGTACACTATATCAACTGGGGGACGTTCGGTTTCGGAGCCATCGCTTTTGGACATAGACCCAGAGCTATCGCTCGTGGAACAGCCGGAAAAGACAAGCGCTAAAATAAGCACTGGCACAAATAACCAGCGCAAAGCCTTTTCCATGCTCACCCCTCCCTTTCCTCCATCCGCCCTAGCAGCCTTTCTATCCGCTCCGTGCAATCGCCGGCCCTGTCCTCCGCCTTCCGCCAGGAGTCTGACAGCGGCAGCCACACCCCATCCTTTGCCGCCGCACTCATGTCCCAGCAGCCGTCTTCTCCCCGGTTTTCCAGCAGCCAGGCCCGTACAAAGGCCAGCTTTTCCCGCAGAATGGCGTTGGGATAGCGGCAGAGCAGCTCGATCTGGGCCAGGTAGCTGCTGGCGGCCTTGCTGTGAAAGTCGGGCAGTTCGGCAACCGCCCTGCGGCCATAATAGTAAATGCCGCCCTCATGGGAGATAACATAGTCAAAATAGGCGTCCTCAATTTCCGAGGCGATCTCCTCCGCCAGCAGGGATATCTGGTAGAAGCTGACAAAATCTATGTTCCGATCTCCCCGGGCGGCTCGGCCAAATACCTCAAGATAGGCGGCGCTGTAATTCTCCGGGCTGTACGCGCCGGAGGCAAATGCCGCCGCAATCACCTCCGCCCACTGCTTTGCAACCTTTGCCGCCTCGGGGTGGCCCGGCACAAAGCGGAGCAGCCAGGTGGCGAACATCATGCGGGTAAACAGCGGCCAGTAATGGGTCTTCTCGGTGGGATCCGTGATAGCGGTTCTGCCCGCCATGCAGTCCTCCAGGTAGCTGACAGCCCTGCGGATGGGCTCGTCCTTCATTGTAAAGCCAAGCACCTCCAGGCGGCGCAGTGCCTGCTCGGTTGTCACAGGCCGCTCCGTGGGCAGCGAAAGGGTGTGGAAGTGCCCCCAGGAGCCGTCCGGCTTCTGCATTTCCAGCAGCTGCCTCGCCCACTTGCCATCCTTATATTCCGCCATCATTTTCACTTGCCCACCCCTAAAAGCAGGGGGCCTATCGAGATACATCGACAAGCCCCAGTATTCTATTCGTCTACCGCCACTTCTTCGCCGTCTCCGGCATCCTGCCCTTCACCGTCCGGGGTGTCGCCCGTATCCGTTTCATCAGTGGGATCGGTTTCCGCCGCGCCGTGGGAGGCGTAGGGCCAGCTGGGCAGGTTCGCCTCCGGCCAGGCGTATTCCGCCATGCCAAGCAGCTCCTCGAACATGCTGAGGCTCTGCCGCTCAAAGGCGATACAATCAATATAATGGTACCAGTCGTAGAGGGTGGAGGGCAATCCTTTGTAGAAGGCGCTCCCCTCCAAATCCTTGATGGTGACAAAGCGCTCGTCGTAGTAGGCGATTTCCACCGAGCGGAAGGCCGCGATCCCCTCCTCGGAGTTGGCGGCCTCCTCCGGATATGTCCAGTCGGTCTGGTTTTTCGCGAAGTTTTCCAGGCCGATCAGCTCCAGCATGGCGCTCTCCAGCGTGTCGCCGGTGGCCACCGTGTAGTCCAGCTCCCGCAGGTACATGGCAACCTTTGTTCCGGTGGGCTCCCCGTCCTCGCCGGGGGCGTTCACGGCGTCCTGCACCGCGGCCTGCAGGCTGTTGGCCCAGCTCTTGAGGTTATCCACAAATTCGGTGCTCATCCGCACGCCGTTGGTGTCCCCCTCCAGAATGCGACCCACGTCGTAGTAGGTCTGCCACAGGGCGTCCAGGGTGCGGGGGGCCTCCAGCACCACCACCTGCACGCCCTCCGCCTCTAAAGCTGCGGTGTCGGCGTCGGTGAGGGGGATAACCGAGATGACCATGGTGGCCATGCTGTCGGCGATTGCGTCCACATTGGGGGTAAGGGCCGTGCCGCAGCGGTAGAGGCGGGAGACCTCCTCCGGATAGTCGCAGTAGTCCGACACACCCACCAGACTCTCCTCCATGCCCAGATCGTAAATCTTCTCGGTGATGGAGTCCGCCAGGCTGACCACCTTGCCCGGGCGGCCGTTAATCACATTGCCGCTGACCGTGATGGGGTACTCCGCCGGGAGCTCCGCCACACTCTCCCCTTCGCCCTCCGAGCTGCTGCTCTCCTCCTCGCGCCCAAAAAGGCTGCAAGAGCAGAGCAAAAGGGAAAAGGCGAGCACAAGGCTGAGGGCTGAAAGCCATCTGTGTTTTATCATGCTGTTTACCTCGCGTTGTATCTATGCTTGTTTTGGTGTAAAATGGGCTTGCGGGAAATCCCGGTAGAGGCGGCTTGTCTGAATGCCGCCGTTGTCCTGGTACTTGCCGCTGGCATATTCGGCGTGCTCCCCCTCCAGGGTGTGGTAGTAGATCTGGCACACCTGCACATGGGGGTAGATGATCACCGGCTGTATGCAGTGTATCTCCAATGTCCAATAGCCCCGGAAGCCCACGTCGCCAAAGCCCGCCGTGACGTGGATAAACACGCCCAGCCTGCCCACAGAGGATCGTCCCTCCAGCATGGGAACAAGGTTTTTCGTCTCGGTGAATTCCTCAGTGCGCCCAAGATACAGGGTGCCCGGCTCCAGCCGCAGCCCGCTTTCCGGTATGTCGATGGTCTTGTGGGGGTTGTCCTTCTTCATGTCAAGCGTCCTGTCGGTGTAAACCACCAGCTTGTCGTGCAGGCTGAGGTTGTAGCTGTTGGGGTTGAGACGGCTTTCATCAAAGGGGTCGATAAAAATATCGCTCCCCACTCTCTTTTGGATCTCCAGTCCGGACAGTATCACGCTTGCATCAAATCCAATCCTCATGTGCTTTTGACTTCGTCTAAGTATATCATACCGCCCGCTGAATGCAACAAATCAGCGGGGCAAAAAGAGGGGCAATCTTTTCGGTTTTGGGGCCCCATAATTTTAATTCCATGTTAAATGTTGCTTTTTTCGCTGGATACCGCAAATATTCTGACCTGATTTCATTTCTTAATCCGTCCTATTTATCGAATCGTAACAGTATATTCACAGAACTTTTCATTCTGTCTATAGCAACCCGGTTGCTATGTCCCTTTTTGCCGACGCCGTACCCCGACGCCGTGTGTTTCCGGTTCACATCTCATAATTTGAAGGAGCCACATCCACAATGAAAATCCTAGCGATCGAAACCTCCTGCGATGAAACTGCGGCGGCAGTGGTAGAAAACGGGCGCACCGTGCACTCCTCGGTGGTGCTCTCCCAGGTGGAGGAGCACAAGCTCTACGGCGGAGTCGTGCCGGAAATTGCCTCCCGCCGCCATGTGGAGGGCATCTACCCCGTGGTGAACGCAGCACTCTGGAGGGCCGGCCTCACCTTAAAGGATATCGACGCTGTCGCCGTCACAGCCGCCCCCGGGCTCATCGGCGCGCTGCTGGTCGGCGTCAACCTGGCAAAGGGGCTCTCCATGGCGGAAAATCTGCCCCTCATCCCCGTTCACCACATCCGGGCCCATGTGGCGGCAAACTACATCGCCCACTCCCAGCTGGAGCCCCCCTTCCTCTGCCTGATTGTCTCGGGCGGGCACAGCCACATTGTGGCGGTGGACAGCTACACCGACTACCGCATTCTGGGCCGCACCCGGGATGACGCTGCGGGAGAGGCCTTCGACAAGGTTGCCCGCACCCTGGGCTACCCCTATCCCGGCGGCATCCACATCGACCATGCGGCGACGGCGGGCGACGCGAACCGTTTCGCCTTTCCCAAACCCAAGACCACAAACCCCTTTGACTTCAGCTTTTCCGGGCTCAAGACCTCGGTGATCAATCTCGTGCACAACGCCCACCAAAAGGGGGAGGAGCTGCCGAAGGAGGACATCGCCGCCTCTTTCCAGAAAACGGTGTGTGAGGTGCTTGTCGATCGCTTTTTTGCAGCCGCCAAATCTGAATCCTGCAAAAAACTGGTGATCGCGGGGGGCGTCGCCGCCAATTCCGGATTGCGGAACCTTTTGGAAAAACGGGCGGGGGAAGAGGGCTTCGAGCTCTACATGCCGCCAATCTCCCTCTGCGGGGATAATGCCGCCATGGTGGGAGCCCAAGCCTACTTCGAGCTGCTGGCGGAGAACACCGCTGACCTCTCCCTCAACGCGGCGGCGACCATGCCCATCGACCGCTCCTTCCAGCCGGAAGAGTAGCATTCAATTGTTACCATTCTGAAAATATTTTACGAAGTCCTGCATTTTGAGCAAGGGTCTCCCTTGTATTCGGTGCGGGACTTTGCTATACTTGGTATGTTGCGAAAATTGTTGCTTTTTTGTCAAAAGAAAATAGAGAAGGAAGGATGAACAACATGACCAAGAATCAGAACGTACTCCAGTGGGTCGAGGAGATGAAGGCCCTCGTTCAGCCCGACAGCGTCGTATGGATTGACGGCAGCGACGCACAGATGGCCGACCTGAAGGCACAGAGCATCGCAAGCGGCGAGCTACTCGAGCTCAACCAGGAGAAGCTGCCCGGCTGTACCCTCCACCGCACCGCGGTCAATGACGTTGCCCGTGTGGAGCACCGCACCTTCATCTGCTCCAAGAACAAGGACGACGCCGGCCCCACCAACAACTGGGAAGACCCCCAGGTCATGTACACCAAGCTGCGGAAGCTGTTTGACGGCGTCATGAAGGGCCGCACCATGTATGTCATCCCCTACTCCATGGGCCCCATCGGCTCCCCCTACTCCAAGGTGGGCGTCGAGCTGACAGACTCCATCTACGTTGTGCTCAATATGGACATCATGACCCGCATGGGTGAGGATGCCTGGACACAGCTTGGCGACACCTCCAACGACTTTGTCCGCGGCCTCCACTCCAAGGCGGACATCGACGAGGAAAACCGCTACATCTGCCACGTCCCCGAGGACAACACCATCTGGAGCATCAACTCCGGCTACGGCGGCAACGTGCTGCTGGGCAAAAAGTGCTTCGCGCTGCGCATCGCCTCCTACCAGGGCAAGCAGGAGGGCTGGATGGCCGAGCACATGCTCATCCTCGGCGTGGAAAATCCCCAGGGCGAAACCAAGTACATCGCCGCCGCCTTCCCCTCCGCCTGCGGCAAGACCAACCTTGCCATGCTCATTCCCCCGGAAGTCTACCGCAAGAAGGGCTACAAGGTCTGGACTGTGGGCGACGACATCGCCTGGATGAACATCGGCGCGGACGGCCGCCTGTGGGCCATCAACCCCGAGGCCGGCTTCTTCGGCGTGGCCCCCGGCACCAACATGAAGAGCAACCCCAACGCGTTGGAGTCCACCAAGAAGAACACCATCTTCACCAACGTAGTGCTGAACACCGACGACAACACCGTCTGGTGGGAGGGCCTGGACAAGAATCCCCCCGAGCACGCAATTGACTGGAAGGGCAACCCCTGGAACGGCAAGACCTCCACAGAGAAGGGCGCGCACCCCAACTCCCGCTTTACCGCCCCCGCCATCAACTGCCCCTGCATCAGCCCCGAGTTCGCCAATCCCCAGGGCGTGCCGATTTCCGCCATTGTCTTTGGCGGCCGCCGGGCCAAGACAGCTCCCCTGGTGTACCAGGCGCGCGACTGGCAGCACGGCACCTTCGTGGGCTCCATCATGGCCTCCGAGACCACCGCAGCCGCCTCCGGCGCAGTGGGCGTTGTCCGCCGCGACCCCATGGCGATGATCCCCTTCTGCGGCTACAACATGGCCGACTACTTCGGTCACTGGCTGGAGATGGGCGAGAAGATGGGCGACAAGGCCCCCGAAATCTTCCACGTCAACTGGTTCCGCCTGGACGACGACGGCAACTTCATCTGGCCCGGCTTCGGCGACAACATGCGTGTCCTCGACTGGATTATCCAGCGCTGCGAGGGCAAAGCGGAAGCCGTCGACACCCCCATCGGCTATGAGCCCAAGCCCGAGGACATCAACATTGAGGGCCTGGAGGGCGAAGTCTCCCTTGACACCATCAAGGAGCTGCTCAAGGTGGAGAACCAGCACTGGATCGACGACATCGACAACATCAAGGAGTTCTACCAGAAGTTCGGCGACAGGCTCCCGAAAGCACTCACCGAGGAGCTTGCCAAGCTGGAAGCCAACCTCAATGCATAACTGTTCCAACAAAAAACCGACCGGAGCGACATCGCTCCGGTCGGTTTTTTCTGCATCTGTCGCCTGCAAGGTAAACGCTGATTACAGCGTTGTATAAAGCACCTTTATTCCGGGAATATTCCCGGGCCCGTCGGACAGCGCGACGAAGTTCCCCACCTGGCTGAGCGTTCCGAACAGCGGCAGCCTTCGCAGCCTGTCGGCGGCGATTGTCCCCCTCACAGCCTCGGCGATTTTATCCGCATAGACGACCTTGATGTCCCGGCCAAAGTAGTTTCCGGCGCGCACCTCCACCTCCGCGTACGGGCAGCGCTCGTTGTGCAGCCCCGCCATCAACAGCTGGGCGTCTACCAGATGTTTTTCCCGCTGGGAAATGCCGCTTGCGCCAACAGCCGCGGCGATCTCCTCCTTGATTTCATCAGCGACCGGCAGCCCGGCAAAGGCGGTGCCGAACCACTTGCTGTAGGGGGCATACCTTCCGCAGTACAAAAAGCATAGCCGCATGAGCCGCTCCGCGATGCGCGCGCAGACGATTCTCGAGCCAAGATCGTCTCCTGTCGCCGCGCACCGCTTGACAAAGGCCTGCTCCTCGGCGATCAATCCCCACTGGGAGGCAAGCAGGTAGCGCTGTACATCCTCCGGGTAAAAGGAGAGCTTCTCCCGTATCTTCCCAAGGCCCAGCCCGTCGGCAAACAGCCTTCCGGAGGTGAAGCCCAGCAGCCTGTGCTCGGACAGAGCCAGCCAGTCCTCCCAGCTGTTTGGGTACAGGCCAAGGTATTCGCCGACAAACTCATCGACGGTCTGAATCCAAACCAATGGCGAAACGTTTCGGCCTTCTGCCGGTTCCGGGTGCCTGACTCCGCCATCATTTGGGTCGGGGGCGGAGAAATTGACGCAGTAACCCCTGTATTCGTGGGACAGCCCGCTTTCAAGACGCTCCATAATCGGGGCCGCGAGGGCCCTATCCGTCTCCTTTAGAAACAGGTAAAACCGGGGGCCCCACATGTGGTCTGTTGAAACGGCATCGTCATAACCCAGCACGTCGGAGCCGTAGCCCAACAGTCCGGCGGAATAGGCAAGGCCCGGAAAGTGCCTCTCCAAAATCGGCTTTGCCTCCTCCCGGAAAAATCCTTCACACAGCTCCAGCCCCTTGACATGCTCCCTCACTCTATCCTATCCCCTTTGCCGCCAACGTTTTTTCCACCAATGCCTCCAAGTCCGCGTAGGTGGAAAGCTGCCCCGCCATCCTGCGCAGCTCCGCCGCCCCGCGCATCCCCTTCAGGTACCAGGCGGCGTGGCTGCGGGCCTCCCGCAGGGCGCTGTACTCCCCTTTATATTCCACCGCAAGCCTGATCTGCCGCAGCAGGGTTTTCATCTTCTCCTCCAGCGCGGGCTCCGGCGTCACAACTCCCGAGCGCAGAAAGGATTCGATCTGCCCGAACACCCAGGGCCTGCCCAGCGCCCCCTGGCCGATCATCACCAGATCGCAGCCGGTGCGGCTGTACATCTCCATAGCGCTGTGGGCGTCGACGATGCCGCCGTTGCCGATCACGGGGATTTTCACCGCCCTCTTCACTGCGGCGATGGTTTCAAAGTCGATAGGCGGGGCGTACATCTGCACCCGCGTGCGGCCATGAACGGTCACAGCCACCGCACCGCATTCTTCCGCCATTTTTGCGGCCTCTACGGCATTGAGGCAGTTGCTGTCCCAGCCGGTGCGCATCTTCACCGTGACGGGTAGCGAGGTGGCCTCCACCACCGCCCGCACCACCTTTTCCGCCAGGGGCAAATCCTTCATCAGCGCGGCGCCGCTGCCGTTGCCCGCCACCTTGGGCGCAGGGCAGCCCATATTGACGTCGATGGCATCCGGGCTGTAGCGCTCCGCGATCTTCGCAGCCTCCGCCATGGCCGCCGGTTCATCCCCGAACAGCTGCACGGCCATGGGCCGCTCCGGCTCTGTGACGGTAAGCAGCTCGGCGGTCTTGCGGCTGCCATAGCACAGGCCTTTTGCGCTGGCCATTTCGCCCACGGTGTAGCAGGCCCCGAAGCTGCGGCATATCTCGCGGAAGGCGCGATCCGCCACGCCCGCCATGGGGGCCAGAGCAGCGGTTTTGGGAAAGGTGAGGGGGCCTAGTTGCATGGTGGGGTAGTCTCCTTTGGGTTCAACATTGTCATTCATTGTAGCAAAGCGCTGCTATCTTTGCAATCAAAAGCTCCGGGCAATCATACCCGGAGCTTTCACTTCATTCAAATATATAGCGCAGCTTTGGCGAGCGTGCCGCCTGTACCTCGTCCAGCCTGCGAATGGGCGTCTTCACCGGCGCCTCGTGGAGCGCATCCGGGTTGGTCTTCGCCTTTTCCGCGATCTCACGGAGCACTTGGATGCAGTTGTCCATCGTCTCCCTGCTCTCGGTTTCGGTGGGCTCGATCATCAGCGCCTCGGGCACGATGAGGGGGAAGTACATGGTGGGGGGATGGATGCCCTCGTCCAGCAGAGCCTTGGAGACATCCGCCGCGCTGATGCCGGTCTCCTTCTTAAAGTCCCCCAGCCCCATGACAAACTCGTGCATGCAGTGACCCGGGCAGGCGATGTGATAGGTGCCCCGCAGCTGCTCCATCATGTAGTTGGCGTTCAGCACGGCGTTTTCAGCCGCCTCGCGGATGCCCTCTCTCCCCAGGGTGAGCAGGTAGGTGAGCGCCCTGACCATCACAAGGAAGTTGCCGTAGAAGACCTTGACCCTGCCGATGGAATGAACAGGCTGCTCAAAGGTGTAGCCGTTTTCTGTGAGGACAGGATGATCCTTCGGCAAGTAATCCGCCAGCAGGGCCTTGCAGCCCACCGCTCCGCAGCCGGGGCCTCCTCCGCCGTGGGGGGTGGAGAAGGTTTTGTGGATGTTCAGGTGCACAACATCAAAGCCAATGTCGCCGGGGCGCACCACGCCCATCACGGCGTTGAGGTTCGCGCCGTCGTAGTAGCACAGCCCGCCTGCGCCGTGAACGGCTTCTGTGATGGCAAGGATATCCTTTTCAAAGATGCCCAGTGTGTTGGGGTTGGTGAGCATGATTCCAGCGGTATCCTCCCCCACGGCGGCCCGCAGGGCCGCTAAATCCACGCAGCCGTCGGGGCCGGAGGGGATGTTCACCACCTGGTAGCCCGCCATGGAGGCGGTGGCGGGATTGGTGCCGTGGGCGGAGTCGGGCACGATAATCTTTGTGCGGTTTCCTCCCCCGTTGGCGGCGTGCCACGCCTTGATGAGCAGGATGCCGGTGAGCTCGCCATGGGCTCCTGCCGCGGGCTGGAAGGTCATGGCGTCCATGCCCGTGATTTCGCAGAGGAGCTTCTCGCTCTCCGCCAGCACCTCCAGGCAGCCCTGGGCGGTCTCTGCGGGCTGTAGGGGGTGGACGTCGGTAAAGCCGGGGAGGGAGGCCATCTCGTCGTTGATTTTGGGATTGTACTTCATGGTGCAGGAGCCCAGGGGGTAGAACCCGGAGTTCACGCCGTGGGCCCTGCGGGAGAGGGCGCTGTAGTGGCGGCTGATGTCGCCCTGGGCCATCTCGGGCAGGCGGAGGGGGGAGGTTCTGCGGTGCCTCTCCGGCAGGGATGCTGCGGGTACATCCAGCGGGGGCAGCATCTCGCTGCCGCGGCCGGGAATGCTCTGCTCAAACAATAGCTTCATGCTCCCACAGCCTCCTTTACCAGCGCTGCCACGCTGTCAATTTCTTCCTTCGTGTTCATCTCGGTCGCGCACCACAGCAGGCCGCCCTCCACAGGGACGCCGCCGAGAATACCTTTTTCCGCCAGCCTGTCCAGCAGCTTTGCGCTGTCCCCTGGGCAGGTGGTGACAAACTCGTGGAAGAAGGGGGCGCTGTGCGCAAGCGCAACGCCGGGAATCGCCGTCAGCTGTTCCGCCAGATAGTGGGCCTTCGCGTGGCTCTGCTCCGCCGCCTGCCGCAGGCCCTCAGGCCCCATCACCGCCAGATAGACCGAGGCGGTCAGGGCACAGAGCGCCTGATTGGAGCAGACGTTGGAGGACGCCTTCTCCCGGCGGATGTGCTGTTCCCTCGCCTGAAGCGTGAGCACAAAGCCCTGCTCGCCGTCCCTGTCCACCGTCTCGCCCACAATGCGGCCGGGCAGCTTGCGTGCCAAAGCCGAAGTGGCGGCCATAAATCCAAGGTAGGGCCCGCCAAAGGCCATGGGCAGTCCCAGGGGCTGGGCCTCGCCCACGGCGATGTCCGCGCCCCATTCCCCGGCGGAGGGCAAGATGGCCGCGGCCATGGGGTTGACCCCCATGATGAACTTCGCACCCTTGGCGTGGGCAAGCTCTCCCAATTCTCCGGCCTCTTCCAGCAGGCCGCAATAGTTGGGGTACTGGAGGTAGAAGCAGGCGGAGGAATCGTCCAGCAGCTGTTCCAGCGCTGCCCTGTCGGTGATGCCGTCTTTTTCGGGGACAAGCACCAGTTCCGCACCCGAGCCCATGCAGTAGGTGCCAACCGTCTCGATGGTCATGGGATCGCTGGAAGCCGACAGCAGCACCTTGTTCCGCCTTCGGTCAACGCACATGGCGGCTGCCTCTGCCGCTGCGGTGGCCCCGTCGTAGATGGAGGCGTTTGCCGCGTCCATCCCGGTGAGCTCGCAGATCATGGTCTGGAACTCGAAGATTGACTGCAAAATCCCCTGACTGACTTCCGCCTGATAGGGGGTGTAGGTAGTGACGAACTCCTCCTTGGAGGCGATCTGCTTCACCAGCGCCGGGATGTAGTGGCGGTAGGCCCCCGCCCCCCGGAAAATGGTGGGGAAAATACGGTTTTTCACTGCAATACCGGTCATGCGGCGGCGCACCTCCAGCTCGGAGCGGCCCGGCGGCACATCCAGCGACTCCACCATCAAATTGGCGGGAACGTCGCTGTAGAGCTCCTCGGGGCGCTCCAGGCCAATGGCCCGCAGCATCTCGCGCCGCTCTTCCGGCGTAGAGACAACATAGCTGCCCATAGACTTTACCCCTCTAACTCGCAGTATGCGGTGTAGGCGGCGGCGTCCAGCAGCTCTTCGGTCTCGCCGGAGGGGGTGATCTCGAACAGCCAGGCCTCGTAGGCGGATTCGTTGATCTGCTCGGGGGTGTCGGCCAGCGCCCCGTTTACCGCCGCGACTGTTCCCGCTATGGGGCTGTAGACGTCGGAGACGGTCTTGACGCTCTCCACCTCGGCGATGCCCTGTCCCAAAGCGGCCTCGTCGCCCTCCTCGGGCAGGTTGACAAATACGATGTCCCCCATGGAGCTCTGGGCAAAGTCGGTGAGTCCCACCTGCCAGTTGCCGTTTTCCAGCTTGCTCACCCACTCGTGGGATTTTGTGTACTTCAAGTTCTCAGGTGTTGTCATGCTATTGTCCTCCTATGTATGTGTTATATTTAGCTTCTTTTGTAGAATGGCATGGGTAGGATCTCCACCGGGATTCTCCTGCCCCGCACCTCCACCTCCAGCGCCGTGCCGGGCACGCTGTGGGCTCTGTCCACATATCCCATTGCGATGGCTTTGCCCAGGAAGGGAGCGTGGGTGCCGGATGTCGTGAATCCTACTTGCTTCTCCCCCAGGAAGATGGGCTCCTCCCCGCGGGCGATGCCCCTGCCGGTCACGCAGAGGCCGACCCGCACCCGGGTGGGCTCCCCCTTGGCGGCGATGGCCTCCCGCCCGATGAAGTCTTTGTCCATCTTGACAGCAAAGCCAAGACCGGTCTCCAGGGGATTGATCTCCTCGGTCATCTCGTGGCCGTAGAGGGGCATAGAGGCCTCCAGGCGCAGGGTGTCCCTGGCCCCCAGACCGCAGGGAATCAGGCCCAAGTCCTCGCCTTTTTCCAGCAAAAGGTTCCAGAGGACGGGGGCGTCCTCGTTTTTCAGGTAGAGCTCAAAGCCCTCCTCCCCGGTGTAGCCGGTGCGGGAAAGCAGGCAGGAGATGCCCCCCACCTCCACATTTTCCACAAAGCTGTAGTATTTCTGGGGAATATCCTCCCGTTTTGCCACCCGCTCCAGAATTTCCTGGGCCTTCGGCCCCTGCAGGGCGATCTGGGCGGTCTCGTCCGATTGATCGGTCATCTCCACGTCGCCGGAGAGGTGCGTGGCAATCCACTTCGCGTCCTTTTCCCGGTTGGAGGCATTGACCACCAGCAACCAGCGCTCCTCGGCGAGGCGGTAGACCAGCAGGTCGTCCAGAATGCCGCCGTTCTCGTTGCACATAGGGCTGTAGCGCACCCGGCCGATTTGCAGATTGGTGAAGTCGTTGGTGAGAATGCGGTTCAGGTTCCCCAGCGCATCGGGGCCGGTGAGCAGAAGCTCCCCCATGTGGGAGACGTCGAAAAGGCCCGCGGCCTCCCGCACCGCCATGTGCTCGGCGATGACGCCGCTGTACTGGATGGGCAGCATGTAACCGGCAAAGGGCACCAGCTTGCCGCCCAGCGCCTCGTGGCTGGAATAGAGAGGGGTGTGCTTTTCCATATGCTTTTTCTCCTTTACACAAATAAAAAGACGCGCCAATAAATAGCACGTCTCTGTCATTGGCCTGAAAGATTCCCCTGGGCTTTTGCCCCGGGTTGCTTCGTCGGCACCGCGGCGCCGGATCGGGCTGGTGCCGCAGCTTTCCAGAGGCTCGTCCAACGGCGGTCCCTTGTGCCTGAGAGTTTCGGCCCCTTCGGCGCTACACAGGGAATCGCATTTTCCATTCCCTTGCAGTCTCTCCCGTCGTCTTCTTTCGAGCAGTTACAGCCACATCATACCCCACATTTCGGCAGAATGCAAGATGATACCCCAATATTTTGATGATGTGGAAAAAACTGCTGTTTTGGGCTGGAAAAAACTTCATTCTCTGTTATACTAGCTATTGCACGCTTTAATGTAAGAAGCCGCATGCCCCTTCCCGCGCGGCTTCGGGAGGTTTTATTCATGGCCAGCCTGCGCAGCCTGGGACAGCGGCTCAGAGCCCATCCCCTCATCGACCTGCTGTACAACATCAAGGGCAACCCCCGCACCTGCGTTTTCATCGAGCCGCTGTGGGGCATCCCCAACAGCCTCATCGCCCCCTTTTCCGCCGTCTACATGCGGGCCATGGGGGTCAGCGATATCGAGATCGGCTTCGCCCTGTCGGCCGCCATGGTCGCCCAGGTGTTCTGCGCTTTCTTTGGCGGCATCATCGCCGACAAGCTGGGCCGCAAGGCGACCACGATTCTGGGCGACTTCTTCGGCTGGGTGATTCCCTGTGCCATCTGGGCGGGTGCGCAGAACTACTGGTTCTTCCTCCTGGCCATGGTGCTCAACAGCTTTGAGCAGGTGAACCAGACCGCCTGGGTCTGCCTTCTGGTGGAGGACGCGGAACCCAAGCACATCCTGGGCATGTGGAATTGGATTATGATCGCGGGGCAGCTCGCGGTGTTCTTCTCCCCCCTCTCCGGCTATCTCATCAACAACTACAGCTTGGTTCCCGTCATGCGGGTACTGTACGCCATGTTCAGCATCTTCATGCTCATCAAGTGCTTCATCACCATACGGGGCACAACCGAAACCGCCCAGGGAAAAGTGCGCATGCGGGAGGCCAAGGGCATCGGCGTGGGCGAAATGGTAAAGGGTTACTGGAAGCTCATTCCCAAAATGCTGCGGAACAGCGGAACCGTGCGGGTGCTGGTCATCATGGTGGTTCTGCACATCACGAGCATTATCAGCGGCAACTTCTACTCCCTCTACGCCACCGGCGGCCTGGGCATTCCGGAGAGCTACCTCGCCTATTTCCCCATTATTCGGGCGGTCATCATGCTGCTGTTCTTCTTCATCATCGACCACAACCTGAATAAATACCGGGTAAAAATCCCCATGTCGGCGGGGCTGATTCTCTACATCGCCTGCCAGCTACTGGTGGTGTTCAGCCCCAAGAACACGGTCGTGCCCCTGATCTTCTACACCATCTTTGAGGCGATTGCCCACGCGATGGTCTTCCCCCGCAAGGAGCTTATGACCGCTTTCTTTGTGGACAAGCAGGAGCGCGCCCGCATTGTGGCGCTGCTCACCACCTTTATGATTCTCTTTGCCTCTCCCTTTGGCGGCATATCCGGCGTGCTTTCCAAGGCGGATGGGCGGCTGCCCTTCGTGCTCAACATCGTGTTGTTCCTGCTGGCCTTTGTGGTCATTGTCACCATGAAGCAGAATCCCGGCCCGGAGGATGAGGATGGCGGTGAGGAAGCCCTCGCCGAAGGGGAAGCTCTCTCCGCTGTTGGCTCGTCTGAATAGAAGTCACAAACCATCATTTATATTTGGAGGATACCATGAAAAAGACTGTCATTGCCATTTTCCTGATCTTCGCCCTGCTTGCCACCTTTACCGCCTGTTCACCCAAAGACCCCATCACAAAGGATACCTTTATCCAGCAGATGGAAGCCGACGGCTACGAAATGGTGGACATCAGCGACCAGTACGACTCCACTGTTATCACATCCGCGACAATCGCCTTGAAGGATGACTATCAGGTGGAGTTCTATGAGTTTTCAAAGGAGTCCGACGCCTCCGCCGCTTTTGCCAACCAACAGGCAGCGCTGGAGCCCATGTCGGGCGGCGCATCCACCTTCTCCTCCACCGCCGCAAACTACAGCAAGTACCAGCTGACCACCAGCGATACCTTCTACGCCGCCTCCCGCGTCGGCAGCACCATGATCTACGCGGAGGTTCCCAAAGAGATGAAGGGCGATGTCAACACCAGGCTGGAAGCGTTGGGGTATTAACCCTTGAAGGAAAACAAATACGATGACCCCAAATTTTTTGAACAATACAGCAACTTCCCCCGCTCGGTGGAGGGCCTCAGCGCCGCCGGGGAGTGGCACGAGCTCCGGAAGCTCCTCCCCCTTTTTTCGGGCAAACGGGTGCTTGACCTGGGCTGCGGCTTTGGCTGGCACTGCATCTATGCCGCCGAGCAGGGCGCTTCCACCGTTGTGGGAACGGACATCTCCGAAAAAATGCTGGATGTCGCCCGGAAGAAGACCACCTTTCCAAATGTTTCCTACCGCCGGGTGGCCATGGAGGATTTCGAGTATGAACCGGACAGCTTTGACATAGTACTGAGCTCCCTGGCTCTACACTACATAGAGGACTTCCCCGACATTGCCGCCAAGGTGTATCGTTGCCTTTCCCCCGGCGGAAGCTTCGTCTTTTCCGCCGAGCACCCCGTCTTCACAGCCTATGGCAGCCAGGACTGGTACTATGATGGAGAAGGAAACCGCCTTCACTGGCCGGTGGACAGGTACTTTATCGAGGGCAAGCGGGAAGCGGTTTTTCTGGGAGAGCAGGTGACCAAGTTCCACAAGACGCTCACCACCTATCTGAACGGCCTGCTCACGGCGGGCTTCGCCATCAAGGCTGTTGTGGAGCCCCAGCCCGACCCCGCACTGATGGATGTCCCCGGCATGGCGGACGAGCTGCGCAGGCCAATGATGTTGATTGTTTCGGCGATAAAATAGCAAGAAGCGCGAGGTAAGAGCCCATGAGTGGGCAGCTACTTCGCGCTTTTCTTTTGGTTAAGTTTAAGGATAATCCCCTGTCTGTCCGCCGCCTCTTGAAACAGCCTCGCCGCCAGAGCCGCCCGTTCCTTCCCGGTTAGGGCCACTCCCTGTTCTTTCAGCTGTTCCATCACCGCCCGGACATCCTCCAGTTCCAGCAAATTCACGGCGATGCAGTAGAGATTCTTTTTGCGGCCGTCGTTGTAGTCGGAAAGCAATATCTCCAGTATCCCCACCTTCTCGTCCAGCTCCCGGCGGTAGGCATCAACACCCCGTTCCCTGGCCTTCTCGAAATCTTTTGTCATGTGGCGGTGGGTGATGAAGGAGTCGTAATCCTCCGCGTGATCGTACTTCTTGCAGGGGTACTCCACGCACTGAAAGCAGTATTCCACGCCCTTTTTCCGGGAACAGGTGAGCACCCCGCAGCTTGGGTGGACGGCGGAGAAGCCCTCACCGGCACAGCCGGGACAGCGGGATGCCCCCTGGGTGTGAAAGCGCGGGCAGAGCCCGCAGTTTAACCCGCAGGCGGAAAAAAGAGGATAAGATCGCTGCTCGTTCATGTCGGCCTCCCGAAACTTGATGCATACAGCATAGCATTTTTACGGGAATCACACAACAAGGTGTTGACATAGACGTTGCGTAATGGTTTATACTCAAATACAGAGAGGGCAAGGGCCCGTCCTCTCGGATTCTACAGACGGAGGTGCCGCGAATGGAATACCGCTTGGGTGAGCTGGCAAAGCTGGCGGGGGTAAGCACCCGCACCCTGCGCTACTACGACCAGATTGGCCTGCTTTCCCCCTGCCGGATCGCCGGGAACGGCTACCGCTACTACAGCGGAATAGAGGTGGACAGGCTCCAGCAAATTCTGTTTTTCCGGGAGCTTGGGGTGGAGCTGGAGGAGATCGGGCGCATCCTGTCCGACCCGGACTTTCACGGGAAGTCCGCGCTGGAGCGGCATCTCGAACAACTGCGTGGGCGGCGGAACCGCCTGGACGGCATCATCGCCCTGGTGGAAAAAACCATCCGCCACCAGAAAGGAGAAACTGAAATGACAGACCAAGAAAAATTTGAAGCCATGAAGCAGGCGAAACTTCGGGAAAACGAAGATAGATACGGAGCTGAGATTCGGGAAAAATACGGCGAAGCCACAATTGAAGCCTCCAACGCCAAAATGATGGGCATGAGCCAGCCCCAGTGGGAAGCCATGCAGGAGACCGAGCGAAAGCTATTTGAGGTGCTGGACGCCGCTTTTACAGAGGGGGATTCCGGTTCCCCCACAGCGGAGGAAGCCTTCCGCCTTCACCGGGAGTGGCTGGGCTACACCTGGCCCGAATACAGCCCAGAGGCCCACATCGGTTTGGCCCAGGGCTACCGGGCAGATCAGCGGTTCCTGGATTACTATGACAGAGGCGGGCCGGGCAGAGGATTGTTCCTCTGCGAGGTGATCGAGCGCTGGGCGAAATAGACGCAGATAGCAAAAAGAGAGACCGCCGTGGCGGTCTCTCTTTTTGTGCTATTTTCCCAGCCTTGCCCGCTTGTAGCAGAAGTAGGAACCGGGTCGAATTTCATCTCCGCTGTAATAGAGCAGGCCAAGCCGGTCAAAGGTTGCCTGCTTGGGGAATCCGGCGGCCTTTAGCTCCGCATACACTTTTTGGTAGGCGCTAAATGGCGCTCCGCCGATGGCGAAGGTGAGGTGAAACTGGTAGGCCTCTCCGTCAAATGCGGCGGGGCAATCGCCAAACCGCATTTGCAGCTGGCTGTTCAGCCCTTCATGAAGTGCCGCAAGCTCCGAAGTCTTTTCCGCCTTTAACACTAGGACGCCGGACGGTTCCCCGAATATGTTGTTCTCCCACAAAATCATATCTATAAAGTGGGCGGTCACCGGTGCAATGCTCGCCGCATATTCGTCGAAGAAACGCTCCACTGCGGGCAGGTCTGCTATATCAAAGGGTTGTTTCAGCGACAGGTGGAAGGGAGAGCGGGCCAAAAAGCCCATATCTCCGGCCAAATCCGCCTGATATGCCAGCTTTGCGGCTGCATTCTCCATCTGATCGTCCGCCAGAAGGACAAAGGTAGCCTTCATATTCTTCTTCCTCCCCTACTTTACAACGCCTTTCTTGAGAATCACATTGGCGTACAGGGCGCTCTCACTGGTGGTCACCACCGCATAGCTCCCCCGGGAGCGCTCGTAGAACTCGAAGCGGTCAATGGGCAGTTCCCGCAGGCCCTCCACCTCGTGCTTTTCGCCGATCTTTCGGTATTCTGCCCAGATTTCCGGCACGTAGGGGTCACCTGGGGTGACCGCCATGAGAAGGGTAGGATTTTCCACATAGCTGTCCAGGGGCATGAACGTGAGGATGGCGTCGAGAATCTCGGGGATGCCGTGGCCGTCCAGGCGCACTACCCGCTCGGGATGTGCGTTGCGGGGGAAGTTGCCGTCGGCGAGCACGATCTCGTCGCTGTGGCCCATCTCCATGAGGATTTTCAAAAGCTCGGGGGTCAGGATGCTGGGTATGTTTTTTAGCATATTGGTTCCTCCATATCGTTTATTCGTTGACCAGCATTACCTTGCCGTGCACCTGCCCGGGATCTTTGAACAGGGCAAATGCCTCCGCCGCCTGCTCAAAGGGATAGCTGCGGAAGATGAAGTCCTCGTCAAAGCCCAGCTGCCCGGTGGCGAAGTAGTGGGCGGTCAGCTCCCATTCCCGGCCTGGGAAGGGGGCGCTATAGCTCATCCAGCTGCCGGTGAGCTGAAACTCCTTGCGGTTCATGTTCTCCCATTGCTTGGGGGTAAAAGTCACATCCACGTGGGGGGTGCCGATCATGCAGACAGAGCTCTTGCCCCCGGCCAGCTCATAGGCCATTTTCATGGTGACGGGGTTGCCAGCGGCCTCAAAGACAAAGCCGTAGCCCTTCCCCCCTGTGACCGCCATAGCGGCCTCCATAAAGTCCCCATTCCGGGTGTTGACCACTTCGTCCGCGCCCATCTTTTTTGCCAGGGCGAGGCGGCTATCGTCGATATCGAACATCACCACCCGGCGGGAGCCGAAAATCTTCGCCCACTGCATGGTGAAAATGCCGATGGTTCCCCCGCCAAGCACCGCCACATCCTCGCCGCCCCGGTAGTCGGCGCAGAACAGGCCGTGAAGCGCCACGGTGGAGGGCTCAAACATAGCCGCCTGGCGGTAGGGGATTGCAGAGTCGTACTTCACGGCGTTCCGGGCGGGCATGACCACATATTCCGCAAAACTGCCCTGTTCCCTCGAGCCGATAAAACTGTAGTTTTTGCACAGGGAGTAGTTCCCCTGCTGGCAGTCCCCGCACTCCATGCAGGGGAGGAGGGGCGCGCCGGAAACGGTATCCCCCACTTGGAGGGTCTCCACTCCTTCGCCCACCTCCACCACATCCCCGGCGAACTCGTGGCCGAGCACGATGGGATAATAGTGGGCTCCATTGTGCAGCACCCGGGGGATGTCGCTGCCGCAGATGCCGGTGGCTCTGACCCGCACCTTGACGGTTCCCGGACGCACCTCCGGGGTGGGATAGTCCTCGTACCTGATGTCCTCGTTGCCGTGCAGAACAATTGCTTTCATTGCAGTTATCCTTTCTCGCCCCGATATGCCTCCACAATTTCACCGTAGTAGAAATCGTGGCGGTCGCCCTTGTAGCAGGCCTCTCCAAATACGGTCGCCAGTTTGCCTGTCTCCAGGGGATCAATGTAACTGATCTTGCACTCGTAGTAGATGTCGCACCCGGCCACCACCGAGGAAGCCACCTGCCTGCCGGGCTGGAAGCTGATTCCGGCCAGGGTCTCTTTGTCCACATCCCGGCCGGACTTGGTGCCGCAGATTGCCAGCGCCTGCTTCATCTTGTCCGAGCAGGGGATGCTGATGGTATAGCTGTCGGCGCTCTCCAGCAAATCGTGGGTGTACCGCTGGGGCCGCACCATGGTGATGAAGTGGGGCTTTCCCCAGCTGAAGCCCACATAGCCCCAGGAGATGGTCATGGTGTTTGCTTTGCCGTCGGCACTCCGCACCGTGAGGAATGCCCCTCCGCTGCTGAGGTGTTCCAGCGCTTTGTCCAGTTCTTCGTAAAACTTCATGCTTCTATTGCGCCCCTTTCATTGTGTAAAGGATTTTGGCTTACGCTTCATTCATAAGGTTTTTCAGGTTCTCGTACAGCGCCAGATAGGTTTGGTAGCCTTTGTCATAAACCTCCCGGTTGGCGGGGTTCGGGCTGTAGCGGCGCTTCACCGCGACTGTCCGCTCCACCGCCGTCTCCACATCGGGGTAGATGCCCACGCCTACCCCTGCCAGAATAGCCGCGCCCAGTGTGGTTGCGGTGTCGCTGGCGGGAACGGCAATCTCCCGGCCCGTGACGTCCGCCTTGATCTGTGTCCACAAGCGGCTGTTGGCGGCGCCACCCATTGCCCGGAGCTCGCCCACCTCCACCCCTGCCGCCGAGGCGGTGTCCAGATTGTGGCGCAGGGAAAAAGCCACCGCCTCCATGGCCGAGCGGATCATGTGGGCCCTGGTCTTGGAGTAGTCCAGCCCGAAGTACACTCCCTTTGCCTTGGAGTTCCAGATGGGGGAACGCTCCCCCGCCATGTAGGGAAGCATGATCAGTCCGTCACTTCCCGATTGTATATTTTCTGCCATTTTATCCATTTCGTAATATACGCTGGTGAGGTTCTTTCGGGAGGCCCGCAGCTCCTCATTGCAGATTTGCTCCTCCAGCCAGCGGAGAATTCCTCCCCCGCCCACTGTCCCACCCTGGAGCAGCCATCTGTCGGGGGCGACATGGCGGCTGAGAATGAGCTTGGGGCTTGCCTTGCAGCTATCCATGCAGATGCTCATGCCACCGGCCTGTCCGCCCTGCTCCTGGGACTCGCCGGGACGGACAACGCCCGCTCCCAGGGTGCCGCAGGCGGCATCCAGGCCACCCGCCACCACGGGAATGCCCTCCAAAAGCCCTGTAAAGGCGGCAGCCTGTGCAGTAACTTTTCCAACTACCTGGTGGCTTGGGAATAGGTCAGGCAGCAGCTTTGGGTCGACCCCAAGCTCCCAACAGAGCACGGTGTCCCACTGGCCCGTCTCCATGTTGAAGCAGCACAGGCCGTAGCCCTGAGACAAATCCTGGGTGAACTCCCCGGTCAACCTCTGTACCAGAAAACTGTTGGCCTGCAAAAACTTGTAAGTCTTATCATATACGTTTGGTATATTTTCTTTGAACCACAGCATTTTGGGAAAGCTGTACGCCGCCTGGAGGGGATTGCCCGAAATGGCGAACAGCTTCTCGGCGCTGACCTTTTTGAGGATTTCGGCGCATTGCTCCTCCGCCCGGTAGTCCATCCAGATGGGGGTGTTTGCCAGCACATTGCCCTCGCTGTCCACCGGGATGGCCGACCAGCTCTGCCCGTCCACGCCAATGGCCGCGATGCTGGCAGGGGAAAGGCCGCTTTCCAGGAACATGTTCCGCAGCGCTTTGCCAACGGCTTTCCACCAGTCCTGTGGGTCTTGCTCCGCCCAGCCCGGCTGGGGATGATAGACGGGATAGCTCTCGCTTTTCTGGGCCATCACTTCCCCATCGGGGGTGAACACAGCCACCTTGCAGGCGGAGGTGCCGATATCGATTCCCAGCAGCAGTTCCTTCATCTCTGATCTTCCTCCCGGAGAATCCTTATTATAACGTGATTTCCTCGATGTAATGGTTTTTCACTTTACAACTGGCACATTTTAGCTCAAATGACGCATTTTGCTACTTGTTGGATATTTTGTAAAAATTATACCATTAGAATTTCCCATTGCTTCCGCACACAGTCATCCAATGCTTAACCAGTTCCTTCACCTTTTCCCTGCCCACTTTACCGTAGGCCTTGGGGTCGAAGGTGTCCGGCTTGTCGGCAAAGACTGCCTTGACGCCCTCCGAGTAGGCGATGCGCAGCTCCGTCGCGAAGTTCACCTTGCAGCAGCCCTCCCGGATGCACTCCTGCACCTGCTCCTTGGAGAGTCCCGATGCGCCGTGGAGCACCAGGGGAATCTCCACCACTTTCCGGATTGCTTTGAGGCGGGGAATGTCCAGCTTGGGCTCCCCGGCATAGAGACCGTGGGCTGTTCCAATTGCCACCGCCAGAGAGGAGATTCCGGTCTCAGCCACAAACTTCACCGCGTCCGCGGGGTCGGTGAGGCCGCCCGCGCCGCCGTCCAGATCATCCTCCTTGCCGCCGACCTTGCCGAGCTCCGCTTCCACGGGAATGCCCATCGCCTCTGCCATCTCCACCACCCGGCGGGAGATGGCGATATTCTCCTCAAAGGGGCTATGGGAGCCGTCGATCATAATCGAGGTATAGCCTGCCCGCAGAGCCTTCGCCGCCAGGGCAAAGCTTTCGCCATGATCCAGGTGCAGGGCGATGGGAACAGGGGCCTGCTCCGCAGCGGCGCGCACCATGGCGGCGTACATCTTTGGCTCCCCATACCGCAGGGTGGAGGGGGTGGTCTGGATGATGGCAGGGGAATTTAGCTCAATCGCAGCCTCCACCACTGCCTGCACCATCTCCATATTTTCCACGTTAAAGGCCCCCACCGCGTATCCACCTCGTTGGGCATTCAGCAGGAGCTCCTTGCTGGTTGTCATCGGCATATATTTCATTCCTTCCCTACCAATATTTTTGTTACAGTATAGTACGCGAAACGTTTCGCTTTCTAGCTAAATGTAGTATAGCAATCGCCGCTTCAAAAAGCAACGCACTTTTCTGAATTTATGCTGTGTGGTATGATGTTCACAAAAGGAGGCGACAACATGAACGCCGACAATATTACATTGGAGCCTGTTGCCATAGGGCAAAAGGAAATCCTGCGCAATCTGCTGGAAAAATATGACTACGAGTTCTCCCAATACGAGGACAACGACGTGAACGATCTGGGCCTCTTCGGCTACGACTACCTGGACTACTATTGGACAGAGAAGAACCGCTGGGCCTTTTTCATTCGCGTAGAGGGCAAGCTGGCGGGCTTCGCCATGGTGAACGACTTCCCTGAATCGGAGCGAAGGACGGACTACTGCCTGTCGGAATTCTTTATCCTCTACAAATACCGCCGGTGCGGTTTAGGCTCATACGTCGCCCGCTGGCTGTGGGATCGCTTTCCCGGAAGCTGGCACCTCAAGTATCACCCCCACAACCTGCCGTCGGTGGAGTTTTGGAACCGCGCTGTGAACAGCTACACCGGCGGAAAGTTCGAGCGGCTGGAGGGGGACATCGAGGCGACAAAGTACCGGGACGGCACCCAGGGGATGCTGCTGTTTTTTGATACCACCTCTGCCTCTGCCTAGAACTCCTCCATTATAGAGGAGGCAGCAGCTTTGAGAAAATAGTCCGGCGCGGAGGCTGTCTCCAGCTTTGCGAACGCCTCCCGCGGCATGGTCTTTTCCAGTATGGGAAGGCACTCCGCAAGGTCGTTGTTCCGGTAGCCCACCACCGGGTCGGTGAGGAGCTCGAAGCCAAAATCGCTGTACAGCTTGATCGCACGGCAGCTGGTGGGGTGGGTGTGCAGAAAGACAGGGTAATCCTTCTCTGTCAGTTCCTCCAGCACGCGGGATAAAATCGCCCGCCCGATTCCCTTTCCCTCTCGCCCTTTTGCCACCTTGAACCAGTGGATGGCTGTGAAGGTATCGTAGGAGTTCCAGGCAAAGCAGGTGCCGACAGGCGTGCCGTTCCCGTCACAGGCGAAGAGGCATTTGCTGTAGAACTTATCACCCTTTGGGGCGTAGACCTTCTCGTAGTATTCTTCCAACACCGGCCTGCACTCCTCCATCTGGGCGGGAGAATCCGCCTGGAGAGCCATCCAGGTTTCCAGCTCCCCCTTTCGGCAGAGGCGGAAGGAATATCCCTCCGGCAGCTCGGTAAATGCGGAGGGCTGCACCCGCCCGCACATCATAAACAGGTTCTTTGCAGGGGCTTCTTCCTTCACGGCTACTATCATCCTTTCATAGATTACAGAAGATACATCTCATTTTCCAAGGGGATAAAGCCGTATTTTTCGTATAACGGCCTGCCCATCTCTGTCGCTTCCAGGGAAATATAGCTGATTCCCTCTTCCCGGACAGCCTGTACAAGCAAATCCAATAGCTTCCTGCCGATTCCCCGCCTTCTATAATCGGGGTCTGTGTACATGTTCATGATATATGCCTTTCGACCGCTGGGATTGTGGCAGGTCGGCAGAACCCTGTACAGGCTCATGCCTCCCGCACCGACAATTTTATCCCCGTCGTACACAAGGTATGCGATGTGGGAGCCGTCCGCAAGGCTGTGGGAATAGTAATCCCGGGATTCGCTTTCAACCTCGGAGAGGTCGGCGTTGTCGGGCAGCAGGTTGGCCGCTTTGAGCACTTTCACCCTTATCGCCACCAAATTGTCCAGATCGGATATCCCCGCTCGTCTATATTGAATACTCATATTCACTCCCGTTTCATCAAAAGGAAAGCCTGCCGGAAAGCTGATCTCTCCGGCAGGCTGTTTTTATTCTTCGCTGGTGGTTTCTTCTGTCTCCGCAGTGGTTTCGCCGGTCTCGTCCAGCTCTTCCGAATCCTCCGCGTCCTCAGGCTCCTCTTCCTTGGGGGAGCGGGCCAATGTCACCACGCGGTTCTCGCCGCTCAGACGCATGACCCGAACGCCGCTGCCGTAGCGCGACTGGATGTTGATCTGCTCCACCGGCATGCGGATGATGATGCCGTCGTCGCTGATGAGAATGATATCGTCGTCGTCGTCCACCACCTTGACCCCCGCCACATAGCCGTTCTTGGCGGTGTCGTAGTTGCGGATGCCGTAGCCACCCCTGTGCTGCAGCCTGTACTGATCCAGGTTGCTGCGGCGGCCCTTGCCCTGCTCTGATACGGTGAGAAGGCTTCCGCCCTCACGCACACGGGCAAAGCCGACCACCCTGTCGTCGCCCCGCAGCCGGATGGCGCGCACGCCCCTGGCTGTTCTGCCCAACTCCCGGAGGTCTTCCTCCTGGAAGCGGATGGCCATACCGCCTCTGGTGGCAATCAGCAGCTCCTCCTGACCGGAGGTAAGGCGCACGTCACTCAGGAAGTCGTCCTCGTTCAGGCTGATGGCGATCAGGCCGCTCTTTCGCACATTCCGATAGGCGGAGAGGTGGGTGCGCTTGATGATTCCCTTGTTTGTGACCATGCAGAGGTAGGCGTCGTCGTCGTACTGATTCACGCGAATCATGGCGGTGATTTTCTCGTCCTGATCGATCTGCAGGACATTCGCCACATTGATTCCCTTGGCGGTTCGGCTTGATTCCGATACCTCGTAGGCCTTGATGCGGAAGCATCTCCCCTTGTCGGTGAAGAACATGATATAGTCGTGGGTGGAGGCGATAAACAGCTCCTCCACAAAATCCTCATCCCGCTGGCTCATGCCGGAAATGCCCCGGCCTCCCCTTCGCTGGGTTTTGTACAAGTCCATGGGCTGGCGCTTCAGGTAGCCGTAATGGGTGAGGGTGATGACGCAGTCCTCCACCGGGATGAGATCCTCGATGTCCACCTCGCCGCTGACTGCCTGAATCTCGGTGCGGCGGTCGTCGCCGTACTTGCCGCGAAGCTCCGCCAGCTCCTCCTTGATGATGTTCATGACCAGCTGCCGGTCGGCCAGAATCGCCTCGTACTCGGTGATCTTCGCCTGCAGCTCGGCCAGCTCGTTCTCCAGCTTTTCCCGCTCCAGGCCGGTGAGGCGGGACATGGTCATTTGGGCGATAGCTGTCGACTGCTCATCGGTGAGGCCAAAGCGCTCCATCAGCCGTTCCTTCGCCTCCGGCACTGTCTTGGAGGTGCGGAAGATGCTGATGACCTCGTCGATGTTGTCCTGGGCAATGACCAGACCCTCCAAGATGTGGGCCCGCTCTCTCGCCTTTCGCAGGTCGAACTCGGTGCGGCGGGTGATGATTTCACCCTGGAAATCAACATAGTGCTGGAGCATCTGCTTCAGGGTCATGACCTTAGGCTGCCCCTCGTGGAGCGCCAGCATAATGACGCCCTCGCTGGACTGCAGCTGGGTGAAGGAGTACAGCTGATTGAGCACCACCTGGGCGTTGGCGTCCCTGCGCAGGTCGATGAGGATGTGCATGCCGTCCCGGTCGGAGTGGTCGTCGATGTTGGTAATGCCGTCGATGCGCTTTTCCTTGACCAGGTCGGCGATGTGCTCGATGAGCCTCGCCTTGTTCACGTTGTAGGGCAGCTCGTTGATGACAATCTGGCTGCGGTTCTTCTTCTCGTTTTCAATGATCTCGGCGCGGCCCCGCAGGACAACCTTTCCCCGACCAGTGGAGTAGGCGGCCCGGATGCCCGAGCGGCCCATGATGATGCCGCCGGTTGGGAAGTCGGGGCCGGGGATAACCTCCATCAGCTCCTCCAGGGTGGCATCGGGGTTGTCGATGAGCAGCGACGCACCGTCGATGACCTCCCGGAGGTTGTGGGGGGGGATGTTGGTGGCCATACCGACCGCGATGCCCATTGCGCCGTTGACCAGCAGGTTGGGGTAGCGCGCGGGAAGAACAGAGGGCTCCATCAGGCGGTCGTCGTAGTTGGGGATGAAGTCCACTGTCTCTTTATCAATATTGGTGAGCATGGCGGTGGCGATCTTGCTCATTTTGGCCTCGGTGTACCGATAGGCCGCAGCCGGGTCGCCGTCCACCGAACCGAAGTTTCCGTGGCCGTCCACCAGAGGGTAGCGCAGGGAAAAATCCTGGGCAAGGCGCACCAGTGCGTCGTAGACGCTGGCGTCGCCGTGGGGGTGGAAGCGGCCCAGCACGCTGCCCACTGTATCCGCACACTTGCGGTAGGCCTTGTCGGGAGTCAGGCCGTTTTCATGCATGGTGTAGAGGATGCGCCTGTGAACGGGCTTGAGTCCGTCCCGCACATCGGGGAGGGCTCTCGCCACGATAACCGACATGGAGTAGGCCAGAAAGGACTTCTCCATCTCGTCCCGTATGTCAACATCTACAATCCGATTGTTGTTGTCGCCATTTTCGATCATTCCTCAACCGTCCTTTTTTATTGCTTTTTGCGCCGTCTCAGCACCGCGTAAACCACCCACAGCACAACCGCCACCACGGGCATGACCGCCCACAGCGGGATTGATGTCATGGACTTGCCTGCAATGTAAATTGCGGTGGGGCCGTCCGCCCCGCCGATGATGCCGATGGAGGAGACGGACATGCCGTTATACCATCCCCATATCCACATGCCAAGCTGGAACAGGATCGCGATGGCGGAAACTACGGTAAATATGATTGCCACGATTTTCAGCACTGTGTATTTGCGTTTATTTTCCATTCGCTATACATCCAAATTCTTGGCATAGATGGCGTTCTTTTCGATGAACTCCCTGCGGGGTTGAACCTTGTCACCCATGAGGATGGTGAAAATTTCGTCAGCCGCGACGGCGTCCTCCATGCTCACCTTGATCATCATGCGGTTTTCGGGATCCATTGTGGTCTCCCACAGCTGCTCGGGGTTCATCTCGCCGAGGCCCTTGTAGCGCTGAATATCCACCTTGCCGCCGTCGGGGGCCAATTGCATCATGTATTCGTCCCGCTCGTTGTCGGTGTAGGCATAGCGCACCTGCTTGCCCTTTTCCAGCTTGTAGAGGGGGGGCTGGGCGATGTAGATGTGCTCGTGCTCCACAAGGGGCTTCATGAAGCGGAAGAAGAAGGTGAGCAGCAGGGTGCGGATATGGGAGCCGTCCACGTCGGCGTCGGCCATGATGATGACCTTGCCGTAGCGAAGCTTTTCCAGGTCGAAGTCCTCGCCCATTCCTGTGCCCAGAGCGGTGATAACCGGCATGAGTTTGTCGTTGCCGTAGATTCTGTCCAGCCGCGCCTTCTCCACGTTGAGCATCTTACCCCACAGGGGGAGGATGGCCTGGAAGTTGCGGTCTCTCCCCTGCTTGGCGGAACCGCCTGCACTGTCGCCCTCTACGATGTAAATCTCGGTGGTGACATTGTCTTTGTTGATGCAGTCCGCCAGCTTGCCGGGCAGGGCGGCGGATTCAAGCGCCGACTTGCGGCGGGTCATCTCCCTGGCCTTGCGGGCTGCCACGCGGGCGCGGGATGCCTGGATCGTCTTTTCCAGAATGGCTCTTGCAACAGAGGGGTTCTCGTCAAAGTAGGTCATGAGCTTGTCGCTCACAAGGCCCTCCACCAGGGGGCGCATCTCGGTGTTGCCAAGCTTGCCCTTGGTCTGGCCCTCAAATTGGGCCTCTTTCAGCTTGACCGATACGATGGCGGTGAGGCCCTCCCGGACGTCGTCGCCGGTGAGCTCCTCGTCCTTGTCCTTGATGAGGCCGGTCTTTCTGGAATATTCCTTCATCACACGGGTGAGGGCGTTCTTGAAGCCGATCTCGTGGGTGCCGCCCTCGATGGTGTGGATGTTGTTTGCAAAGGATAAAATCAGGTTGTTGTAGCTGGTGTTGTACTGGATGGCCACCTCGGCGGTGCCCACTTCCCCGGCGCCGTTGAAGTAGATCACTTCCTCGTTGATGACATCAAGGGCGCGGCGCTGGTGGATGTGCTCCACAAAGCTTGCGATGCCGCCCTCGTAGTGGAGGATTTCGGTGACGGTGTCGGTGGTGCGCTCGTCGATCAGCGTGATCATCAGGCCCGCGTTGAGGAAGGCCTGCTCCCGCAGGCGATCCAACAGGGTCTCCATGTCAAAGTGGGTCTCTTCAAAAATAGTGGCGTCGGGTTTGAAGGCGACGGTGGTACCGGTCTCGATGGTCTCCTCCAGCTGCTGCAGCTCCGTGACCTGCTCGCCCCGCTCAAAGCGCTGGTAGTAGCGGTGGTGGCCGTCGCGCACCTCAACCTCCAGCCATTCGGAGAGGGCATTGACCACCGAAGCGCCCACGCCGTGAAGGCCGCCGCTGTACTCGTAGCCGCTGCCGCCAAACTTGCCGCCCGCATGAAGCACCGTGAACACCACGGTCAGGGCGGAGATGCCCAGCTTTGGCTGAATGCCCACCGGGATGCCGCGGCCGTCGTCCTTGACCACGACGACATCGTCGGGGAGAAGCCGCACTTCGACGGAATTGCAGAACCCGGCCAGCGCCTCGTCGATGGCGTTGTCCACGATCTCATAGACCAGGTGGTGGAGGCCCCGGGGGCCCGTGCTGCCGATGTACATACCCGGCCGCTTGCGGACAGGCTCGAGGCCCTCCAGCACCTGTATTTGGTCGCCGCCGTACTCCTGGAGATTGGGATTTTCCTGCATGAAAAAGATCATTCCTTTCGTGGGCGAAAGCCGCTGAGAGAGGTGCGGCGTATAAATTACTACTTGTATAGTATAACTTAAAATATACTATTTTTGTACTTCATTCAGAGTTGCATTTCCTTGGCCAACCCCGAACGCTTGCGCAGGGTGGAAGGGGAGATTTGCGAGAGGTAGACGGTGGTTCGCTCTTTCTCCTCGCACACGACAAAGCTCTTGGGCAGCTCCTGGCTGACAGCCACCACTTGGCCGTTCTTTTGAGCTTCGGCCAGGTAGGATTTTGTGATACGGGAGGTCGTGGTGTTGTCCAGATCGAAGATACCGACAATGCTGTCCGTCTGGATGACGGTGTCCTGCCCCAAATAAAGGTACATCTGTTGCGCTCCTTCGCGTTCTCAATTATCGCACTTTTCCTTATTCAGCCATTCCCTTTTTAATAGGGCATAATAGTAGCTGCTGATGTAAATAGGATTGCCCTCATCATCTTTCTTGAAGGAGATATCGTCGATGCAAAACGCCTCTTGTCTCATACCCAGCCGTTCCATCAGTCTGCGGGAGGCAGTGTTTCCCTCATTGCACCCCGCGATGATTCTGCGTCCATCCAGAACCCTGAAGATATGTTCCAGCAGTTTTTTTGCGGCTTCCGTTGCATAGCCATTTCCATGATACGCTTCATTGAAATCGTAGGCTATCTCATAGGTATCGAAATCATTTTTGCTGAAGCTGAGGTCGCCGATCATTATGCCGCTCACTTTTTGCTCGGCCACCCAATAGCTGTCATCCTTCAGCCGTTCGGAAACCGCTTTTTCACACTGTTCCAAGGTGAAGGGGTCGAAATCCTCATGCTCGGCTGTGGACTCAAGACTCATATACGCAAAGTAATCCTGTACGTCTGTGGAGCGATAATTTCGGAGGATCAGGCGCTCTGTTTCATAATTGATCATTATCTGCCTATTTCCCCTTCAATCATTGTAAAGCATTCCGCTTTTCATGTGAAAAACCCTCCCGCCCTCCATTCCCTGAAAGGCCGAGGTATCGCAGCAGGTGATAAACACCTGCTTGTTTTCCATTTGGTTGAGCAGGTAAGAGCGCCTGCTGGCATCCAGCTCGCTCATCACATCATCCAGCATGACCACCGGCGGCTCGCCGTAGCGCTCCTCCAATATCTCACACTCCGCCAGCTTGAGGGCAAGGATCGCACTGCGCTGCTGCCCCTGGGAGCCAAAGCTGCGGGCGCTCAGCCCGGCAACCTCGATGAGAAGATCATCCCGGTGGGGCCCGACCGAGGTGGAGCCGAAGCGAATGTCCTCATCCCTGCTCCCCGCGAGGGCCTTGCCCACCGCATTCTGGAAATCGGAGAGTGTAAAGCCCTCGAACTGTTCACCAAAGCTGGGCTGGTAGGTGAGGCCGAACTCCTCTTTGCCGCTGGAGATGCCGCGGTACACATCCGCCGCGTGCTCCCCCAACTGGCGGATGTAGCCCGCCCGCAGGGCACTGATGTAGCCGCCGTACTCCATAATGTGCCTGTCCCACAGCTCCAGCATGTCCAGCAGGGAGGGGTGGTGGGATATATCTTTGAGCAGCGTGTTCCGCTGTTTGAGCGCTTTTTGGTAGTTGTCCATGGCCCGGGTGTACTTGGGGTAGGCCTGGGAGAGGGAGGTGTCGATCATCTGCCTTCGACCCTCCGGCCCGCCCTTCACCAGGGACATGTGGTCGGGAGAAAAGAGAACCGCGCAGAAGATGCCGGAAAAAGCCATAGGGGAATCCTTTTTCACCCCGTTCAGCTCCACGTGACGGCGTTCCCCGCCATTTCCAAAGCGAAGCACCGCCTCCTGCTCCCTCCCCTCCGCCTTAAAGCCGAGTGAGAGGGCCGCAATCTCCTCCCCTTCCTTTTGAAGGAAATCTCTGTCCCGGGAGCCGCGAAAGCTGCGGGAGCCGGAAAAGAGCCAGATTGCCTCCAACAGGTTGGTCTTGCCCTGAGCGTTGTCCCCGTAGATGATGTTGGGGCCGGGCCCGGCCTCCAGCCGGAAAGCGCCCAGGTTGCGAAAGCGGGAGACATCCAGGGAACTAACCTCCACTGCCGGTCACCTCGTAGCAGCTTCCCTCATTTCCTTCATCGGCTTCCACCTCCACCTTCATGCCGGGATAGAGCTTTCTCCCGCGCTGGGTGCAGACTTCGCCGTCCACTCTGCAGAGGCCATCAGCCACCATCAGCTTGGCGTGGCCGCCCGTTTCGGTAGCCCCGGCAAATTTCAGGAAGCTGTCCAGCTTGATGAAGGGGGTTTGAATGGGGACTTTTTCACAGTTCAATCGTGATCACCCTTAATATGCCTAGTTTTCGTTTTTCAGCCTGACGGGCAGCACAAGGAAGAGGGAGCTGTCCCCCTCGGGCGGAAGAATTTTGATGGGGGAAAGGGGGCCGCTGAGCTCAATCCTGATCTCATCGGTGTCGGCGGCCCGCAGGGCGTCCATCAGGTATTTGTTATTAAAGCCCATCTCCACGCTGTCACCATCAATTTCACAAGTGATTTCGTCGTAAAATTTGCCGATGGAGGTGGAGCACGTGATCTTCACATCCCCCTGTTTGTCAAAGAGGATGCGCAGAGGGCTGCGCAGACGGTCGGAAATGAGCAGCGACGCTCTCTCCACACTGTCGATGAAGGAGCGGGTGGAGATGCGCACCGTGCTGGCCGCACCGGCGGGAATGGAATTTTTGTAGTCAAGGAATTCGCCCTCCAACAGGCGGGAGATGATGGAGTATCCGCCGATCTGGAAGATGATGTGCCTGCCACTTACGGCGACGGCTGCCTCCTCCTCGCTGTCCTCCTTGATCATCTTGGATAGCTCGGACAGCACCTTGCCCGGCACCACAAAGCTCATATCCGGTACGCCGGGGACAAGCTCCTTGCGCAGGGCGAGGCGATAGCCATCCACCGACACGACGGAGAGTTCCCCATCCTTGAGATCGAATAAAGAGCCCATGTGGACGGGCTTGGAGTCCGTGAGAGCGATGGCGAAGTGAGTTTGGTCAATCATGGATTTGAGCACTCCCTGGCGCAGGGTGACGCTCATCCCCCCCTCAACCGTGGGCAGCTCGGGAAATTCGTCGCTGGGGATGCCCAGAATAGTGTACTCCGTGATGCCGCTCTTGATCTCGGTAAGGAACTTATCCCCCACGGCGACGGAGACGGTCTCCCCCGCCATTTTGCGGATCATGTCGGAAAACAGCCTGGTCGAGAGCACGATCTCTCCCTGTTCGGCCACGCTGGCGGGAATGCGGGTTGTGATGCCCGCCTCCATATCGTAGCCGCAAAGGGTCAGTTCCCCCTTCTCCTGATCCGCCCTGATCTTGACGCCCTCCAGCGCCGGAATACTGCTCTTGGAGGGAATCATGCGCGAGACATTCATCACCGCTTCGGTGAGAACCGCCTTTTCGCAACTGAATTTCATGGCGACGAACTCCTTACTATAATAGAATAGTGATTCACTTTTTGTTTTACTTCTCCCCCGCGTCCAATTTCTTGGGGGAGTTTCTCTCCTAAAGGAAAAAGGTAGGTATCTTAAACAGTAGTAGTAGTAGGGGCGGTGGAAATGTTTGGAAGAGAGAAATATCCCGAACTGACGGGAAAAAGGAGACGAAAGTTTTTAGTGTGTCGATTTGAGCAATTTGTGGGCGCCGGAGAGAACGGATTTTCTCTGTTGGAAGAAGTGAAGTGCCGGGGAGAGAATGTGGTTGAAATGTGGAAAACTTTGTGGAAAACATGGAAAACGAACACATTTTTCCATGTTGAGAGGTTCTCGAAGGGCCTGTGGTCACAAATTATTGTTGAAAAGCCTGTTGGGATTGTGATCAGTCGTGGCTTTTAACTGTACTCTTTGCTGTTGATATTCTTGATGATGTCCTCGACGATCTCCCGGTAGCGGCTGTCTTTTTTCAGCTTGTTTTCCACATTCTTGATGGCGTAGGAGACAGTGGAGTGATCCCTGCCGCCGAATTCCTCGCCGATGGAGGCCAGAGAAATCTGTGTGATCTCCCGCACCACGTAGATGGAGACCTGCCGTGCGCTGGAAATGGTGGAGGAGCGCTTGTTGGAGCGGATGTCGGAGGAGGAGACCCCGTAGGTTCTCCCCACTTCGGTGATGATGCGATCCACCGTGATGGGAACCGGCTGGTCGTCATAGAGGATATCCCGGATGGCGGTCTGGGCGTTTTGGATGGTTGGGGCTCTGCCCTCCAGCCGCTGGAAGGCCTCCAGCTTTTTGACCGTCCCTTCCAGCTGCCGGATGTTCGTCTTGAGGCGGTTTGCGATGTATTCGCAGACATCGGTGGGAATTTCAAAGTTGAGCATCATGGCCTTTCGGCGGAGGATTGCGGTGCGGGTTTCAAAATCGGGGGGTTGTACGTCGGCCAGCAGGCCCCACTCAAAGCGGGTGCGCAGCCGATCCTCCAGCGTCTTGATCTCCTTTGGCGGCCGGTCGGAGGTAAGGATGATCTGCTTGCCGTCCTGGTAGAGGGAGTTAAAGGTGTGGAAGAACTCCTCCTGGGTGGACTCCTTGCCGCCGATAAACTGGATGTCGTCCACCAACAAAATATCCGACTGGCGGTACTTGTCGTGAAAGTTCTGAGTGGTTTCGCTGTAGATGGCATTGATCAGTTCGTTGGTGAACTCTTCGCCCTTGACGAAGATGATTCGTTTATCCGGCATATTCTGGGCGATCTCGGCGCAGATGGCGTAGAGGAGATGGGTCTTGCCCAAGCCGGAGGAGCCGTAGATGAAGAGGGGATTGTAGGCGTTGCCGGGATTTGCCGCCACCGCAACTGAGGCTGCGTGGGCGAACTTGTTGGAGTTGCCCACGATAAAGGTTTCAAAGGTGTACTTGTCCTCGGGCGGGGGAGGCTGCTGAGGCTGTGGGGGGGGCGAGATGGGCTCCTCCTCCGCCTCGACCAACACAATGGGAACCTCAAAGCCCATGATCTCCAAAAAGCCTCTGGAGAGAAGGGTGAGGTATTTTTCCTGGATGACATTTTTCTTGAATTCGTTCTTCACCCGGAGATATGCCGTGGCATTTTCAAACTTGAGAGGTTCCAAATCCTGGATCCACAGGGAGTATGTGATCTCGGAGAGACCGCTGCCCGCGCAGTACTGCTTGACCAGGTCAAAGACCTGATCGAAAGATTCCGGTGCCGCAGATGCTGACATAGTGGGCCGATGGCCTGCATTGGTGGGCTGCACAGGCCAGCCTCCTTTCCAATAATATGGGATAAATCGCTTAACAGAAGGAAAAAAGCTCGTTCCCGGGAAGATAGATGGAAAGGAAGGGTAAAATGATTGCCCCGGAAATATACCGTCTTATTCTACCACAATCCGGATAGTATTTCAATGTTTCCACAGCGAAATGGAGCATATATAATAATGTATAGAGGGAGCCACAAAAACATGACGAAAAACGAGTCATTTATTGACGCTGTTTTTACAGGCGGAAAATGCCGGGAGAGCTGCGCGACGCAACATCGCGTTGTAAAGCCAAATTGTGGTTGACATATGACCAAACGATAGGATATAATATGTTTTCGTAAGAACATGGGCATTGTGCGCTTTTTTCGCCGTCCCCATGTGATGGGAGCGGCGTTTGACCAAGGGGAAAAACCCAGTTAGCGCAGCTATGAAAGGAGAGAATGAGGAATGAAGAGAACTTATCAGCCCAAGAAGCTGCACAGAAAGAAGATTCACGGCTTCCGCAAGAGAATGAAGACCAGCGACGGCCGCAAGGTGTTGGCTTCCCGCCGCGCCAAGGGAAGAGCCCGTCTCAGCCACTAATTTTGAGCGGAAGAGAGTGTAACCGGAAAGTGATTGAAGGTTTTTCTCCCGGCTCCATACAGAAATTTGCCTTCCTCCGTTAACTTCTTGTTTGTTTCGGGGAGGGCAATTCTGCTATCGTGGCAAACCGGAGCCGAAAATATGTTGGCAGCAATATCCAGGGAGAAGCCCTTATGAAAAGAACCGTATCCCTTACCGAGAACTATCTTTTTCGCCGGATGTACAGGGTTGGCAAATGCACGGTCACCCCACACGTGGCGGTGTATGTGAAAAAGAACCGCCTGGGAAAGAACCGCCTGGGCATCACGGCTACCAAAAAGATTGGTGGGGCTGTTCAGCGCAACAGGGCCCGCCGGGTGATCAGGGAAGCCTACCGGCTGATTGAGCCCAAGATGCAGGGCAACAGGGACATCGTGATTGTCGCAAGGCAAAAAGCGGTTTTTTCAAAAATGCAGGAGGTGCGCCGCAGCCTGGAAAAGGTGCTGCTGGCGGATGGCGGTTCCCCCAAAAAGCCTGTGCCTGAACGGCAGAATGCAGTTACATTGGAATGAAAAAGATTTTGATGGGCCTGATCCGGTTATACCGGAAATATATCTCCCCCCTCACACCGCCCAGCTGCCGGTATTATCCGACCTGCTCCGGCTATGCCCTGGAGGCGATTCAGGTGCACGGAGCTTTTAAGGGCAGTTTGATGGCCATTGTGAGGATTCTCAAGTGTAATCCCCTCTTCCCCGGCGGCTACGATCCCGTTCCACCCAAGAAGCAGCGGAAGAAGAGGAAGAATGCGAACGAGGGAAATGAACCATGCTGCGAGCACGGTGACTGTCACTGTGAGGATGTCACCGATTCAAAAAAATCATAAAAATACAGTTCAAAAGAGCATCTTTTGAACCTGCGGCCTTACGGTAAACGCGCAGGCGGATACCATGGCTAGCTCAATAATCGGTCGGCGGACGATTGATCCGACCGGCACGGAGTGAATTCATGCAACAACTTTACGCCATTATCGGTTATCCGTTGGGCCTTATCATTTGGGCAATTTACAAGGTCATTCCCAACTATGGAATCGCGCTGCTGATCTTTACAATGATCACCAGATTGGCCATGATCCCCATGGCGATCAAACAGCAGAAGTCATCCGTCAAGATGACGGTTATCCAGCCACAGCTGAAAGAGATTCAGGATAAGTATAAGGACAATAAGGAAAAGCTCCAGGAGGAGATGTCAAAGCTCTATCAGAAAGAGGGCTACAACCCCATGTCGGGCTGTCTCCCCATGCTGATACAGTTCCCTATCCTCTTTGGAGTCATCGACGTTGTCTACCGCCCCATGACCCACATCATGCGGCTTGGCACGGAACTGATTGAACTTGCCAAAAACATCTATCAGACATTGGGTTATACGGTCGCCAGCGGCAGCAACATGGTGGAGTTGCAGGTGTTCCGATCGATAAAAGAGATGCCCATGTTCTATTCCCGCCTGGGCGAAGAGGCTCTGGAAAAGATATTTGCCTTTGACTTCACCTTCCTGGGTCTCAATCTGATGGAAACGCCCAGTATGGAGATGATTACCGGCATTTTTCGGAACGGCTTTAATCCGGTCATTTTGATTCCGATTCTCTCCGGTGTCACCTCCCTTATTATGTCTATCTTCTCGATGAAGACGAATCCCAGCGCCTCTCAGGGTGCGGATCAGGGAAGCGGCTGCAGCATGAAGGCCATGATGTACTTCATGCCCATCATGTCCTTTGGTATTGCCCTCAGTGTTCCCGCGGGCGTCGGCCTTTACTGGATTTACTCCAACATTTTTGCCATCCTCCAGAATATGTACATGAATAAGAAGTACAATATCCGCGAGATGGCGGACAAGGCCAAGGCGGAGCGGGAAGACCGCGAAAAGCTGGAAAAAGAGGAGCGCAAGGAAGCACGGAAGCTGCTGAAGGAAAAGGGAGAAGAAGAGCTGGACGACGAGACAAAAGAGAAGGCGATCTCTCAGAAGGAAGCCAACCGGCGCAAGCTTGCCGAGGCAAGAAAGCGCGACGCCGAGAGATACGGCGAGGATTATGTGGAAGTCACGGACGATGATCTGAAGTAGCCTGTGGGCTGCACCGACTCGGAAAGGAGGAACGGCAACCCGAAAGTTTATTGGGAAACCGTATACCTACATTGCGAAAAGAGATTATTCAGACCGGCAAGACAGTGGAAGATGCGCTGGAAACAGCATTTATGAAGCTGGGCGTCGACCGGGACAAGGTGGAAAGCGATTGGAAGATTATTGATCTCCCCAAGACATCCTTTTTTGGACTGAAAAAGATACCTGCAAAGGTGAAGCTGACAGTGGAGCTCCCCGAGCCGAAACAGTCCGCCGGAGCGAGGCCCCAAGAGCGCAGGGCGGAGCAGAAGCCGCGGCAGGAACAGCAGCGCAAGGCAGCACCTCCGCAGCAGCAAAAGAGAGAGAGACCTGTCAATTCCCCTTCCCCTGCTCCTCAAAAGGCGGCGGCGAAACCCGCCCCTTCTCAAGCTACCCCCGCCTCTCCGGCCTCTTCCGAAACAGTGGCAAAGAAGCAGGATTACAAGGTACAGGAGAAGACGATCAATCCCGAGAAGATTGACGCGGCCAAGGAGTATATCTCCGGCATTCTTTCCGCCATGGGGTTGGAGGGTGAACTAACGGTTGCGACCGAGCCGGATGGCTTTATTGTATCCATTGAGGGCCAGGGCCTTGGCGCGATTATCGGACGTCGGGGCGAGACATTGGATGCCCTGCAATATCTGACCAGCCTGGTTGCCAACCGCCTGGAAGGCGACTACCTGCGGATAACCGTGGATTGCGGTGAGTACCGCAAGGATCGCCAGCAGGCGCTGGTGGAGCTTGCCAAGCGGGCCGCAGATCAGGTTTTGAAGACAAATGTGAGCAAGACGCTGGAACCCATGAACCCCTCCGAGCGGCGCATCATTCACGCAACTGTGTCGGAGATTGAGGGCGTCAGTTCCGCCTCCATTGGTGTTGAGGCGGGCAGGCGCGTCGTCATCAAGACCCCTACCTCCACAATGCCCAGCCGCAGCCGGGACGACCGGGGTGGCAGTGGGCGAGATAGGGATCATCACAGGGATAGCCGCCGGGATGGCGGACGCCCCCGCAGTGGAGGCGGCGGACGAGGAAATCGCGACAGGGATCGGGATGGACGCCGTGACAGCGGCCCCCGGCGCGAGCGGGAGGAGCGCAAGCCGGCATCTGCACTGCCGATTGCTCCCGCACAGCCACCCAAACCCACGCCGGAGACCTCCAGCGATACGCCGCTGTATGGAAAGATTGAACTGTAGACAAATGACCGGTTAAGGGATGAATAGTCATATGAGACAGAGAGCCCGGGAAAGGAAATGATTTCCTCTCCGGGCTCCTTTTCTCTTGTGTGGACTTCTGCTTATATTACTAAAAGTATATAATTGATTCATTATTAAGGATGATATATTTGCCAGAAATGACGATTGCGGCGATTGCGACCCCTCCCGGAGAGGGTGGGATTGGAATTGTGCGTATTTCCGGGCCGCGGGCCTTTCAGATTGCCTCTTCCCTATTTTGCTCATCGGGCAAAATAGGGATTGAGGAGTTACCCGGTTACCAAGGTGGGCTGGGGACGATTCGGGATGGGGAGGAAGTGGTGGACGAAGCCATTGCCTTTGTTTACCGCGCCCCCAAAAGCTACACTGGTGAGGATGTGGTGGAGTTATCCTGCCATGGCGGCCGTTGGGTGACGGCCCGGGTTTTACGATTGTGTCTTGATCATGGCGCCGTTCTGGCAAAACCAGGCGAGTTTACAATGCGCGCTTTCTTGAACGGCAAGCTGGATCTCACCCAGGCAGAGGCTGTGATGGATTTGATTTCCGCCGGCGGAGAGGAAGCCCGGCGGGCCGCAGTGCGCATGTTGGAAGGCGGTCTTTCCACAAAAGTGAGCAGGATTGTGGAAAGTTTGGTTGGGGTCTCCGCCCAGCTGGCGGCTTGGGCTGACTTTCCGGAGGAAGGTGAGGAGCTGCTGGAGACTGAAGCAATCAGAGAGACACTAGCTTTGGCTGCTGACGAGCTGGACAAGCTCTTGGGTACCTATGACTACGGGCAAGTGATCCGGGATGGGATTCCCACAGCCATTGTGGGACGGCCCAATGTGGGAAAATCCACCCTGATGAATCTGCTTGTTGGCAGGGAGCGCAGCATTGTCAGCGAAATTCCCGGCACGACGCGGGATGTGGTGAGTGAGAGCGTTCGGCTGGGGGATATCGTCCTCCAGCTGTCCGACACTGCTGGGATCAGGTCGACGGATGACCCGATAGAGCAGATCGGTGTATCCAGGGCGAAGAAGGAGCTTGACCGGGCGGAGCTGGTGCTTGCGATTTTTGATTATTCCCAGGAATTGATGGATGAAGATTTCGCTCTACTGGATTCCCTGGCAGAAAAGCCGTCGATTGTGATAGTGAACAAGGCCGACCTTGAGAGCAAAATTGAGATTGAGGCTCTACGAGCAAAGACGGATCAGGTTGTGGTGCTTTCAGCCAAGGATGATGCGGGGTTGGAAGAGCTGGAGGGCGCGGTTCGAGAGGAATTGGACTCGCTGTTTCATTCCGGGGCATCCTCTGACGGCGACATTATTGCGAATGAGAGGCAGCGGAGTGCGATTGCTGCGGCACTTTCTTCTTTGAGAGAGGCGTTTACAGCACTGGAGAGCGGTGTTACGTTGGATGCGGTGACAATATGCCTGGATGAGGTGCTGGAGCAGCTGTTGGTGCTCACCGGGGAGCGAGCGAGCGAGCAAATTATCGATCAAGTGTTCTCTCGGTTTTGTGTCGGAAAGTAAGTAAAGCTAGGGGGTGAAATGAGAATATGGGATATATGGCGGAATCGATAGACTGTGCAGTCATCGGCGGGGGTCATGCGGGGATAGAGGCAGCATTGGCCTGCTCCAGGATGGGTTTGCGCACAGTGCTGTTCTCCATGTCGCTGGATTTTATTGGGAATCTTCCCTGCAATCCCTCCATTGGCGGAACGGCCAAGGGGCATTTGGTGAGGGAGATTGATGCCCTGGGCGGTGAAATGGGCAGAGCGGCGGATTACAGCTTTTTGCAGAGCAGAATGCTCAACAAGGGGAAGGGTCCGGCAGTGCACAGTTTGCGTGTGCAGGCGGATCGTGCCAGGTACCACACTTACATGAAGAAGGTTTTAGAGAATCAGAAGAACCTCAGCTTAAAACAGGGCGAGATTGTTGAGATTCGGGTTGATGCTCGCGGTGCTGTGGAATCGGTTGTGACGGCGTTGGGGGCGTTATACCCCTGCAAGGCGGTCATTCTCTGTACGGGAACCTTCCTGAATGGGACAGTCTATGTCGGGGATATCACGTATTCCAGCGGGCCGGACGGTTTGCATGCCTCCAACAGGCTCACTGAAAGCCTCAAAAAGCTGGGAATTCCTCTGCGAAGGTTTAAGACGGGGACGCCGGCCAGGGTACACAGAGACAGTATCGATTTTTCCAAGCTGGAACGGCAGGATGGAGATAATCCGGTTGTTCCCTTCTCTTTCGGTACAACGGAACCTCTTTTCAACTCCCTTTCTTGCTATGTTGCCTACACAAACACCGAAACTCACCGAGTGATTCAGGAAAATCTGCACCGTTCCCTGTACTACAGTGGCCAGAAAGATTGGGTTGGGCCGCGTTATTGCCCCAGCATTGAGGATAAGGTTGTGCGGTTTCCGGATAAAGAACGGCACCAAATTTTTGTGGAACCTATGGGCATGGATACGAAGGAGATGTATTTGCAGGGATTGTCCACTTCCCTGCCGGAGGATGTCCAGGTGAAGGCATACCGCACATTGGAGGGCTTCGAGCGAGTTGAGATTATGCGGAATGCCTATGCGATTGAATATGACTGCATGGATCCTATGGATTTACTGCCCACATTGGAGAGCAAAGCTGTGCCCGGTTTATATGGTGCAGGTCAGATCAATGGAACATCGGGTTATGAAGAGGCTGCCGGGCAGGGATTACTGGCGGGAATCAATGCTGTTTTGAAGATACGGGGAGAAGACCCGCTGATTCTGGATCGATCCACTGCCTATATTGGAACATTGATCGATGATCTGGTGTCAAAGGGTTGCAATGAGCCCTATCGTATGATGACTTCCCGCTCGGAATATCGGTTGTTGCTGCGGCAAGACAACGCGGATGTGCGGCTCACTCCGATTGGGCGCAGCCTTGGATTGATATCAGATGAGCGTTGGGATATGTTCCACGTGAAACAATCGGCGGTTGAAATAGAGAGAAAACGGCTTGAACAGGTGAATGTGGCCCCCTCCCCTACCCTGAATGATTTGTTGGAGGAGATGGGAACAGCCCAATTGAGCACAGGCTGTAAGCTGGTTGATTTGATTCGGCGGCCTCAATTGAGCTATGACAAACTGGCACAGTTTGATGCAGGGAGGCCTGATGTTGCAAGAGATGTGTCCGAGCAAGTGGAAATAGAGATCAAATATGAGGGCTATATTGAGAAGCAGCTTCAGCAAGTGGAACAGATGAAGCGTCTGGAGAACAGGGAGCTGCCAAATATGGTAGACTACAGTCTAATAAACGGTCTCCGGCTGGAGGCCAAGGAGAAGCTTTCCCGGGTGCAGCCGCTCAATGTAGGGCAGGCTTCCCGTATTTCGGGAGTCAGTCCGGCGGATATATCGGTACTTCTCATCTATTTGGAGCAGCAAAAAAGAAAGGAGGAGCATAATGGAGTCATTGAAGGCGATGGCAAGTGAGATTGGGATATCACTTTCAAGTGATATGATCAACCAGTTTGAAAGATATTCCCACTTCTTACTGGAGTATAATGAGAAGGTTAACCTCACAGCGATTACTGACCCGGCAGAGATAGAACGAAAACACTTTTTGGACAGCTTGTATTTGCTAAAAGAGATGGATATTCCATCGAATGCTTCTCTGATTGACGTGGGCACTGGCGCAGGCTTTCCTGGTGTACCGCTCAAGATTGTTAGAAATGATATTGATTTGACTCTATTGGACAGCCTGAACAAGCGCCTTATCTTTTTAGAGCGGCTGTCACAGATGTTGAGCCAAGACAATCAGCTTGTACATGGCAGGGCGGAGCAGATGTCGCTTGAGATTGCCTACCGTGAAAGCTTTGATATTGCGACAGCCAGGGCGGTTGCTTCCCTCTCCGCTCTGTGTGAATATTGCCTGCCTTATGTGAAGGTTGGCGGAGTTTTTGCCGCCTATAAAGGGCCGGATATGGAGAAGGAAGCAAAGGATGCTGAGAGGGCAATCTCACTTTTGGGCGGTGAACTCTCCGTAATTAAAGAATATGAACTGCCCGGTGGAGATAAACGAACGCTGGTGTTGATTAAAAAGATTGAAAAGACGCCAAAGGAATACCCCAGGAGAGGAACTAAGATAGCAAAACAGCCAATTATATAATGTATAGTGAATGAGCGGTTACAATTTGTTCCATGTGGAACAAATTGTAACCGCTTTTCAGTGGATATTGCATCTCAAAGATGATATACTGGTTCTATTATGGTGCGATAAGATCGTGAACACAGAAATTATTGCAAATATCTATGGTTGTCAGCCGCAGCCGTCGAAAGGATTGAATGATGATATGGGAAAAATAGTTGCACTGGCAAACCAGAAGGGCGGTGTTGGCAAAACAACAACCGCCATTAATTTGGCTTCTGCACTAGGACTTCTTGGCAAAAAGGTGTTGATGGTGGACATTGACCCCCAAGGAAACGCGACAAGCGGGCTGGGAATTAACAAGCGGGATGCCCCTTTTTCCACTTATAATTTGCTGATCACCGGCGCAAAAATTGACGAGGTGTTGGTGCACACCAAATTCAAAAATCTGGATGTCCTCCCCTCCAATATTAATTTAGCGGGAATTGAGATTGAGCTGGTTGAACTAGAGGAGCGCACCTTCCGCCTCAAGCAGGCACTGGCCCCTGTGCGGGATAAGTATGACTATATCATGATTGACTGCCCCCCCTCTCTCGGGTTGATCACCCTCAATGCGTTTACCGCTGCCGACAGCATTCTGGTTCCCATCCAATGTGAATACTATGCGCTGGAAGGGCTCTCCCAGCTGATGGCCACAGTGCGTCAGGTGAAGCGGCTGTATAACAATGAGTTGGAGCTGGAGGGCGTTCTGCTTACAATGTACGACAGCCGGCTCAACCTAACAGTGCAGGTAGCTGCCGAGGTGAAGAAGTATTTTGCCGATAAGGTGTACAAGTCTGTGATTCCTCGCAATGTGCGCCTGTCCGAGGCCCCCAGCTATGGACAGCCGATTCAATACTATGAAAATGTATCCAAGGGTTCGGAAGCCTATAATCAAGTTGCGAGAGAATTCATTAAGAGGCAGAAAAAGAAATAGTGCATCCTATAACAAACTAGGAGAGGACGGGTATGGGAATGGCAAATGCAAAGCGAAAGGGTCTGGGCAAGGGCTTGGATGCGCTGTTTGAAGACAATCATGTGGAAGAAAAAGGGGTCACACAGCTGAAGATATCGGAAATTGAGCCCAACCGCAATCAGCCAAGAAGCAGCTTTGACGATGAGCCCCTGCGGGAACTTGCGGATTCCATTCGCCTGCACGGAGTTCTTCAACCCCTTGTGGTGCGGCCAATGGACAAGGGCGGCTATCAGATTGTCGCGGGCGAGCGCCGATGGAGAGCCAGCCGGATGGCGGGGCTTTCAGAGGTGCCGGTCATCATCCGGGAGCTGTCCGATTCCGAGACGCTTGAAATTGCAATTATCGAGAACCTCCAGCGGGAGGATCTCAATGTGGTGGAGCTCGCTCAGGGCTACCAGTCCCTGATTGAGGAGCACGGCATGACTCAGGAGCAGGTGGCGGAGAAGGTGGGAAAATCCCGCCCGGTTATCGCAAACACTGTGCGGCTACTTGGTCTCCCCTCCCCTGTGCTGGAGGATGTGCGCACCGGTAAAATATCCAGGGGACACGCCAAGGCGCTGCTCTCATTGGATGATGAAGCGCTTATCATGGAAACCGCTAAAAAAGTGGTTAAGGATCAAATCCTGGTGCGGGACATCGAAAAGCTGGCGCGCAAAAAGAAAGCTGCTCCCAAGTCAGAGGCTGCCCGGACAGTCGCCGACACCGGAAGCTGGGGGGACAGCTACTTCAAGGAGATGGAGATTGCACTCTCCTCCGAGCTTGGCAGGAAGGTAAGCATCCTGCAAAACGGAAAGAAAGCCAGCATTACACTGGAGTTCTACAATGCCGAAGAGCTGCAGGATATTGCGGAGCGGTTGACGAAATAGCTGTATTGTTCCACATGGAACACAAGATCATATGTTTGCAATTGTGGACAAGATCAAAAACTACTGAGGAGTAAAAGAGACAACTCATGTATTATACCGCCATAAAAAAAGTAAATTACTATGACTGCGACGAGCTGAACAGGCTGAAGATTTCCGCTGCGATCCGCTACATGCAGCAGACTTCGGGAGAGCAGTTGGACTCGCTGGGAATGACCTTCCAAAAGCTTTACCGGGAAAACATGGTATTCCTGCTGTCCAAAACCTGCGCAAAGGTCTACCGCATGCCGGAAGCGGGCAGCGAGGCTATAGTCGGCACAGCTGCCGTCCAGTGCAAGGGGCCCCGCTTTTATCGGGAATTTACCATGGAGACCATGGAGGGAGAGCGGCTCATCTCCGCCCTGACCCTTTGGATATTGGTTGACCCCGCGACCCGAAGAATCCTGCGCCCCTCCAGCTTTCCCTATGCTCTTCCCTTCTCCCAGCCACGACTGGAGGGGGAGATCGGGGATGTCAAGCTGCCGCGCATGGCGGAAGACATGGCCTATTCCCAAAGTCATGTGGATATTCAGTATTCCCACATCGACAACAACGGCCACGTGAACAACAGCTACTACGCCGATTTTGTCTGCAACACCATTCCCTACAAGGATTTGCTTCGCCGCGGCATCGACACCATGGTGCTCAGCTACCAGAACGAAGCCGTTGTAGGAGACCGTCTGGAGCTGGTTCAGCACCGATTGGGGGACACGGAGTACTACTTAAATGGCACCCATGGAGGCAAGCCCTGCTTCGAGGCAATGCTCCGCCTGAATTGACCGACCAACAGAACCGTCGCAACTGCGGCGGTTTTTGCATTTGCACAATCGGCAAAAAAAGTCTTGCATTGGCTGTGGATAAGTGCTACAATAGCTGTTAAAAATATCGGCGGACGGAATGGTTAAACTGGGCCGGGCAGGGTCGGAAATCGGGTAATAATGCCGGATTTTCTGCCCTGTCCAAACAGCAAAGGAGGAAGCGGAGATGTTGGAGACACTGTTCGATAACAAATTCACCAAGGAGGGTTACACCTTTGACGACGTGCTGCTGGTGCCGGGCAAGTCGGAGGTGCTGCCAAAGGAGGTCGACCTGAAGGTTCGGCTTGCCGGAAAGGTGGAGCTCAACACACCCCTCATCACAGCGGCGATGGATACAGTGACAGAATCCAGAATGGCCATCGCAATCGCACGCGAGGGTGGCATCGGCGTCATCCACAAGAACATGACCATTGCCCGCCAGGCCGACGAGGTGGACAAAGTCAAGCGTTCAGAAAACGGCGTCATCGTCAATCCATTCTCCCTCTCCCCTGAACATTTTGCCTACGATGCGGATCAGCTCATGGCGAAATATAAAATCTCCGGCGTTCCCATCGTGGAAAGCGGCAAGCTTGTGGGCATTCTGACCAACCGCGATATGCGCTTCATCACCGACTACAACGTGAAGATCAAGGATGTCATGACCACCAAAAATCTCATCACCGCCCCTGTCGGCACCACCATGGAGCAGGCACAGGAAATCCTCCGTCAGTACAAGATCGAAAAGCTGCCCATCGTGGATGACAACTACATGCTCAAGGGGCTCATTACCATCAAGGATATTGAGAAGGCTGTTCAATACCCCAACTCCGCCAGGGACGGCAATGGCCGCCTCCTCTGTGCAGCGGCCATCGGCGCCACCGACGACGTTCTGGAGCGCGCGGCCATGCTGCTGGAAGCTCAGGTTGACCTGCTGGTACTGGATTCCGCCCACGGCCACCACATCGGCATCCTCCACGCAATTGAAAAGGTGAAGAAAGCATTCCCCAACGCCCCTCTGGTGGGTGGTAACATCGCAACCGCCCAGGGTGCGAAGGATTTGATCTCCGCCGGAGTGGACGCCGTCAAGGTGGGTATCGGCCCCGGCTCTATCTGCACCACCCGCGTGGTGGCAGGTATCGGTGTTCCCCAGATCACAGCTGTCTACGACGCGGCCTCCGAGGCGTCAAGGCACGGTATTCCAGTGATTGCAGACGGCGGTGTGAAATATTCCGGCGATATCGTCAAAGCATTGGCTGCCGGTGCGAACATCGTCATGCTGGGTTCCCTGCTGGCGGGCTGCGACGAATCCCCCGGCGATGAGGAAATCTATCAGGGCCGCCGCTTCAAGGTTTACCGCGGCATGGGCAGCCTGGGTGCAATGGCCGAGGGCAGCAAGGATCGCTACTTCCAGGAGGACAACCGCAAGCTTGTCCCCGAGGGCGTAGAGGGCCGTGTTCCCTACAAGGGCTCGGTTTCAGAGACAGTCTATCAGCTGCTTGGCGGCGTCCGGGCGGGCATGGGCTACACCGGCTGTGAGAGCATCGCGGCGCTCCACGAGCGGGCCCAGTTCATCAAGATCACGGGAGCGGGCCTCAAGGAGAGCCACCCCCACGACATCTACATTACCAAGGAAGCGCCCAACTACTCCACAAATATGTAGTGAATTGTGAGAGAGGCCGCTTTCTTCGTGTATCGGACAAAGCGGCCTCTTTTTCTATTATCTGTATCATTGACGATTTTTCTTGACAACAGGCGCAGGATATCATATAATGTTATTCGCTGTGGCGGCATAGCTCAGTTGGCTAGAGCATTCGGTTCATACCCGGAGTGTCACTGGTTCGAATCCAGTTGCCGCTACCATATTCGGCCCGTTGGTCAAGCGGTTAAGACACCGCCCTTTCACGGCGGTTACACGGGTTCGATTCCCGTACGGGTCACCACACCAGCTTGAAGCTGGACACAATTCGCGCTTTTGGCTTTGTGCCGAGAGCGCGTTTTTATACGACAAAGAAAGCGGACAGGGTAACCTGTCCGCTTTCTTTGCGTTTACAACATAAAAGACTACATCGCATTTCTCCGCTGTGCAATATAGTCGAGACCGCTCCGCCAGCCGCTTTCAAAGGCCAGCCGGAACTTAACAACCGGACCAAAACTCTCGAATTCCTCCGGGCGAAGGGAGTCCGGCGTATAGGCCTTGCGGAAGGCCGGGAAAGACTGCAAAAGTTCGTCGATCAGCGCAGGATCCGGCGCCATATGGAAGCGCTGAATCACTGCCGGATTTTCCTCCAGCAGCCGCTTGGCATAGCCATCCCAGTTGATGGTGACACAGCCGTCCACGCCCACCAGCTCGGTAAAATGATAGGTTCCCCGCGCGCCGCCAGACATGAACTTGACGCCGCTGCGCCGGTCGGCCATCATGCGGCGCACCTTTTTCGCAACGGCCGTTCCCGCGGTGAAAAACAGTTCGGGATCGGCCTCAATCCCGTTCTCTTTTGCGACGTCCCGCAAATGCTCGTCGAAAATACCCGCAATCTGTGCCATGTATACAGTCGGCGGATTAGCCATTTTTTCGGCGCAGCGGTCGTAGAGGTCGCATACCGCCGCCGCCTGATCCAGCGACATCACTTCAGTGGCTAAGATGGGGGTGCCCTCGGGCAGGAGTTGCTCTATCGCCGCAAGCCCGCTCAACGTAGCGGGAATTTTTACGATTACATTTTCCGCCAGGGCGCGGCACTGCCTGCCATAGGCCACAATTGTGTCGCTGTCCTCATGAAAGGGGTCGCCCTGAATGCTCACCCAGCCCTGCTTTCCCCTGCTGCGCTCAAAGAGCGGGAAAAATTTCCGGCAGATTTGGCCGATCAGCTCCGCCTGCAGCTTTGAGAGAACGGCGTTGTTGTCCGCATTCTCCCGCATCAGGCGCTCAAGGATTTCCTCCGCCATCGCCTGATCCTCCGAGCCGCTCAAAATCCGCCACACAAACGATGGGTTCTGCGTGCAGCCTGCGGCCCCGGCCTCGATGGCGAGCTCCGCCTCCCGAAGGGTGACATTGTTGATCCAAAAATCCGTCGGTGTCCGCGAGGAAACGCGATGGAAGTAGCCTTTCAAAATAACCGACCACCTTTTGTAATAGTTATTTTTAGCATTATTCGGTTTTCATCCAGTATTCGTAGTGGCTCATGACCACCTTATCTATGCTGCCGTAATCCTTCTCCCGAAGCACCCCGACAATGTCGCAGTGCTTTTTGATAAAGGGCTCGATTTCTTTGTCCTGGAGAACCTGCTCCACAGTCCGCCTGCGGGAGGGAAGGGTAAATTTTGTGATATACTCTGTCACGTCCAGAATCATCCGGTTGCCCGTAATTCTGACGATCTGGCTATGGAACTCCTGATCCAGCTCCATGAGCGCATCCACCGAGGGAACAGGCTTGTGTATCTCCCTGTCCAGCTGGTTCACCAAGGCCTCCAACGACAGGATGTCCTCCTCGGTCACGGTGCGGCAGGCGGAAAACAGCGTGCCGATCTCCAACGCGCCCCGCAGCTCCACCAGGTCGCGCCAGTTATCCTTTTTGAGCAGCAGGCCATAGAGCATGGGGTCGAGCATTTTCGAGGAGTAGGCCTCGTTCACGAAGGTGCCCTCCGGACGGCGGATTGTCACCACGCCGTAGGCCTCCAAAATCTTGATCGCCTCGCGAACCGTGTTGCGGCCCACTCCCAGGCTCTGTCCCAGCTCCGGCTCGGTGGGAAGCTTATCCCCCGGCTTCAGCTCGTCGTTGACAATGGCGGAGATAACCGAATTGAAGACATGCTCCAGCGCCGACTCCCTGTTTCGGTAATTGTTCAGAATTCCTGATGGGTTCACAGGGTAAAGCCTCCTTATGGGAATATTCCCATTTTTACATCCTACGTTATACAATATAAATTGTAATGATTCATAATCGATAAGTCAAGAGCAGCCGAAAGTCCCTTTTTGCAAAAAGGCCCGCCAAGCACGCGGGCAAGCCACAAAATATCTTTTCACAAAAATTTGTACGAAAGTATTGATTTTATTATAAAACAGTGATAACATTTATGCAAATGGCTTAGCATCCTATGTTGTACGTTGAGCGTTGGTCTTGAAAGGAATGATATCAATGAAGATTGCTCTAATATATACCGCCACAACGGAGGAACTGATCGAGCTAGTGGAGACGGAAGTCCGCCAGGCCCTTGGCGGAGAGGCCGAGCTGCTCAGCGTCGCAGACCCCACCATCCTGTCGGAGGTGCGGGAGGAAGGCCTTGTCACCGCTCCTCCGGCGGCCAGATTGGTCGGCATGTTCATGCAGGCCGTGGAAAAGGGTGCGGACGGCATCCTCAACATCTGCTCCTCCGTGGGCGAGGTGGCCGACGCCGCCCAGGATATCGCCCGGTTTACAGGTGTTCCCATTGTCCGCATAGACGAGGAGATGTGCCGCGAAGCTGTCAGGATCGGCAAGCGAATCGCCGTGGTGGCGACACTGCCCACCACCCTGCAGCCCACAAAGGGGACGCTGCTGCGGGTCGCCCGGGAGATGGGCAGGCGGGTCGAATTGGTGGACACCCTCTTGGACGGTGCTTTCGGCCTCTCCCCCGATGAATTCAAAAACCGAATGAAGGATGCCTGCCTGGAGGTCGCCGGCCAAGTGGACGTCATCCTGTTTGCCCAGGGCTCCATGGCCTACTGCGAGGAGCTGGTCGCCGAAGCCACCGGCAAGCCGACCCTCTCCAGCCCGCGCTTCGGCGCGGCGGCGCTCCGCGCGGCCATGGCCGGGAAAGGACTGGTCAAGCAATGAAACTGCGGGTCAGTGTGGCCGCAATCCTCTTCCCCGATGCCCGCCGCAGCCTCTCCGCCATGAAGGAGACGCTGGAATTTCTGCGCGGCAAGATGGATATGATTGAATTTTACTACGAGGGCAGGGATGAATTCTCTGTCGCACGTCTTTTGGAACACAGCGGCCTCGCCAGTATCTTTATCGCTGTCATTCCCCTGAAAGAAAAGGGCCTCTCCCCCTGCAGCACGGAGGAACACAACCGCAGGGCGGCGGTGGAGGAGCTCAAGCTCTGCGTAGACCGCGCACGGCTGTTCGGCTCCGAAGGGGTAATGGTCTGCTCCGGCAAGAACCCCTCCGATCCCAGGGAGATTCCCCGCTGCATGGACGCTTTTGTGGAATCCATGCGTGAGGTTGCCGGACACATTTCCCAGACCGGGGAGCCCATCAAGCTGCTTCTGGAACCCTGCGACAGCGCGATGGACGCAAAGCACCTACTGGGCCCGACAAGCCTGTCGGTAGAGGCAGTGGAGAGGGTTCGGGCGTTCTATCCGAACTTTTCCCTGACCATGGACACCGCCCATGTCGCCGAGGAGGGCGAGGCTTTCAGCGGGGCGATGGCCCTTGCCAAGCATTACTGCAACCACGTTCACTTCGCCAACTGCATGGTCGCCGACCCCTCTGATCCCCTGTACGGGGACAAGCACGTGGACTTCGACTACCCGGGCGGCGCGTTCTCCTACAGCGACCTGAAAGACATTTTCGGCGGTTTGGAAGATATGTACGGCGGCAGCCACCTGGACATTGCCCTGGAGGTTCTCTGCCGGGATGCCGACCCCTTCGCACATTTTGAGACCATGATGGCACAGCTGCCATTTCTGTTTGGAAGGCGGGTATAAGCGGATGCCTGACGAAAAAGATCTGAAGGCCATTGCCGACCGCCTGCGGCTGGACGTGGTGGAGACTGTCTACCAGGCGGAGGACGGGCACCCCGGCCCGGCCATGTCCATTGCCGAGCTGATGGCTGTGCTCTACTTTTCCGAACTGCGGATCGACCCCGAGCGGCCACATCTGCCCGGGCGGGATCGCTTCGTGCTGTCCAAGGGGCACGCCTGCCCCATCCTCTACGCGGCTTTGGCTCGGCGCGGATTTTTCCCGGTGGAGGAGCTGGCCGGGCTGCGCACGCTGGACAGCATGCTGCAGGGGCACCCGGATATGAACAAAACCCCCGGCGTGGACGCCACAAGCGGCTCCCTTGGCAACGGCGTCTCCATCGGCCTGGGAATGGCCATGGGCTGCAAAAAGCAGGGTTATGACAGCAGAGTGTATGTCGTTGTGGGGGACGGCGAGCAGGAGGAGGGCATTGTCTGGGAGGCTGCCATGGCGGCTACCACAATGCAGGCGGGCAACCTCACCGTGTTCGCGGACTGCAACAACTACCAGAGCGGCGGCCACGTGACCGACCTCTCCTCCCTCTACCCCCTTCTGCCCAAGTGGGAATCCTTCGGCTGGCACTGCCAGGAGATCGACGGCCACGACATAGGCCAGATACAGCGGGCGCTCAGCCGCGCACAGGAAATCCAGGACAAGCCCTCCCTCATTGCCCTGCGCACCGTCAAGGGGAAAGGGATTCCCTATATGGAAAACAACAACGCGTGGCACAAGCGCGTTCCCACAGAGGAAGAGCTGCAAATTGCCCGCAGTGTGTTGGGTGGTGAGACCCTATGAAGATTAAAAGCACCAGGGAAGCCGTTATCTCCGCTCTGATACAGCTTGCGGAGCGGGATGAGCGCTACGTGCTGGTATCCGCCGACTCCATGGCGGCGGCCAGGGCTCTCCCCTTCCGGGAAAGATTCCCCGACCGGGTGTACGAGGTAGGGATTGCCGAGCAAAACGCCGTGGGCTTTGCCGCCGGGCTTGCCAGCACAGGGCTGATCCCTTTTGTCATCACCTATTGTGGGTTTCTCACCATGCGCGCCTGCGAACAGATTCGCACCTTCGTGGCCTACCCCGGCCTCAATGTCCGCTTTGTGGGGCTGAACGGCGGGGTATTCGGCGGCGAACGGGAGGGTGTTACCCACCAGTTTTTTGAGGATTTGGGCATCACCCGCGCCATTCCCGGCATCACGGTGCTGACCCCCGCTGACGCCAATCAGGCGCATCACCTCACCCTGCAAACCGCCGGGGTGGAGGGGCCCGCCTACCTCCGCATTGGAAGCGGGAAGGAATATGAAGTCTACCCCGAGGACGCCCCCGCGCCTCTCGGCAAGCTGAACATCGTGCGGGACTACGGGCGGGATGTCTGCATCTTCTCCTCCGGCTTTGTCCTGAACAGGGCGGTGGATGCAGTGGAGCAGCTTCGCACCCTGGGGATAAACGCTGTGCTGGCGGATGTGCACACCCTGAAGCCGCTGGATAATCCCCGTGTGGCGGAGCTCCTCCGGGAGACCGGGCGGGCCGTCACCATTGAGGATCACAACGTGATTGGCGGCTTGGGCAGCGCGGTCTGCGAGGTGGCCTGTGAACAGGCTCCGGCGGCGGTGATCCGCGTCGGCTTGCAGGATGTCTACCCCCGCTCCGGCCACGCGGACGAGCTGCTAGACTACTGCGGAATCACCGCGGAAGCGGTGGTGGCCGCGGCCACAGAGCTATGCGGTCGAGGCTGAGGATAATGCTGTTGCACAAAAATGATGGAGGAAAGTTTGAAGAATTTCTTTCAAACTTGGGTTTTATGCCTTTCCGGGCAGAGGGCCCGGAATCCGGCCTTTGGCCAGATCGGCACAATTCCCCGAATAAGGAAAAGGGATGGTCATACATATGCTGATGGATACCCGAACGAGCGCCTACGCAAAGGTCTGCTCCCTGCCGGAAAAGAGCATCCGCTGGCGCCCCGGCTTCTGGCTGGATCGCTTTAACACCTGTGCGGACAAGACGATTCCCCACATACTGAGCGTGTTTGAGGACAACGACAGCTTCTTTCACCAGGTGGAAAACTTCCGGATAGCCGCCGGTCTCAGCGATGGCGAGTTCCGCGGCACCCCCTACGGCGACGGCGACTTCTACAAAGTGATGGAGGGCATGATCTACACCCTGGCCCTTCGCGAGGACGAAGAAATCGACGCCAAGCTGGACGAGTACATCGAGCTGATTGCCGCTGCCCAGCAGCCGGACGGCTACATTTCCACCAAGCAGATCATCGGGGAGAGGCTCTCCAACGGCACGGTGCGCCACGGCGATGTCAACGATTTCGAGGAGTACAACTTCGGGCACATGTTCACAGCCGCCTGCATTCACAAGAGGGTGACAGGCAAGGACAACTTCCTGGACATCGCCCGCCGCTGCGCGGCGTATCTGGAAAACATGTACCGGGAAATCCTGGAGGAGGGCAAGGCCCAGACCGCCGTCTGCCCCAGCCACTACATGGGCCTGTTTGAACTCTACCGCACCACCGGGGAAGATCAATACCTCCAGATGGGCAAAACGGCAATCGGCCTGCGGGATTTGGTGGAAAACGGCACCGACGACAACCAGGACAGAATCCCCCTGCGGGAGCACCGCAAGATTGTGGGTCACGCGGTGCGCTCCACCTATCTGTACGCGGGTGCGGCCGACCTGTATCTGGAAACCGGGGATGAATCTCTTCCCCCCGTGCTGGACAGCTGCTGGGACAACCTGATGGATCAGAAAATCTACGTCACAGGCGGCTGCGGGGCCCTCTACACGGGAACCTCTCCCTTCGGGATGCTGCTGGACGCCCAATACGTACACCAGGCCTTTGGCTACGAGTATCAGCTGCCCAACACCACCGCCTACAACGAGACCTGCGGCACACTGGGCCACATCTTCTGGGCGCACCGCATGTTTGTCCGCGATCCCCAGGCGAAATACATGGATTTGATCGAGCGCTCCTACTACAACCTTGTGCTGGCCGCTGTCAGCCTGGACGGCGAAAAATACTTCTACGAAAACATGCTGCGCAGAACCAAGCAGCTGGACTACCCCGTAATGTGGCCGGTGGAGCGCAGCGATTCCTTCGAGTGCTTCTGCTGCCCCACCAATGTCTCCCGCAGCATTCCCGAGGTGGCCGACTACACCTACAAGGTGAGCGGCGACGCCCTCTGGTGCGGCATCTACGGCGCAAGCGAGGCGGACATCGCGCTGGAAAACGGCGCGCGCTTCACAGTCGTGCAGGAGACCGATTACCCCTGGAGCGGCGCGATCCGGCTGTCCGTCACCAAGGCCGCTGACAACACCCCCTTTACCCTGAAGGTGCGCGTCCCCGGCTGGGTGGAGGAGGGCGAAATCCGCTTTGGTGGCACCGCCCGGCAGCTGACAAAGGCGGATGCAGACAGCTTTGTGGATTTGCACATTGATAACCCGCAGGGAGCGGGGGTGGACATCCTGTTCGCCATGCCTCCCCGCTACATCGAGGCCCACGCCAAGGTGGAGGAGGACATCGGCCAGGTCTGCGTCACCAGGGGCCCCCTCGTCTACTGCGTGGAGAGCCCCGACGTGCAGGCGGATTCCCTGGACGACCTGGTCTTTCTCTCCGACGCGGTGTTCGAGGAGGGGCGGTACGAAATTGGCGGCGTGGAGGTCGTCTCCCTCCACTGTGACGCCGCCCTGCTGGTGCGCAGCCCGGAAAACGATACCGACGCGCTCTACCAGCCCTTACAGGTGAGGGGGCTGCGAAAAATCAAGCTGCGCCTGATCCCCTACTTCGCCTGGGACAACCGGGGATTCGGCGAAATGCGCATCTGGATGCCCATCCACTACAACTGGTTGACCTAAACAACCGCAGAGGGGAGCGTGACGGTATGACCGACAAAAAGCTGATGCGGCAGAAAAACCGAAAGGTGATGGTGCGCAACGCCCTGCGCAACTACGAGCTGTACCTCTTTCTGCTGCCCGCATTGCTGTTCTTCATCATCTTCCACTACGGCCCTATGTACGGGGTGCAGATCGCCTTCAAGAACTACAAGGCCTCCCTGGGCATATGGGGGAGCAACTGGGCGGAGCCGCTGCTCTACAATTTTGACCGGCTGTTCCGCACCCCAATGTTCCCGGTTGTCCTTAAAAACACCCTGCTGGTGAGCGCCTATTCCCTCATCTTCGGATTTCTGCCGCCGATCATCCTGGCGCTTCTCCTCAACCAATGCACGAGCCTGCGGTTTAAGAAATTTGTGCAGACAGTGAGCTATGCCCCCCACTTTATCACCACCGTGGTCATGGTGAGCATGCTGTTCGCCCTGCTCTCCACCTCCAACGGCATTGTCAACCGCCTTTTCGAGGCGGTGGGAATCGGAACCATTCCCATGATGCGGGACGCCGCCTACTTCCGGACAGTCTATGTGGCCTCCAATATCTGGCAGGAGATGGGTTTTTCGGCGGTCATCTACATCGCGGCCCTGGCCGGAATCGACCAGCAGCAGTACGAGGCCGCCACAATCGACGGGGCAAACAAGCTGCAGAGGATGTGGCACATCGACATTCCGGGCATTCTGCCCACAGTGGTCATCCTGCTGATCCTGCGCTCCGGCTCGATTATGAACGTGGGTTTCCAGAAAATATACCTCATGCAGACGCCGCTGAACCTCTCCGCCTCCGAGGTCATCTCCACCTATGTCTACAAGGTGGGCATGGAACAGGCGGACTTCAGCTTCGCCGCCGCGGTCGGGCTGTTCAACTCCGTGATCAACTTCATCATGATCATCTCGGTGAATTTTATCTCCCGCAAGCTCAACGAAACCAGCCTGTGGTAAGAGAGGAGCAAGTTTGAAAGATAAACCTTTCAAACTCGGGTTTTGTGCCTTTATGGCCAGAGAGGCCATAATACCGACTAAGCCGGTACCGGCACAATTCCCCAATATGGAAAAGGGATGATCATAAGTATGGTTAAGGCAAATGCGTCCAAGCGCCGCATCGGCAAAACGCGGTTCGACGCCATCTTCGACATCGTCATCTACGTGATACTGGGTCTGCTGGTGGCCAGCTTCCTGTACATTCTCATCTACATCGTCAGCTGCTCTCTCAGCGAGGCCAACGCCGTCTACTCCGGCGAGGTTGTGCTGTGGCCGGTGCGGGCCACCTTTGACGGTTACCGCCGGGTATTCCAGGAGACCATGATCTGGGTGGGCTACCTCAATTCCATTGTCTACATGGCGGTGGGCACGCTGATCAGCGTCGTATCCACCATGCTGGCCGCCTATGCCCTTTCCCGGAAGGATTTGCCGGGACGGGGAATTATCACAGGGATATTCATGTTCACCATGTTTTTCAGCGGCGGCATTATCCCCACCTATCTGGTTGTGATGAACATGGGCCTGCTGGACAGCATGTGGGCGCTGATTCTGCCCAGTGCAATCAGCATGAGCAACGTGATCATCGCCCGCACCTTCTTTGCCAGCCTGCCAAACGATTTGCTGGAGGCGTCCCAGATTGACGGCTGCTCCAACACGCGGTACTTCATCAGCGTGGTGATTCCCCTTTCAAAGGCCGTTATTGCCGTGCTGGCCCTCTACTACGCCGTCAGCTACTGGAACGACTACTTCAACGCCATGCTCTACATCAAGACCAGGGCCAAGATGCCTCTGCAGCTATTCCTGCGGGAGATACTCATCGCCTCGCAGAAGAGCTCCGCCATGACCGACGACCTGCTGGGCTACGCGGCGTTGATGGAGACGAACGAGATCATCAAGTACGCGCTGATCGTCGTCGCCAGCCTGCCCATGCTGATCATCTACCCCTTTGTGCAGAAGCATTTTGTAAAAGGAGTGATGATTGGATCGATTAAAGGATAAAAGCCAACACGACTCGGTAAAACCGAAGGTTTTTTATGGGCATAACGGAACAGCTGCCCATAAAAAGAAAAGCGTTTCTTATGCCCTATGATAGGATCGATCAAGGGTTGATTCACTTGTCGCTAACCTGCCCCTCAAGGGGCGGTTTACAAAAGAAGGAGGATTGCACAATGAAAATGTCCGCACGTATCGGCGCGCTTGCCCTTGCGGCTGCGCTGATGGTTTCCCTGTTTGCCGCCTGCGGTGACGGCAGCACTTCCAGTACGGCCACGCCGTCCGATGTCCCCCAGGAATCCAGCTCCGCGGCTGAGTCAAGCGCTTCCACGGAGGATTCCAGCGCGGAAACGCCCTCCGGCGGGGAGGATTCCATTCTGAACACAGAGTCCCGTTACCCTGTCGTCAAGGAGGGAACAGACCTGACCCTCAGCCTGATGGGCAAGCGGGACGCGACCCAGGGCGAGTGGGAAGACCTCAAGTTCTTCCAGAAGTGGCAGGAGATCACAGGCGTCAAGCTGAACATGGAAGCTGTCATGTCCGAAAACTGGGACACGACACTCAGCGTCCGATTCGCCAGCAACGACCTGCCCGACTTCCTCTACGCCTCTTCCCTGACGGCCACCCAGGAGATGGACTACGGCGACGCTCAGAGCATGCTGCTTCCCCTGGAAAGCATGATCGATGAGCAGATGCCCAACCTGAAGGCCCGGCTGGACGCCAGCCCCGAGATTCGCAAGAGCATGACCACCCCGGGCGGCCACATCTACAGCCTGCCCTGGATCAACGACATGCCCCGCGACCTCACCGAAAAATTCTGGATCAACAA
>JBKEBS010000001.1:0-15655 GCA_047973265.1 Oscillospiraceae bacterium
ACTGCACGTTGCACAGGCCCTTTTCCATTCCGGCCCTGAGAATCTCGGCGAACACCGGGATGTTCCGCTCTGTAAACAGCTGGGGCTCCACCTCCACAATGGCGGAAGTTGTCCCCGCTGCAAGCCGGGTGGGCAGCGCCGCCAGGGAGTTGATCAGCGCGGTGAAGCCCTTGCTGTCCCTGCCCTGCATAGGGGAGACGCTGTAGGCCAGAATCTCCCTGTCCCTGCGCCCGTCCGGGGTGGCGGCTGTGGCCTCCCCGTGCTCCACCATCCACAAAAAGGTGAAGGGCTGGGCCTGGAACACGTAGCCGTATTCCGCTGAAAGCTTATCCAAATAGGAACAGCCTGTCTCGATCAGGTCGGCGGCGAGACTGTCCACAGAGGCGATGTCATTGCCAAACTTCGGGGCCTTTCGCACAAAATCCAGCCGCATGGCCTCATCCGGCCAGTCGTTGTCCAGATTCCAGAGCAGCTCCGCCATCGTGTAGTGGTTTTGGCGGAAGACAAGCTCCCGGATGGCCTCCAGGGAATCTGCCAGGTTGGGCACCCCCATGAACATCATCTGGTAGTAGTCGTAGGTGGCCCCCGCACCATTGAAGTCCCTGCCCGACTCCACACAGCCCTCTGTCAGCAGGGATTTGTAGGGCTTGGGCTCGTTAATCGCAGCACCCGGGATATACCTGGCTGTCGCCAGATAAGACTCCCGCATGATGTGGCGAAGCTGCTCCTTTACAGCGGCGAACAGCGCCTCAAAGGAGCCGAAGGCCAGCGGGTCACCGGTGGCAATCCCGGGCTGCAGCTCCGGCTTTAAGACGCTGTGGCCGTCGTGCAGGGCGTACTCCATCGCTTTGAGGAAGTTCGCCCTGGCAGAGACCGCATGGGGGTTGGATTTGCCGGGCAGCACGGTCTCCACACAGCCGATCTGGGTGTAGTCCCGGGCGTCCTCCAGCGCGACGCCCTGCTTGGTCAGCGCATCGATGAGGACATCGTCGTTGAAGAAGAAGGGGATGCCGTTCCCCAGCTTGCCCAGCACCTGGAGTGAGTGCTCCAAAAAAGCCGGGTCGGTCTGACCGGACAGGCGCACCGAAAGGCAGCGGACAAAGTCCATAGCCTCGGTGGCGTCCAGCATCAGCCAGGAGAGAGCATTGACCGCGTCATTTCCCTCTGCATCACAGCCGCCCACGCAGGACTGCTGCACATCGTAGTCGCGGTACAGCTTGATCCACAGGCAGCAGATCAGTTCAAAAGCCTCATCCTCTGTGAGCAGCCCCGCCTCAAGATCGGCCCTGTAGTAGGGGTAGAGAATCTGATCCAGCCGCCCCAGCGAGTTGGCGTTGATGCCATCCTCCCAGGTGTTGACGATGTGGGCAAACCACAGGCTTTGCACGGCCTCCCAGAAGGTGTGGGCGGGCCTGCGGGGCACCCGGCGGCAGGTTGCGGCAACCTGAAGAAGCTCTTCTTTTCGCTGCAAATCGGTCTCCTGCCGGGCCATCGCCTCCGCCTCGTCGGCGTAGCGGTCACCCAGCTCGCAGGCGGCCTCGCAGAGGAGCCTGACGGCAGCGTACCAGGGGCTTGGGCCGTTCGTCCGCTCAAACTCCTTTACCTTTTCCAGCAGGCCCTCAAAGCCCAGTGCCAGCACCTGCTCGTAGCCCAGCACCGTGTGGTTGGCGCAGATGATCCAGTCGGAGATGGTTCCGTCCTCCGCAAGCGCCGCTCCTTGTTCGGATATGGGCAGGGGCTCCCGGTGGGAAAATAATGCCCTGGCGGCCCGGAACTCCGCTGCCAGGGAGTCGTACTTTTCCCCGCCGGTTCGCTGGGCGAGCCACTCCTCAAAGGCATCGGGCTCCGCGGGATACCAGTCGTCTACGCCGTAGTTGTAGCCGACGATGAGCTCCCCCTCCTGGATGAGCACTGCCGCACCGCGAATCGTGCCGGCTATGCCCGCTGCGGTGAGCACCGCGTTGTCGCGGCAGCCCTCTTCGCCCGCTGCGATGACGCTCCGGTGAAACCAGCGCAGCTGCTGGAATTCCATGGCCGCCGCATGGGATTTGACGTTCACCGCGTCCTCCCGCAGGGAGCGGCAGCGTTGGGACAGTGCTTTCACAAAATCATCCCTTTTCCAGTGCCAGCAGCTCTCTGCTGCCGGAAATCCTCAAAAAGTCGCGGAGTATCCTTCGTGTTTTTTGATAGACCTGCTCCTCCGCATAGCCAATGTCGCCGGGGCGCTCCAGCAGGGCCCGCTCATAGGGCTGGCGGATTTCGGTTGCAATGTTGATTTTCGCCACGCCGCTCTCCACCGCCGCGAGGATGTACTCCTGCCCGATACCCGAGCCGCCGTGCAGCACCAGTGGCAGGCCACTCACTGCCAGTGAAAGCGCCTTGATATGCTCAATGTCCAGCCGCGCATCCGGCTTTTTCAGGTGGCGGGTCTGCTCGGCAATGGCGCCGTGGATGCTGCCCGCCGCCACAGAAAGCCAGTCACACCCGGTTTCCGCCGCAAAGCGGGCGGCCTCTGCGGGGTCTGTGAAGCCCTTTTTGCTGGCGAACAGCTCCTCGTAGCCAATGTCCAGCCCGCTGCCCTCGTGACCCATGACTGCGCCAAGCTCCGCCTCTACAGCGATGCCCTCCGGTGCGGCCACCGCCACCACCTCGGCTGTACAGGCGAGGTTTTCCTCCAGCGGCAGGCGGGAAGCGTCGATCATGACGGACTGGTAGCCCGCCCGCAGCGCCCTGCGAAAGATGGGCAGGTAATCCACCCGCTCGCCGTCCTCGTCGATGACCGGAACATGATCCAGGTGCAGGAGGGTGTGGCCGGGAATCCGCTGCCTGCCATATTCCTCCGCCACCGCCTCCAGGCTCTGGGATTCAAACTTCTCCCACTCCAGCCGGGCCACCTGTATCATGGCGACGGCGTCTTCATCCTTTACCGCCTGGGCCACCGGGCCCATCATGGGCAGGTAGGGGATGTTGAAGGCGGGGATGATCGTTTTCCGCTCCCCGACTCTCCGGACAATTTCCCGCGCCGCGGCGGCTTTTCCACCGGTGTTAGCCATATTCATTTCCCCACACGGGCAAATCCCGGATACTCGGTGTACAGCAGGTGCAGCGGGGATTCGTCCTCCTCGATGGCGGGGAATCGCCCCACTGCTTCGTGAAAGTGGTTGTCCACCGTGTCGTCGTTCACCTTGGACACCTCGCCGATCAGCACCGTTCCGGTGCTCGGCTCACCCCAAAACGTGTGGTAGAGGCCGCTGACCATGCAGATGCTCTCGCCGGGGCGCAGGCGCAGTACCTCTCCGGCGGGTATGGTGTGCTTCACACCGTCGATACTGACCGTCACATCTGCGCTGTCCAGCCCGTCATCCGGCGTTTTGTTGTACAGCCGCAGGAGGAGGTTGCCCCCTCCCCTGTTGATGATGTCCTCGCATTTCTGGTAGTGGTAGTGCATGGGGGTAACCTGCCCCTCCAGCGTAACCAGAAGCTTTTCCGCGTAGGGCTTGACATACTTCGGATTGGTGAGGTTGCCGTTGCGAATGGTGATCATGACCAGCCCTGTCCGGGCGAAGTCGCCGCTGCCAAAATCCGTGATATCCCAGCCCAGCTGGTTGTCCCTGATCTCATCGCACTCCGGGCCCTTCTCCGCCCAATCCGCCGGGCTCCAATGGACAAAGGGAGGAAGGGCGAAGCGCATCTCCCCGCAGAAGCGCAGGGTCTCCTTCATTACCGCATTGATTTCCGATCGTTTCACTGTGCTCACATCCCCGCTGCGGCAGCGCATCCGCCCGCCGCGTGATATAGGTCAGAGGCCTTGCTCCGCCTCCAGCATATCCGTTTCCCTGATGGAACCGTCTGTCGCGAACCGCATGGTCTTGATCTCGTAGGGCGAAAGGGCAATCTCAACAGGCGGCGAATCGCCAAGTGCTATTTTCAGGGTGCTGTGCGCGCCCTCGGTCTCCACCATGCGAAGGATCATGCCGTCGCCGTCCTCCGCCTCCTTCATTGCCGTGATCAGCGCGCCTGTGCCCTCTGTGCGGAGGCCCGCTCCGCTGGCGGAAAGCCCTCCGGGATGATTCGCCTCGCAGACCGAGATGGGCGGATTGTTGAAGTGAATCGCCAGCTCCATCGCCTCTCCGTTGTGAAGTGCACGGGGAATCAGGCGGATGCGCCCCGTGTGAATACCCTGGCCCATGTAGGGATAATCTGCCTGCCCATCCAGGGGTTCAGTGCGCAGATCGCCGTAGATGGGGCTTCTCAGCAGAGTGAGCCGCAGGGAATCCTCCGCTGTGTCGTAGGCGTAGACACCGTCCAGCAGCAGGGTTGCACCACCCTGGGCGTCCGACCAGCGCAGCCACTCGCCCACCGGGCACTCGATGCCGTCTGCGGGCCTCTCCAGTGAGCCGTAAGGAATGGCGGCTGTAATGTTTTTCGGCACATTGCGGCCATTTGGCACCAGCTTGAGCACCTTGTGGTGCTCGTTCCAGTTGACCCGGTAGCGGTAATCCACATGGTCGGCATCCTCGTAGGTGGTGATATACTCCTCGAAGATGGAGCTTTCGTAGCACCATGTCTGCTTAACTGTCGTGAACAGCGGCCCCTTTTCCACCGTCTTCGCGGATTCGAAGGCAAACTTCCCCGCACTGGGGCCGTAGCCGTCGACAGTGTTGAAGCACCAGGTATCCCCTTCATCCACGTACACCTTCGGGAGAAAGGGGGATTTCACCTGTGTCTCGCTGTAGTCCCGCGCGGTGGAAGCATTGGTTTGCCGCACGGCGTAGGTGCGGTATCCCACCGGGGGAATATCCGCCGCAAAGGCAAAGCGGGTGCGGAAGCCGGGAATCACAGACTTTTCCAGGATGATCTGGGCCTCTGTGACATTGCCGTCTTCATCGAGCAGCTCGATGCCGCCCGTGTACCAGGGGAACTCCCAGGCCCACTGCACCTCCGCCTCCACAATTCCCCGATAGGGCGTGGTATTCAGGTTGAACAGGCAGATGTTCCACACGCTGTCCTCGTTGTTGCCGGGCGTCTTGATCTGCCGTGTGACGGACTGAAGGCCGAAATGGGTGATCTCGCCGGCCGTTTGCAGCAGCCTGCCGTGGAGGTTGCGGGCGTCCACGTAGGCTTCGGAGATGCAGGTGCCGCCCAGAATGTCGTGGAACTGGTTAAATAACAGATCTTTCCAACCCCTGCGCAGTGCTTGTGCGGGATACTGCCTGCCTGCAAGCCGCTGTGCGAGGAGAGCCGCCTTTTCGGCGTTCAGAAGCGCATACTCCCCCCGGCGGTTATTGTTCTTAATTTCGGAGTGATCGGAGAACGGGCCGTAGAAGCGGGTTTGCAGCTCCCCGGCGTGGAGGAAGAGCTCCTTTCCCTCCTGGGCGGCGAAGAATGCCTTGGTGCTGCCAAAGCGGATGCTGTGATCCTTTGCCTCCCCGGCAGCCTCCCGGATGGCAGCGATGGCCGCCTTTGTGGGCGCTCCGCCGTGGTTGGATACCCCGTAGACGATCATGACGTCGTGCTTTGCGGAGAGCAGGTAGGGGGTGATCTCCCGAATGCTGTTCGCCACATCCTGTGGATAGCCCTCGCCGCCAATCTGTCCACCGGGGCGGTAGGCCAGCACCTCGCTGCCGTCGGGGGATTGCCACCGGAAGAGCTCATCCTCCAACTGCCGCTCCCCCTTGTTGGGCCGGGAGAATACATAGTAGCGCAGCCCGCACTTCCGCATGATCTGCGGGATCATGGCGCTGTGGCCGAAGCTGTCGATATTGAAAACAGTGCCCGCCTGTTTGTCGAAGCGATCCCGCAGGTATTGCTGCCCATAGAGTCCCTGGCGAACGAGGCTCTCGCCGCAGGGGGCGTTGCAGTCCGGCTGGAGCCACCAGCCCTCCGCCTCCACATCCCACCGCCCCCCGGCAACGCGGGCCTGAATCTCGCGGAACAGGTCCCCGTCCTCCTCCTCGATCCACTCGAAGACGGCGGGGGTGCTGAAGCTGTAGACAAAATCGGGATCTTCCTTCATTCGATCCAGCGCGGAGCGAAAGGTAGAGCGGATGGAAGCCATGGCTTCATCCCATGTCCACAGCCAGACGGAGTCGAAATGGGTATTGCCGATCATGTACAGTGTGTTCATAGCGGAATTCCTTCTCCTTTCGAGAGCCGCTCTTTAGCCCTTGATAGACCCGATCATCACTCCCTTGACAAAGTGCTTTTGCACAAAGGGGTAGGCGATGAGCATGGGCAGGGAGGAGATGAAGATCAGCGCGTACTTCATGGCCTCGGCCATGTAGGCCTGCCTGGTCAGATAGAGGAGCTCCTCCGCCTTTAGAACAGAGGCATCCATCGTGGCCATCCTGGTCTGGTTTTGCAGCAGAATGTTGCGCAGCACAAGCTGGAGCGGGTAAAAGTCGGACTTTGTGATATAGACCAGCGCGGTAAAAAAGTCGTTCCACCTGCTCACGGCGTAGTAGAGCGCGATGACGGCGATAATTGGCTTGGAGAGCGGAATCGCGATGCGAAAAAACTGCCCGAACTGGGAGCAGCCGTCAATCTGCGCCGCCTCGTAGAGGGTGGATGGGATGGAGGTCTCATAGAACACCCTGGCAACAACCATATTGTAGACCGAAAAAGCGCCCAAAACAATCAGCGTATAGGGCTTGTTGAGCAGGTTCATGTCCTTCACCAGCAAGTAGGTTGGGATCAGTCCGCCGGAAAAAAACATGGTGAAGATGAAGTAGCCCGAGAGCACCCCTCTGCCCCTGAGGTTCTTCTTGCTCAGCACGTAGGCGGCGGGAATGGTCAGAGCAAGGCTGAGCAGCGTGCCCGCCACGGTATAGAGGAGTGAATTGGCATAGCCTGTCCACACCCGGTCATCCTTGAACACCTCTTTGTAGGCGTCAAAGGTGAAGCCCTTTGGCAGCAGAACAACCTGCCCGGTCGCCACATCCACCGGCTCGGAGACTGAGGCGATCAAGGTAAAGTACAGCGGATAGGCGATCACAATCACCAGCAATACCAGCAGCAGGATGTTCGCCACGTCGAAGATTCTGTCATTTCGCGATTTATACATGGGCGCACTCCCTTCCTTTCGCCACTGTGCCCGCTACCACAGGCTGACCTCGCTGGTCTTTTTTGCGACGACATTGACAATCGCCAGCAGAATGACGTTGATCACTGTGTTGAACAGGCCGATGGCGGCGGAGTAGCTGAACTGCGTCCCCTTGATGCCGATCTCATACACATAGGTGGAAATCACCTGTGAACGGGAGAGGTTCAGGGAATTTTGCAGCAGGTACACCTTTTCAAAGCCTACCCCCAAAATGCCGCCGCAGGACAGGATCAACATGATGATAATGGTGGGCAGAATCCAGGGGATATTGATGTGCCAGATAATTCGCAGACGGCCAGCGCCGTCCACCCGGGCGGCCTCCACCAGTTCAGATGGAATGCCCGCCAGTGCCGCGATGTAGATGATCGCCCCCCAGCCGACACCCTGCCAGACGCCTGTCCAGACATAAATATCCTCAAAATAGGTGGCGACTGTCATGAAGTCGGTTCTCGTGCCGCCCACCATTTCAATGAGCTTGTTGATCACACCGGTCTGCTCGCTGAAGAAGAGGGTGATCATGGAGCAGACCACCACTGTTGACAAAAAGTAGGGCATGTATGTGATCATCTGCACTGTCTTCTTGAATTTCTTGGCCCGCACCTCGTTCAGCATCAGCGCAAGGATGATGGCGCAGGGAAAGGTTGCAAGGGAGTATAGGCCGATCCGCAGGGTGTTCATCATGATCATTTTGAAGTTGGGGAAGGTGATAAACCGGATGAAGTGCTCCAGGCCGACCCATTCGCTTCCCCATATACCAAGGCTGGTACGGTAGTTCTTGAAGGCGATCTGCACGCCGTACATGGGAATGTACGCGAAGATAAAGAGGTAGACGACAGCGGGAAGAATCAATGCATAGAGCTGCCAGTCCCCCAGCGCTCTTTTCAGGCCCCGGAGCGCCTTGGATTTTTGCGCGGGTTTGGATTTCACTCCACTGCTCATTCACAACTCTCCTTTCCGAAAGATGGTGAGAGGGGACAGGGCAACCCTCGTACGCCCTGTCCCCCTCACTGTAAAATGATAGTTTGTCGGAAAGGCTTATTGCATTGCAGCTTTGTAATTCTCGTAGATTTCCTTGTAGATGGTCAGCAGCTCCTCCGCCCCCATCCCCTTCAATTCCTCGGCGAAGGCGTCCACCTGATCAAGAGGCCGCTGGCCTGTGACAAACAGCGCCACCTGCTCCTTGACATAGGGATCAATCAGTGTCTTCAGGTCGAGAATCCGATCGTTGAGCGAATCCTCCACATAATAGGTGTTGGGATAGCTCTGGGTTCCGTAGGGGACGATGTTCGCGTAGACGGTGGCGCGATAATTCTGATCGGCGTTTTCCATGTTAAAGGATTTTTCTGCGGGACGTTCGCCGCCCAGCATCTTGGCGTGATATGCCATTCCGGGCTCATCCTCAAATGCGCCGAACTGGGGCATCAGCCCGGAGAGATACTGCATGAGGTATGTCCAAAGATCCACGCCCTCCGGCATGCTGCTGGTATCCCAATCCTCCGAGTTGGTTTCAAAATTCCAGTGTGCGTTTACATATCCGTAATTGTACTCTGACTGCTCGCCGGGGCCCACCCACAGGGCGCGGCAGCCGTCGGTGACGTTGTTATAGTAGATATCGGCGAAGCGCATGCAGAGCTCGGGGTACTCGGTCTTGGAAGAAATCGCAAACTGGCCGACGCGGACGGATTCCGGCGCCTTCCAGACAGGCGTACTACTCCACTCGCTGGTCAGGGGATATTGGGCCGCCCAGTCGCTCCAGGTGGGAAGGCCTGTCACATAGACCGGGTCACGGTAGACCGCGGTCTGGCCGCCATTGAGCTGGGCAATGGTTTCTGTGGATTCCATCGTATAGTAATTCTTGTTGATGATGCCGTCGGTGTAGTATTGATTCATGACTTTCAGGTACTCGCCAAACACCTCGGGATCATAGGCGGGGATGACCACCTCACCGTTGCGGAGGGTGACATCGTGGCCGTAGGGGTCGTCCGTCACATAGCCAAATGCCGCAAGGAGGTAGAAACTGGTCGAAATCGTCTCTTTTTGTGAACCGCCGCCCAGGGGATACACGTTTTCACTGCCGACGCCCGCGGGATCGGCTTCCTTCACCGCATACAGCATAGCGGTAAATTCGTCCAGCGTGCGGGGCATTTCGATTCCAAGCTCGTCGAGCCAGGCCTTGTTGACAAAGGTTCGCGGAAAGGCCCCCTCGTCCTTGGGGTCTGTGATCATGGGCAGCGTGTACACATGACCGTCAGGGGTGGTGGAGAGCGCCACAACATCATCCCGCGTAGAATAGTAGCGGTAGAGGTTGGGAGTAAGCGTCTCGTTGATGTATTCGTCGCATTTCAGCAGCTGGCCCTCCATCTGCCCGTAGCGGTAGATTTCGGGGGCCGAAAGTTCAAAGCTCATCATCATATCCGGCAGGTCATCCGCCGCGAACATCAGGTTCTTTCGCTCGGCCCGCGCGGTGTTGAGAATTGATTCCACTTCAAATTCAAGGTTGTATTTTTCCTTGAGGTATTGGCTGATCCAGAGCTCGTCCCAGTCACCGCCGCTGGCCTCCTGCACAATGGTGAGCCTGGGCTTGTACTGCCCCACAAACTCATCCTTGATGACAGGGTAGTCGCTGTCCAGATTCAGATACTCGGGATAATCGGAGCTTGTCGCGGCGGGCTCAGCAGCGGAATCGCCGTCGCCGGACACTTCGTCGCTGCTGGAAACCGTGCTGCTGGGGGCATCGGTTGCGCTGGAGCTGTCTGCGGTGCTGGAGGAGGGGTCGCCGGAGCAAGCGGAAAGCAACAGTAAAATAGCCAATACAATTGCCAGAATGGATGATCTGCGCTTTTTCATAGTCCTCTCCCTTTTCATTTGTCATATTGTCGGTTTATTAGATTAAGCGCTTAATCTGTTTTCACCCACATTGTACACACTCACTTCGTTGTTGTTAATAGATAATTATCTGCTATTTATTTGTAAAATTATGTTAAAATTGTTTTTTCACTCTACAGGATACATCCCAAAACAAAAAGAGACCGCCCTTCGGGGCGGTCTCTTTCTTTGCTTTGTAACATGTCATGCGGCGATTACAAGTTGTTCATCTTATTCATCACGGCACATCCTGGAGAGACCATGTAATCGTGGCGGAATAGGTGACGCCCGACAGCGCGGTGTTTCCGGGCACCTCCAGCAGAATGCCCTCATTGGCGCCCCAGACAATATTGAGAGGCGTCGATGTAGTCTGGCCTGTACCGCTGTGCAGCACGACGTCCCCGCTATTGAGGTAGTAAGTGGAACCTCCGGCGACATATTTGATTGCGCCGTCAATGTCAGGAAGAAGGGGGGTATCCGGCTCCAGAGGGGTAGCAGAAGCTGTCAACCGCCAGGAAGCTGTGGGGCCCCTCGCGTCCAGCAGAGAGATATATTGGTCGGAGGCGGTTGCCGGCACGCGCTGGTAGGTTTCGTTATAGACGGAAACATTCTGCGTGCCGTAGTCCAGAACGGGGGGCACGTAGATCAGCTGAAAGGGTTTCAACCTCCAGACAGCGTAGACCTCAATGTCCGCCACAACTCTGGTCGCCTCTGTGAAGCGTGTTCCGGTTCCATCGGGTTGGGTATTCCACTCCACGAAGTCGTATTTATCTCTGGTGGGCCGCAGGCCATAGCTGCCGCTCATCGCCAGGGTGTTGCGGTCGCCGGAGCGCACCTGTTCAGACCCATAGGTCACTGTGATGCTGTCTTCGACGCCCTTGTAGGTAATCGTGTAGAGAACCGAGTTCCATTTAGCGTAGAGATTGTACACGGAATTGTACAGGCGGATATCCAGAGGGAACTCGATCATGACATTGCCGCTGGAGCCGACCTGGTAATACCATCCCTGGAAGATGCCCTTCCCGGGGACAGAATCGCCGACCTGATAGCTTTCGTAACCGGTGCCGGCCAGCATATGGGAGCTGATCATGTCGCCTGTCGCATAGGTGTTGGCGCGGAGCAGCGTGGTGCCGTCGTAGTAGTTCACGGTGCAGTCTGTTCCGTCGAACCTGGCGTACAGGGTCATATTTCTGTAGGGCATTGTACCGCCGGGAACATAGGGATTCGCAAAGTTTTCGTCCGTGTACCAACCCATGAAGACGTAATTGGTCTTGACCGGGTCGGCGGCGGGCAGGACGATGCTCTCCTCGTACTGGAGGCTCTTCTGATAGCCGCCCGACACAGCGGAGAAGCCGTCCGGACTGGCGAAGGTGCCCCCGTTGGTGATCAGTGTCAGGTTGTAGGACAACCTGCGCATGTAGTATTCAATGCGGTAGTGGTTGCCGCCCTCGCTGATGACTTCCTGGAAATAGGTGGTCAGCTTGGGGCTTGCCGCTGTGATCTGCTCAAATCCATTGATGACGCCGCCGGGCCAGCCGTTGGCGTACGTAGCAGGGTTGGATGTCTGGTTTGTCAGTGCTCCGGTATAGTTGAAGGTGTAGTACCGCACCTTCGTCCCCTCATAACTGGCTTTTGCGGTAAAGGGAACACCGCTGGTATCCCCTTCCAGGTTTTCCACATAGTAGTAGCGCTGCTCGGTAAAATTGGCGGTGCCCCACTGACCCTTCAACTCGGTGGAGAAGCTGGTGGGCCGTTTATAGGTGGAATAGCCGCCATTCACGGCTTGGTTGATAGATGTTGCCACCATCAAAACGCCGCCGTTGCCGTAATAGCTGCTCCAGTTGATAAACTTGAGGGTGCTTCCATCTGTTCGGCCCGTTTCCACCGGCCATATTTCCGAGATATCCTGTCCCAGCTTGGTGACAATAGTGTAGGGGCTGGCGGTGATCTGGGAACCATCCCGCAGCTTTACATAGCCTCCGCCTACAGTCGCATTATTGGTCGCCTGAGTCAGGTTAAAATTAAAGGTGAACTCCGTGCGCTTGTAGTATACGTTAATCACGGTGGTGCCCGCGCCGGAGATCGCCTTAGTCTCGCTGTGGGCATAAGTGGAGTAGTGCAAAATATAGCTCACAGCCGTGCCGCCGTTTGTATACAGTGAATTTGCCGTCGCCTGATTGATTGTGATGACCGAGCCTGCCGTGACACCGGGGGAAACCATGTGTGTGTAGACAAGCTCGTAGTTGGCCCGGTTGGCGGCAATTGTGGGATCGCCCGGATCACCATTGAAATTCTCAACCTCATTCCAGAAGTTGACAGCGTACTGGACAGTCTTGGGCGTCCATACCGCGTAGATTAAGACCGTTCCCGTAATGGGAGTGCTGAAGTTGAAGGCGGTCGTGCCGTTTTCTGTAGCAGACCAGCGCACAAAGGTGTAGCCTTCCCTGCTCATGTCCAGAGAGGGATCCAGCACCAATGGGTCGGTTGCAGTAAAGCCGTCCGCGCCGAACTGGGGCTCCACCGCGGGACCGCGGGTCACGAAAATGGCAATGGAGTGTGTGTTGATCTTGGGGTACAGCGCAATGCTAGAGGATGTCGTCTGGCCGAAGGTGAAGGGAGTGGTTCCATCCCCCTCAAGGTGCCAATATTCCACGAACTCCCCCGCGCCCAATGTGGGGGAAGCAGTGGTAACCGGGACAGTGTCCAGCGGTTCCAGCTCCAGAATTTCCAGAACCAGCCCGGTGGTGTCGTAGAACGTCACCAGATGATTGTCGCTGAACTTGGCCTCCAGTGTGATATCCTCCGTGACCACCTGCAATTTGTTGAAAGGAGTGGTCTCCCCCTGCTGGTACCAGCCCAGGAAGGGCGGGTCGCCCGGTTGAGGGGTGGGGTCTTCAGGAAAGGGGATGAGCGTATTTTTCAGTACGTCGATCACATAGTCTGCCTCACCTGCCACCTGGAAGGTGACAGCGTAAGTGTCCCCGCTGTCGAAGGGGACAATGGGCGCGTCGAGCGTCTGAACCTCTTCACTCTCAAAACGGGCGGTCAGCGAAAGATCAGCCGTTACCGCACTTCCGTGGGAAAAAGGCTCCCATGTCCCCTCCATGAACCAGCCGATAAACCGTCCCATGCCGTCGGGCGATTCGGGGTCGGCGGGCAGCTGGAACATTTCGTTTTCCCTCACAAGGAGGACGTCGTAAACGGAACCATCACCATAGAATTTGACAGTGTAGTGTATGGCGGTGTCCGCCTCGTTATCATCGACATTATCATCTTCCATATTATCGCCGGAAGCTTCGTCGGCCCCATCCTGCACGCTTATGCTTGTGCCCAAGGCGGTAACCGCCCCGGGGTCACCAAATTGCGCCAACTCTGTCTTGTCTTCCTGATGATCGGATGCATTTATGTCTTCATTTGTGTTATCGTTTGTGGTGGGCAAGGTACCGGCTTCAATATCCCCGCTGTAGCCAAGTGCCGCTTCGTCGCTTGAAGTGCCGGTGTTAGAATCGGCATAGGCATTGATCAGAACCGGGGAGAGAAGCAGTAAAACTGCCAATGAAACAGAAATAATGGAACGTGTCCACTTATTCTGCCGATTTGTTTTATGCAGTTTCATTTCTTCCTCCTTTTCAGAATGATATACATTATTTGTATTCTACACTAAGTAAGACGCGAATAAACAAGAAATGGGACACCTAATTAGTGTGCAAATATTGCACTTTTGTTGCCTGTTCATGCGAATTGTAGCACAAAAAGATTATTTTAAGGTTAAAACGTTGAATACTAGCATTGCAAATGTAGAAGGTATATAAAATATAATTGTCATATCGTAATTATCTGTTAAATAAGTAGTTTCTGGCAAGATGGGGCAAGAAGAGCCAACATGTGTTTCCCCCGCACGAACAGATGAAAAAAGATTGTCACATACCGGAGCCCGGCGAAAAACGGATTTGTGCATGCGCAGGCAAAAATCTTGTGTATCTATACAAGATGGCGGGAGAATCACTCCGCATGCCTTGACAGAAAAATAGATGAAGGATAGAATGATATAACAAACTATACCACAGGCAAATACATTTATGCAGCGGGGAGCAATCAATCAATGGAAAACAAAGTGGAACCGCTATACAAACAAATATCCGATGATCTGATCCAGAAGATCGCCTCGGGTGACTTCAGCTACGATGAGCCCCTCTGCACGGAAAAGAGTCTAAGCGAGCAGTACAACGTGAGCCGGATTACTGCAAAGAGGGCGATAGAGGAGCTGGAGAGAGCCGGACTGCTGTACCGCAAACGCGGTGTCGGCAGTTTGGTTGCGCGGCGGGAGACCTCCGGAAAACTCCATGTTCCCTCTCCCTCCGGAGGCCGAAAGGCCACCCGGACAATCGCGCTGATGATTCCCTTCAGCATAACAAAGGGCGGTATTTTCCGCGCAATCGAGGTCGCCACCGACTTGCTGTCAGCCTCGGGCTGTTACCTCACCCTCCATGTCTATGAGCCAAACGACAAAAGTGAGCTCGCCGTGCTGGAGAATCTGGAAAAGCACGATGTGGACGGCCTGATCTACTACCCCGCCACCTCCCAGCTTCCCGTGGAAATACTGGATCGCTTCGTGGCATCCGGCAAGCCGGTCATCACCCTGGACAAGCCCCATCAATACGAGCGGTACAGCAGCATTGTCTGCGACAACTACAGGGGCGGCTATCTGCTCACCGAGCACCTCGTTTCCTACGGGCACAAGCGAATCTGCTATCTCTCCCGCTTTCCGGGCGAGCTGGTCGGCAGCATTGAGGATCGCTTCCGGGGCTGCACGGACTGCCTGCGGGACAACGGCCTTGAATCGACTGCACAGTTCCAGTTGATCGACAATAACAAAGCGGACGAGTTCGACTACCCCATGCTCAAGCACATCATCAACCAGCTCCACCGCAGCGGCGTCACAGCCATAGAATGTGAGAACGACGAGGTCGCCTTCAATGTACACATGTGCTGCCGGAGCCTCTCTATTAGAATACCGGAGGCAATCAGTATCACGGGCTTTGACAACATTGACTGGGCCACCATGGGCAGCGCCCAGATCACGAGCATCGAACAGGATTTCCCCGCTATCGGCAGGGCTATCGCCGAAATTATACAACAGCCCGACTACACTCCGGTGCACAAGCTGATTCCCGTGCGCCTGATTCCACGGAGATCGACAGGCTCAATCAGCGAATAGCCCTGCAGCAGATTGCTTTCGCGTGAATAAAAGCACCGGAATGACATGTCATTCCGGTGCTTTTTCCGTTTCTCTATCAATCACACAAAAAATTATTGTGCTCTTAACTGTTTTGTGTTGACAAAGTATAGCGCTTGTGCTTTAATATTGGCATATCAATCTATTTAATTGATATGCCAATTCGCAACATGAGATATCACAGTCCAAAAAAAGCAGCCCGTTCCCGGCAAAAGGAAAGCCTGCAAATAAAAAGTCAAGCCCAAAATGACAAAAATTTGCAGGCAGAAATTGCGCAACAAAAATAAGCCGATACACAGCAGGGTGTTTCAGCCATAGAAGAAAGGACGAAATCTATGCGTCATCGCCCTCGTCGAGAGCGTTCAGGTACTCTTTTACACGCCCATAGTATATGCGCAGAAACTTGTTAGCCGTAGCGGTCATGTAGACGAAGTAGGGCTTCCCCTCGGCCC
>JBKEBS010000029.1:0-2280 GCA_047973265.1 Oscillospiraceae bacterium
GCACTTGCTGCATCGCGTCCGTGGCGGCCATTCGCGCCTCTTGCTCGCCATAACCTAACTGCATCAGGCCGTGACGAATCTGTTCAAAACGCCACAGGCTCACATCATGAAGTAGCCAAGGGTCATCCTTCGCTAACTGGGCTTTGAGCGCCTTCCACCAACCGAGAGGCTGGCTTGCCGTCACAGGATGATGTTTAAACAACCAAAGCGCGACCTGCTCTTCCACATGGCGTATCACGGGACGATTGTCATAGAGGGTGTCATCCAAATCAAATGACATCGCATGAATGGGTGAAAGACCGCGGTAAATCTGCATCACTCATACCATATTCTGGAAAACTTTCTGATCATATTTTTACCTAGGATGGTATCACTCCGTATCTTTATTTTGCTTGCGCTTGTGGGCTCTCGGATGAGCTTGATCATACACTTGGGCTAAATGTTGGAAATCCAGGTGCGTATAGATTTGCGTAGTCGAGATATTTTCGTGCCCTAACAGCTCTTGCACCGCTCGGAGATTATTACTTGATTCCAACATATGCGTGGCAAAGGAGTGGCGCAGTTTATGAGGGCTAATATGACTCGGTACGGCTTGTTTCTGTCCCCACTCCGTCATGCGCTTTTGCACGTTGCGATGAGAAATACGCACACCGAGCTTGGAGACAAACAGCCCCGTTTCATCTGCATTGGCCAGTTGACCACGAATTTTTAGCCAGTTGTTGAGCCACTCTTTCGCCATTCCGGAAAACGGTGCGACACGCTGTTTGTTACCTTTACCGACCACGCGAATTTCACCGGCGCTGAAGTTGACATCTTTGACATTGATGGAAACCAACTCCGCCAGACGCAATCCCGAACCGTACATCAGTTCCATCATCGCACGATCACGAATCGCGAGCGGGTCATCGTCATTCACCTCAAGCAGTTGCGCCATTTCATCCACCTCAAGGTTTTTCGGCAGAGGCCGTCTTTTCCGCGGTGCCGACACCCCTTTAGCCGGGTTGGCACTCATTTCACCGCGTAGGATCAGGAAGTCAAAAAAACTGCGCAGTGAAGAAAGACGAGTGGCAACGCTGCTCTCTTTCATGCCGGAGCGCATGCCTTGACTGGCGAGCTGACGGACCCAAGCGGCATCGACGTTTACCCAACCGTCAACGCCGACAGACATCAGGTACAAGCCCATGGTTTCTAACTGTTGCTTGTAATTGCGCTGGGTATAAAGGCTCAAGCCTTTTTCACTGCGCAAATACTCATAGAAACGTGCCAACGGTTCTGCATAGCTCGTAGCCAACTGAGGTTTTTGGGCCAACTGAGGTTTTTTGGCCAACTGAGAGTTCGTTGCCAAATGAGAGCTAGCTGCCAAATGAGGTGCTGATTTGCTCATGAGACTCCTGCTGCCAAGGCAAAATTTCGAATAAATGAGAAACAACCAGAGCACGATGACGCAAAAACAAGGTATCCATTGATGGCTGGAAGTGACCGCCATCTTCACTGGAAAACGCCAAAATACCCAAAGGGTTGCGTTTGACTAAGGGCAAAATAACGTAAGACCCCATTTCCGGCGCGAATCGTTCTTCCCCCGCCCGTTTTCCAGCCAAAAGCGGCTCGTCAAAAAGTGGCTCGCCAAAAAGTAAGTGACGATCTGCTTTTCGCAGCCTGCCGAGATAAGCACTCTTACCATTGAAATGGTTGGTCGAAAAACGGCTCCACTGCTCTTTGGTCAGGCGGTAATGAGGATCTTGATTGTTCAACAGACGGACATAACCAATCAGGTTCAAGGTCCGCGCTTTCTCTTCAATCATGGCACAGACATCGGCAAAGCATTCACATTTCAATATCTGCTCTTGCAGATGCATGAATTCATGAAAGGTACGGTCATTGCTCGCAGCGAGTGACATCAGGGAAGTAATTTCTTCTTCTAAATCTTCAATTCGCTGACGCTGACGAGCCATTTGCACATGAACGAGAGAGACAGAGCCAGATTGCTGGCTCGGCAAAGATAAACCATCCACCAATTCAGGACGGTGCTTAAAATAATCTGGGTTATCTTTTAGATACTCGGCAACCACTTCTGCGGTCAGAGCATCGGCTTCCAGTTGTGACAAAACGATTCTTTCCTTAAAACGATTCTTTGCTTAAAGAGAAGATTTTCCTTTAAGGGGAAAAAGATTAACAAGAAACCTGACCGTCGTAGACGTGAGTCGCAGGGCCTGTCATGTATAACGGATGACCTAAGCCTTTCCACTCGATGTCTAAACGACCACCAGGCAGATGAACCAC
>JBKEBS010000030.1:0-6499 GCA_047973265.1 Oscillospiraceae bacterium
CGGAGAATCCTTTACCAAATCACCTCGGTACTGATTCGTAAGGCGCCACAGAATGAGCCCGTTTACGAATTCCTTGACAGAAAACGGGCCGAGGGGAAGCCCTACTTCGTCTACATGACCGCTACGGCTAACAAGTTTCTGCGCATATACTATGGGCGTGTAAAAGAGTACCTGAACGCTCTCGACGAGGGCGATGACGCATAGATTTCGTCCTTTCTTCTATGGCTGAAACACCCTGCTGTGTATCGGCTGATTTTTGTTGCGCAATTTCTGCCTGCAAAAGTTTGTCATTTTGGGCTTGACTTTTTATTTGCAGGCTTTCCGTAGCCCTTTCCCTGAAAGCGCGCGTCCACCATGACCCGCCAGAGATGGCACTCCTTCTTCGGCACATCCCAGCTGAGCATCAGAAAGCCGACAGGCTCATCGTCTGCGTAAATTGCGAATGGCCGTGTTGTATCGTATTCCAACCAGGCCTGCGCCAGGGACAGCATGTTGGGCGCGACGAACTTCGACTGATCCTCCGCGACCTTCATCTCCATTATCTGGCGAAAATTATCCTCTGTAATTTTTCTCAGTTCAACAGACATGCCATCCTCCTTTTCTAATCCTCTTCCCATTCCACGGGGATATCGAACTGTTCCGCCACGTATCGCAACAGTAACGGCTGAATGGCGGGATAGGTCCACTTTATCTCCCGTGGAAGCTTGTCCAGCAGCACAATCTTCTCCATCTCCGACTCGGTGGGCAGCTCCCCCAGCTCTGTGATCTCGGCCAGGTACAGCATGCCGTAGGTTTCCGCCTCGTCCCGGATGGGGCCGTCGTTTCCGGTGGCAGAATAGATTCCGGCGGGAGTCAACTTGTACACCTCAGCTCCGGTCTCTTCCCACAGTTCTCGGGCGGCTGTGGCGTAGATATTCTCCCCCAATTCTCGGTGCCCGCCCGGGCACTCCAGTGTATCCCGTTTTTTGTGTTTGCAGAACAGCCATTTCTCCTCGTACCGGGCAAACAGAACCGCATAGCGGAACAGGCTGTCCTCCGCGCTGGCGTGAAATTTTACCGTTGTATCCATCATTTTCTCCTGCATTTCAAAAGGCGGAGGTCACTCCGCCTTAGTTGTATTCTGCAGCGCCTCGATCACGGCTTTCGCGCTGAGCCTCTCCAGCGTGATGCTTCCCTGCTCCGCGGCGGCCATCACCTCCAGGCAGTGGGCGTCGGAGGAGCGCATAATGCGCATTTTTTCCAGTGCGGGATGCTGCGCTTTCAGCTTATCCAGGTCGGCGAAGGGGGTGAGCTCCGCACAAGAAAACCCCATGCTCTCGTCAATCATGCCGAAGGTGGCCAGCAGACTGTAGGAGGGCCGGTCAATGTGGGCAGGGTAGCAAAAGCCGCCGTACTCCGCCACCAGCTTCGGCACATCGTCGATAGAGATTGTACTGGCAAGGGTCAGCAGTATCTCCTCACTGCCGATCACCTCGTCGTTTGCGTCCAGATACAGCTGCTCGCCAAACACCTCGATGTCATTTTTCACCGGAGGCATGGTGGACTTCACGTAATCAGAGAACTCCTCCGCCTTTTCCAGCTCGGCAAACAGGCAGACTACATGGATTTCCTCTGCGGTGCACAGCTCCATGCCCGGTACCACAGTGAGGCCCAGGGGCTTCGCCGCCTCTATGACACCGCGGCAGTTGCCCGCGCTGTTGTGGTCGGTCAGGGCAATGATGTCCAGCTCCAACACCTTGGCCATACCCGCAATGTTATTGGGGGTCATCTCCCGCTCCCCACAAGGGGATAGGCAGGAGTGGATATGGAAATCGTAGCGGCAGTCCATCCTCATTTCCCCTTGCTATTGTTTCTCGGCCAACGCCTTGACCTCATCCAACCCCTCGGAAACTTCCTGGAAAGAGAACCCGTTGTCAAGCAGCCATTGCTCTTCCCTTACGCTCAGCTCATGGTAAAACCGCATCGCTACCGCAAAGAGAGACGGGGGACGGATCCGTCTTCAGCTTCTCAAAAAGAAGATTCTCTGCTTCATTTACCTGCCCGTCATCCACCATGCGGGTGAGCAAATGGTGCAACAGTTCGGAATCGTCGACGGTGCCGTCCTCCTCAATGAGCTCCTCCGAGGGCATCTCCTTGTGGAACACGGTTTTGGCGATAAATTGGGCGAGGCCCTCAATCTGCCGTTGAATATAGTCGCTCTGGGACATCAGCTCAGCAGCGCCCCAATGCGCAGCGCAAGCTCATAGGAGGGGGTGCTTGTGATGTAGACGGCGATCCCGTTGGCCTCCGCTTGCACCCTAGCCTCTTCGTCCAGCGGAGCGTTCTCGCAGAGCACAATGCCGCTGATATCCGCCAGCTTAGCCACCGCTATGGCGTTGACATTTCCCATCACGGTGAGCCAGACGTCGTTTTCCTTCGCCCGACCCATCACCCAGCTGAGCAGGTCGCCAATGTAGCAGCCCTCCACTGCGGGGATGCCCGATGGCGGCGCAACAAGGGTCTCCAATTCAAGCTTTACGGCCAATTCCTGTATATTCATATCACATCAATCCTTTCGGAGAATCTTCCCCTGATTATTTGTCGCCCTGTATCTTCTTGCGGAAGCTCTCCGACAGGGGAATGCCAGCGGAGAACGCCTCCTCCCGCAGGATAAAGACGCAGTCGTTGAGCCGGGCGTTGCCCCGCACAATGTCCTCCGCCAGGGCGCGGCAGGAGGGCGCCCCGCAGGAGCCACAGTCTAAATCGGGCAGCACCTCGGCAATCCGCTCAATGTCCGCCATCATGGCCAGCGCCTCGGAAAAGTTGTCCGACAGCTTCATGACGCCGTTGTACTCCAGCTCCTGGTTCCAGCACAGATTTTGCAGGTCATCCTCTTTGTCCGCGTGGTTGAGGGAAACGGGCAGGTATTTTCGCAGCTTCTGAATGCGGGCCTTGGCCACGTAGGGATTCTCCACCGTGAGCACCCCGCCCACACAACCGCCCGGGCAGGCGTTGAGCTCGATGAAGGCCAGCTCCTGTAGCCGCTCGTCCTCCAACTCCTCCAGCACCTGCATGACATTTTCCATGCCGTCGGCGGCCAGGTATTGCTCCTGGAGCAGCGCGGCGGATTCCCCCCCGCTGCTGGCCCAGCTGACACCGATAATACCGCTCTCCGCAATGGACTTTGGGGTCTCAATCTTGTTCATCTTGTCCACCAGGCGGGGGTAAATGTCCACCATGGACAGAGCGCCGTCCACCCAGGATTCCTCCATGCCGATGGGTTGGCGGATATCCGTCACCTTTGCGGGGCAGGGCGTGAGGAAGAACACGCCGATCTTTTCCATGGGAAGGCCGGTCTTTTCCGCGGCCTCCTCCTTTGCCATGCGGGCGGCCACCTGCATGGGGCTAAGCAATGGCAGCACGTGGGCGCAGAGGTCGGGAAACCGCACCCGAATCAGCCGCACGATGGCGGGACAGGCTGAGCTGATCACAGGCTTTTTCAGCTTGCCCTCCTTCATGAGCTGGCGGGTCATATCCGAGACAATCTCGGCCGCGCGGGAAACCTCGAACACATCGTCGAAGCCCAATTCCAGCAAGCCGGTTAGCACGTAGTCGATGTCGGAGAGGTTATTGAACTGCCCATAGAGTGACGGTGCGGGCAGGGCAATTGTGTACTCAAACTCCTCCAGTCGGGAGATATCGTCGTAGAGCGCCCTCTTGGCGTGGTGGGGGCAAACCCGTATGCACTCGCCGCAGTCGATACAGCGCTTGTTGATGATGCGCGCCTTGCCGTCCCACACCCGTATCGCCTGGGTGGGGCAGCGCTTGATGCAGTTTGTGCAGCCCTTGCACTTGTCCTCATCAAGAGTCACACTGTGATAAAAGTTTGACAATGCAGAATACCCCCCTCTCCAAAGCCAAAACACAGCTTGTATGAATGCCTCTGCGAATTTATCAGTCTATTTCGCGCGGACGGTCATGTAGACCTGGGTGCCCTCGCCCACGACGCTCTCAATGCGCATTTCGTCGGTGTACTTGTTCATGTTGGAGAGGCCCATTCCCGCACCGAAGCCCAGGGCGCGCACCTCGTCGGGGGCGGTGGAGTAGCCCTCCTTCATGGCCTGCTCGATATCAGCGATGCCGGGGCCGGTGTCCTCCAGCAGAATCTCCACCCGGTCGGGGTAGATGTCCACCTGGGCAAAGCCCCCGTTGGCGTGAATGACCATGTTGATCTCGCCCTCGTACATGGCGATAGCGACCCGGCGAATGCAGTCGGATTCAAAGCCGATTTGCTTGAGCAGGGTCTTCACCTTGGTCGAGGCCTCACCGGCGTGGGTGAAGTTGCCGCCCTCGACCTCGTAGCGCTTACTGATGGTTGGGTTCATCTATATACATTCCTTTGCATTAACATGATTAACGCGAACTCGAAGTTGCCGCGGTAACGCCTCAGCGTTATTTTGGCTCCTACGGCCAAAAAGCGGCAACTCGTTAGTGAAACATCAGCTTACAGCTGATGTTTCACATCCGCCGCCCAGCCCCGCCTCGTACAATTTGCCGCAGGCCGTGAACATCCGGCACTTGGTGGACAGCAGGGCGATGCCTCTGTCCTTCGCCAGTTCCACCAAATCCTCCTCGGGTGTTTTTCCCCGCACAAAGACGATGCAGCGCATATCCAGCATATCGGCGGTGCGCACCACCTGCTGATTCATCAGCCCAGTGAGCAGCATGCCCTGATCCTTGACAAAGGCCAATACGTCGCTCATCAGATCGCTCCCGCAAGCAGTGCGAATCTCCACATCCAGCATGTCTTCGCCGTAGATGACTTCGGCATCCAGAATTCCAATAACTTCTCTCAGCAACATATAGCGCTTCGTCCTTTCCTATTGGCATCCGTCGATTCAGCGCCTTTTCAGCATCAACGTTTACCTTGACCAGTATACATATCATGACACGGCCGCCTATGCTTCCGGGTCAAACTGTCTTTCATTATACCATGCCGGTCATAAAAAAGAAATCAACAATTTCGTGTGTTGGGTGAATTTTTAGTGAAAAACGACAAGTAAGAAAGGATTGTTATAAAAACTTCAATCTTCCCCCTCTTTTCTATGGATTTTAGGTTTTGCATTTGCTATAATGTGTTTTGAATGCAGTCCGGCGACGCCGAACGGGAAAGGGAGTGTTCAATCTGCGGGAGCTTTCGCTGCACCTGATGGATATTGTCCAAAATTCCATCGTCGCAGGAGCGACACTAATCGAGATCGAATATTCCCAGAACTCTGCCCGGCAGGAGCTGGTGCTCGCAGTGCGGGACAACGGCAAGGGCATGGATTCCGAGCAGCTGGAAAAGGTGCAGAGCCCCTTCTTTTCCACCCGAACCACCCGCAAGATCGGCCTGGGCATCCCCCTCTTTAAAATGGCCGCCGAGGCCACGGAGGGCAGCTTCTCCATCGACTCCACCCCCGGGGTGGGAACGCTGGTCAGAGCCGTCTTTCTCTCCGGCCACATCGATATGGTTCCCCCGGGCGACATCAATGAGACCGTCCGCCTGCTCGTCACCGGGAACCCCGATCTGGATTTCACCTTCCTGCGCAAGCTGGATGACAGGGAGTTCGTTCTGGACACCCGGGAAATGCGCCAGATTCTGGGGGACATTCCCTTCTCCAGCCCCGACATCATCCTCTGGCTCGGGGATTACCTGAAGGAGCAGGAAGCGGCCTTAAAGGACAGCTAATCATTTTTCGACAATTACTCCTCTTCTTCGGGAGATTGTAAAGTATACAGTCAAGGCAGTGGCGGCCTCTTTGGGGCGGCCAAACAAACTCAGGGAGGTATATGCAAGTGAAGTCATTGGCAGAACTCCAGGCGCTGCGCGACAAGGCCAGGGCCAACATGGGCGTCCGTGAGGGCGATCATTCAAATGCTGTCCGCGTGATGGTGGGTATGGCAACCTGCGGCATTGCGGCAGGCGCACGCCCCGTACTGTCCGCTCTTGTGGACGAGGTGGCAAAGGAAAAGGTGGAGGACGTCATCGTGGGCCAGACCGGCTGTATCGGCATTTGCCAATACGAGCCTGTCGTGGAAATCTTCGCCCCCGACGGAACCAAGACAACCTACATCAGAATGACCGCCGAAAAGGCAATCAAGGTTGTGCACCAGCACCTCATCGGCGGCAAGCCGATCACAGAGTACACCATCGGCGCCGCCAATTAATTCTATAGGGGACGGCGTGGCAGGCAATGCCGGGCCAGCGCATGTGCCGTTTATCCTGAGAGACTGAACAGGCATGTGCTCCTAAGGTCAACAGGCGTTGACCTATGAAAGGGATGAGTTTGTAATGGTAAGATCGCACGTACTGGTCTGCGGAGGCACCGGATGTACATCCTCGGGCAGTGAGGCTATTATCTCCTCGCTCAATGAGCATCTGGAAACCGCGGGACTGTCTGAGGAAGTCAAGGTCGTACGCACCGGCTGCTTCGGCCTCTGCGCACTTGGCCCCATCATGATTGTCTACCCCGAGGGC
>JBKEBS010000031.1:0-6297 GCA_047973265.1 Oscillospiraceae bacterium
GAAGGCCCCGGCTCCGCTGGAGGTGAGGGTCTACGGGAGGGTGATGGCGGTGAGTGAGGTGCAGCCGCGGAAGGCCCAGTCTCCGATGTAGGTGCGGTACTCCGGGCGGGTGATGGCGGTGAGGGAGGTGCAGCCGCTGAAGGGGCAGCTTCCGATGTGGGTCAGGGGCTCCGGGAGGGTGATGGCGGTGAGGGAGGTGCAGCCGCGGAAGGCCCAGCCTCCGATGGAGATGAGGGACTCCGGGAGGGTGATGGCGGTGATGGCGGTGAGGGAGGTGCAGCCGTCGAAGGTGCAGCTTCCGATGTGGGTGACATTCCCCGGAACGGTCAAGTGCCCTTCCTTGATATCAAATTGATTAACACTTTCCAGATGTCCGTTTGTGATTTTCATTTTAATGGTCATTCCTTTCCTCATTGCGGAATTTGTGCCGATCCGGCGCAGTCGGATTTCGCTAATTCATCACACCGAAAAGGCACAAAACCGATAGTTTGAAAGCCGCGACTTTCAAACTATTCCTCCTGTTTCGTTTCAATATGTCGGCGACGGGAAATTCACCCGCGTTTCCTGCAATTTCTATGTCACAACTTCGCTGTGGCACCATCCACACAAGTCGCCGGTCTCAATGCTCCCGCAGATAGGGCATGACCTTGGCCGTGGGATGTTTTCCCGCAACAGTTGGTTATTGTCGCTGACAACATCATGCCACCGCCCCAGTAGTGCAAGGACGGGCTCCTGGTGATACGTCAGCACATGGCACCAGCGCAGGTCGCGCTTCACCTCGAACATGGCCGACTCTCTTGTTTTCCCGCTATGGGCGTTCTTCTGAACCATATAAAACAACTCCTCTATCCATGGGTAGGCCTTGACCATGCCCCCGTAGCCGAATGTCATCACTTCACCCCGTTTCTCATTCCCGCCTGTACAGCCTGCAGAACAGGTAGAAGCCGCCGACCACCTCGCTGTACCTGATCTCGCAGGGGTATTCCTCTGGGTACTGGTATCCGGGGAACTGCTTCTCGAAGGCCTCCTTCATGGTAGCGGTGGCCTTCACCATATCCATAACCTTTCGCTTTCCGAATTTGGAGAGCGACTTCTTTTCTCTCGCCGTCCGATCCACAAGGCCCAGGCTCTGGCCCCAGTGGCGGCGTCCGGGCAGCTCCGTCCCGCTCATATCCTCAAACTGCTTGGTAAAGTATTTGGATATCCCGGTAAAGCCGCCCACCCGCTTTTTCTGCAAGCTCTTGGTGTTGGAGTAGTCCCCGCCATCCCATTTCATTTCCACCCAGTCCCGGCTGTCGATTCGCTCCATATGCCCGCCGCACTTGCAGGGCCTGTTCTCGTGGCCCCGCCTGGGTGTTTTCGCTTTCCCGCACTTGGAACAACGCAGTGCCCGGTGGGCCGTCAGTTCCCGGCTGAGCAGAACATGCACATGGTATCGCCCTGTACCGGTGAGCTCTATCACGTAAATGTACTTGAGGTCTTTTGACCGGGCCCCTGCCTGAATCGCGTTGTAGCGGAGCTGTTTGATCCTCTTGACGAGGTGTGCCTCGCACTCACCGAGTGACCGCGGCTCCATTTCTGGACTGTAGCCTCCGGTGAAGAAGATGTCCCCTTCCCTGAAATTGGACTGAACCAACCGGACGAGCTTGTGCTGGGCGTTCTTCATGTTCTGCCTCTGCTGAGCCTTGCCGGTGCGCTGCTCCCTGACAGCCCGGCGATAATCATCCCTGCCGGAGAATGAGGGGTATACGGACACCTCCAGCATGTCCCCCGCCTCGATGCTGGTGGTCTGGTAGGAGCACTTGATCGACCGGTGGCGCTGCTCCCATTCCCGGAGCTTCTCCTGCTGCTCCCGGATAACCTCCTCCAGGGTGAGCTGGTGGGGAGGCTTCGGAAAGAGCTCCTCCCTGAATACAAACAGGGGATTGTATTTGCTGCCGCTTCCTTTTTTCATGGGCACCCTCTTTTCCGTGAGAAGATAGTACCCGATACATGCCCGCCAAAATGCGTAAACCCGCATTATTGCTTGACTTTTCGCACCAATATGCTATAATTTAGGTGCTGGTTCCGACTTTGTCGGGCTTGTATCGGAAAGCCGCATTGCTTACCTTTCGACGGGAGGGCAATGCGGCTCTCTTTTTGCGTTTGTTTTCATACAGAACTCCTTTCTTTGTTTCATTGACATTTTTGTGGTATAATTTGCGCGAAAGGATGTAGGTTATGGATACAATGACTCATTTCTGGTTGGCATATGCCGAGGTTGTATATGCATATTACTATTGGGATGGATACAAGACGAAAATAGCAAATCGAGATATTCATATTAGTTTTTTCATAGCTGTTGTAACTTCAGCTGGTGTGGCTGCATGGGGATTTTGGAATCAAGTTGATTGGCTCTGGGCAATTATCGCCATCGCGGCGCAGTTAGTTGGCATTGCTTATCCGTATATGAAGTATTCGGTTAAAGAATTCGCCTTAAATCTCGCCGTCCCAGAAATCGAACGAATCAAAATAGAGATGGAGCGGGATTACATATTCATGGATGAAACCCCTGACGAAACCATTTCAGAGGCCACATACAAATATCAAGAGCGTTTTCTCAATGTCTGTCACAAGTACCTTGAATCGCTCAATTTCAGCCATGACAAAAAATTGCAGGACAAAGCCACGAAGTTAAGAGGTCAGTATATTCAAACAAAGTTCTCAGATTCGGGTTATACTAAGGAGGAATCTTGCAATGAATAAAGATAAATCTTCATCAAATAAGTCACCTAAAAGGCCAATAAAGGACAATTCGAGACCTGGCATAGAAAAACGCTCCATTCCACCGGCAACATCTCCTCCGGCATCACGCCCAAGGCCAATTGTTCGCAAGCCTAAGTAATTACTTTGCTATGATTTTTTGTTTTTGCATGAGATAAATAGGCTTATAAATCCGGCACCCAAAATTAATCCCAAACCAAACAGTGCTACTCCCTCTACATCCATCATTTCTCATTCCCAGCCTTCTGCTTCAGCAGGGGGCTTTTCCTTTCCCTGCTACAGAATCAAGTCCGTGATCCTGTAGCTGCTTTGCAAAACTTTTGGACTTAACCTCGCTCAGCGCGTCCCAGTAGTTCCACCATGCCTTCATGGGGTGATCCGTGCTGAACTGGTGAGTCTGGGTGTACCCCCCGCGCTCCAGTTCCAGGTAACCCCGCAGCACCAGCCACTTGCCATCCGATGGGCGGCGAGCCAGGACGATATCATTACTCCTCCGCCATATCTCGATCTTGGGCACGGTTCCTCAACTCCCTTACTATGAGGCAGGCCTCGGCGAACACCTCCGGAGCGATGCACAGGCGGTCTACAGCCGCGAAGGCCTCCCGGTACTGGGTGGTGTTGATGCAGTGCCGATGCAGGAAGTCCACTACCTCCTCGGGCAGATTGTTCGTCAGGTCAACACCCATAATCGGCCACACCATGCCCTTCTACCCTTTCCTCGAGCCTTTCAGCATTATCCTGCTGCGCGGCTGCCGCTTGCTGCACCTGCTGTCGAATCTCATTTGTCCGGGTGTTCAGCTGGTGGAGCTGCACAGCCTGGAAGACGCAGACAGCGAAAACAATCGCGATAAACACTGCCGCAACCTTATTCATCCGCTTTGCCCTCCGCCGTGAATATGTCGATGGGCTGATCCGGTACAATAGAGACTATCTGCGACTTGTAGAGGATGGCTTCCCGCGGACTCTCATCTTCCGTGTCATACACATCCAACACGATGACGTTCGGATCGAATCCCCGGATAGTTCCCTTGTATTCGTCGCCATTGGCGCAGGTAATCTCTACCTCAATATTGTTCGTTCTAATATGATTGATAAAAGCATCCTGTAAATTCATGTAAACTATCCTTTCAAAAGTAATCAGTCAACCCACTTCATTCCTGGCTTATAGACTTCTTTGGGTCTTTTGAACATGACTGGTGACGTCTTTTTCCTTCGCTCAAACTGTATGGGATCAGGGATTGTATTCTCAGAACTACGCTCTTTCAAAAACTCTGCGACATCTTCTGGCCGAATCCTCCAGTGATGTGCCTTTCCGGCGCCGATATCCACAGCCTTGAGTCGCTTAGCTGTTATCAGCCGCGTCACCGTGGTATAGCCACAGTCCAGCATTGCCGCGACTTCACGAGGTGATAACCACTTTTCCTTCATTGATGCTCCTTTCCGCCCCTCGATTGCGGGGCTTCTATTTGTCCATCGCTTGTGATATAATGAGACAGAAAGGATGTGCTTGTATTGAATAAAAAATTGATCTGCACTCTTCTTGGTTTAGCCCTGCTCGCATCCGGATGCGCTTCTGCACCAGCATCTTCTACATCATCCGGCACCCCGGAATCATCCCAGTCCAGTGAAGGCAGTGTCTCCGAGGAATCTTCCTCGCAGTCGGAAGCGGAATCTGTTGCTGATGCTTCCAGCGAAGAACCCCCTGCCGCATCAGCAGGCGCTGATTCCGGCGATATCGGTGATTACCATGTTGCGATCACAGGTGCTGCCATGGGGACAGATTATGAGGGGAAGGATGTTTTGATCGTTACCTACGAGTGGACAAACAACTCGGAAGAGACGACATCTTTCATCTTCTCTTTTACCCACCAGGCATTCCAGAATGGGATCGAATGCGAGTCTGCGATAGGCGTAGACGGTGTAGAGTCTGCTGACTCCATGAAAGACATCCGCCCTGGTGCAACACTGGAAGTCAAAGAGGCCTATGTACTCGGTGATACGACATCTCCAGTGGAGGTCGAAGTCACTGAACTCATGAGTTTTACTGACAGCGGAATGGTTACTAAAACCTTTGATCTCCCAATTGCATAACCCTGCGTCGTTGATTGGGCCCCGCTACGGCGGGGCTTTCTCTATGTTATAATTAACCCCGTGGGCTGTATCACCTCATGGAAGGAGGTGATATCACGAACGTTGGTATTCTGCAAGTGCTCCATCGGCAAGTAAAGGAACTGGGAAGTATTCATGTTTCTTCTTTCTCCAATACCGCTGATAAAAATGTCTTTCAGGCACATCTTGATGCGCTGGTAGATCAGGGGCTACTTACTCGCCATTTGCAAGATGGCGACACCTGTCATACCTGCGCTTAGCACTTATGGCGCATAATTTCTTGAACAGCCCACATCCCACCCACCCTTTACGTTGCGTTGAGGGTGGGTTCTTTATGCGCTGTCCTCTGTGGCAGCGCTTTTTTCTTTGCGCCCACTATTCATAGCCTCAATCAGTTCGTCAGCGGTAACCCCATACAGTTTCGCCAGCTTCGGTATCTTTGACGGATGCGGGTATGCTTTTCCAGTTTCCCACTGGCAAACGCTCACTTGAGATACGCCGAGAGATTCGGCAACGTCTGATTGATTCTTCTTAGCGGCTTTTCTTAATGCCTTTAATGTCAACTCCAACCCTCCTCACTGTTTTTAGCTATATAGCTGATGACTGTATTATAGCCAATGACGATAGCGTTGTCAATGTTATTTGTTATATTTCTTTTCATAATCTGATCTGTCTATTGAAATAAATAATCATTGCTTATATATTGAAGTAAAAGAGGTGGCTATATTGAAAGAAAAGATTCGGGAATTACGTAGACTCAAATCATGGACACAGGTTGATCTTGCCAATATGTTGAATGTAACTCAGGTATCAGTAAGCCAATGGGAAACTGGACGAAGTTATCCAGACCATGAGATGCTGACAAAAATTGCTGATCTATTTGGAGTCACTACCGATTATCTTCTAGGTCGCACCGACTACTACATCGACCCTGCCAATCCAAATGTGCAGATATTTCCTAAGACCAACAAAACCGAGGTTGTCCGTTTCGAGAAAACAAAAAAAGAGCCCGCTACCGATGAAGATAGCGAGCGCAATATGGTTGTCCAGCAAATTGCTAATGCTCTTTTGGAAATGAGCGACGAGGAGCTTTTGGAGGCGAGGAGCATTCTTCAGTATCTGAAGAGCAAACGAGATGATAAAACTCCTTGAGCTCCTCGACTGAGAGGGAAGGCAGAAGTTTAAGTATGTCGTTTACAATCTCTGCTCTGTCCTCTTTCTTTTTCACGCCTGTTCCCTCCCACAAATGCTACTTGCAGCGTCAAACTCAACCAAACATGCGTTCTTTGTCTATTAGTATATTGCTAATTGCCTATAAAAGCAAGCATTGTTTTCGATATTATTGAAATGTCGCTGAAATGCAAATTAAATTAAACAAGGAGAATGGCCGATGAATGCGGAAAACGGATGGGAAGTCACAAAGGA
>JBKEBS010000032.1:0-6518 GCA_047973265.1 Oscillospiraceae bacterium
TTGACAGAAAACGGGCCGAGGGGAAGCCCTACTTCGTCTACATGACCGCTACGGCTAACAAGTTTCTGCGCATATACTATGGGCGTGTAAAAGAGTACCTGAACGCTCTCGACGAGGGCGATGACGCATAGATTTCGTCCTTTCTTCTATGGCTGAAACACCCTGCTGTGTATCGGCTTATTTTTGTTGCGCAATTTCTGCCTGCAAATTTTTGTCATTTTGGGCTTGACTTTTTATTTGCAGGCTTTCCTCAACATGCTCAAGCTTTCATATTTTTAGTATAGCACACCCGGTGGCCCAATACATGAAAGAATCGTTAAAATCTAATGACCTTGCTGTGAGGTTTCGCACCGCAAAAGGCTATCCCTCCGCGGCTATTTCGCCCACAATCCAGGCCGCCTCCGCGGCCCTGGCGGGGTCGCTTTCGCGAAACTCCCGAAAGGTGATGAGCGCCTTCCACAGCGCCCAGCCCCTGGCCCTGTCCCAGGTGTCGGTATCCAGCGCCATGGCCTCCGCAAAGGCCTTGCGGCTCTCCCCTGTAAAGAATGTCCAGGCCATGACCAGGTCGCTGGAGGGGTCTCCCACCCCCATGGTGCCGAAATCGATAACCCCCCAGAGCAACCCTTCCCGCACCAGCAGGTTGCCCACCGCCACATCGCCGTGGAGCCAGACCGGCGTTTCCGCCCAGCGGGTGGACAGTGAGCGCTCCCATATTCTGTGCAGCAGGGCGGTGTCCTCCCGGAGGAAGGGGCCGATCTCCGCCAGCGTCTCCCGGGTTTCCCCGTCGTAGACCCGCAGGTCGCCGCCCCGGTGGAAGTTGTGCTCCCCAGCAAAAGGCGGCTCCCCTGAAGGCGAGCCGCTCACGGCAGGAATGCCCTCCAGCGCGCGGAGAAACTCCGCCAATGCCCGGGCAAGTGCGGAATGGTCGGCCACGTTTTCCCTCGTTATCGTCTCGCCTTCTACCCAGCGGCGCACAGACCAGGGCCAGGGAAAGTCCTCCCCCGGCGCGCCCACCGCCAGCACCTCCGGAATAGGGAGCGGAAGGTGGGGGGCCAGCACCGGCAGCCACCGGTTTTCCTTTTCCACCGCGTCGACATAGCCCGGCCCGCTGGGCAGCCGGACAGTCATTTCCTCCCCCAGGTGGAAGGTGCGGTTGTCGTGGCCGTCCACCTCCACCGGCCGCACCGGGAGATTGGCCCACTGGGGAAACTGGCTTTCCACCAGTTTCTTCGCAAGTTTATTATCAATTAACACGGAGACATCCTCTCATCGGAACAGCGCGATGATCAGGGGCAGCAGAAAGTAGCCGCCCACTGCAAGCGCTGCAAGTGCAACAGCGGCAATTCCCACTACCCAGGGCCAGCGCCGCCGCTTGCCGGTGAAATTCCCCATGCCCAGCCCGGAACCGTTCAGGGGGCTGGAATAGGTGCGGTAGGAGTCCTGATGACCGCCGTACCGCTCGTAGTTGTCATTGTTCATCTGTGACCATCCTCTTTCGCCTTGTTCTGCGCCTTCTCCAGGAAGGGCGCGGCGTCCACCACGAAGCGAGTGTGGGTGCCGGAGCCGATCTCCCCCGCTCCGTCCCGGGCGGAGACTTCAAAATCCACCCTGCGGCGATCCACTCCGGTCACCCGGGCGGTGGCGTATATCTCCATGCCCACCGGCGTCGCCGAGGTGTGGACCACCTCAATTTTGGTGCCAACACTGGTCTGGCCCTCTTCCAGCTCCCCCTGGATGCAGCCCGCGGCTGCCAGCTCCATGAGAGCGATCATCATCGGGGTGGCGAACACCTCCAGCAGGCCGCTGCCCACCGCACTTGCGGTGTTGCTCTTGTCCACCACCGTCTTTGCGGTGTATTCCATCCCAACCTTTATCTCCATGTCGCATTCCATCCTTTCCATGCCTGCATTGACTCTGTCAATTATATCATGGCAGCGCGGCGTGTTCAAATAGGCAGTGCGGGAATATTGTGTTGATCAAAAGAGGGGGCAACCCGGTTTTCTGTAAAAGGTTAGTAAAGATGCTTTTTGCGGCATTTTCCCCATGGTACAATGACCGTGTCAGAGCGGAAACAACACCGCCCCACCGCCGACACCGACACGATTCCAGGGGTCAACCCGATTGATCTCACGAAAGGAATGGTTCCTTATGGATAGCCTGCACGGTTCCTGGATATGGTTTTACACCCGCTCCGGGTTCGACAATACAGTCGCCTGCTTCGCCCACCCCTTTGTCATCCAGCGGCCCCGGCGGAGCGAAAAAAGCTTTTTGCGCATCTCCGCCGAAACCCGCTATGTGGTCTCCATGAACGGGCGGGAGGTTGGCCGGGGGCCGCTGCGCGCCTGGCCGGGGGTGAAATTCTACGACACCTACGACATCACCTCCCTGCTCACACCGGGGGAAAATTTGTTGGCTGTGCGGGTCTGGGATATGGGCTTTTCCACCTTCCAGAGCGTCAGCGCCCGGGGCGGACTGATCTTCGACATCGTCCACGACGGGGAGGTGCTGGCCGCATCCGGCCCACAGACCAGGGCCCGGCCCGAGCTGGGCCACCAATTCGACTGTCTTTGGAGGAGCCCCTCCCTGGGCCCCATGGAGCACTACATCGCCGACCGGTCTGTGATCTACTGGGATGAAATCGCCTCCGCCTCCGAGGGGTGGGATTCCGCGGTGGTGCTCCCCGACCAGTGGGGGCCCCTTTGGGAGCGGCCCCTCCCCGCCTTTTCGGTGACCGAGGTGCGCCCCCGCCGCCTGATCTCCCGGCGGCTGGTGGGCCCCAGCTGCCAGCAGGTCTCCATCCATTTGGGCGCGGTTCTCTTTCCGGGGCGGAGAGCCCTCGACCTGCCGCCCTTCGAGGGCTTTGTGGGCTGCGTGCTCCGCTCCCCCGCCCAGGAGGGCGTCATCTCCTTCTCCCATTCCGGAGGCATTGCGGGGGATTTCCGCATTGGCAGCCGCATCTACCCGCTGGGCCCCTCCTCAAGAGAGGTTCCCGTCGCGTTGGAGGAGGGTGAGCAGCTCCTGCTGATGCGCTACAGCGGCAGCTTTGACGAGCCCTTCTGCCACCTGGAGTTTCACTTCCCTTGGGAGGTAGAGTTCGTCCAGGATATCGGTCTGCCCGCCGGCTTCTTCGCCATCGGCCCAACCCGGGTTTTTGCCGTCGTTTCGGAACAGCACTCCCCTGAATACGACGCATTTTTCGCCTTTTCCTCCCTGGAGGAACTGCGGGAGACCGGAATTCCCCTCCTTCCCGTCCCCCCCGGACAGGTGCACCACAACCTCAACCTGGGTGCACTGCTGCGCAGCCAGGTGGTTTGGAAGGAGTTCCCCGTACACAGGGAGGATTGCGAGCTGCTCCACGGCAGCTCCAGCTCCACCCGGCTGGAGCTGCCCTCCCTTGGCCGCTGCCACCAGCTGATCGTGGACTTTGGCGAGATCAACGCGGGCGCCCTCTCCTTCACTGTACGGTCGGAAGAGGGGACAATCCTGAATCTGTGCGGGGTGGATGAACTGAAAGACGGGGAGCCCGTTCCGGCTCCGGATGTCAACAACGCCGTGCGCTATGTCTGCCGCAAGGGAACCCAGAGCTTCACCACCATGACGAAAATGGGGCTGCGCTACCTGGTCATCACCGTCTGCGGACAATCGGGCACAGTGGATATCGAGACGGTCTCCCTGCTCCGCTCCGGCTACCCGGACAGCGGCATGGGCCTCTTCCGCTGCAATGACGAGCGCCTTGTCCGCGTGTGGGAGGAATCCCGGCGCGCCCACCTCAACATCATGGAGGACGTCTTCACCGACGGGCCGCTGGAGCAGACTCTGCGCACCGAAAACCTGCTTGTGGCCGCCAGAACCAACATGTGGGTCTCCCGCGACCTCCCCATCTACTTTCACAGCCTGATCACCGGCGGCAACGGGGTGTCCGAGTTCGGTCTGCTGCCCGATTTCGGCCCCACCGACCGCTCTGTCTCCACCCCGCTGGCAAACATGGCCTGGATCGCCGCAGTGTCCTACTACTGGATCGCCAGCGGGGAGCGAAAAGCCACCGGTGCGACCTATCCCGTAATGGACACGGTCATGCGCACCCTGCTGGGCTATGCCGACGCCCAGGGGGCGCTTCTCGTCCCGCGCCGCTTTCCGGCCCTGCCGGGCGATGAGGAATCTGTAGACACCGGGCTACAAGCACTGCTGGTCGCCTGCTGTCGCATCACGGCGGATTTCGCTTCGCTGCTGGGCCGGCAGGAGGAGGAGGCCTTTTACCGCAAATCTCAAAAGAAGCTGATGCACTTCATCGAAACCGTTCTGTGGGAGGAGGAAAACAGCCGCTATGCGGATGGCTGGTCGCCCGAAAGCGGGCTGTCCGCCACCAGCGATCCCGGCTCCCTTGTTTTCCTGGCCGATCTGGAGCTCATCCCCGCCCACAAGGAACGACTGCTGTCCCAGCTGGCAGATGCCCCCCTGACCTTCGCCCCCTTCCAACTCCTCCACCTCTGGGACAATTGGCCGGGTGACCTGAACAGCCTGCTGGAGGATATCCTCTACCGCCGCGACCGCACGCCCGGAGGAAGCAGGGCGCTGCAGTCTGTTCCCCTCTCCTATCTGAGCCGCGACCTGCTGGGGCTTATCCCCGTGGAGAGGGGCTTTCGGAAACTGCAGGTTCTCCCCCCCGTCTGCAGACTGGAGTGGTGCGAGGGCTCTATCCCCACCCAGTACGGAGCCGTTTTTGTCCGCTGGGAGAGACGGGGCGACAGAGGAGGCTTTTACCATGTCACCGCCCCAAAAGAGGTGGAGATTCTGGTGCCCGACCAGCCGCTGTGGGAGATTGTCGTGACATTTTTGGACTGAACTGTACCCACTGAAAGAATGCCCCCTTTACGGCGGGCATTCTTTTTATGTTCAACGATATGCAATTATGCTATACTTGGGCTATTCTATCCGAGAGGAGTGTTGTTTGATGATTGACACAATATTGGAGGCCACCACAATTACCATATGCTAATTCAGAAAGGACTCTCTATTTTATGGAAATCAGAAAACTGACCACCAATGCGGAGCGACTCCAGGCGGAGGAAATCAACTCCCTTGTCTTCTACTTCCCCCTTCCCGAGGAGGAAAAGGGGGAGGAAGACCCCGGCCTGTCCATTTGGGGCGCGCTGGAGGGGGACAAGGTGATCTCCACCATCTTTGTGCCCGAATACACCATGAACTATCACGGAAGCTACCTGCCCATGTTCGGCATTGGCGGCGTGGGCACCCGGGCAGAGGCCCGCAACCGGGGCTATATCCGCAAACTATTCTACGCCATCTTCGACGAGATGAAGGAGCGGAACTATGCCTTCAGCTACCTCTACCCCTTCTCCTTTGCCTATTACGCCAAGTTCGGCTACTCCTACGCCATCTGCCGCATGGACACCACCCTGCCCACCTCCCTGCTGGCGGAGTGTCCCTGCACCTTCGAGGCCTCCCTCTACGAAAAAGGGGATTCCCACGAGCCCTACGCCAAAGTATACGATGCCTTCGCCAAGACCTATACCGGCATGGTGGCCCGCCCCGACTGGAAGCGGCTGAAGGACTACGACGCCGTGAAGAAGCAGAAATTCCTCTACCTGCTGCGGAAGGAGGGCGAGCCGAGGGCCTATCTCGTCTACACTGTCAAAAGGGATGAGCATGGAGATCAAAAAGCTACTGTACAGGATTTTGCCTGGACAGACGTGGAGGCCATGCGGGAGGTGTTCGGCTTCCTGGGCGCGCAGCGCTCACACCTGAAAGCTGTCCACCTCCACACACCCGAATGTCTGCCTGTGACGAGGCTGTTCTCCAACCCCTATGACGTGGAGATGCAGGCAAATCCCTTCGGGCAGGTGCGCATCATAGACCTGAAAAAGGCACTGGAGGGTTATCCCTGGCCCAAGGAAGAGGGCGAAGTGCAGATCGGCGTGCGGGACGACTACTTCGCCGACAACACCGGTGTCTTCACCGTCCGGTTTGGCCCCGAGGGCTGTAAGGTGGAAAAGGGCGGTCACTCCCCCCAGCTGGAGCTGGACATCCGGGCGGCGAATCCTCTGCTCTTCGGCAGCATCTCCTTCGACGACCTGGCCTTTCTCCCGGCGGAACAGGTGACGGTGCACAGCGGTGAGGAGCTGCTGCGCAAAATCTTCGCCAAGCGGCCGACCTTGATCGCCGACTATTTTTAAGTCAGGCTACCACTTATCCAAAAAACGGCACGGATTGCACAGCTCTCCGCTTTACGACCTGCTATTCTTTTGGCAAAGGAAAGCCTGCAAATAAAAAGTCAAGCCCAAAATGACAAAAATTTGCAGGCAGAAATTGCGCAACAAAAATAAGCCGATACACAGCAGGGTGTTTCAGCCATAGAAGAAAGGACGAAATCTATGCGTCATCGCCCTCGTCGAGAGCGTTCAGGTACTCTTTTACACGCCCATAGTATATGCGCAGAAACTTGTTAGCCGTAGCGGTCATGTAGACGAAGTAGGGCTTCCCCTCGGCCCGTTTTCTGTCAA
>JBKEBS010000033.1:0-24728 GCA_047973265.1 Oscillospiraceae bacterium
GAGTTCCTCCTCCATTTCACCCTCAAGGCCATTTTCAAGAACCGTGCCGACCATTTCTCTGTACAGCTCCTGAACACCGGCTACATCGGTGATCCCGGCCCCTTCCAGAAGTGCCATTAATTCTTTGCGCCGCTCTCGACGCGCTTCTCTCTCGGGATTCTTTCTGGGCATTCAAAAACCTCCAGTTCATAGCTCCATTTTACACCTGCTGAAGGTTTACACAAATCTCGGGACGGTCTCCCCTACCATTTTCTTGGCCCTCGGTTGCCCCCAAAAAAAATATTAGTAGTCTTTTCAGTGCTTTTTAGAAACCTCATGACACTTCAATTTATGAAAAGACAGCCTAATTATCGGCGCGTTCGGCAAATGCCTCCGCTCAGAAATTGTTCCATAAAACGCTTCTTATTTTGTCAAAAGTTTTGGTCGCTAACAGCCAACCATTGCACGGTCTATCGATTAATAGTATAATAATATTGAAATAATATTTTGGGTAAACTTCGACGCGCACTATCCCCACCATGGAAAGAAGAAAACCCCTTTCACAAGGGGTTTTCTTCTTTCCATTAAGTGAATGCAAATGCACTTTTTCAAAAAGGATTATCAGTTTTCTCCATACAAGGAGCATTTATGAAAAAGGTATTCACAGCACTCCTTCTATTCCTGCTGATCAACTTGCTTCCTCTTTCCGTCGCGGCGTTGGAGCCGGACGATATCACTGCGGCCAGCGCGGTACTCATTGATGCGGACACCGGCCAGGTGCTGTATGATAAGAATATGCACGACCGCCGGGAGCCCGCCAGCATCACCAAGGTTATGACAGGTATGCTGGTGCTGGAAGCCGCCGATGTGAATGAGCAGGTGACGGTCACCGACTCGGTGTTGGATATTCCCCGCAATACTTCCCATATAGCGCTGACAGAGGGGGAGGTGCTTCCGGTAGGCAGCGCGCTCTACGCAATGATGCTGCCCTCGGCCAACGATGCGGCCCTGGCTTTGGCCGAGCATGTGGCGGGCAGTGAGTCTGCATTTGCCGCGTTGATGAATGCCCGTGCCGAGGAACTGGGTGCGCTGGAGTCCCATTTTGTCAATCCACATGGTTTGTCTGATGACAATCACTATACAACCGCTTATGATATGGCGCTGATCACCCGCGCGGCCATCCACACACCGGGCTTTCTCAACTATTTCGGCGCCGGAAGGCACACAATCCCCGCCACCAATAAGCAATCTGAGGAACGCCCCTTTACCAATCAGAATTACATGCTGTTGCCCGACATGTGGATATATACTCCCGAGGTGATCGGCGGAAAGGTGGGCTATACGGACGAGGCGCGGCACACCATGACCTCTGCGGCCACGCGCGATGGGCGCACGCTAATCGCTGTGGTGCTGGGCTGTGGAATCGACCAGAAATTCGACGATACGCTTGCCCTCTTTGAATATGGCTTCGATGAATTTGCCCCGTTGGAAGTGCCCATTCCCGCGGAACTGTTGGAACTCTCCGTGCCGGTGAGCGAGGAGGGGGAAGTTATTGGGAAGACATTGTTTGCCCCCAGTTCAAACTCTGTGACACTGCTGGCACCGCTGAACACTTCTCCCAGTGATATCTCCTTTGAGAGTCGGCTGCCGACATCAATGGAGGCTGATGGGGAGGATGCTGCGCTGGTGCTGACAGTGCCGGCGCCTGTCGGTTCACCGCTGACTGTAGAAATACCGCTTTTCTCCGAAGTGCAGCTTGATGAAGTCCCAAGCGTTGAGACTGTGCCTCAACCGGATTCTCCGGACTTAGAAGAGACGCCTTCTTCTCCCAATCTCCTGTGGCTGTTTACGCTTGTTCCGGTACTATTATTGTTGCTGTGGGTGCTTCTTCGCCGGTATAAGATGAAGCGCAGGGCCGCGGCTCGCCGCCTGCGTCAAGAACGTGTTGCGCGGGAGCGCCGCAAAGCCGGTTGACTTCAATTCTCTTTGGTTTAGTCTACATGGATTTGTCTTGGAAAAACGAGGTAGAAAAAACAGCTATATGAACTCTTTGAACAATCTACTCTCAATCTCGATTATTTCCTGCATCGGGATTACCTCGCCATTCATGAACACAATCACCCGCTCAATTTCGTCAATCTTCTTCACCGCCCCGCAGGATGAGACATACTCACCGCCCTCTTTTCTTTCATCCTCCTGGAAGTGCGTCACCGCGACCTCCGGGTGGTTGGCTATCGCATCCGCAAGAATGCATAGCTTCACCTCCAAGGTGGCAATCGCTTCCTCGCCCAAGTCTATGCGCTTGTCGGTCAACCTGGCGGTTTCCAATATTGCCGCATCGTAGCCGGTCAGAGCCTGAAAAGGAGCAAATTGCGCGGCACGGGTTAACAACGGCATCTGTGGATGAGTGGCCGAAACATGGTGCGGCAGATGGATGATATCATCATATTTTCCGCTCATGCTTTGTGCCCTCCAATCTGGCTGTTTCGGTCAATCGTCGTGCCGTCTTCTTCCAGATTCATCCCTTTCAGAATGGCATTCTTTCCATGTTTTTTCTTGATGGCAAGTATGGCCCTCTGCCTCTTTTTCTCCCGTTCCCGCTCTGCGGCGTCGGCAGTATCCTTCATTTGCTTCGCCCCGTAGTCTGTGAACAGGTCGAGCTGCTCGGGTTCCGCCGCGGCAGGTACAGAAGACTCTTCAACAACATGGTTTGCCGCAACTGTGACGCGGCGAGACAGCAAATTGGGGTCAACAATGCGCTCGAACAACTCCGACATCGCATCCAAAATCAGTTTTGTGGAGGATGTGTGTTTCCCAAGGTTTGCTGTGCCATGGGCGTGCTTCGGAATGCTCCTTCCATACTGGTCTGTGGTGACAGTGCCGTGGTACTTCTTCTTTCTCTCCGGGTCTGTCAGGCTCTCAATATCATAGCCTACCGTCAACACCAGTTGATCTGCAACCAATCCTTTGTCCACCAGGTCGAGCGCCAGCAGGTCGGTCATTTCCAGCACAATCAGCTTTGCCTTGTCGAAGGAGTAGGGGTGCATCAGCACCTGGCCGGCGCCGAGACTGCTTGATTCCGGCTTGTACGCCTTGATATCGGTTATGGTGCAGGGTTCCCAGCCCCAGGCATGGTCGATGAGAAGCTGGGCATTCACACCAAACAGCTTGTACAGCAGGGCTTCGTTGTAGTAGTCGGATGTCTTTCCGATGGAGCAGCGCGCCACATCGCCCATTGTAAACAGTCCATGCTCTTCCAGCTTCTTTGCATACCCACGGCCAACCCGCCAAAAGTCTATGAGGGGTCGGTGCGCCCACAGGGAGCGGCGGTAGCTCATTTCGTCCAGCTCCGCTATCCTGACGCCGTTTTTGTCGGCCTGGGTGCGCTTTGCCTCAATATCCATCGCAACCTTGGCGAGATATAGATTTGTGCCAATGCCTGCTGTCGCTGTAATACCGGTGGTTTCCAGCACATCCAAAATCATCTTCATCACCAGCTCGCGGGGTGTGAGGTTACAGGTCTGGAGATAGTTGGTGATGTCCATGAACACCTCGTCGACGGAGTAGACATGGATATCCTCCGGGGCGATGTACTTCAGGTAGATGTTGTATATTCTGGTGCTGCACTCCATGTAATGCGCCATCTGCGGCAGGGCGACGACATAGTCCAGAGATAATTCCGGTGAGGCCTTCAGTTCGGCATCATCACTGGATGATCCCGTAAAGGCGTGGCCGGGAGCCTTTTGCAACCTTGCGGCGTTGATTTCCCTCACCTTCTGCACGACCTCAAAAAGGCGCGCCCTGCCCGGCACACCGTAGGCTCTCAGGGTGGGGGAAACCGCAAGACAGATTGTTTTCTCACTCCGGCCGGCGTCGGCGACCACAAGATTTGTGGTCAGGGGGTCAAGGCCGCGCTCCATGCAGGCAACCGAAGCGTAGAAGGATTTCAAATCAATCGCCACAAAGACTTTGTTTTCCATGCACCGGCTGGCTCCTTTCCCCTCTCACAAAACAGAACACATATTCTTTAATTGAAGTATAGCAGAAGTGAGAAGAAAAGCCAATACCTGTCCGCGGCATACAAATAATTATTTTGAAGCGACAAATTCCAGCCCGCAGTCAAATTGACAGCAACAGCAAGAAGCACCGGCGAATTTCGCCGGTGCTTCTTGCTGTTATTTCATGCCTACTTGCTATCGAGTGACTGTTCCAAGGGGAGCGTCACGATAAACTTGCTGCCTTTTCCGAGGCTGCTCTCTGCGCGGACACTGCCCTCGCAGAGGGACACCGCCCTTTGCACCAGGGAAAGTCCCAACCCGTTCCCGGCACCGGAACGGGAAGCATCCGCCTGATAAAACTTGTCAAAAACCCGAGCAAGAGTCGCCTCATCCATCCCGCGGCCATCGTCCTCTATAGTAAAGACAGCGTTCCCATTCTCCCGTTTCAGCGCAATCGCAACGTGGCCGCCCTCATCGGTGTATTTGATGGCGTTTTCAATCAAGTTCATCCAGACCTGTTGCAGCAGGACCTCATCCGAGTAGACCTCGATGTTGTCCATCCGCAGGTCTACCGCTAGTTTTTTCTCCTTCCAGCGGGATTCCATCAGGGCCGCTACCCGGCGAATCTGCTCATCCAGGCGAAAGGTTACCTTGTCCGTCAGAATGGTGACGTTCTCCAGCTTGGACATGTTCAGCACATTGGTGGCAAGCCCGGTCAGGCGCTCCGACTCGCTGATGATGATATCCGTGTACTCTTCCCGTTCGTCCTCGGGCAAATCCTTGTCCTTGAGCAGCTTGGCAAAACCCCGGATGGAGACAATGGGTGTTTTGAACTCGTGGGAAAAGTCGGACACGAAATCGCTGCGCAAGGTCTCAATACTGCCCAGCTCCTCCACCATTTTATTAAAGCTGTAGTTCAGATCCTCGAGCTCGGGCACATTTCCCACATCGATCCGCACGGTAAAATCCCCTTCGGCCACAGACCGAGTGGCGTCTATCACCTTGCGGATCGGTTTCAGCATCCGGTTGCTGCCCAGGGCCGTTATCGCGGTGCTCAGCAAAATGCTGAACAGAAGCATTGCCAGAACGGGCACGAGCAAACCCCGCCCATTGCCGAAGGCGTCTATTAAGCCCAGGCGCGTGAGAATACCGGCGATAATTCCCATGATGCCCACCGATACCAACATGATGACAAAAACAAACAGCGTCATCATGAAGCGGAGGCCGATCTTCCTTTTTTGTCTTGTCCTTAATTTCATGACAGCTTCTCCGCCTTGTATCCAACCCCGCGCACCGTGACAATCTCAAAATCCTGGTTGCCCTTCACCTTGTCGCGCAGACGGTTGATGTGGACGTTCACCGTGTGGTCGTCTGTATTGGAATCCATGCCCCAGATTTCGTCCATCAGCTGAATGCGGGTGAAGATGACGCCGGGATAGCTGAGCAGCTTGAACAGCAGCAGGAATTTCTTCTGCGGCAGCGTCACCCGCTCCTCGCCCTGTGTCACGGTCATGGCGTCGTAGTCCAGCACCGTATCGCCCACATACAGTCGCTTGTCGTGGGCGATCTGCGCCCTGCGCAGCAGCGCGTGGATGCGGAGCACCATCTCCTCCTCATCCACCGGCTTGACCATGTAGTCGTCGGTGCCGACCCGGAACCCCTTGCGACGATCCCTGGCTTCCTCCTTGGCGCTCACCATCAAAATGGGCAGGTTTACATCCGCCTCCCTGAGCTCCCGGGTCAGCTCATACCCATCCATTTCCGGCATCATGATGTCCATCACATCAAGCGCCTCAACGCCGTTCTCGGCGCTGTACACCTCAAAGCCGCTTCGCTTTAGCACCGCGCACATCAGCTTGCGGGTGTTTTTGTCATCCTCAACCACCAGTATAGTAAACATGCGGATATCCCCCTATGAACGCAGATAAGTGGAATTACCGGTATGATGACATACTATAAATGAAAAATCAACTCAAGATCAACAAACCGTTGACGAATAGTTGATCAATGGCTGATAAACTGTTCCCAGCAAACAAATAGCTGAGGAGATGAAATAATGCTAAAGACACTGAAATACCTGCGGGCCAGGGAATGGACAATGGTGGGCGGCGCCATCGTGTTTATCGTGCTCCAGGTATTCCTGGATTTGAAAATGCCCGACTATATGAGCGAGCTTACCATGCTGGTGCAGACCGAGGGCAGCACCATGAACCAGATGCTGTCTGTTGGCGGCCTGATGCTGCTGTGTGCTCTGGGAAGCTTGCTGTCGGCCTTCATTGTCGGCTACTTTGCCGCCAGAGTGGCCGCTACCCTGGGGGCCCGCCTGCGGGAAGCTACCTTCAATAAAGTGCTGGATTTGCCCATGGCTGAGACGGACAAATTCTCCACCTCCAGCCTGATCACCCGCTCCACCAACGATGTGACCCAGGTGCAGCAGCTGGTGGCCATGGGGCTTCAGGTGACCATCAAGGCCCCCATTATGGCCATATGGGCTATCGTCAAGATCGCCGGAAAACAGTGGCAGTGGACATTGGTGACTGGCTGCGCTGTGGCGGTGCTGATTGCAATACTGGCCGTCATTATCGTTTTTGCGGTGCCCCGCTTCACCAAGGTGCAGAAACAGACCGACGAGCTGAACGCCGCAGTCCGCGAGAACCTCACCGGCCTCCGGGTGGTGAGGGCCTACAATGCCGAGGAATACCAACAGGATAAGTTCGAGGCGGTCAACACGAAGCTGACCAAGACAAACCTCTTTGTCAACCGGCTTACCGCCCTCATGCAGCCGAGCATGAGCATGGTAAACTCCGGCCTGACCCTGGGCATCTACTGGGTGGGGGCCATTCTCATCAGTGCGGCCGGAGCGGGGGCGGGACTAGCGCTGTTCACCGACATGGTCGTATTTTCCTCCTATGCCATGCAGGTGATCATGGGCTTCATGATGCTGACCATGATCTTCATCATGCTGCCGAGGGCACAGGTTTCCGCCCGGCGCATCAATGAGGTGCTGGAAACCGAATCCAGCATTGTCGACGGCAATCATGCGCGACAGCCGGACGAGCCCAAGGGCTTGATCGAATTCAAAAATGTCAGCTTCCATTATCCCGATACAGATAAGGAAGGCGAGGGCGAAGCAGTTCTGCAGGATATCAGCTTTCAGGTGGAGAAGGGCCAGACCCTCGCCATCATCGGGGCGACCGGCAGCGGCAAAAGCACCCTGATCAACCTGATCCCCCGCTTCTACGATGCCACAGAGGGCCAGGTGCTGGTGGATGGCGTGGATGTGAAGGACTACAGCCTGAACGAGCTGCGCAGCAAGCTGGGTTATATCTCGCAGCGAACCGTGTTGTTCAGCGGCACTGTGGAGTCCAACATCGCCTATGGAGACAATGGCGGCCCCGATCCCGGAGCCGAGGAGGTGGAGAAGGCCGCGGAAATAGCCCAGGCCACTGAATTTGTGGAAAACCTGGAAGGCGCCTATCACGCACCTGTGGCCCAGGGCGGCTCCAATTTCTCCGGCGGCCAGAAGCAGCGCATCTCCATTGCACGGGCCGTCTGCCGCAACCCGGAGATCATGATCTTTGACGATTCCTTCTCCGCATTGGACTACCGCACCGACCGGAATCTGCGCCAGGCCCTAAACAGGGAGCTCTCGGATACCACCCGAATCATCGTCGCCCAGCGCATTGGCACCATCAAAGACGCCGACACAATCCTTGTGATGGATGAGGGCCGGATCGTGGGCAGCGGAACCCATGCGGAACTACTAAAAACCTGCGAGGTGTACCAGGAAATCGCCTCCTCGCAACTGACAAGGGAGGAGCTTGACGTTGGCTAAGCAAAATGAATATCAACTGGGGTCGGCTAAGACCGCAGAGAATCAATCCGGCGGCTTTGGAGGCCGCGGTGGAATGCGCGGTGCAGGTGGCGGTGATAAGCCTAAGAACTTCGGCGCTTCCCTGGGCAAACTGGTCAGCTACTGCAAAAAATATCTGCCGGCGATATTGATCGCCCTGTCCTTTACCGTTGTTGCAACCATATTTTCCATCGTCGGCCCCAATCAGCTGAGCAAGGTCACCGATCTGATTTCCAGCGGACTGGCCGCCGGGGGGATTGATCTCGCCGCTATCGGCAGCATCTGCGTTATGTTGGTGTTTCTGTATGCCGCCAGCTTCCTGCTCAACTACTTGCAGGGCTTTATCATGGCCACAGTGACCCAGCGGGTGTCCAAGACGCTGCGCAGCGACATCTCCGGAAAAATCAACCGGCTGCCCCTCCGCTACTTTGACAATACCACCACCGGCGATGTGCTGAGCAGGGTGACCAACGATGTGGACAGCATCAGCCAGACATTGAATCAAAGCGTTGGTTCCCTGATCTCGGCGGCGGTCATGTTTGTGGGCTGTCTGATCATGATGCTCTATCTCAACTGGATCATGGCGCTGGCGGCACTGCTGTCAACCATATTGGGTTTTGGGCTGATGATGTTGATTATCGGGCGCAGCCAGAAATATTTCACCCGGCAGCAGAATGACCTGGGAGCCATCAACGGCCACATCGAGGAAATCTATGCGGGCCAGCAGGTGGTGAAGGTCTACAACGGGGAAAGGGAGGCGAAGGAGACCTTCCGCAGCATCAACACCCGCATGGAGGACAGCGGCTGGAAGAGCCAGTTCATGTCCGGTTTGATGCAGCCGTTGATGGGCTTTGTCGGCAACCTGGGTTATGTAGTGGTGTGCGTGGTGGGGGCCATCCTCGCCATGAACGGGGTCATAACCTTTGGCGTCATCGTCGCCTTCATGATTTACGTGCGAATGTTCACCCAGCCCCTCTCCCAGCTGGCGCAGGCCGCCACCACATTGCAGTCCACCGCGGCTGCCAGCGAGCGGGTCTTTGAGTTTCTGGAGGAGCCTGAAATGGAAGATGAGAGCCATAAGGTTGTGAAACTGGAGACCGCCCAGGGTGATGTTGACTTCGAGCATGTAAATTTCGGCTATATCGAGGGCAAGACCATCATCCACGATTTCAGCGCCCAGGTGAAAGCGGGGCAGAAAATTGCCATTGTAGGCCCCACCGGGGCGGGAAAGACCACCATTGTCAACCTGCTCATGCGCTTTTATGAGCTGAACGGCGGTCAAATTCGCGTTGACGGCGTTCCCATCGACCAATTGACCCGGGAGAACGTCCACAGCCTGTTCTGCATGGTACTGCAGGATACCTGGCTGTTCGAGGGAACCATCAAGGAGAATATTGTCTACAATAAAAAAGATGTGGACGACGAGGATGTAGTTTCGGCCTGCAAGCTGGTGGGGATCGACCACTATATCCGCACCCTGCCCAAGGGCTACGACACGGTGCTAAACGAAAATACCAACCTCTCTGCCGGACAAAAGCAGCTTATCACCATCGCCCGGGCTATGATTGAGAATGCCCCCCTGCTGATTCTGGATGAAGCCACCAGCAGCGTGGACACCCGCACTGAACAGCAGATTCAAAAGGCCATGGATGCCCTGATGTACGGGCGCACCAGCTTTGTCATCGCCCACCGGCTCTCCACCATCAAAAACGCCGACATGATTTTGGTGATGAAAGACGGAGATATCATTGAGAGCGGCAACCACGAGGACCTGATGGCGGAAAGCGGCTTCTACGCCGATCTGTACAACAGCCAGTTTGAGCAAACCGACGAGCCTGTAAGCAAAGCATCCTAGAGCAAAAGATTTAAGTTAAAAGGAATAGACCCTTTTGATATAAGTAACCGCTGATTAATGCAACCAAGCGCCCGATGAGAAGGCCGTAACCTTCTCATCGGGTGTTTTTTATTGTTTTATTCAGGTTTTCGTCTGCCTGTACTGCTTTGGTGTTGTCCCCGTATATCGCCGGAATACGCTGATATAGTAGGACTCATTGCAGAACTGATAGTAATTCGCAATATCGGCGATTGACTCATTGGTGTCGGAAAGTAGCAGCTTGCTCTCCTCGATTCTCCGGTACAGCACATGGGCGATCACGGACTTTCCCACCTCTTTCTTGAACAGCCCGCTGGCATAATGGGGGTGCAGAAAAGCCTGCTGCGCGACATCATGCAATGTGAGGGGGGAGATCAGGTTTGCCTCAATATATTCGGTCATTCTGCGCACCGGTTCGGTATACCCATGCCCCGATACGGCGGCGGTGTTGCTGAAAATGCGCACCATCTCGTACTCAAAGCGCAAAAGGGACTCCATATTCTCTATGCTGTGGATCGTCTTGATCATGGCGTCGCTCAAAGCAAAGGCCTCGGTGTAATTGACGCCGCTGTGAATGAGGGCGCGGGTATACAAAGCACACCCCGCTACGAGGGAGTATTTTTTTGACTGCAAGCGGTCATCGGTAAAAATTGCGCTGTCCAGGCTGTTGATGTGCTGAAGCACCTCGATGCTTTTCTTCTCGTCGCCGTGCCCGATCGACTGCAATAGTTCGTTTTCAAGGGAAATGGGGGAGCGGACGCGGTAGTGGGTGCGGGTTTCGAGGATGGTTTCCCGGTAGCGCTTTTTCACATCCATCCGCTGAAGAAGATCCCCCTGAGTTTCTTCGCTGTCGTCGCGAATAAACGGAACGGCAATATCGAAAACCTGCTCAAGGATAGCGGGCAGGCTGTTGCAGAACCGCCGGGAGCAGACTAGCATTGTTCGGTAGTGGCGCAGGAACTGCCTGTTCATCGCCAGTGGAATCTGCCGCTCGCGCAGGTACTGCCTTGCCTGAACGGGGGAGGGCCTTTCCGTCAGAAAGGGGCCGATGAGCAGAAGGTGATCCTGCTCCGGCACGAAGGCGATGTAGTGCTCAAAAAACCTCGCCGAAACCACCGCATAAGTGCCGGGGGCAGTGCCGGGGGTTGATGTGAAAAAGAAGTCTTCTTCTCCTAAAATTTTTTCACAGGTTTCGGTATGAGTTTCGATGAATTCCGTCAAGCAGTTGCCCTCATAATAATAACAGTTCATTCTCAACAGGTCGCCGATTTGGCTAAGAATATCTTTTGTGCACAATTTCCCCATTGGAGTCTACTCCTTACAGAAAATTGACATATTTTACATTTAATTATGAATATTATAACATAAATCAGAAGATAATAATATAGTTTAGAATTCTCTTTTGCTACAATATGCCTGCGAACAGGTGGCGTATCCTGTTTTGCCAATTGCGAAGCGAGAGAAAATTTCAAGGTTCGTGTCCATCATCATGACCTGCTATAGAGAAAGGATTGGAATTTGACATGAAAAAACTTTTGGTTCTTGCACTGTCAGCCATGCTGATCTTCTCCGCCTGTACCGGCGGAAGTGGGACAAGCTCCACCGCTCCCTCTGAGGAAGCATCCGTTTCCAGCGAGACCGCTTCCGCCAGTGAGGAGTCCGCCTCCACCGAGGAGAGCGCTGAAAGCCAGACTGAAACCACCGGCAGCGGCGAAAAGATCACCATCTTCCAGAGCAAGGTGGAGATTGCCGACCAGCTGGAAAAGGTTGCCGCCGACTACTCCGCCGCCAACGGCGTTGAGGTCGAGGTATGGGGCGCCGCAGGCGACGATTACCGCAACCAGCTCCAGGCCCGTATGGCCAGCGGCGAGGGCCCTGTCATCTTCTCTCTCGGCGGTGGCAGCGAGCTCACCCAGTTCCGGCAGTATGTGACAGACCTGAGCGGCCAGCCCTATGTGGCCAACATTTCTCCCGGCCTTGCCCTGGAAGAGGACGGAGTGGTCTTCGGCGTCCCCTACGGCATTGAGGGCTACGGGCTTGTGGTCAACAACGACCTCACCACCGATGCGGATTTTGCAAGCTACGACAGCCTTTCCGCCATGTTTGACCGCGTCTCCGGCGAGGGCAAAGCGCCCCTGCTGCTTTCCAGCGAAAACTATTTCCTCATCGCCCATATCCTCAACACCCCCTTTGCGCTGCAACCCGATTATGAGGCGTTCATCGAGCAGCTCAACGCCGGTGAGGTCAAGATGGCTGACACCGCCGAGTTCCAGGAATTTGGACGACTGATGGAGATGATCAGGGAGAAGAGCACCAATCCCCTTGAAATCACCTACGACAACCAGATCGCCACCTTCGCAGACGGTGAAGCTGCGGCTATTCACCAGGGCAATTGGGCTTACGGTATGTTCGCCGACTACGATGTGACTTTCGAGATGACCATGCAGCCTCTTCCCCTCAGCGGCAACGACAAGATTGCTGTCGGCGTGGGCAGCTACTGGTGTATCAACGTGGACGCCTCCGAGGCCCAGCAGGCGGCGGCCCAGGATTTCTTCAACTATCTGTTCAACACCGAGGACGGCATGAATATTCTAATCAATGACTTCGGCTTCATTCCCCCCTTCTCCAACGCCGACTACAACACTGAGGATCCCCTGTCCCAAGTGGTGTTCGAGTACGCCAGCGCGGGCAACTCCCTTCCCTGGACATACACCATCTGGCCCCAGGGCATCATCGACACTGCCCTCGCACCCGCAACCCAGACCTTCTTCTCCGACCCCAGCATGACCGGCGAGCAGTTCATTGCCTCCCTGGACGAGGCGTGGGCCAACGCGCCTAAATAAGCAACCTCTTTGACGGAACGGTGGAAACGCCCACTTATCTGCATGACCCTGTCATGGATAGGTGGGCGCTTCTGCTACAATATCAAATTGGAAGGAGGCCCGGTTATGAAAAAGAAAAGCGATGCGCTTTGGTTTGCAGCTTTCACGGGGCCTGTCCTGCTTGTGTTTTCCATTGTTGTGCTGATTCCATTTTTCATGGGCCTGTACCTCAGCCTGTTTCAGTGGGACGGGATACCCAAGAACCCCAAGGTGTATGTGGGCTTCCAGAATTTTATCGACGTCTTTCAGGACGGCCGGTTTTGGGGCTCCGCGCTGCTCACCCTGAAATACACCCTCATCGCCGTTGTGGTGATCAATGTGCTGGCGCTGCTGTTCGCCCTTCTGCTCACCACAAAACTGAAGGCCAACAACCTGGTGCGCACAATGATTTTTGCCCCCAACATGATCGGTGGCCTGATCCTCGGTTTCGCCTGGAAGTTCATCTTCAACGATGTATTCAAGTACATCGGCAAGGAAACCGGCCTGGACAGCATCTTTTTCAACTGGCTGATCAATAAAGACATGGCCCTTTACGCCATTGTGGTGGTGAGCACCTGGAGCATGGCGGGCTATATTATGATCATCTATATCGCAGGCATCCAGAACATCTCCGCCGATGTGATGGAGGCGGCCAGCATCGACGGCGCGGGAACTTTTCAGGTGCTGCGCTACATCACGCTGCCCCTGCTGGCGCCCGCCCTCACCACAACAATCTTTCTCACCCTCTCCAACTCCTTTAAGGTCTACGACGTCAACCTGTCGCTGACCAACGGCGGCCCGGGGAGCGCGACTGAGCTGCTGTCCATGAACATCGTGCAGACAATCTTTACCACCAGCCAGTACGGCTACGGGCAGGCGAAGGCAATCGTCTTCTTTGTATTCGTGGCGGCGATCACCCTCTGCCAGGTCTACTTCAGCAAGAAGAGGGAGGCGAACGTACAGTGAAGGCTGTCAAAAAGATTGTCCCCAACATCCTCATTGTGCTGCTCGGTCTGGTTTATCTCTCCCCCTTCTACATCATTCTGGTGAACTCCTTCAAGGACAGGGCGGAGATGAACCGCAATGTGCTGGCCCTGCCTGCCCAATTCACGCTGGAATACTACACCCAGGCGATGGAGAAGATGAGCTTCTTCCGCTCACTGCTCAACTCCCTCAAGGTGACGGGCATCAGCGTGATCCTCATTGTAATCTTCGCCTCTATGTGCGCCTGGATGCTGGCCCGCACCAAAACTCGCTACAGCCAGCTGATTCTGGGCCTTTTCGTGGCCACCATGATCATCCCATTCCAATCCATCATGATGCCCCTTATGACCTGGACGGGACAGCTAAAAACGCTGACCGGTTTCCCCTTTGTCGGCTCCCACGCCGGGCTGATCTTCATGAACTTGGGCTTTGGCTCGGGCATGGCGGTCTTTTTGTACCACGGCTTCGTGGGATCGGTGCCCATCTCGGTGGAGGAGGCGGCCACCATTGACGGCTGCAACAAGTTCCAGACCTTTTGGCGGGTGGTTTTCCCGATGCTCAAGCCAATCACCATGACGGTGATCATCCTCAACATCATCTCCTTCTGGAATGACTACCTGCTGCCCTCTCTGGTACTGCCCACGCCCGCCCTGCGGACCATTCCGCTGGCGACCTTCTACTTCTTCGGGCAGTTTACAATTCAGTGGAATCTCTCCATGGCGGGGTTGATCCTCACAATGATTCCGGTGCTGCTGTTCTATATTTTCAGCCAGAAATACATTATTCAGGGAATTGCTTCGGGTGCTGTTAAATCTTGATGGGGCCTGAAGCATCTTCAAAAAGAAAACCCACGAACACATTTTGTGTTCGTGGGTTTTCTTTTTGTCGTCAAGGGAATAGGGAACCCCCTAATTCCGTTCGAGACAGCTTACTCCTTGCTTGAAACAAGATCAAAAATCTCAATCTACCCCTTAACGCTTCCCACCGTAATACCTTTGACGAAGTATTTCTGCAAGAAAGGGTACACCGCCAAAATCGGCAGGGCGGAGATAAAAATCTGCGCCGCCTTCACGGTGCGGTCAGAAATTTCCTGCAGCAGCTTCCAGTCATCGCCCGCCATACCGGTGAGGTCGGAGGACACGATGATGGTGCGGAGATAGCTTTGCAGCGGGTAGTTGGAGGGATAGTTGGAGAAAATGATGCCGTCAAAGTAGCTGTTCCAATGGGCGACAATCGAAAAGAGCGCCACAGTCGCAATGGACGGCAGGGAACAGGGAATGTATATCTGAAAGAGCGTCCTCCACTGGTTGGCGCCGTCCATATGGGCGGCTTCCTCCAATTCGTCGGGTATTTGGCGGAAGAAGTTGAGCATGAGGATGACGCTGAACACGGGAACAGCCCCCGGCAGCACCAGCGCCCATATGGTGTCGATCATCTTGAGCTGGTAAACCAACATGTAACCGGGGATCAGGCCGCCGGTAAACAGGGTGCTGAAGAAGAAGAACCAGGAAAAAAAGGAGCGGAACCGGAATTTGCTTGCCGCCTTGGAGAGGGGATACGCGGTCAGTGTAATGAGGATGAGATTGATGGAACCGCCAATCAGCACGCGCTTGATTGTGACCAGCATGCTTTCCCAAAAGGCGACGCGCTTCAGCACGAAGGTGTAGGCGGTTGTCGAAAATTCCACTGGCCAGAGCACGACCAGGCCCGCCGCCGCTGCGGACTTGCCGGACAAGGACAGGGCCAGAATGTGACTTAGCGGCAGAAGGCAGATCACGCCGAGAGTAATCAAGAACAGCGAGTTGAATGCAAGGAAAACCTTGCGGCTGGGAGAGTCGAATCGACGTTGCATTCTAATGATCATTCCTTTCGTCGGAATTGAATCTTTTGGCCTTAGGCTCAAAAGATTCAAAACGGTAGTTTGAAAGTCGCAGCTTTCAAACTATCTTCCCTCCTAAAAAATTCTGTAGTCGAAGGCTTTGTAGGCGACCAGATATGACCCGGAAATAAAGACAAATGAGATGACCGACTTAAACAGGCCGACTGCCGTCGCAGGGCCAAACTGCGCGTCGATCAAGCCCATGCGGTAGACAAAGGTATCGATGATGTCACCGCTCTGGTACACCGCCGGCGAGTACAGGTTGAACACCTGGTCGAAGCCTGCATTCAACACATTTCCAAGGCTCAGCACGGTCATGAGGACGATGATCATGGACATGCCCGGCAGGGTGATGTGCCAGGTCTGCTGCAGGCGGTTCGCGCCGTCGATGGTGGCTGCCTCATACAGCTCCTGGTCGACACCCATGATTGCCGCCAGGTAGACAATTGTGCCGAAGCCGAACTCCTTCCAGATATTGGTGATGATGATGGTCGGCTGGAACAAATCGTTGGAGCCCAAAAAGAATTTTGGATCGGCGCCGAACATCCCCAAAAACCGGTTGACAATGCCGGTATTCGGCGAAAGCAGGTCAATGAGCACACCGCCGAGAATCACCCAGGAGAGAAAGTAGGGGAGATAGACCATTGTCTGGACAGTTCCGCGCAGCTTTGTGGAGCGAACCTCGTTGAGCAGGAGAGCGATAATCACGGGAACCACCAGACCCGTCACGATTTTCCAAAATGCAATGATAACTGTGTTGACAAAGGCCTGCCGGAAGCCGGGCAGCGAGAAAACAAAGCGGAAGTTATCCAGTCCGACCCATGCCTGGTCGCCGAACAATCCCTTTGCCGGAACGAACTTCTGAAAGGAGATTACGATACCAGCCATGGGGATGTAGCTGAAAATCAGAACCATGATGAAGCCGGGGATAATCATGAGCAGGTAGGGGAATTCCCGGCGGAATTTTGCAAAGGTATATTTTGATTTGGGTAGGGAAGCTTTGCCGGAACGCATCTGCGAATACCACCTTTCAGTTATGAGTTTGGGCACATCCTGACCCGCAGAATGTGCCCAAACAGGATTAACAGGTTGGGTGGACAGAAGCTATTGAGCCTGATACCACTCATTTACTTCATCGGTCATTTTCTGGCCGCCGCCGCTCAGCCATGCCTCCACTGCGGCGTCAAAGGCGTCGACAGGGGACTGGCCGGAGATGATCTTGATGACCTCGGCGTCAAAGGCGCTGTCCAGAATGGTCTTGGAGGAGGCCATCGTCTCGGTGGGGGCCGCATAGAACGCGCTTGTCACGTAGTTGCCGTTGTCCCACTGGTTGCCCTGAATCTCGCAGGAGCCGTCAATGCCGAACACGCGGTTCCAGCCGGTAAGCAGGCGGTCTTCTCCGCCTTTCCTGCCGTCATAGGCGTACTGGAGCATGGTGAGCTGCTCGCCGTAGAGCTCGCCGCCGCCTGTGCGGTCTCCGGCTTCCAGATAGGGTCGGATCGCGCGGGTGGTGTCGATGTTCTTAAGGGGGGTCATCATGTAAACGGGGCTGAGCTTCCAGAGGCCCTCGGCGTTGCCGCCGGGATTGGAGTAGTATTCGTATTCCTGCAGCTCGGGGTCAAAGGTTTTTTCGCAGTAGAGATTTGCCAGCTGGATGACTACCTCGGGATTGCTGCAGTTCACACTGGCGCCAAACCAGACGTTGGTGGCCATCTCCAGGCCCACCTTCACGGGGGTGCCGTCCACAGAGGGAATATCGATAGGCTCCCACCAGGCCTCGGGGTCGTTGTTGATGCAGTCCTGGATGGCATTGAGTGAAGACCAGTGCGCGCCGTAGAACAGTCCGTTCTTGCCGGAGGCAATCGCCTCGTTCACCTTGGTTCCGTCTTTTACGATAAACTCGGTGTCGATGAGGCCCAGGTTGTAGATTTCGTTGAGCTTTGCCAGAGCTTCCTTCATCTCCGGCTGGACAGAGCCGTACACAAGCTGCCCGTCCTTCTCGATCCAGGTCTGGGGGTATGCGCCAAAAGCGTTGCAGAATTGGTTGATCCGGTACTGGGAATTATATTCAAAAGGCTTCTTTTCTAGAGCAAGGCCGACAGCGCCGTCTCCGGCAATCTCTTTGAACTTTGTCATGACATCGATCATTTCATCAATGGTTGTGGGGGCTTCCGCGCCGATCTGGTCAAGCCAGTCCTGGCGCACCCACATCACGCCGCCGCGCTCAATATCGGCGTCCACAACGGGAAGCGCCATCAGTTTGCCGTCCACAGTCGCGGCAGTGACAGGAAGAGGCCCTGCGTCCGCCACAATCTCCTTGAGCAGGGGAGAGGCGTACTCGTCATACAGCGAGCCCATTTCGGCCAAAACATCGCCCTGCATGGCCTGTCCGAACTGAATCTTATTCAGGCGGACGATGTCGGGGATATCGCCAACCGCGATAGAAGTGTTGAATTTTTGGTCGTATTGCTCCTGGTCGTTCACCAGCCACAGGTATTCTATTTTGTAGCCGAGCCGCTCGGCGATGAGCTTTGTCCAGCGGTTATCTTCCGGGGATTCGCCGGTCGCGTTGTACACGCGATCCTGGGTCATGCTATCTATGATATTGACGGCCGTAATGGTGATCAGTTCCTCTGACTGGCCGGTAGCAGGATCGGTTATTTCTTCGGTTGATCCCTCGGAGGAAGTGCTGGAGTCCGAGGAGCTGGCGGGGGCATCGGTTCCCGCGCTGGATGAGGGCGTTGTACCCTGGCTGCACGAGGCAAATACGAGGAGAAGAACAAGGATTAGAGCCAATAATCTTACCTTTTTCATGTTGATCCTCCCAAGAAAATAATGGTGGAAACCGGCTTTCTGAACACAATTGCGCGATAGTGTCATTACCGCCTATGTGCAAACAGACGATTCCCAACAACTCATGGATACGAGGTATCCTTATCGGCATAATACACATATATTTTGTGCATGTCAACATACTTTTTGATATAACAGTGTTAAAACAGCTGTTAATTTCTATCAACTCTTTACAAACAGTGATTTTGCAGGCGTTATATTTTATACTCCTTTTGCCTCATTTGCACGATTGCGATATCGACGTTGGCATTTGCCCAAAAGTGTCTTGCCTACACCCCATGTCCTCACTATAATGATGGAAAAAGCGGACTCATTCAGGGTTTGCGAGAATCAAAAGGTGAAGGGGGCATTCCCATGCAGTTGGGTGTCAACACGGTTTTGTTCAAGAATTTTTCACTGAAGCAGGCATTTTCGGCAATTCATGCGGCGGGCTATGACGGCGTGGAGCTATCGGCGATTCAGGGCATGTGCGAACATTTGGCTCTGGAGGGATGGGAGAGTCAGAAAGCAGAAATCCAGGCGCTCTCCAGACAGTACGGCTTGGCGCTCCTCTCCATGGAGGTGGCCAGCCTGGACGAGGAGAGGCTGGAGCTCGCCTTTGCCGCGGCGAAAGGCATCGGCATCCCGGTGGTCAACGTTGGCCCCGGCGGTAAAGCCGATGACGACGCAGACCTGAAAGCTTCCCTTGATACACTGAAAGCCAGAGCAAAAAGAGCAGCCGAATACGGCGTCACCTTATGCTGCAAGGCCCATGTGGGCTCGGCTGTCTACAACACCCCCACCACGCTAAAGATGATGGAGGCAGTCCCCGACGCCTCTTTCGGCGTGGACATGGATCCCAGCCACATCTGGCGGGCGGGCGAGAAGCCGGAGGAAGCGCTTGCAGGGGTTGTCTCCCGGGTGAAGCACGTCCACATCCGCGACTGCAAGGGCCCCGGCCCCTCTCCCGGCGAGCCGCTGCTCCAGGTCTGCGGCAGAGGCGACATCAACCTGAAGGGCTATTTCGAGGCACTGGTGAATGTGGGCTACGACGGCCCCGTCTGCCTGGAGGTCATCGGCCCCGACCAGCCCTACGAGGTTGCGTGCTCCATTGCCGCCGAGAGCCGGGGCTACATGAACGCCTGCCTGAAAGCATTGGGCAAATAATCGGTTAAACAGACTCTAGGGAAAAGGATGGATATAACAATGAAAAAGCAGCCAAACCTGCTGTTCTTCGGCATCGACAGCCTACGGCGCGACCGCATGAGCCTCTACGGCTACCACCGCCAGACCACTCCCCACATCGATAAGTACGCTGAGGGCGGCGCGGTGTTCAGCCAGTGCTTCAGCCCCAGCATCCCCACCACGCCGGGCTATTCCAACATGCTCACCGGCCGGGACTGCTTCGGCACCGATGTGGTGGCGCTCCGCCACAAGGGCGCCATTGCCGCAGGCGTCCCCACTCTGGCAGAAGTGCTGGAGAAAAACGGCTACAACACCACCTGTGTGGGCTTCACCGGCAACCCGGCCAGCCGCGGCTTCCAGAATTACCTCGACTTCAAGGGCTGGGGCAGCTACGAGGAGGGCCGCTCCACCAAGGCGGAAAACCTCAACGACGTGGCAATCCCCGAGCTGCACCGTCTGGCAGACGAGGACAAGCCCTTCTTCCTCTTTCTGCGCCATATGGATCCCCACTCCCCCTACCTGCCCCCCGCCCCTTTTGAGCGGATGTTCTATGCAGGGGATGAGTACGACAAAAACAACCACTCCCTGGACGAGTGCATGAGCTTCAAGCCCTTCCGGGATTACTTCGCCTCCTGGTTCCCGCCGGGCTGCACAGACCACGAGTACATCAACGCCCAGTACGACGGCGAGATCGCCTACATGGACGCCAGCATCCAGCGGATGCTCACCGAGCTCGCCACCATGGGCCTGGAGGAGGACACCCTTGTCATCTTCACCTCCGACCACGGAGAGACACTTGACCTGCACGACTGCTACTACGACCACCACGGCCTCTACGAGTGCACCCTGAACGTGCCGCTGGTATTCCGCATGCCCGGCAGGGTTCCCGCGGGCGGCCGCTTCGACGACGTCTGCCAGCTCAAGGACGTCATGCCCACCATCCTGGACATTATGGGCGTCGACGCTTCCGGCATCACCTTCGAGGGCCGCGACCTCTTTGGCAAGATGAAGGGCGAGGCGCTGGAACAGGAGCCGGACTTTTACATCACAGAGTGCACATGGATGCGCAAGCACGGCTGGCGGACACCACAGTACAAGCTGATCCGCGCGCTGGAGCCCGATTTCCACGGCAAAGAGGAAGTGGAGCTCTACGATCTCATCAAAGACCCCGACGAGCAGAGCAACATTGCCGGGGAGGAGCCCAAGGTTGTGGAGTGGCTCACCGCCCGCATGGACGCCTTCATCGCCCGCCGGGAGGCCGAAACAGGCCGGAAGAACCCCATGTACACCAACCTTGGCTGGCATGGCATCGATGGCAAGGGCCCCTTCGAGAGCAGCGAGGAAGCCTACAACTCCATGCACATCGGCGACCCCGAGGCCGCCCGCAAGCTGCAAGCTAAGTTAGCGGAAGAAGAATAGGATAGAGAAGGAAGGGTTTGGCATGCTGCGTGTCTGCGTCATCGGCCAGGGGCCGATCGGCAATCTCCACGCCAAAATCTACAATGAGCGGCAGGACTGCGACCTCGTCGCTGTCTGTGACCGGATCGAGGAGCGGGCAAGGGAGGGCGGCGCGCGCCACAACACCCGCTGCTACCTGGATGTCGCCGAAATGCTGGCGGCGGAGAAGCCCGACCTCGTTTCGGTGGCCACCGGCGGCTACGAGTACAGCTCCGACCACTACGAGCCTACCATTCAGGCGCTGCGGGCGGGCTGCGACGTGCTGGGGGAGAAGCCCATCTCCAACGACATCGCCCACGGTGCGGAGATGGTGCGGGTGGCGAAGGAGTGCGGCGTACGCTACGCCATTGATCTGAACCACCGCTTCACTCCCGCGGCCCGCACTGCCAAAAGCTGGCAGGAGGAGGGGCGCATTGGGGAGCTGCTGTTCTGCAATATGGCCCTCTGGATCGGCAAGCCCCAGGATTTGGACTCCCCTTATTATCACCTCAAGGCGCTGAATCCCCACAGCGTGGATATCATGCGCTACTTCATGGGTGAAATCGAAGAGGTGCAGTGCTACGCCATGGTGGCGTCCGGGCGCAATCTCTACTCCACCGCTTCGGTCAACATGAAGTTTGCCTGCGGGGCAGTGGGGCACCTCACCTCCAGCTACGACATCGCCCGTGGTCACCCCATGGAACGGTGCGAGGTGGCGGGGCGCAGCGGCAGGCTGCTGTTCGAGGACATGTGGCGGGAGGCCACCCTGTACCCCGCAGGCGATCTGGTCAAGCGGGTCTACACCAACCCAGTCTTCGGCGGCTTCGAGAGCTTCGACGACACCTTCCGGGACAGGATCGGCACCTTTGTGGAGGAGATCAAGGCCGGGGTGAAGCCGGAGGACATCGACGGCTCCGGGGCGGAGGGGCTTGCCGCACAGCAGGTCATCCACGCCGCCATCGCCTCCCTGAAGAACGGAAATCAGCCCGTCCGGGTTGCCGATGTCACGGAGTGAAGCGTTGTAACAGCTCAATCATTTTTGTCTACATAAGGAGGAAATTCCATGGCTCTCAAAGTTGCGGTAATCGGTGCCGGAGGCATCGGAAAGACCCACAGTCAGTGCTACAAGGACAATCCTCTGGCCGATTTGATCGCCGTCTGCGACATCGTGCCGGAAAAAGCGGAGGCCCTAGGCACAGAGATGGGAGTGCCCTATTACACCTCCCAGAAGGATATGTACGCCGCCCACCCCGAGATCGAGTCGGTCTCAATCTGCACCTCGGGCTACGACAATGGTTCCATGCACTTTGAGCCCGCTATGGAAGCGCTGGACAGTGGCCGCCACGTGCTGGTGGAAAAGCCCATCTGCGCTGATTACCGGGACGCGGAGCAGCTGGTGCTGTATGCCGCAAAGAAGAAGCTCTACCTGGGCTGCGACCTCAACCACTATTTCACCCAGACCGCCGACCGGGCCGACGAGCTGGTGGCCGACAACAAGATCGGCGAGCTGGTCTACTGCATCCATAAGGTGGGCTTCAACGGCAGCGAGAAGAAATACGGCGGCCCCGGCACTCCCCGCTGGCAAACCCCCTATTCCCACATCAAGGCCTTCTGCGCTCACCCGTTCAGCGTCATGCGCCACTTCTGTGGCGACATCATGCAGGTGCAGGCCTTTCTGGACAAGCCCGGTGTGCGCCGGACAGACCGCGATCCCATGCTCTCCATCAACTCCATCCACGTGCGCTTTGTAAACGGCGGCACGGGATACCTGCTTAGCCAGCGGGGCGACGCCATGTTCGGCCTGGGCGGCTGGTGGAGCTATGAGCACGCCGGAACCAGAGGCACCTTCTGCATTGAAAACTGCGTGGAAAAACTGAGCTACTGGGATATCGACACCGTGGCCGATCCCGGCATGGCAAGCCCCACCCCAGAGGTGTTCGACACCGGAATCAAGGACTTCAATGCCACGTTCCCCACCCGCATCAACGCCTGGCTGGAGGATGTAACCAACAAGGTGCCGATGGAGCACATCCGGGCTTCCGGTCGGGACGCTCTGGCGACACTGAGCTACACCTTCGCGGCCATGCGCTCCTTCGAGGAGGGCGGCGCGCTGGTCATTCCCCAGGCTCTGCCGCCTGTACACGGCGACGTCAAGTACGTCTGGTAAAAGGAAACAATGGGAGGAAATGTAAGTTTGAAACAAATCAGTGACACACCGCCCTAAAAAGGGTATAGCAAAGCAGACCGTCATAAAGGCAGTCCAATCAAGAAGGATCAGCCTTTATGTAGCGTGTGAGGCATGCTGTGAATCGGAAACGATGAATCCCATTCTCGCAAGCATAGAAAACGCCTGTTCCTGAGAAATTTGTCGTGCAACAGGAGGCTTGTCCTCTTTGGCATAGGCAGATGGATAGTAGGGTTCGCTCTTGCAGAGTATGTGGTAGATAGCAGTGAGGATTCTTCTGGCAATCGCAACGTTGGCCTTTTTGCTGCCGCGCCGCTTTTTAAGCGCTTGCTTCTTGCCATACATCTCCGGATACTTTTCGCTGCGACCGGCGGCGAGGGCAACTTGAATCAAGAGAGGCTTTAGGTAAGCGCCGGATTTGCCAATACGGGTAGTTTTCTTCTTGCCCGCGCTTTCAGCGTTTTGCGGGGTAAGGCCCGCCCAAGAGCAAAGATGCTTTGAGGTGTCAAATACCGACATATCAGCGCCAATCTCGGCAATGATGCGAATTGCAGTAAAAGCATCGTTAATACCGGGGACCGTCAATAACAGCTCAATCTGGGGAATGTATGCCTGGGCAATGCCAAGAATGAGGGATTCCAACTCCGCTTTGTGCTTTTCGAGAGAATCCATGTGGCTGCGGATGATTTTAAGCTTCTTTGCCTGCTCATGGGAAAAGACACCGTCAACAGCTTCTTGTATTTGGGCAATCGGCGTTTTGCAGCGACCGTCCACAAAAGGAGCTACATCAAAGTTCTCTCCCGGGTGTTCCAACAACTGAGTGGTGATGGCGGATGCGCTCTTGCCGAACACATTACTGAACACGTCATCAAGCTTGAAGTTGGACACAGTAAGACAATTCTGCGCTCGGTTCTTTTCGCCGGTCATGTAGGAAGAAAGCTTAACCCAGTAGCGGCAAAGGTCGCGGAGCTGCCGGATATCTTTTGGCGGGATGAAACTGCCTCGCACGAGATCGTGCTTAAACAGGTCGGCTATCCATTGGGCATCCTTTTTGTCGGTCTTCTTTCCTTTGATAGCCTTGACGAATTTCGGATGGCTGACCACAACATTGCAGGCGTCTTCCAGAATGTTGTGGACTGGAAACCAATATTTCCCGGTGGACTCCATACAAACATCCTTGCAAGCATTTGAGCTGAGCCAATCCCGCAGTTTACGCAGCTCGCCGGTATAGGTAGAGAAGCGGCGAGATTGATACTCCGTAACCCCCTGAGTATTTGTGGATGCGATACAGGCGATTAGAAAATCCCTATGAATATCCATGCCACAGCAAACAGGATATACGATTTTGAGCCTTCCCATAGCGTCCCCCTTCCAAAATATTTGTGAGAGCCGCAGGGACTGGACATCCAGCTAAAAACGAGTTGCGTCTTTACAAAGATAAGTTTACAGGCTCTATGTCCTACTCATTGGTGCTTGAATGGATGTCCGACAACTTATATATGAGCGCGGCTACAGCATGCTGCACCGCACCTACCTCCTCGTGTTCTGTAGTATTGCTGCTCTCATCTTTATTTTAACACCAAACTACAATTTACAGCGAAAGCACCGGCCCTGTTTCATTCCTCGTTGGTGCCTTTCGCAGAAAGGTATGGTCATATATGA
>JBKEBS010000034.1:0-45432 GCA_047973265.1 Oscillospiraceae bacterium
CGAGGGCACCTTCTACTCCATGGTCAAGCTGGAGGATATCCCCGAGATCGTGGAGGAACACCTTCTGAAGGGCCGTATCGTTACCCGCCTCGTCTACGAGGAGACGGTTCATAACGACGAAATCACCTCTCTGGACGACACCGGCTTCTACAAGAAGCAGATGCGCATTGCGCTTCGCAACTGCGGCGTCATCGACCCCGAGAACATCGACGAATACATTGCCATGGACGGCTACCAGGCTCTGGGCAAGGTGCTCACCGAGATGAAGCCCGAGGACGTCATCGAGGAGCTCAAGAAGTCCGGCCTGCGCGGCCGCGGCGGCGCGGGCTTCCCCACCGGCCTCAAGTGGAGCTTTGCGGCAGCCCAGCCCGCTGGCAAAAAATATGTCTGCTGTAACGCCGACGAGGGCGACCCGGGCGCATTTATGGACCGCTCGGTGCTGGAGGGCGACCCCCATGTGCTCATCGAGGCCATGGCCATCGCCGCCTACGCCATCGGCTCCGACCAGGGCTACGTCTATGTCCGCGCCGAGTATCCCATCGCCGTAGCCCGCCTGCAGATGGCCATTGAGCAAGCCCGGGAGATGGGCTTCCTTGGCAACGACATTTTCGGCACAGGCTTCAGCTTTGACCTGGACATCCGTCTGGGCGCAGGCGCCTTTGTCTGCGGCGAGGAAACCGCGCTGATGACCTCCATCGAGGGCAACCGCGGCGAGCCCCGCCCCCGTCCCCCCTTCCCCGCCGTCAAGGGCCTGTTCGGCAAGCCCACAATCCTCAACAACGTAGAGACCTATTCCAACGTCCCCCGCATCATGCTGCTGGGCGCGGATTGGTTCAGCTCCATCGGCACCGAGAAATCCAAGGGAACAAAGGTCTTCGCCCTGGGCGGAAAAATCACCAACACCGGTCTTGTCGAGGTTCCTATGGGCACCACCCTGCGGGAAATCGTCGAGGAGATCGGCGGCGGCTGCCCCAACGGCAAAGCCTTCAAGGCTGCCCAGACCGGCGGCCCCTCCGGCGGCTGTATCACTGTCGAGAATATGGACGTGGAGATCGACTTCGACAACCTCATCGCCATCGGCTCCATGATGGGCTCCGGCGGTCTCATCGTCATGGATGAGGACAGCTGCATGGTGGATATCGCCAAGTTCTTCCTGGACTTCACCGTGGATGAGAGCTGCGGAAAGTGCACTCCCTGCCGCATCGGCACCAAACGCCTCCACGAAATGCTGGAAAAAATCACAATGGGACAGGCCACCATGGCCGACCTGGACAAAATGGAGGCCCTCTGCGAATACATCAAGGCGAACTCCCTCTGCGGCCTTGGTCAGACCGCGCCCAATCCCGTTCTCTCCACCCTCAAATACTTCCGGGAAGAGTACCTTGCCCATGTCAAGGATCACAAGTGCCCTGCGGGTGTCTGCAAAGAGCTCCTAGAGTACAAGATTATCCCCGACAAGTGCATAGGCTGTACCGCCTGCGCCAGGGTCTGCCCCACCAGCGCCATTTCCGGTGCGCCCAAGCAGGTGCACGTCATCGATCAGGACACCTGCATCAAGTGCGGCGCCTGCATGGAAAAATGCCGGTTCAGCGCCATCATCAAAGAATAGGGGGGAGCAGACATGGAAAAGCTTGTCAATATCAAAATTAACGACATGGAGCTGTCTGTACCCAGCACCATGACCATTTTGGAGGCCGCCAAGGCCGCCAACATCGAGATTCCCACACTGTGTTATCTCAAAGAGATCAACCAGATCGGCGCATGCCGCATCTGCGTGGTGGAGGTCAAGGGAGCCCGCAGCCTTGTCACCGCCTGCACCTATCCCGTCGCCGAGGGCATGGAGGTCTACACCAACACACAGAAGGTGCACGACTCCCGCCGCCTGACCCTGGAGCTGATCCTCTCCACCCATGACCGCAAATGCCTGAGCTGCGTGCGCAGCGGCAACTGCGAGCTCCAGCGGCTCTGCCACCTCTTCGGTGTGGACAACGAAGTCGCCTTTGAGGGCGAAAACCACGAGTACCAGTTTGACGACAGCGCCGTGCACATGTACCGCGACAACAACAAGTGCATCCTCTGCCGCCGCTGCGTGGCGGCCTGCACAAGGCTCCAGACCGTCGGCGTCATCGGCGCAAACGACCGCGGCTTTGAAACCCATATCGGCTGCGCCTTTGACCAGACCCTGGACGAGGTCGCCTGCGTCTCCTGCGGCCAGTGCATCGTGGTCTGCCCCACCGGCGCCATCGCCGAAAAGGACGAGACCCAGAAGGTGTGGGATGCCATCAATGACCCCACCAAGCACGTCATCGTTCAGACAGCCCCCTCCATCCGCGCCACCATCGGCGAGGGCTTTGACCTGCCAATCGGCACCGACTGTACCGGCAAGATGGCGGCGGCGCTCCGCCGCTTGGGCTTCGACGGCGTCTTTGACACCGACTTCGCCGCCGACATGACCATCATCGAGGAGGCCACCGAGCTGCTGGATCGTCTCCAGGGCAACGGCCCTCTGCCGCTGTTTACCTCCTGTTCCCCCGGCTGGATCAAGTTCTGCGAGCACTACTACCCCGAATTCATCCCCCATCTCTCCAGCTGCAAATCCCCCCAGCAAATCTTCGGCGCAATCGCCAAGACCTGGTATGCCAAGAAGAACAACCTCGACCCCAAGGACATCTTTGTAGTGGGCGTCATGCCCTGTACTGCCAAGAAGTTTGAGGTCAACCGCGAGGATGAGAACGCCGCCGACGTGCCCGACTGCGACGTGGCTCTCACCACCCGCGAGGTTGTCCGCATGATCAAGCGCGCCGGTATTGAGTTTGCCGACCTGCCGGACGAGGATTTCGACCCCGCAATGGGCGAATCCACCGGTGCAGGCGTCATCTTCGGCGCAACCGGCGGCGTCATGGAGGCTGCTCTCCGCACCGCCGTCTCCTGGGTGGAGGGCAAAGACCTCACCGACAAGCTGGACTTCGAGGAAGTGCGCGGTTTCAGCGGCATCAAGGAGGCCACCTACAATGTGGGCGGCACCGAGGTGAAGGTGGCTGTGGCCTCCGGCCTGGGCAATGCCCGCCGCCTGCTGGACGCCATCAAGTCCGGCGAGAAGAAGTACCACTTCGTTGAGATCATGGGCTGCCCCGGCGGCTGCATCAACGGCGGCGGCCAGCCAGTCCAGTATGCCCATGTCCGCAATTTTGTGGATCTGCGCAGCCTGCGGGCTCAGGTGCTGTACAACCAGGATAAGGGCAAGGCAATCCGCCTCTCCCACAAAAATCCCCTCTGCACCAAAATCTACGACGACTTCCTGGAGAAGCCCGGCAGCCACAAGGCCCACGAGATTCTCCACACCAGCTACAAGGTTCGCTCCGACTTTTAATCATAGGAACGGCCGGATAGTATCCGGCCGTTCTTCTTTGTGCCTGAAATTGAGGAGGAGATCGCAATTATTCTGGACAACACGCTCTACATTTCCGACCTGGACGGCACCCTTCTGGGCGACGATGCCACCCTGTCCCCCCACACTGTCGACGTGGTCAACCGCTTCATCGAGGCGGGCGGGCTCTTCTCCATCGCCACCGCGCGCTCCCTCAATCTGGGCGGCAAGGTGATGGATCCCCTGCACCTCAAGCTGCCGGTCTGTCTCAACAACGGCGCAGTGATCTACGACTTCGGCAAAAAGGAGTTCCTCGCGGTGAATCGCCTGCCCGAAGATGGATTGCGAAAGTTGTCCGATCTCTTCGAGGCCGAGAACCTGCGGGGCTTCGTCTTCGGCCTGGATGGGCATACAGTGAAAATCTTCCACCAGCCGCTGTTACGGGAGTCGGAACGGCGCTACCGGGAATCCCGCTACGACGCCTACGGCGGCCACTTCTACGAGGTTGACGACTTGGCCGAGGGCGCCGCTAGTGTCGTCCCCGAGGGGACAGCCGCTATCATCCCCTTTTTCTGCGTGGTGTATGGCGAGCCTGATTTCTTGGCAGACTTCCAGAATCAGGTGAACGCCATCGAGGGTTTACAGTGCTCTGTCTATTCTGACATCTACAACGAGTTCTTCTTCATGGATATCTACTCCGCCGCAGCATCCAAGGAGACGGGTGCAAAGTGGATTCAGCAATACTGCGGGGCTGAGCGCGTCGTGGCCTTTGGCGACAACCACAACGACATCCCCATGCTGCTCGCCGCCGATGAGAGCTACGTCACCGAGAATGGTGTGGAAGAAGCCAAGGCTGCCGCAACCGGTGTGATCTCCCACTGCGACGACAGCGGTGTAGCCTGTTTCCTGACGGATCGGTTCGGGCTGTAACTACACTGTCATAAAAAAGAGACCGGCCATATGGCCGGTCTCTTTTGCCTCAATCATTGTTTAGAGCTGTGCAGCGCCGTCACCGCATACTCGTCGATGCGCCTGGTCACGCTGTGGGTGTAGATGCCGAAATGCTTTCGCCAGAAACGGTGCGCCGTGGGATTGATGCTCTCGAAATCCACCCCGAGGCGGGTGATTCCATCCCTCTGCAGCTCCCGTACGGCAAAACGGAGCAGCGCTGTGTATATTCCCTTCCCCCGGTGGCTTGGGAGGCAGAATGCACCGTTCACATGCAGGTAGCGGGGTGTTTCGCAGACGAAGGTCTCGCCGTCGTGGGCCGCTTTCAGGAACGCGACAATCTCCCGTGTTTCTTCTACCCTTGCCACAAAGAACCGGGAGCCGTCCTCCTCCGCCTGCTCCTCAAATGAAGCCTCGCTGCGGGATGGCCGCAGGATGAAGCAGGGGCTGGCGGCCATGTGAGCGTCCAGCATGTGATCCAGGGGGAGCAACCTGTGCCACTCCGCCTTTGGCAGCTCACTGAACAGATAGCCCGGGCAATCGACGGCCTCAGGCTCGCTCATATCCCGGATGCCGTCCAAACTGCGCAGTCCAAAGCCGTACTCGAATATCTGCCACTGGGCGGCGGTGTCGTGGGCGTACAGGCAGATCGCGTGACTCGCAGCCCCAGCCTTCGCCCACTTCTCCCCCGCCGCCTGGTACATGCGGGCGTAGCACTCTCCGCCATACTCCGGCAAAGCCCCATTTGCGCCCATGGGGGAGAACACCCCTACCGCATCGGTGGAGCGGAAGGCGTGCTCAAAGGGCTCTGTTCCACAGAGGAAGCCGATCAGATGCCCATCCTCCAGCGCGGCAATACCCATCCCATTTTCCGCAAAGTAACGGAGGTCGGGCCAATCCGGATCGGCAGGAAGAGCGGGGACATGTTCCCGCTCCGTCTCGTAGTTCTTCCGCCCGATGCGCTCCGCGCCAACCAGATGTTCCGCGGTAAAATCAGTAATTACCATGTCCTGCCCCCATTCTATGGCTCTTGCTCTGCGACTTTTTCTTTTGTCGCTGCGCCACGTTGAATGCCACATGCTTCGCACTGCGTTCCCGCAAATACTGCTGCTTGTTTTCGGAATACTTTGCCTCCCGCTCCAGGCTTTTGTAGTTTTTCCAGCGCTGAGGACTCAGCTCGCCGCTCTCCAGCGCCGCCTTGACGGCACAGTTCGGCTCCGTGTCGTGGGCGCAGTCGGAGAAAAGGCACTGCAGCATGAGCTCCTCAATGTCGGAAAACGCCTCCCCCAATCCTTCAGACACGTCCCACATGCCGATGGAGCGCATGCCCGGCGTGTCGATGATCATCGCGCCGGAGGACAGCCGGAACAGGTGTCGGTGAGTGGTGGTGTGGCGGCCCCGGGCGTCCTCCTCCCGGATATCCCCCACCTCCATCATTGTTTGCCCAGCCACCGCATTGAGCAGGGAGGATTTGCCGACACCGGACATGCCAAGCAGCACGGCGGTGCTCCCCGGTTTCAGGTACTCCTCCAGCGCTTCGATGCCCTCCCCTGTCACGCTGCTGACCGGAATCACCGGCACGCCGGGGGCAACCGACTCCACCTCTCCAGCCTTTTCTGCGGCGTCATCACACAAATCCGCCTTGGTGAGCACCACCACCGGATAGCCCCCGCTCTGCCAGGCCTGGGTCAGATAGCGCTCAATGCGGCGCAGGTTAAAATCCTGGTTGAGGGAGGAGAGGATGAAGACATAGTCGAAGTTCGCCGCCACAACCTGCTCTGTCTGGCCGGAGGTCGTGGAATCTGGCCGGGAAAAGAGAGTTTTGCGCTCCAGCGTGTGCACGATCAGGCTGTCGCCGATGGGATTGTACTGGATTTCCACATAGTCCCCGGCGGTTGGAAAGTTCTCCCCTGACTCGAAGTGGTAGCTGTTCGACTTGAGCCTGGCATAGGCCTCCCCGTGGGGACAGGCAATCTCGTAGCGCTCTTTGTGCACGGCGGTCACCCGGGCGGGCACAAGGTCATCTTGAATTACGTACTCCTGGGGAAAACCCCAAGCTTTCATATCGGTCATATATAGCCTCCATATTGATTCTGTCAATGGGTTGATAGCGAATGAGTCGCATCTCACATTCTCCTCTCTTGTTAAAATAGGGCGCAAAAAACCGCGGCAACAGCACCTTTTCAGATACTGCTCCGCGGAACAGGCCAAAGAATACGAATCCGCATTACTTTGCTCAAACTGATGAAAGGCTGCGTCCTATTCAGTTATTCCATAACCACCAAGCTTACAGACATAACACAGGTCTCCTTTCAAACGGGCACAGGTATACCCAGAATGGTCTCATTATAATGGCGGGGACAGCCGTTGTCAACCCGTCAGATCACTTTGGTCGTCCATTCCTCGCAGTTCCACACATCGCTGACAATGTCGGAGTAGAACTCCGGCTCGTGGCAGATCAGCAAAATGCTGCCGCCGTAGGCCTGCAGCGCCTCTTTCAGGGCGGCTTTGGCGTCCACATCCAAATGATTGGTGGGCTCGTCCAGCAGCAGTACATTGGTTTCCCTGTTGACCAGCTTGCAGAGCCGCAGTTTGGCCTGTTCGCCGCCGCTGAGCACCATCACCCTGCTCTCGATATGCTGGGTGGTGAGGCCGCATCTGGCCAGCGCTGCCCGCACCTCCCGCTGATCCCAGCCGGGGTACTCCTCCCACTGTTCCTGGATGCAGGTGTTGGAGTTGCCCTCCTTGATCTCCTGCTCAAAGTAACCCTGGAACAGGAACTCCCCCGGCTCAACCTTGCCGGAAAGGGGCGGGATGATGCCCAGGATACTCCTCAGCAGTGTCGTCTTTCCGATGCCGTTGGCCCCGGTGAGGGCGATCTTCTTCCCCCGCTCCATAGCGATGTTCAGCGGTTTTGAGAGGGGGGAGTCGTAACCGATGACCAGCTCCTCTGTCTCGAAGATGTACTTGCCAGGCGCGCGGGACTCCCGGAACTGGAAGACGGGTTTTGGCTTGTCTTTGGCCAGCTCTATGACCTCCATCTTGTCCAGCTTTTTCTGGCGGGACATGGCCATGTTGCGGGTGGAGTAGCGGGCCTTGTTTTTCGCCACAAAATCCTTGAGAGAGGCGATTTCCTCCTGCTGGCGCTTGTAGGCGGACTCCACCTGCTGCTTTCTGGCCTCATAGGTGACCATAAACTCGTCGTAGTTGCCCACATAGCGGGTGAGCGTGCGATTCTCTACATGGTAGATCAGGTTGACCACGCTGTCCAGGAAGGGGATGTCGTGGGAGATGAGCACGAAGGCGTTCTCATACTCCTGAAGGTAGCGGGTCAGCCATGTGATATGCTCCTCATCCAGGTAGTTGGTGGGCTCGTCCAGCAGGAGGATGTCGGGCTTTTCCAGCAGCAGCTTGCCGATGAGCACCTTGGTGCGCTGGCCGCCGCTGAGCTCGGAGACATTCCTGTCCATCCCCAAATCCATGAGGCCCAGGGCTCTGGCGACCTCGCTCACCTTGGAGTCGATCATGTAGAAGTCGTTGGTGTTCAGCTGATCCTGAATCTCCCCCACACGCTCCATGGCCTCATCCAGGGCTTCGCCCTCCAGCTCGCCCATCTGCTCGTAGAGGGCGAGCATTTCCTGCTCCTCCGCGAAAAGGTAGGCAAAGGCGGAATCCAGCACATCCTTAACGGTTTTGCCGTCCTCCAGCACGGTGTGCTGATCCAGATAGCCCACCCGAATGTGTCTGGCCCACTCGATTGTGCCCTCGTCGGGCTGCAGCTGGTCGGTGATGATGCCCATAAAGGTGGATTTGCCCTCTCCGTTGGCCCCGATGAGGCCTATGTGCTCTCCCCGGAGCAGGCGGAAGGAGATATTGTCAAAAATGGCCCGGTCGCCGAAGCCGTGGATCAGGTTGGATACGGTAAGTATGCTCATGGTAAAACGTTTCCTTTTCTATGTCTCGCAAAGAAGCGCTATGCCTGAATGCCCAGGTTGCGCTCCAGATAATCGTCGTAGGTGCCCTTCTGGTCGATCATGGAGCCGGGCTGCAGCTCGATGACCCGGTTGGCCACAGTGCTCAGCAGCTCGTGGTCGTGGGAGGTGAACAGCACGTTGCTCTTGAAGTCGGTCAGGCCGTTGTTCAGGGCGGTAATGGTCTCCAAGTCCAGGTGGTTGGTGGGCTGATCCAGCAGCAGGACGTTGGCCTCCTGCATCATCATTCTGGCCAGCATGCACCGCACCTTCTCCCCGCCGGAGAGGACATTGGCCTTCTTATAGACCTCCTCACCGGAGAAGAGCATCTTGCCCAGGTAGCCCCGCAGATAGGTCTCGGTGTTGTCCTTGGCGTAGGGGCGCAGCCAGTCCAGCAGGTTGCAGTCATTGTCCTCGCCGAAATAGGCGCTGTTATCTCTTGGGAAGTAGGAGGGCGTAATCGTGACCCCCCAGCGGACACTGCCGCTGTCCGGCTCCAACTCGCCCATCAGCACCTGAAACAGCGCCGTGATGGAGTTCTCGTTGCCGATAAATGCAATTTTATCCTCTTTGCCCACGTAAAAAGTCACGTTGTCCAACAGCTTGACGCCGTCGATGCTGGCCGAAAGCCCCTCCACCATGAGGATATCCTTGCCTGTTTCCCGGCTCATATCAAAGGCAATAAAGGGGTAGCGGCGGTTGGAGGGCTGAATATCGTCGATGGTGATCTTTTCCAGCAGCTTTTTCCGGGAGGTCGCCTGCCGGGACTTGGAGGCATTGGCCGAAAACCGCGCGATAAAGGCCTGGAGCTGTTTGACCTTCTCCTCCTTCTTGCGGTTCTGATCCTTCATCATTTGGGCCGCCAACTGGCTGGACTGGTACCAGAAATCGTAGTTGCCGGTGTAGAGGCGAATCTTGCCGAAGTCCACGTCGGCAATGTAACTGCACACGTTGTTGAGAAAGTGGCGGTCGTGGGAGACCACAATGACGATACCCTCGTAGTTGATCAAAAACTCCTCCAGCCAGGCCACCGCCACCAGGTCGAGGTCGTTGATGGGCTCGTCCAGAATGAGGATATCGGGATTGCCAAACAGCGCCTGAGCCAGGATGACCTTGACCTTTTCGCTGCCCTTTAGGGCGGACATCTTGCTGTCGTGAAGGGACACCGGAATGCCCAGCGAGTTGAGCAGCGTCGCCGCATCCGACTCGGCTGTCCAGCCGCCCAGCTCAGCGTACTCCCCCTCCAGCTCGGCGGCAAGCTCGCCGTCAGCCTCGGAGAAGTCGGGCTTCGCGTAGAGGGCCTCTTTTTCCCGCTCCAGCTCGTAGAGCCGCTTGTTGCCCAGTATCACCGTCTCCATGGCGGTGTACTCCTCAAAGGCGTAGTGATCCTGGCCCAACACCGACATGCGCTGGCCTTTTGTGATAGTCACCTCGCCCGTGGTGGGCTCCAGCTCCCCGGAGAGAATCTTGAGAAAGGTTGATTTTCCGGCGCCGTTGGCGCCGATCACGCCGTAGCAGCTGCCCGGCAGAAATTTCAGATTTACATGGTCGAACAGCTTTTGGCTCGCAAAGGACAAGCCCAGGTCGGTGACGGTCAGCATGGCGCAGATTCCTCTCTACTTTGTAACAGTGTATGGCTCAACCCGACTATTATACAGGAGAAGCGAAAAAATGCAAATACACGGCTAAATACTGTGTTGCGATTTCACTTCCATTCGGTTATACTGAACATAAATTCAGCCAAACGCGCAAAACTTTTTATTCTGGGAAGGAGAATCATTCATGCGCATCAATGCCTACCCCACCGCAAAGCCAGAGGAGCGAAGCGTCTCCTCCGAGGCCATCAAAAACACCATCCGGGATATCCGGGAGACACACGGATTAGACCTTCACAGCTTCCTGCTGCTGCGCGGCGGAACGCTGCTGTGGGAGGAATATTTCCGGGAGGGAGAGAAGGACAGGCTGCACGTCCTTCACTCTGTCAGCAAGAGCTTCACCTCCACTGCAATGGGCCTCGCCCAGGCACAGGGACTGCTCTCCCTGGACAACAAGCTCTACGACTTCTTCCCCGAGCACTCCGCCCTCTGCGACAGCGACTACAAACGGGAGGTAACCCTTCGCCACCTGCTGATGATGGGCTCCGGTTTTGAAAACCGCGAAAACGAAGTGCTCCAGGGCCATGGGACAGACTTCGTCAAGGGGGCTCTCGCCCTGCCTGTCATCCACAAGCCCGGAACGGTCTTCAACTACTACACTCTGGGCACCTACCTGCTCAGCGCTGTGTTCAGCCGGGTGTGTCCAGAGGGTATCCACCGGTACCTGCGCCGCAAACTGTTAGACCCCATGGAATTCGGGGAATCCAACTGGAACCTGGACGATTTCAGCATTCCCATGGGCGGCTTCGGTTTCTATCTCTCCGCCTACGATTTGACGCGGCTGGGCCAGCTCTACCTCCAGGAGGGCGTATGGGAGGGCCAGCAGCTTCTGCCCGCCGACTACGTGCGGGAGGCCACCGCAAAGCAGATTGACAACGCACCCAACGAAAATATCGACTGGCGCTCAGGCTACGGCTACCAGTTCTGGCGAAACGACATGGGCGGCTACCGGGCGGACGGCATGTTCGGGCAGTACATCATCGTGCTGCCGGAAAAGGACACTGTCATCGTCATGACCTCCATGCTGGAAAACATGCAGATTCCCCTCACGGCCATCAAAACCCACTTGCTGCCAAATATCGGTTAAAACGATATCCTGCAATCAAAAAGCACCGGTTCATATGAACCGGTGCTTTCTATTTCATGCGCTTTCTTTTTTGCGTTCGTCGGCCATTCTGGCGTTTCCATTCTCAGCGCGGACAGTAACCGCACCGCTCACGGAGCGCCTAGCGCGGAACCGCTGGGCGATGCTCGACCAATCCACCCGGTAGACCGCCCAATAGAGGGGAACTGCCATGAGGATGGCTGCAACCACATCCAGAACCGGATGCTGCTTGAGGAACATGGTAGAGAGGCAGACAAGCACCATCAGGATGCCCGAGGGGACGCGCAGCTTGGAGAGCTCCTTGGAGCGCCGCACCGCTATGTGCACGCCGATGGCGTTGAGGCAGTGCATGCTGGGGCAGACATTGGTGGGGGTGTCCGTTCGGTAGAGGCTCTTCACCACGTCGGTCAGGAAGTTGTCCCGGGGGAAGCTCACGGGGCGGAGCATCTGGCCGTTGGGGATGATCATGTAGAGAATCAGGCAGATGGTCATTCCCGAAAAGAGGAAGGTGCACAGGCGGTAGTAGTCCGGCTTGGAGCGGAAGAAAAAGTAGATAGCCGCCGCAGGGACATAGATATACCACAGGTAATAGGGAATGACGAACAGTTCATTGAAGGGAATCAGCGCGTCCAGCGGAGTGTCTGTCCAGATCACCGGCGTCATGTAGCGCTCCAGCAGGCCGAACCAGATAAAGAAGACCGGCACATACAGCGCCAGGGCAATGTGCTTGTGTTCCCGAAACCACTTGCCGAGAGAAGATAATCCTTTTTGAATCATAAATAAAACCTCTTGCGCCGGAAAGGACTTCCGGCCTGGCAGGGAGACCTAGCGGCCTCATTGGACTGTCAAAAGCATCGATATTTCGTGTTGGATGGTTCATCGCTTTACCTCAGACATAATAACACGCTTTTCGTCAAAGTCAATTAAATTCAGATTAAGAGTTATTTAAGTTGCACAATAATCATAGATTTGCCTATTTCATGTTGAAAGCCATTGGAAAGACTATACAACAAAACCGTCGGGAAAAAGCTCGCTTTCTCCCGACGGTTTTGCCAATTATGCTTTACAGCACCAGAGAAGGCGCCGCGTAGACTCTCGTTCCCAGTTCCTGATCTAGCAGATAGAGACCCTTGGCTTCGGTGCCAAACAACTCGTACTTGCGGATGTTGTCGGTGGCGTTTTTCTCCTCCTCACCCTGCTCCTGAATGAACCAATCCAGGAACTGCATGGTGCGGAAATCCTTTTCCTTGTGGGCGAGGTCGTAGATGTTGTTGATGGAGGCGGTCACAAGCTGTTCGTGCTCCAGAGAGGCATCCAGCGGCACCTTGTAGTTGTCAAACTTCTTGTCGGGGGCTGCAATCGCGTCCAGCTTGACGGGGCAGTCGTTGTTGAGCAGGTAGGTGCGGAACAGCATGGCGTGATCCCGTTCCTCCTGGGCCTGGATGTTGAACCAGTTCTCAAAGCCGTTCAGGCCCTCGAAGGAATAATAGTTGGAGATATCAAGGTATAAATAAGCCGAAAACCATTCCATATTGATCTGCTTGTTAATCGCGTCTGCAATCTTTTTACTGAGCAAGACAATCCCTCTTTTCAAAAAATATAGTAATTTCAATCTATATTCAAACGGTCTGGGCGTTCGCCAAACCGAGAGATTTCCGGGCGGCTCCGAAGAGAGCCGCAATCTATAGAAAAGGACGCCCCGTGCGGAAGTGTTTTGAGCGTTGGACGGCGGTGTCCTGATTGGTGCAATCAGTCTTCGATTTGGATGCTGTGTTTGATGAAGGTGCCATTTTCCAGGTCGCGGTAGGCGGTGTTCAGCTCCTCCTCGGTGTTCATGACAATGGAGCCGCCCCAGGCAATGGGCTCCTCCAATGGAACCCCCGCAAAAAATGCGATCCTGGCGCCAACAGGCCCCGTTTTGATCTCGACGGTATCGCCGTCCACCAATGTCGCGGCGGCCTTGTCCTCCAGCAGAGTATCCCCCACCTGGGCGGAACCCTTCAGCACCGCGAGGAAGGCGTTTTCCCCGGTTTCGACGGGGAGCAGAGCCGTGCGGCCAGGCTGTATATCAATGTCGTAGATGTTGACCGGAATGTGCTTGGGCTCCTCGCCCTGCTCTGCGTCCCGGTAGTGGTCGGAGAGCACCCGGACATAGTAGCCGTCCTCCTGCACGACGGGCAGACTCTCCCCCGTCATGTGAAGGTAGGAGGGCTCGGACAGCTTATCCCTTTGGGGCAGGTTGATCCACAGTTGGAATCCCAACATCCGGGGACTTGGTTGGGGCATTTCCTCGTGGAGGATGCCGCTTCCGGCGCTCATCCACTGGTATTCCAGAGGGCCGATCCGCCCCTTGTTGCCCATGGAGTCCTTGTGGAGCACCTCGCCCTCAATCAGGTAGGTGAAGGTCTCAATGCCCCGGTGAGGGTGGAGGGGAAATCCCGCGGTGTAGTCGTCGGGATTGGTGGAGTCGAACAAATCCAAGAGGAGGAAGGGATCCATATCAAAGGTGTTCTTGCGCCAGAATACCCTGCGCAGGTGCACTCCCGCACCGTCCACGCTGGGCCTTGCTATTCTGGTCTGTCCCACTGTGCGCATCTTCACTGCAATTCATCCTCCTCGGTGTTTGATCTCATTTTACTCCACTTCCCCTGCAAAAGCTATGATGGTATTTGTCCTTTCTGTTAATTTTTCGCTCAACATATTTTTCCATTTTGTTCTTTGTAAAAGCATCCAAAATAGTGTATAATCAAGTATCTTACACTAAAGCGTCAGTGAATTGAACCATGTGAACAAGGAGGTATCGGCATGCCAACTTCAAAGGTGTCCCACTATTCCGAAATTACGCCGGAGATTGAAAGACTCGCAAAGCTCTGTGTGAGCGACGGCTGGATTGAACCGGAAATGTATGTCAAATACAAAGTGAACCGCGGCCTGCGTGATCTGGACGGCAACGGCGTCCTCACCGGCCTCACCGAAATCAGCGAGATAGAATCCAGCAAAGTGGTCAATGGCGAAAAGGTCTCCGCCGAGGGCAGGCTGTTCTATCGCGGCATCGACATCTACAACATTGTAGACGGCTTTGTCAGCGAAAAACGCTTCGGCTTTGAGGAGACTGTCTACCTCCTGCTGTTCGGCGACCTCCCCACAGCGGAGCAGCTGGGGAACTTCAAGGCGCTGCTGAGCAACTACCGCACCCTGCCCACCAACTTTGTGCGGGACGTCATCCTCAAGGCCCCCAGCGACGACATGATGAACACGCTGGCCAAGAGCGTGCTCACCCTCTATTCCTACGACGAAAATGCCAACGACCTCTCTATCCCCAATGTGCTGCGCCAGTGCCTCCAGCTCATCACCCTCTTCCCCATGCTGGCGGTCTACGGCTACCAGGGCTACAACCACTTCAACAACGGGGAGAGCCTCATCATCCACAACCCGCTGCCGGAGCTCTCCATCGCCGAGAACATCCTGCGCATCCTGCGCCCCGACACCAGTTACACCGAGCTGGAGGCTAAGCTGCTTGACCTGGCGCTGGTTCTTCACGCCGAGCATGGCGGCGGCAACAACTCCACCTTCACCTGCCACGTGGTGACCTCCTCGGGCACCGATACCTACTCCACCATCGCGGCGGCGCTGGGCAGCCTCAAGGGGCCCAAGCACGGCGGCGCAAACATCAAGGTGGTGGAGATGTTCGAGGACATGAAGCGCGTCGTGAAGGACTGGACAGACGAGGAGGAGGTTGGCAAATACCTCCGCGCGCTGCTCCATAAAAACGCATTCGACAACGCGGGCCTCATCTACGGCATGGGCCACGCCGTCTACTCCCTCAGTGACCCCAGGGCCAACATCTTCAAGAAGTATGTGGAGAGCCTCTCCGAAGCCAAGGGCCGCCAGGAGGAGTTCGCGCTGTACGCCATGGTGGAGAAGCTGGCCCCCGCCATCATCGGCGAGGAGCGCCGCATCTACAAGGGCGTCTCCGCCAACATCGACTTCTACAGCGGCTTTGTCTACAGCATGCTGGATCTGCCCCTGCAGCTCTTCACCCCCATCTTCGCCATCAGCCGTATCTCGGGCTGGAGCGCACACCGGCTGGAGGAGCTCATCAACGCGGGCAAGATCATCCGCCCCGCTTACAAATCGGTCTGCCCCAGAAGGGACTACACGCCCATCGACGAGCGGTAAGTGATAAAGCGAAAGTCACAGCGACACAGAAGGGAGCTGATACCATTGATACGCAATAAAACAATGAATCATGCAGCTATCAATCACATTTTCGCCGGGAGGGCGATGAAAGTCTGACCCTCCTGGAAATGGAGGACAATATGCTCGACAAAATAAGCAAGTACCTGCACAAGCCCGCTCTCTACGCTCCGGGCACGGGCGACATCTGGGAAGACGAACACATTTCCAAGGGGATGCTGGAGGCCCACCTGAATCCGGATGTGGACTCCGCCTCCCGCAAGCACGAATTTATGGACAGGTCTGCCCGCTGGATTTCTTCCCTCGTCCCCCCCTCTGACTATCCTGCCCTGTTGGATTTGGGCTGCGGCCCCGGCCTGTACTCCGAGCGCTTTTACAGCGCGGGCTACACCGTTACAGGGGTGGATATTTCTCCCCGTTCCATCGCCTACGCGAAGGAGCAGGCCGCCCTTCTCGACCACGACATCGACTACCGCATACAGGACTACCTTGCGCTGGATGAAGTGGAGCAGTATGATGTCATCACCCTGATCTACTGCAACTATCCGGTGTTTTCCGTGACGGACAGGCTGGCGCTCGCCAAAAAAGTGTACAGGGCGCTGCGAAAGGGTGGAAAGTTCCTTCTGGATGTGTTCACTCCCGCTATGCGCAGGGAGGAATCCCACACCTGGTACTATTGCCCGGAAGCAAACTTTTTCAGCGAAAAACCGTATCTCTGTCTCGATTCCGTCTATCAGTACGGCGACGAGGACGAGACCGAACTGCGCCAGAACATTGTCGTGACTGACGACGGCGTGCAGTGTTACAATGTATGGGATCACTTCTTCACCAAGGAGAAGCTGCTGTCGGAAATGAAGGCTGCTGGATTCCATATGTCAGAATTCTACGGCGATGTGGCAGGCGCTCCCTATAACGAAGCAGGTGACGCCATCTGCGGCGTATTCACCAAGTAAGCCGCTGCAATACCGCAAGAAAAAGCCACCGGATTACCGGTGGCTTTCTTTTGTTTATTGCGTCAGTCCAGCTTTGCTAAAAATCCCGGCAGCTTCGCCAGTGTCTCGGCGTCCTCTACATTGTGGACGGTGATGCCCCGCTGGTTTTTTTTGAGGAAGGTTGCCACCGTCTTTTTGGGGCCGAACTCCACCGCCGCAGTGATGCCGTCGCGGGCCATGGCCGCCGACTCCTCCACGAAGCGCACCGGGCTCACCATGTGCTTGGCGAAATATGCGGGGTAGTCCTCGATCACCAGCCTGTCCCCTGTCAGATTGGAGTAGAAGTCCATCTTCACCGGGTGGAATGCGATAGAGGAAAGTGACCGGGCAAGCTCCAGCGCCGCCGTCTCCATCATGGAGGTGTGGAAGGCACTGGCCACGCTGAGGCGGATTACCCTGGCGCCTTTCCCCTCCAGCAGGGCGGCGGCCCGGATTGCAGCCTCCTCCTCGCCGGAGATGACCGTCTGATTCTTCAGGTTGAAGTTCACCGGCTGCACAAAGCCGCCGGCCTCCCCACAGGCCGCCTGTACCGTCTCCTCATCGCTGCCCACGATGGCGAACATCGCGCCCTTCGCCGTCTTTGCAGCCCTGTCCATCGCCGCGGCCCGGGCAGCTATGATGCGGAAGCCATCCTCCAAGCTGTAGGCCCCCGCGCAGCAGAGGGCCGCGAACTCACCCAGGGAGTGGCCCGCTACGGCGGCCGACGCCTCCATCTCCTCCATGGCAGCCCGGAAGGATGCCACCGACAGCGCAAAGATAGCAGGCTGGGAAACCGAGGTCGCCGCCAGCTCCTCCTCTGTGCCCTCCGCGCTGATTTTCGCGATATCCATGCCAAGGATCTCGCCGCCGCAGGCATAGACCTCCCTTGCCGCCGCGCTCGTCTCCCGCAGTTCCCTGCCCATGCCTGGATACTGGGAGCCCTGCCCGCTGAACAGTGCAGCTATCTTCGCCATCTATCATCATTCCTTTCACTTTTTTAAGGTATTACAGTCCTGCTACAAAAAAATGACACAAAACAATTGACAAATCGAGTGGAAGTGGATATGCTAAATAATATAACAACTGTTACATTTTTTCAAGCGGAAATTTCTCCGCATCATAGAAAGGTTCTGATGAGCATCAACTCTCTGCACATTCGCGGCACGGGACACTATGCCCCCGAAAAGGTCGCGACAAATGAAGATTTCGCCGCCTTTCTCGACACGAGCGACGAGTGGATCACCACTCGCACCGGTATCTCCCGGCGGCATATCATCACCTCTGAGCCTGTCTGGATGATGGGTGTGGAGGCCTCCAAGCACGCCATGGCGGCGGCGGACTGCAAGCCAGAGGATATCGGCATGGTCATCTGCACCACCCTGGGCGGCGACTTCTACACCCCCTCCACCGCCTGCATCATACAGGCGCAGCTGGGGATTCCCAGCTCTCTTTCCTTCGATATCAATGTCGCCTGCACCGCCTTTTGCACCGGCATGGATATGGCCAGGCGCTACCTGTACACCGGCGATGTGGACAACGTGCTGGTGGTTGCCGCCGAGGCCGTCACCCAGTTCACAAACTACGAGGATCGCGCCAGCTGCATCCTGTTCGGGGATGGGGCGGGCGCCTGTGTGGTAAGCCGCAAGGACGGCCTCTACGGCTCCATTCAGGGCTGTGACGCCACCGGAGCAGAGCACATCCTCTACCGGAAGCCCCGCAGGACAAACCCCTTCAACAGCTTTACCGGCTCCTTCGAGAACGATCCCTACCCGGTAGAACACGAGAAGGGTTTTATCATGAACGGCCGCGAGGTCTACAAGTTCGCCACCCGTATCATGCCCGAGATTGTCCGCAAGGCCTGCGACAAGGCGGGTATCACCGTGGATGAGCTGGACTTGCTCTTCCCCCATCAGGCGAACCTGCGCATCATTGAAACCGCGGGGAAAAACCTGGGCATCGATCCCGACAAAATCTACGTGAATATCCAGGAATACGGCAACAGCTCCAGCTCCACCATTCCCATCGGCCTGGACGAGTGCGTGCGCAGCGGCCGCCTGAAGCGGGGCGACAAAATCTGCATGGTCGGCTTTGGCGCGGGCCTCACTTATGGCGCAGTTGTTTTGGAGTATTAGTACTCCATTACAATCCGTAGTCTCAATTTATTGAATGGAAAGGATTTCGATATCATATGAGCAGAACCGCACTCATCACAGGAGCCTCTCAGGGCATCGGAGCGGCTATCGCAAAGCGCTTTGCCTCGGAGGGCATGAACATCGCCATCAACTGCTACAACCAGGATACCCTGGAAAACGGTGGCAAGCAGGTGGCGGAGGAATGCCGCGCCCTTGGCGTGGAGGCCGAGTGCTTCATCGCCGATGTCTCCGATTTCGACGCCTGCCAGACAATGGTCAAAGCCGTGGTAGAGCGCTTTGGCGCGGTGGATGTCCTTGTCAACAACGCTGGCATCACACGGGATGGCTTCATCGTGCGCATGAGCGAGGAGAACTTTGACTCCGTCATCGCCGCCAACCTCAAGAGCGTCTTCAATATGATCCGCCACGTCTCCCCCCTTATGATGAAGAAGCGCTCCGGGCATATCATCAACATGTCGTCGGTGGCGGGCGTGTACGGCAACGCCTCTCAGATTAACTACTCCGCCTCCAAGGCGGGCATCATAGGCATCACCAAGACCACCGCAAAGGAGCTGGGCGCACGAGGCATCATCTGCAACGCCATCGCCCCCGGCCCCGTCCAGTCTGCCATGACCGACGTGCTGCCCGAGGAAGTCAAGACCAAGATGCTGGCTGCTGTCAGCCTGGGCCGCTTCGGCACGGTGGAGGACATCGCCGACACCGCCTCCTTCCTGGCCAATACCAAGTATGTGACCGGCCAGGTCATTGTGGTGGACGGCGGCATGATGATGTAACACGGCAAAAGCAACCCGCGAAAGGATTGGTTTTACAGTATGAATAGAGTCGTTATCACGGGCATGGGCTCGGTCACAGCGCTGGGCAAGGACACCACCGCCCTCTGGGAAAGCGTCAAGGCCGGAAAACACGGCTTCTCCCCCATCACCTACTTCGACACCACCAACTTCGACGTCAAGTATGCCGCCAGCGTCCCCGACTGGGATCCGGTGGAGATGGGCATTCCCAAAAAAGATGCCCGCAGGCTTGATCCCTTTTGCCAGTTCGCCCTGGCAGCCGCCAACACCGCCATCGCGGATGCGGGCAATTTCAAGGAGGGCCTCGACCCCTACCGCATCGGCGTCATTGTCGGCAGCGGCGTGGGCGGCCTCCAGACCATCGAGGCGGAGCACGGCAAGTTTATGGAGAAGGGCTCCGACCGCATCTCGGTCTTCTTCGTCCCCATGATGATCACCAATATGGCGGGGGGAACCATCGCCATCAACCACGGCCTCAAGGGGGAGAATTTCTGTCCCGTCTCCGCCTGCTCCTCCTCCAACAATGCCATCGGCGAGGCCTTCCGCAAGATCAAGTTCGGCTTTTTGGATGCCGCGGTCTGCGGCGGCGCGGAGGCCGCCATCACCGAGCTCTCCCTGGGCGGCTTCAACAACATGGGCGCGCTCACCAAGGGAACCAACCCCGACCGCCTTTCCATCCCCTTTGACAAGGAGCGGGACGGCTTTGCAATGGGCGAGGGCGCGGGCATCCTGATACTGGAAAACCTGGAGCACGCCAAGGCCAGGGGAGCCAAAATCTACGGCGAAGTGATCGGCTACGGCGCCACAGACGACGCCTACCACATCACCGCCATCGACCCCGAGGGCTGCGGCCCGGCCACAGCCATGGAAATGGCTGTGCAGGAGGGCGGCATCGCCATGACCGATGTGGGCTACATCAACGCCCACGGCACCTCCACCCCCATCAACGACAAATGCGAGACCGAGGCCATCAAGGTTGCCTTCGGCGAGCACGCAGGCAAGCTGGCAATCTCCTCCACCAAATCCATGACCGGCCACCTGCTGGGCGCGGCTGGGGCCGTAGAGGGTATCATCACCGTCATGGCGCTCCGTGAGGGCATTCTCCCCCCCACCGCGGGCTACAAGGTGCCCGACCCCGAGTGCGACCTGGACTACATCACCGAGGGCGCGAGAAAAGCGGATGTTAAATACGCCCTGTCCAACTCCTTCGGCTTCGGCGGCCACAACGTCTCCGTCCTCTACAAAAAATATGAAGACTGAGCTTTCCACCACCCAAAAGGTATCGTATAATATAACCGGAGTTGATGAAGTTGACGGATCATTTTTACAGCATTGAGGACATCAAAGAGCTGATGGCAGCCATGCAGCGCCACCATGTCGGCAGCCTCAAATTGGAGCAGGATGGCGCAAAGCTTGAGCTGGCATGCCCGCCTGTTCAGGTCGTGGCGGCTCCCGCCGGCCCGCAGCAGGAAAGCGCCTCGGCTTCCCCCTTCCCATCCCACACCGCAGAGCCGGAGCTCCCTCCCGGCAGAATTGTCACCTCCCCCATTGTGGGAACTTTCTACGCCGCCCCCTCCCCCGACAGCGACCCCTATGTCCAGGAGGGCGACAGGGTGGAAAAGGGCCAGGTGCTCTTTATCATTGAGTCCATGAAGCTCATGAACGAGGTCAACAGCGAATTTTCTGGCACAGTCTCCCAGATTCTGGTGGAAAACGGCCAGGGTGTGGAGTTCGGTCAGCCCATTCTGGTGATTGAGTAATCATTCTAATACCGCTCTACCCCATATTTTTGCGAAAGGACTGATCCCATGCCCGAGCAAATCGTACTGCTCAACAAGGAGCAGATCAAAGAGGTTATCCCCCACAGGGAGCCCTTCCTTCTCATCGACGAGGTCATCGCCCTGGAGCCCGGCGTGAAGTGCATCGCCAAGACCTATATCAAAGAGGACGACTTCTGGTTCAAGGGGCATTTTCCCAGCTACCCCGTCACCCCCGGCGTGCTCATCATCGAGATGCTGGCCCAGACCGGCGCGGTCTGCGCGGGCAGCCTGCCGGAAAACAAGGGCCGCATCGCACTCTTCGCCAAAATAGACAAGGCCAAATTCCGCCGCCAGGTCGTGCCCGGCGAGGTGCTGGTGCTGGAGGTGCAGATGGTCAAAATGCGCGGCTCCATCGGCATCGGCAAAGGCACAGCCAAGGTGGAGGACGAAATAGCCTGCACCTGCGATCTCACCTTTGCTTTTCAACAATAGGCAGCCGAGCGGCGAGACCATATTACCGGCACAAACACCGCGATTAAGGAATGATCAATTTAATGTTTAACAAGGTTCTCATCGCCAACCGCGGCGAAATCGCCGTGCGCATCATTCGGGCGTGCCGGGAGCTGGGGCTGCGCACCGTTGCAGTCTGCTCTGAGGCCGACCGGGATGCTCTCCACGCCCAGATCGCCGACGAGACCATCTGCATCGGCCCCGCCCCCAGCAAGGACAGCTACCTGAACATCCCCAACATCCTCTCCGCCTGCACCCTCACCGGCGCGGGCGCCGTACACCCCGGCTTCGGTTTTCTCAGCGAGAACGCCGCCTTCGCCGCCGCCTGTGCCCGCTGCGGTATCCGCTTTATTGGCCCCAGCGCTGAGGCGATTGAACGCATGGGGGACAAGTCCACCGCTAAGCAGACCATGCAGGCTTCCGGTGTACCGGTCATTCCCGGCTCCGACGGCATCATCGCCAACCTGGAACAGGCCAAAACCGTCGCGGAGGAGATCGGCTATCCCGTCCTCATCAAGGCAAGCGCCGGTGGCGGCGGGCGGGGCATACGCCTTGTCGAAAGTGAAAACGAGCTGGAAAATGCTCTTGCCACCGCCAAGGAGGAGGCCCTGCGCTTCTTCAGCGACGACAGGGTTTACATGGAGAAGTTCGTCATCCGGCCCCGCCACGTGGAAATGCAGATCATGGCGGACAGCCAGGGCAACGTGGTCTGGCTGGGAGAGCGTGACTGCTCCATGCAGCGCCGCAACCAGAAGGTGCTGGAAGAATCCCCCTGCCCCTCCAAGCTGATGACCCCTGATCTTCGGCAGCGCATGGGGGAGGCAGCAGTAGCCGCCGCAAGGGCTGTGGACTACGAGAACGCGGGCACCATCGAGTTCCTGCTGGACGCCCGGGGCGACTTCTACTTCATGGAGATGAACACCCGAATCCAGGTGGAGCACCCCGTCACCGAGGAGGTCACGGGAATCGACCTGGTCAAGACCCAGATCACGGTGGCCATGGGCCGCCCCCTGCCCTTCCGACAGGAGGATGTGCAGATCAGAGGACATGCCATCGAGTGCCGCATCAACGCCGAGACGCCCTCTCTGGACTTTCGGCCCAGCCCCGGCACCCTCACGGGGCTCTACCTCCCTGGCGGCCCCGGCATCCGGGTGGACAGCGCCATCTACGCGGGCTACACCATCCCCCCCTACTACGACAACATGATGGCTAAGCTCATCGCTTTCGCCCCCACGCGGGAGGAAGCCATCGCCAAGATGCGCTGGGCCCTTGCCGAGTTCATTGTGGACGGGGTGGACACCAACATCGACTTCCAGCTGGAAATTCTCCGCGACCCCGATTTCGTGCTGGGAGAGTACGACATTGCAAGCCTTGGCCGAATTTTGGAGCACAAGTCGAGCGGTAAATAAATACCCGGTTTCAGAACAGTTTAATGTTGCCCGGGTATCTTCCTGAAAGGGTATGATTCACAATGATGGAAAACTTCTTTTCGGTGGTCAAGTCCCGCATGGGGCTGGAACCGTCGGAAAATGAGGCGGACATCTCTGTTCCCGCCGACCTGATGTTCAAGTGCCCCCGCTGCCAGAAGGTGGTCTTCAACGAGGACTTCGAGCTGGCGGGAAAGGTATGCCCCAACTGCAACTTCCACGCCCGGCTCACCGCGAAGGAGCGCCTGAAAATGACGGTGGATAAGGACTCCTTCCAGCCCTGGGACGAGAACCTGAAAACCCTCAACCCCATCGACTTCCCCGGCTACCCCGAAAAAGTCGCGAAGCTCCAGGAGAGCACCGGGCTCAGCGAAGCTGTCGTCACCGGACGCTGCACCATCGAGCAGCAGCCCTGCGCCCTGGGCGTGATGGACTCCCACTTTCTCATGGCCTCCATGGGCTCTGTGGTGGGGGAGAAAATCACCCGCCTCTTTGAGCGGGCGGTGGAGGAAAAGCTCCCCGTCATCCTCTTTACCGCATCGGGCGGGGCCAGAATGCAGGAGGGAATCATCTCCCTCATGCAGATGGCCAAGACCTCCGGCGCGGTGGGCAGACACTCTCAGGCGGGGGGGCTTTACATCCCCGTGCTCACCGACCCCACCACTGGCGGCGTTGCCGCAAGCTTCGCGGCGCTGGGCGACATCATCATCGCCGAGCCCAAAGTGCTCATCGGCTTTGCGGGCCGCAGGGTGATCGAGAGCACCATCCGTCAACGCCTTCCCGAGGACTTCCAGTCCGCCGAGTTCTTCTTGGAGCACGGCTTTGTGGATATGATCGTGGAGCGCAGCACCATGCGCAAGACGCTGGGCAGGCTGCTCCGCTTCCACAGCGACAGCAAGCCGGCAGAGGGAGGTGCTTCCCATGAGTAACACAACTGCCTGGGAACATATCGAGATTGTCCGCCAAAAGAACCGCCCCACCGTGCGGGACTACATCCCCGCTGTTTTCACCCACTTTATCGAGATGCACGGCGACCGCTATTTCGGCGACGACCCGGCCATCATCGGGGGAATTGCCCGCTTCAACCGCATTCCCGTCACGGTTATCGGCCAGGTAAAGGGCCGCAACCTGGAGGAGAACAAGCAGTCCAATTTCGCCATGGCGCACCCCGAGGGCTACCGCAAGGCGCTCCGCCTCATGAAGCAGGCGGAGAAATTCGGTCGCCCCGTCATCTGCCTGGTGGACACCGCAGGTGCCTACTGCGGCATTGAGGCGGAGGAGCGGGGCCAGCACGAGGCCATTGCCCGCAACCTCATGGAGATGATGGAACTGCGCACCCCCGTGATCTCCATTATCCTGGGCGAAGGGGGCAGCGGCGGCGCACTGGGCCTGTCGGTCTGCGACGAGCTGGCGATGCTGCAGAACGCCACCTACTCGGTTATCTCCCCCCGCGGCTTCGCAAGCATTCTCTGGAAGGATGCAAGCAGGGAGCAGGAAGCCGCCAATCTCATCCGCATCACGGCGGAGGATCTCACTGAATTCGGCATCTGCGACGCCATCATTCCGGAGCCCAAGGGCGGCGCCCACAAGAACCCCGGATTGGCTGCCGAAGCCATCTCAACCTACCTCAGGGACACCCTCCCAAATTTTCTTTCCAAACCTATTGATATCTTGTTGGAAAACAGGTATAGTAAATTTCGTAAGATTGGCGTATTCGCCGAATAGCGCATCGTGACAACGTTCGCGCCGCCCGGTGCAGTCATTCTTGCCCCATGGCGGGATCGCCGCTCCCCCATTCGGGAGCCCGGCAGCGAGTTGGAATATTTTGACCGGTATGCCCGGTCATATCAATATGAAGGAGGTGCAGACAATGGTGGTACTGGACAAAGTAAAGGAAATCCTGGTGGATCAGCTGGATGTTGATGGCGATTCCGTAACAATGGAGAGCGTCATTACCGACGATCTGGGCGCCGATTCCCTGGATGTGGTGGATCTGGTCATGAGCCTGGAGGAAGAGTTCGACATTGAGATCCCCGACGAGGAGATCGAGTCCATGAAGACCGTGGGCAACATCGTTAACTACATCGAAGCCAAGAGCGAATAGTCTGAACGCAAAGCGTTCAGATCGGGTTTGTGCAGTTCCCGGGCATATTTCAATATTTCGAGCCGCCGTGCCTTTGTGCTGGCGGTTTTCTCTTTCTTTTCCCAATTGACTTTCCCCGCGCGCTCCACTATACTATGGTGAACGATATGCAAGAATCTTCTCAACGCCCGTCATTTTCACAACTTTGAACTATGGGAAAGGGGAAAGCAAACATGGCTGATAACGAAAACAAGAAGAGATATGATCCCGACAAGGATATCTCCTTTCTCTGCGCGGAAAGCAAGAAATACAACTTCATCGACCCCGCCGACTTCGCCCGCTACCGGGTGAAAAAGGGCCTTCGCAATGCGGACGGCTCCGGCGTTATCGCGGGCCTTACCCGCATCTGCAACGTCCACGGCTACGTCATGAACGAGGGCGAGAAGTCCCCTGTGGAGGGCGAACTGGTCTACCGCGGCATCGACGTGCGCAAACTCGTCTCGGGCTGCCAGGCCGAGAACCGCTTCGGCTTTGAGGAGGTGGCCTGGCTGCTGCTCTACGGCAAGCTGCCCACTTCTCACCAGCTGGAGGTGTTCAACCGCGCGCTGGCCCGCCAGCGGGAGCTGCCGGACACCTTTGTGGACGACATCATCATCAAGTGCCCCGCGGGCAACATCATGAACGCCCTCCAGCGCAGCACGCTGGCCCTCTACTGCTACGACGACAACCCCGAGGAGCCCACACTGGAAAACGTCATGCGCCAGTCCATCTCCCTCATCGCAAAAATGCCGGGGATGATGACCGCCGCCTACCAGGTGAAGCGCCGCAATTTCGACCGCAAAAGCATGTACTTCCATCTGCCCAAGGCGGAGTATTCGGTGGCGGAGAACATTCTGCGCTCTATCCGCAGCGACAAGCACTTCACCGATGAGGAAGCCAAGATGCTGGATCTCTGCCTGGTGCTCCACGCCGAGCACGGCGGCGGAAACAACTCCACCTTCGCCACCAGGGTGCTCACCTCCTCGGCAACTGACACCTATTCCGCTATCGCCGCCGGCATCGGCTCCCTCAAAGGGCCCCGCCACGGCGGAGCGAACCAGAAGGTCATGCAGATGATGGACGCCATCAAGGAAAACGTCTCCAACTGGGGGGACGAAACCGAGGTGGAGCGCTTTCTGGAAAAGATCATCAACCGGGAGGCCGGGGACGGCAGCGGCCTGATCTACGGCATGGGCCACGCAATCTACACCATCAGCGACCCACGGGCTGTTCTGCTCAAGGCCTATGCGGAAAAGATGGTGGCGGGCACCGAGCACGAGGCGGAGTACCGCCTCATCGAGTTGGTGGAGAAGCTCACCCCCGCCGTTTTCCAGCGCAAAAAGGGAATCGACGCCCCTCTCTGCGCCAACGTTGACCTCTACTCCGGTTTGGTGTACACTATGTTGGGGGTTCCCCCCGAGCTGATCACCCCCCTCTTCGCTGTGGCGCGCACTGTCGGCTGGTGTGCACACCGCATGGAGGAGATGTTCACCACCGGCGGCAAGATCATCCGCCCCGGCTACAAGGCTATTGCCCCCCGGGCCGAGTATGTGAGCATCGATCAGCGATAGATGATAATTTTGGAAAGGCGATCTCTGCCGGCCCTGTTCCCTTGAGGATGCCGACACTGAACATGATTTATGGGTAAAAACAGCCTCAAGATTTTTTTTGCAGTCTATTACTGTGCGCTCATTCTGGGCGTCGTTCTTCAGACAATCCTAAAATTTGTTTTCATGGATCCCTCCACAGGCTTTTACAGGAGCGGCACCCTTGGAATCCCCTCCTCCTATATCCTGGCCGGGGTGTTCGTGCTGGCGATCCTCTTCTGGTTCCTCATGACCCTTTTTCGCCGTACCCGCAACGACTACCCCATCGGATACAGCCATAGCCTCACAAGTGTTTTCTCGGTGCTCACCGGCGCGGCCATCTTGGGCTACACCTTGCTGGATGTGACCTCACAGGTGCAGAACCCCGCCAGCACCCCCACCTGGAACAAGGTGATGGTTGGCTTCTCCTTCTTTGCGGGGATCGCTGCCGCTGTCTCCATGATCGTAGGGGGAATCGGCTCCCGTTTCCTTCGGGACGGCAAACCGGGCGCGGTGCTGGGCATCTTCCCCTGCCTGTGGCAGCTGGTAGTGCTGTTGGCCCGCTTCAACAACCTCATCGCCGTCACTACCCTTTCGGATGTGCTGCTGAACCTGCTTTTCATGAGCTTTGCCGCAATCTTTCTTCTGGGACAGTCCCGCATCATCTATGGCCTGGGCGTGCGCACAAGCCGCACCTATGCCATTCCCGCGGGCCTCAGCCTCTCCCTGGCGGGCTTCACCCTCACCATCCCCAACCTGCTCTACGCGGTCTCTCACGGCGGCTTCATGTCCTCCGTCACCATCCCCCTCTCCGAGACGCTGTACATGCTGATCCTCTCCCTCTACGCCATCGTGTTCCTCACCGGCTACGCGAAGTCCATCCGAAAAGTTTGAGTATCTTGCCTTCTAACGGAGTATTTTGTCTATTGACAGAATACTCCGTTTGTTTTCTTGCTTTTGTGGAGAACCTACTGTATAATCATCAGTAAGTTATCCTTCGTTAACTTTTATTTCACGCTATATTAGGAGGCTTCCCAATGTCAAAGAAACTGTATAAGAAAATGAACCTGTATCTGGCAAACCAGGAGATCGGCTACATCAAGCTGCACAACCTGCACTGGTATATCAAGGGGCAGGGGTTCTTCACCCTCCACGCCAAGCTGGAGGAGCTCTACGACCAGACCGCCGAAATCATCGATACGGTTGCCGAGCGCCTGCTGGCGCTGGGACAATCCCCCGTCGCCAACATGAAGGCGGCACTGGAGTTGGCAACCATAAAGGAGCTGGACGATGCGCCCATCTCCTCCGAGGCCGCTGTCAAAGGTCTGCTGAAAGATGTGGACTACTGGATTCGGGATACGGCAGAGCTTATCGGCCTTGCGGAGGAGGCTGGGGACGGTGCGACCGCCGACCTGTTCACCGGCTACCTCGCGGAATACCAGAAGCTGCAGTGGATGCTGCGCTCCTATCTCGCATAGCTTATTTCACCGAACAAAAGGAACAGGGCTGCTATTGCCGCGGCCCTGTTCCTTTTTCGCGTAATCTGTTCAAAATCATTTGCCGCGCCGCCTTGACTTTCCTGTTTCCCCTATGCTATACTTGTAAAAATTTGGCCTTGTGGAAATACGCAGGCTGGCACAATACAGGGAAAAGTATGCCTGAACACACCATTCAGGCCGTCGGTTTCGGGAGACGGCTATCCTGGAACCGGGAAAGGATCGGTACCCGGATGCTTCATCATTTGCTCAACAGCTCAGACCTTACAAAACAGGATTTACAGACAATTCTTTCGGTAGCCAATCAGATTGCCGCGAACCCCTCCCATTATGGAGATGTCGCAAAAGGCAAGATATTGGCTACTTTATTTTTTGAGCCGAGCACCCGCACCCGCCTCTCCTTTGAAAGCGCCATGCTTCGGCTGGGGGGAAACGTCATCGGATTCTCCGACCCCTCCGCCTCCTCCGCCGCCAAGGGCGAGACGGTGGAGGACACCGCCATCATGGTGAGCTGCTACAGCGACATCATGGCGGTGCGGCACCCCATTCCCCTCACCCCTCACAAAATGGCCCAGGTGTCCACCATCCCGGTGGTCAACGCCGGGGACGGCGCAAACGAGCACCCCACCCAAACCCTCACCGATATGGCCACCATCCAGGCCCGCTTCGGCAGGCTGGACAACCTGACCATCGGCCTCTGCGGCGACCTGAAATACGGCAGGACAGTCCACTCCCTCATCCGCATGATGGCCCGCTACCCCGGCAACCGCTTCGTCCTCATCGCACCAGACGAGCTGCAGATGCCGGATAAAATCCTGGAGCTGCTGGACAAGGACGGCGTGCCCTATGAGAAGAACGCCAGCCTGGAGGACGCCCTGCCCCAGGTGGACATTCTCTACATGACCCGCATTCAGAAGGAGCGCTTCGAGGAGCCCGCCCAGTACGAAGCTCTGAAAGGCGTCTACATATTGGACGCCGAAAAGATGCAGCTGGCCAAAAAGGAGATGGCTGTCCTCCACCCCCTGCCCCGAGTGGACGAAATCTCCACCGATATGGACAGCGACCCCAGGGCTTGGTATTTTAAGCAGGCCCAGATGGGCGTCTACGCGCGAATGGCCCTCATCATCACGCTGCTGGGGCTGGATAACCTGATGGAAGAAGGGATGCTTCATGTCAATTCTGTTTCGGAATATCAGAACAGCCGACTGCAACAGGGAGCTTAAATGCGACGTCCTCCTGCGGGGGGGCGTTATCGCTGCCATGGGAGAAAATCTGGTGGCGGAAGAACCCGCCCAAGTGGTGGACGGCAGGGGCCTCACGCTGCTGCCCTCCTTCGTCGACCTGCACGTCCACTTCCGCGACCCCGGCCTCACCCACAAAGAGGACGTCTACACCGGCTGCCGGGCCGCCGTTCACGGGGGCTACACCACCGTCAACCTGATGCCCAACACCAAGCCGGTGATCTCCGACCTGAAAGCGGTGCACTATGTGGAGAAGAAGGCTCGGGAGCTGGACATCTGCGACGTCTACCAGACCCTCTCTATCACAAAGGATTCCGACGGCTCCACCCTCTCCCACCTGGAGAGCCAGGGAGACCTGGGCGGCGTAAAATGGCTCACCGACGACGGCAACGGCATCGTCTCCACCCAGGTGATGCTGGACGCCATGCGGCTTGCCAGACGCTTCGGCGTGGGGGTAATGCTCCACGAGGAGGATAAAGCCCTCACCCCGGTGGACAGCTATCTTTCCGAGGATTTGCCCACCTACCGGGATGTGCGGCTGGCCGCACTCACCGGCTGCCGCACCCACTTCTGCCATGTGAGCACCGCAGAATCCCTCTCCCAGATCGTCTCGGCCAGGGAGAAGGGCGCGCCCGTCTCCTTCGAGGTCACCCCTCACCACCTCTACCTGAACGACGGCAACGGTGGCCGGGTGGCCCCTCCCCTGCGCAGCGAGGGCAACCGCCAGGCGCTGATCCAGGCGGTGAAGGACGGCGTGGTGGACGCCATTGCCACCGACCACGCCCCACACACACCCGAAGACAAGGCGGCGGGCATGAATGGCTTCACCGGCCTCGACCTCAGCTTCGCCACCTGCTACACCGTGCTGTGCAAGCAGAATGGCCTGCCGCTCACCGCACTTTCCCGGCTGATGTCCTATGGCCCCGCCCGGCTGATGGGCATTCCCGGCGGCCTCATCGAGCTGGGGCAGCCCGCCAACCTTGCAGTGGTGGACTTGGAAAGCGGCTTTGTGGCAGCGGAGGAGCACATCCACTCCAAAAGCAAGAACTCCCCCCTGCTGGGCGAAAGCCTGTGGGGCGAGGTGCTGATGACTGTCAAAAACGGCAAGGTCGTCTACGAAAAACAAGCATAAAGTTTGAGGCTGAGAGGGAAAGGATTAAAGAGAATGAAATTGATTGACCGCCTGTATGAGCGCACCGCAACTGTGGGGCATGTCTGCCTTGGGCTGGACACCGACTTGGAGTACCTGCCCGGGGACTTCCGGAGCCGCTTTTCTTCCGATTCCGACGCCCTTTTCGCCTTCAACCAGGAGGTCATCGACGCCACCCTGGACATGACCTGCGTCTACAAGGTGCAGATTGCCTACTACGAGGCGCTGGGCATCGCGGGCCTCTCCGCCTATGCGAAAACGCTGGCCTACCTGCGGGAGAAGAGCGCCATCATCATTGCCGACGTCAAGCGCGGCGACATCGCCAAGACCGCCGAAATGTACGCGAAGGCACACTTCTCCGGTGACTTCGAGGCAGACTTTATCACCGTGAACCCCTTCATGGGCATGGACACCATCAAGCCCTTCCTCCCCTACCTGGAGGGCGGCCAGAAGGGACTCTTCGCCCTGGTGGCTACCTCCAACCCCGGCGCCTCCGACATCGAAGGCATCCTGGACAGCGAGGGCCGCAGCGTGTCCGAGCGCACCGGGGAAATGCTGGCCGAAATTGGCAAGGCATACGCCGGAGAGAGCGGCTACAGCGCCATCGGCGCGGTGGTAGGCTGCACCAACCGGGAACAGACCCTGCGTATCCGGGACAGGCTGCCCGGCACCTTCTTCCTGATTCCCGGCTACGGTGCACAGGGCGGCAAGGCCGAGGATATGAAAAACTACTTTAGCGGCGGCAACGGCGGCGTGGTCAACTCCTCGAGAGGCATCCTGCTTGCATACAAAAAGCCAGAGTTCGCCCACCTTTCCTTCGCTGAGGCGGCAAGGGCCGAAACGATTCGCATGAGGGAGGATATTAAGAGTGCGCTGTGAGACTGTACAGGTGCTATCCAATGAAAAAATCGCCACCGGCATCTATCTGCTGACCCTTCCCTTCCCCCACAAAGCCCGGCCCGGCCAATTCGTGATGCTCAAGGTTCCCCACTCCGCCACATTACTGGCAAGGCCGATCAGCATCTGCGACGTGAAGGATGACAAGCTGATTCTGCTGTATCAGGTGGTGGGCAGAGGTACAGGGGAGTTTTCCCGCCTGCGGGAGGGCGACCCAATCACTGTGACCGGTCCTGTTGGCAATGGTTTCCCCTTGGACGAAGTGAGCGGCAAGGTTGCCCTGGTGGGCGGCGGCGTAGGGGTTGCACCCCTGGTTTACACCGGCAAGATTCTCAAGGAGCGTGGGATCAAGGTGGACGTCCATGTGGGCTACCGGGATGAGACCTTCCTCACCGGGGAGTTCACCCTCTGCACTGATAACCTCTGTGTCTCAACCGAGAGCGGCGCTGTGGGCAACAAGGGCTTTGTGACAGGCACCCTGCACCCCTCCGACTACGACTTCGTCTTCTGCTGCGGCCCCACCCCCATGATGAAGGCCGTGGCCGCCCAGTGCGAGGAGGCGAGAGTGCCACTCTATGTCTCGCTGGAAAACAAAATGGGCTGTGGAATCGGCGGCTGCCGCACTTGCACCTGCACCGATAAAACCGGCCACAATCTGCGCACCTGTGTGGAGGGGCCTGTATTTCGTGGAGAGGAGATCGATTTCGATGCTTAATCCGATAGCCCCTGATCTCTCCGTCAACCTCTGCGGCATTCCGCTGAAAAACCCGCTGATCATGGCCTCCGGCACCTTCGGCATGGGGTCGGAATTCACCCCCTACCTAAATCTCTCCCGGCTGGGGGGCATCTCCTGTAAGGGCCTCACCCTGCACCCCAAGGAGGGCAACTACGGCCCCCGCATGTGGGAGACCGCCTCCGGCATGCTCAACAGCGTGGGGCTGCAAAACCCCGGCGTGGAGGCGTTTATCCAGAAGGATTTGCCCCGCCTGCGCCGCTTTGGCCCCACTGTCATCGCCAACCTGGGCGGCGGCAACCTGGAGGAGTATGTGGAGGGCACCAAGCTGCTCTGTAACAGCGATGTGGACATAATCGAGCTGAATATCTCCTGTCCCAACGTGAAGGAGGGCGGTATGGCCTTCGGCATCAAGGCGGAGGTTGCGAGGGGAGTCGTCTCCGCCGTGCGGAAGGTCTGCACCAAGCCGCTGATGGTCAAGCTCTCCCCCAATGCCGAGGACATCGTGGCGATGGCCCTCGCTTGCGAGGAGGCGGGGGCGGATGCCCTCTCCCTCATCAACACGCTCAAGGGCATGGTGATCGATGTCAACAAGCGTAAGCCCGTCTTCCGGGCGGTTTCGGCGGGGCTCTCCGGCCCGGCGGTCAAGCCTGTGGCGCTGCGGATGGTCTACGATGTCTGCGCCGCCGTAAAGATTCCGGTGGTGGGTCTCGGCGGCATCATGAACGCTGTGGACGCCGTGGAGTTTATCATGGCTGGGGCAACCGCCGTGCAGATTGGCACCGCAAATCTTGTGAAGCCCACAGCCTCGGTGGAAATATTGGAGGAGCTGGAGCTGTTCATGGCTCAGCGGTCAATCTCCAACCTGGAGGAAATCAGGGGAGCTGCTCAACAGTTGTCGTAAAGGGATACTGACATAGAGAAGGGATGATGGCAATGGAAAACAAAGAGGTTCTGGATATTCTCCGGGAGTCGGGCAGCCTGCTGGAGGGGCATTTCCTGCTTTCCAGCGGCAAGCACTCCAACCGCTACTGCCAATGCGCCAAGCTGCTGCAATACCCCGACCGGGCGGAGAAGGTCATCGCCCACATCACCCCCCAGGTGAAAGATTTGGGCGCAACCATTGTGGTCGGCCCCGCCATGGGCGGCATCATCGTGGCCTACGAACTGGCCCGCCAGCTGGGAATCCCCGGCATCTTCACTGAGCGGGTGGACAATGTCATGACCCTGCGCAGAGGCTTTGATCTGGGGCCTGATGACAGGGTTCTCATCGCCGAGGATGTAGTGACCACCGCCAAATCCACGTTGGAGACAGTGAAGGTAATTGAGAGCTACGGCGCAAAGGTGATCGGCATGGTCTGCATTGTGGACAGGCGGGTGCCCAGCGCCACGGAGCTGCCCTTTCCCCTGTTTTCCGCCACCTCGCTGAGCGTTGAGACCTTCGATGCGGAGGGCTGCCCCCTGTGTGGGCAGGGGCTGGATGTGGAGAAGCCCGGCAGCCGGAAGATGGCATAGATAGACCGGAGAATCAAAAAGATGACGCGGGAAGCTTCCCGCGTCATCTTTTTATCGTATACGTAATTTAGTTATTTTTCTGGTAAGACCTATCACAAACAAAATACCGGCGGCCACCACAAGAATCGCAACCGACATGAGATTCCATATGTCGAATCCTCCTTCAGACAGGATTACACCTATCTGAAAAGAAATGACAACATTGCCAACGGCCAAAACAAGTCCGGAAACAGCCAGCTTATTCCAGATGCTGAGCTTTGTTGCAAACACAGCGCGAATCAACCACAGAATAACCACTCCCGATATCGACATCGGTATGGCTAAAGTCGAAAACCAGTCGCCGCCTGTCAGCCTGCAAATGATGTACAGAAACGGAAGCAAAAAGACACTGGTAGAAAGAAGTGCAATATCTACCCTGCGCTTCCCGAACAAAAACAGGGGAATGATACACAGCCATAGGTAAATGATGCCGCTGATCGGCAGAAGTGACCACGTGAAGCTGCCGTTCAGGGCAAAGTCCACGATCGATGTTGTGATGATTCCCACAAGGCCCAGCGCTAAAATTGATAATAACACGATGCGGGGTATATTCACGCTACGCGCTTTGTAGACACTGTTGGCGTAGCTCAGCGCTGTTTTTACAATTTCCTCGTCGCCGCTATCTTCTTCAACCGAGGAATCTACCTGTTTATCCCTCTTCCCTTTCAGCAGTTCGCTTACCGTGATTTCCAGTGCTTCTGACAGCGGCTCCAAGTAATTGATGTCCGGCTGGCCATTTCCCCGTTCCCATTTTGATACCGCTTTGTCTGTAACACCAAGCTTGTCGGCTAGTTGCTTCTGTGTCATACCTTTTTCTTTTCTGCGCTCTGCTATTATATCTGCCATACTCATGCCTTGCCATACCGCCTTTTATTTAGGATGTACCAAATCTAACAATCTTTATCACAAAAAGCAACCGCTAATTCGCAGAGTGCAAGGTAAACGTTCCGTAGATATGCGCGTAATCCTTTACCTATCCCAGCGCCACATCCAGCACCATCATAATGGCGAAGCCCAGCATGGTGCCGATTGCAGACAAATCCGCGCCATCCCCCACCTGGGATTCGGGGATCAGCTCCTCCACCACCACGAAGATCATCGCCCCTGCGGCAAAGGCCAGCGCATAGGGCAGAATGGGCTGCATGATCGTCACAAGCAGCGCGCCGATCACCGCGAAAATCGGCTCCACAATAGCGGAGAACTGGCCGTACCAGAAGCTCTTGCCCCGGCTCATGCCCTCGCCCCGCAGGGGGATGGAGACCGCCGCACCCTCGGGGAAGTTCTGGATGCCGATGCCCAGCGCCAGCACCATGGCCGCCACCAGCGTGGTTGCGGTGTCGCCGCCGTTTGCCAGCGCGCCAAAGGCCACGCCCACCGCCAGCCCTTCGGGGATATTGTGGATGGTGATTGCCAGCACCAGCAGAAAGCTGCGCGCCTTTGTCCTGGATTTGCTGTCCCCGCCCTCAGCGGCGGAATCGGGAAAGCCCAGATGCAGATGGGGAATCACCCTGTCCAGCAGGAAGAGGAACGCGCCGCCCAGCAGGAAGCCCACCAGTGCCGGGACGAATGACCACCTGCCCATCCCCTCACTCTGCTCAATGGCGGGGGCCAGCAGCGACCAGAAGCTGGCGGCGATCATAACACCTGCGGCAAAGCCAAGCATGATGTTGGACACCTTTTTGTCCAGCTTTTTGAAGAAAAACACCAGGGAAGCGCCCAGCGCAGTCATTCCCCAGGTAAAGAGACCCGCCAGCAGCGCGGCCAGCACGGGATGAATCGTCATCGTAAATCACCCATTCAAAGTAAATATGCGTACTACATTTTTTCCAGCAGAGGCACAATGTCCGGAGTTTTCTCCACGGTATAGGTGGCTCCCGCCGCAGTCAAGTCAGATGCCGCAAAGCTGGTGGTCACGCCGATGCAGCGCATCTTGGCCGCTATAGCGGCTCTGCAGCCTGCAACCGCATCCTCAATCACCACGGTTTCGGCAGGGTCGGCGCCGATGCGCTCCGCCGCCGTGAGGAAGACCTCGGGGTCGGGTTTGTGAGCCGTCACATCGGAGCCGGTCACAACCGCATCGAAATCCTTCTCCGACAGGCCCATGCACCGCAAATTGATCCCCACCTTGATGCTGTCCGCCGAGGAGGCCACCGCCAGCTTGTAGCCCTTCGCCCGCAGCTCCCGCACCAGCTCGGGGATGCCGTCGTAGATCACCACAGTGTCGGGGGCCACATCGCCGTAAAAGCTGTAGGCGCGGGCCTTCATCTCGGGGGTGAAGGGCACGCCGTACTTCTCGGCCACACCGCCGATGAAGCGGTTTTCCCCCATACCCGTAAAGGGGATGAAGTCGTCGTGGGATGCCTCCACCCCCAGCTCCCCAAACATGCGGATACAGGAAGCGCGGATAGCCTCCTCCGAATCGATGAGCACGCCGTCCATATCAAACAGAATATTTTTTATCACAGGGCAAACCCTCCCTTTTATTCTACTGTATTATAGCAACGGATGCCGTCGAAAACAAGCGCGGGAGTTGCACTCTTTCCTCTGCGGCGGTATAATGATTACAAATAATTAAAAGGATTGGAGTTTCCCATGAAATTCGACTTCTTTATGCCCACCAAGCTCATCACCGGGGAGCACTGCGTCGCCGAAAACGCCGCCCTGCTGGCGGAGCTTGGCAGCCGCTGCCTGATTGTCACCAGCGGCAACGCCGCCAAACAGAGCGGGGCGCTGGCCGATCTCACCGCCGCGCTGGACAGCGTCGGCGTCGCCTAAAGTATCCACGACACCGTGCGGGAAAATCCACTTTTGGAGGATGCGCAAATCGCCGGGGAGAAGGCCCGGAAGGAAGGCGCGGCCTTCATTGTCGGCATCGGCGGCGGCTCTCCTCTGGACGCCTCCAAGTCGGTGGCCATCTACGCCGCAAATGATATCCCCCTGCTGGACATCTACAACATGGACTGGAAAAATCCCCCTCTGCCCGTCGTCGCCATTGGCACCACCGCAGGCACCGGCAGCGAGATCACCCAATATTCGGTGATGACCATGCCCGACGGGCGCAAGCGCACGGTCTCCTGCGCCGCCAATTTTCCAAAATACGCTTTTGGGGACAGCCGCTACACCGCGACCCTACCTATCCCCTTCACGGTGAGCACCGGACTGGACGCCCTCTCCCACTCCCTGGAGGGCTACTTCTCGGTAAATGCCGGGGCGGTCTCCGACCTCTTCGCCGAGGAGGCGGTCGGGGTTCTGGCCGGTGAACTGGCCGACCTGCGGGGCAAGACCGAGGCCTCCCAAGTCTCCTCTCAGAGCCGGGAGCGGCTCTACCTGGCCTCCGTGCTGGCAGGCTTCACCCTGGCCCAGTGCAGCACCACCTACTGCCACAGCCTGGGCTACTTCCTCTCGGAGGAGCGCGGCGTCCCCCACGGGGCGGCCTGCGCGGTCTATCTGCCCGGCTTCCTCCGCCGTCAGTCCGCGCTGCTGCCGGAAAAGGCGGAGAGGCTGTTCCAGCGGGCGGGCATCGGCTGCGAAGAGCTTGCCTCCCTCATCGAGAGCCTGCTCCCCCCTATCGACGTGAAGCTGTCGGGGGCGGAGATTGACGAGCTCGTCGGCAGGATGGGCGGCAACCGCAACCTCATGAACACCGCGCCCGCAGGGCTCTTCAACGAAGAAGCAAAGACAATCCTCACAGAATTATTCGGCTAAATAACACGCAAAAGAGCTCCGGAAGGTATCCGGAGCTCTTTTCTTTGGCTTGCTCTATTTGGGAGAGATGTGGTTCCAGTTGTAGTTGACCGCATCCACCAAGCCGTGCGCCAGCAGCATGCTGCCCACATGATTGGGGTGGATGCAATCCCAGGACATGGCGTGGGGATGATAGAAGCGGAAATAGCGATCCATCAGCCGCTGGGTGTCCACAAAGGGAATTTTGTTCGCGTTAGCGGTCTCATGCACGATTCCCGCGTACTGAAGCATCTTCTGGCGCATAGGGTCGTCCTCACACTGGCCCATGTAGTAAGGCGCCATGAGAATCATGCCCTCCACCTCGGGCAGGGTCTGGGCCACCAGCCATTCCAGATTCTCCCGGTACTCCTCCGCACCCACCTGCTCCCAGGTGTTCAGCGGCCTGTCAAAGTGCCGCCAGACGTCGTTGGCACCAATCATGATGGACACCCAGGTGGGATTCAGGTTCAGCGTATCCTCCTGCCAGCGGGCCCGGAGGTCGCGGGTGGTGTTGCCGCTGATGCCCGTGTTGAACACCCGGATGCGGCGCTCGGGATAGCCCGCGCCCAGCAGGGCGCTGACCATCTTCGCATAGCCGTCGCCAAGCTCCTCCGGCCGCTCGCCCACGGGCCTTGCCCGCCCGCAGTCCGTGATGGAATCGCCCTGGAGCACCAGTACGCCGTTTTCTGAAATCAGCATGATTTATCTCTCCCTTTTTCGGCTATAAATTCGCCGTGATTTCCCTGAGTGCCTTTGAGAGTTGGTCGGGGCAGGAGGTGGGCTTACCCTCGCAGGTAATGCCCTCCAGCAGGCCGATCAGCTCGTCGGCGCTCCGCCCCTGCACCAGCCGGGCGATCCCCTTTGAGTTGCCGTCACATCCGCCCTCCACCTCCAGCGAGCGGACAATGCCGTCCTCTATCTCGATGGCAAACCGGCGGGAGCAGACGCCCTTTGGGCGGCAGGTATGCAGCATTTGTCCCTTATCCCCTTACAATGGATTTGCTATTTTCCATTCTCCATTTGATTTTTGTAGTAGTTCATCAGGCAGCCCGCCAGTATGATGTCCCGCTCGTCAGGGGTGATCTCAGACATGGTGAGGGTGATCTCCCTTGCCGTTCCTTCGTGGACGACAAACGCCCGGAAACTGGTGTCATTCCGCTCCACCGCCCCGCGGATACCGGGCAGCCAAAGGTAGTCGCCCACCTGGAAGGGAGCTTCTCCACCGGGGAATTGCAGCGGCAGCATGCCCCAGTTGATGAGGTTGGAGCGGTAGCGCTTGGTGGCGTACTCTTCCGCCACATTGGCAAAGGTGCCCAGCACCTTCTGGCAGGAAGCCGCCTGCTCCCTGGCGGAGCCGTCGCCGGGCTTGACTGCGTAGATAACGCTGCCGATGCCGATTTTATCCATGGAAACATCCCCGGCAGCCGCATCGTATGCGGCTTTCAGACTAGCGCTGTCCAGGGGATTACCGCCCGAAAGGCGCGCCTTTTCGAGGGCCTGCACAGCCTTGGCCCTGCCCACATAGGCGGGATCCTTGCGGGAAAGGGCAAACTCCGCCAGCCGCAGGGGGTTGGAGCGGTAGCTGGAGGTCTCGCCGGAGGGGATCAGCTCGTCGGTGGTGGTGACGGGGTCGGTGATCACCGAGGCGACCTCCAGCAGCAGGTTGTCGGCCAGCGGCTGCATGACAGGCCAGTCGGCGATATTGGGGCCGAACACCAGCTCCTCTTTCGGATCGGCCTTGCCGTAGCCGAAGTAGATCCGGTTTTGGTAGACCTCGCTGTCGAAGCGGTAGGAGGGATTCGAGTAGTCGATGTCCAGGTCGGTGGCGGGGGTAAGCCTCCCATTATTCCGCACGGTGGCGGCGATGGAGCGCGCATCCATGAGGGCCACCGAGGTGATCTGGCCCTCACCGGGCTTACTGCCCTCCCGGTTGGGGAAGTTCCGGGTGGTGTGGCGGATGCTCAGCGCCTCGTTGGCGGGCACATCGCCCGCGCCGAAACAGGGGCCGCAGAAGGCGGTGCGCCAGGTTGCCCCCACCTCCAGCAGGGTGGAGATAGTGCCGTTTCGCACCAGCTCCAGGTTGACCGGCTGGCTGGAGGGGTAGACGCTCAGCATCAGTTCGTCGCTGCCCACCGACTGGCCTTTCAGGATGTCCGCAGCAGCGCAGATGTTCTCAAAGGTGCCGCCCGCGCAGCCCGCGATGACAGCCTGATCCACATAGAGGCCGCCGTCCCGTATCTTATCCATCAGGTGCAGGGAGAGCTTGTCGTTGTCCAGTTGGGCCAGGGCTTCCTTTTCCACCTGACGGAGGATGTCGCCCAGATTCCCATTCAGCTCCTCGATTGCGTAGGTGTTGGAGGGGTGGAAGGGCATGGCGATCATGGGCCGCACCTTGTCCAGATCAATTGTGATAAGGCCGTCGTAATATGTGACGGGGGCGGGATTCAGCTCTGCATAGTCTTCCCTCCTGCCGTGCATCGCCAGATAATCTCTGATCGTGTCGTCGGTGCGCCAGATCGTGCTGAGGCAGGTGGTCTCGGTGGTCATGACATCAATGCCGATGCGGTAGTCGGCAGAGAGATTCCCCACACCGTCGCCCACAAACTCCAGCACCTTGTTCTTGACTGCACCGCTCTTGAACACCGCACCGATCAGCGCAAGGGCGACGTCCATCGGCCCCACGCCGGGCCGGGGCTTTCCGGTCAGGTGAACGGCCACAATTTCCGGCATGTCAATGTCGTAGGTTCTGCCCAGCAGCTGCTTGACCAGCTCGGGGCCGCCCTCGCCCACCGCCATGGTGCCCAGCGCACCGTAACGCGTGTGGCTGTCCGAGCCCAGAATCATCTTCCCACAGCCTGCGTGCATCTCCCGCATGTACTGGTGGATGACCGCCAGATGGGGGGGCACGAAGATGCCGCCGTACTTCTTGGCCGCGGACAGGCCGAAGACATGATCGTCCTCGTTGATGGTGCCGCCCACCGCACAGAGGGAGTTGTGGCAGTTGGTGAGCACATAGGGGATGGGGAACTCAGTGAGGCCGCTGGAGCGGGCCGTCTGAACACTGCCCACAGAGGTGATGTCGTGGGAGGCCATGGCGTCAAACTTGATTTTCAGCTTGTCCATGCCATCGGAGGTGTTGTGGCCTTCCAGAATAGAATAGGCCATTGCGCCCTTGGCCGCTTCCTCTTTGCCGGGTATTGTTCCCAGCTTATTTTGCAGCTGCGCGGCGGTATCCGGGCCGTCGGGGATCAGCATCCCGCCGTCCAGCAGCCATGCGCCGCCCTCGTATACTTTGACCATAAAATGACCATTCCTTTCTTGCAACTTTCGTCCTTTAGTGGATCACAAACCCGGAGCAAAGAAAAGAGCCGCAGGATGGATTTCTCCAGCCCCGGCTCTTCTGTCTACTGTATCGACGTGCCTGGATAATAGTGTTGCAGGATGTCTTGGTAGCTCCAGCCCTGCTGGGCGTAGAGGTTCGCGCCCGTCTGGCTCATGCCCACCCCGTGGCCGTAGCCGTAGGTTGTAAAGGTGAATTTGTCGGTGGAGGAATCGTAGTCCACCGTGAAGCAGGCGGAGCGGAGGGAGAGCACCGATTCCCGCAGCAGCCTTCCCGTGATGGTGTTGCCTGTGCGGGGGCTCTTGGTATAGCCGCAGACCGACATCTTGCCGTTGTAGCCGCCCGGCTCCTCGCCCAACACCACAAACCAGGTGGAGGGGTCGCCCTCGGCGGTGATGCCTATCTTTGAGGAGAGTAGCTGCTCCACCTTGGATGATGTCATTGTGGTGGTGGTGCGGTACTTGTTTGCGCCCTCGTCCACCGAGGAATCCACCGACACCAGGTAGGGATAGCTGCCGCCCCATACCGCCGCGGAGGAGGTTGTCTGGCCACTGCTGGTGGCATGATAGGGGGTGAAAGCGTAGCCGCCGCCATAGTAGATCGCCTGGCCCAGCACCTCGCTCACAGCGTTGATGACCTTCTGATCGGCCGAGGAGGCCATTGCCACCGCCGGGGTGGAGCCGGAGGCATTGGCGTTCATGATAAAGGTATAGGATGCCACCGCCTGGGCCTTGATGGCCTCGGGGTGAAAGGAGCTTCCCACCTCGTTTTGCACGATCCGCGCGATGATGTCCAGCGTGTCGTCCTCCACTGTCTGGCCCCCGGAATTGACCGACAGCGTCTGAATTCCGCTGACTTGAGGAACTGTCACCTTGGCGGGGTTTTTGGCTGCCTTCGCCTTCTCCTTGGCGGTGGCGGCAGCAGCGTCGGCGTACTCCTGGGCGGTGGTGGCGTAACCGGAGGCGGCTGTAGCAAGCTGCTGGGCCTCCTCGGTTCCCACGGCGTCCGCCGCTTCCTTGGCCTTGGTCGCTGCTTCCTTTGCCCGAACCGCAGCGGCAGCAGCCTCATCTGCGAATTCCTGAGACTCATCCGCGTTCTGAGTGCTCAAAGCACTGCTTTGGGCGGCCCGCGCTGCATTGCTTTCGTACTGCGCCGACTCCACGTGAGTCTCAATGGTCTTGAGTTGCTTGTCCTTCTCTGCCTGCTCCGCCGCCTTGCTTGCCTCCGCCTCCGAGGCTTGACGGGACGCTTCCGCTTCGGACGCCTGGCGCGACGCCTCCGCCTCAGATGCCTGGCGGGATGCCTCCGCCGCTTTGCTGGCCTCGGCGGCTTTGCTCGCTTCCGCTGCCTTGCTGGATTCGGCGGCCTTGCTCGCGTCGATCTCCGCCTGTGTGGGCCCGGACGATGAGGAGCTGCTTTGCTGCCCCCCGCTTGAACTGCTCGTTTCCCTGCTGGAAGAGCTCACTTCGCTGCTGACAGAGGGCGTCAGATCGTCGGAGCCGGAATCCTCCGGTTCACTCTCCTCACGCTTTACCGGCGCGCCTATGACAGCGTCCGGCAGGGCGGCAAGGCCGCTGGTATCCGGCGGGGAGCCGCCGTAGAGCTGGTAGAACACTGCAGGGTGCAGGGGATTATCGTTTTTGGTGGCGCCCGCCGCAGCCGATATGATGTCCTCTGCGGTCTCGCCGCTGCGCAGCCGTCGGGCCGCGACGACAAAGCGCCCGCCGGAATAATCGTAGTCGCAGGTGGAGAGGGTGATCAGTTCGTCGCCCGGCTCCACGTCGATGGGAATGTTCAGGTAGCTCCTGATCTCCAGGTTCTCCACATAAGCGGCAAAGGTGGCGTCGTCCATGTCGATGTACTTGTGATAGGGGAAGATCGTTCCGTGCTTGGCCAGCGTGTTGGCCGAGTACACCGCGAATATGACGTACTCTCCCTTTTGTTGCAGGGTGTCGAACTGGATGACGGGGTGTTCCTTATAATAAGCCAGGCCTGTATCCTGATTCTTGTATTCCATGATTGCGCCAAAAATCTGGCCGTCCCGCATGTTGTGGCCGTAGACCACCATATTTTCGCTGGGGCGCTCAATATCCACATTGTAGTCCATGAAGGGGACGCCGTGGTCGTTGTTTTTTTTGTTGAAGTCCCTGCGCAGGTAATAGTCGTTGTCCGTTGTCTGGACAATGGGGTAGGACACGTCTGTGCCGTCGATCTGAATGTAGGCGACCACGTCCTCGTTGACCTTGCTGAGGCCGCCAAAGCCCGCCGTGGCGTACAGCTCCGCCATGTTGTCCCGGAGCGTGAGGGCCATGTAGGAGTCGAACATATACTTGCCCAGGTAGCCCGCGCTGCCCAAAAAGACCGCGATGGCGATGAGCAGCACGATCATTTTGGCCTTACTCTTCTTTTTCTCGGGCTTTTCCTCGTAGTATCCGTTCTTCTGCCGTTCCTTGTCCGCCTTCTTCTGGCGCTTCTTCTCCTTGCGGGACAGGGGCTGTTCCTCCTCGTCGCCGTACTCGTCGTAGTCATCGTACTCGGCGGGCTCGTCATCGTAGTATTCGCTCTCGGTGACGGTGGTGCGGCCGGAGAGCACCTTGTCCAGAGAAACGGAGCCGGGGTAGCCCTCCGGCAGATAATCCACAAACAACCGGAGCATGTTGAGCGCGCGGGAGATGGCGGTGTCGATGACCGCGTCGAACTGGGCGGCCCCCTCCCCGTCGATCACCAGCTTTTTGGCATAGACCAGGCGGCTGTTGCAGACCGCGATGTAGATGACAGCTTCGTCCCTCTCCCGAAAGCCGGGGATATCGGCGCAGACAGCCGCACCCAGCGGAGTTTTGCCCTTCCTCATCGCACCCGCCGCCATGGCGACCGCCGCATACTCCGAGACATCGCCACGCTTTCGCAGCAGCTTCTGGTCAACCCCCAGCTTGCGGATTTTATCCTCGGTCAGCTCGGCCTGGATGCTGTAGCGGACGATATCCTGGCCGCCGGGGCTCTCCTTCAAGACGCGGGCCAGCATGCCGCCCGTGCCCGACTCTCCAATGGAGATGTCCAGCTGGTTCCGGCGCATGCGCTGAACGGCGGCGGCCTCCAGCGATTCCATGTCCAGGCCGTAGGCGTAGTCGCCCAGCCGCTTGGCGATGGTGCGCAGCATGGGGCCGGAAAGGGCCGCGGCCGCGGCTTTGTCCTTGCCCTGGGCCGCCACCTTGATGTCCACCTCATCCCCCTCTTCCCGCAGGGAGACGACGGGGTTGGCGGAGCTGAGAAAGTCGGAGAGGATGCGGCGCACCTTGCCCTCTGTCACGCCGTAGGTTCGGATGTGGTGCACAGCGGTTGCCGCCACCCCCATATCGGAGAGGAAGGGCAGCACCTGATCCCGCAGCATGGGCAGGACTTCCTTGGGGGTTTCAGGCAGCATCACAACATGCTGACGCCCGGCTGAAATCATGCAGCCGGGGATTTTACCGTAATATGGGGTGAGCGCCTGTCCGCCCTGGGGCAGGGAGGCCAGGGGCATGTCGTCGATGGAATAGCGTTCCCCCGCCCTGCGGCAGTACTCCTGAATGGCCCGGAGGCAGGCAGGGTCGTGCTCCAACGGGCGGGCCAGGCCCTCGCTGAGGACAGATTTTGCCAGGTAGTTCGATTCCCGGCCCATGCCGCCAACTGTGACCAGCACGTTGGAGCGGTCGATGGCGGTGGCAACGGCGTGCTGTAGACGGGGCCGGTCGGGGCAAATGCTGATCTTGTCCCGCACCTGGATGCCGTTGGCGACCATATTTCGGGCCACCTGCTGTGCTACGCCCTTCAGCTCGTCCAGGTTATCCGCGCCTGGAATAATTATGACCTCTGCAACCATCTCCGTCTTCACCACACTTTCACAGGGATTTCTTTTCGCAATCTGTCAGGCTAGCCGAACAGCTTCCAGGTGGTTTCATCCACCGCCTTTTGAATCAGTTCCTCCACCGGCAGCTCGGCCTCCGCGTGGAGCAAATCGTCCAGCTTGGGGTTGGTCTTTGGGTGCTTGGGGGTGAACACCGTGCAGCAGTCCTCGTAGGGGAGGATGGAGGTCTCGAAGGTGTCGATCTTGCGGGAGATCGTGATGATCTCCTCTTTGTCCATGCCGATCACGGGCCGAAACACCGGGATTGTCTTCACCGCCGCGTTGGTGCAGGCAAGCGCCCCCATGGTCTGGCTGGCCACCTGGCCCACGCTCTCCCCCGTGATGAGCGCCCCGCAGTTCTGAGCCAAGGCTAGCTCCTCTGCCACCCGCATCATAAAGCGGCGCATGACCAGCGTAAACAGGGCCTCGGGGCAGTTTTCCTTGATGATCTCCTGAATCTTTGTGAATGGCACCACAAACAGGGGGATTCGCCCTGTCCACACGGCCATTTTCTCGCAGAGGGTCTCCACCTTGAGCAGCGCCCTTGCACTGGTGTAGGGGGGGCTCTCAAAATGGATGCCGATGAGCTCCAGCCCGCGCTTTGCCATCATCCAGCCCGCTACCGGGCTGTCGATGCCGCCGGAGAGGAGCAGTGCCGCCCTCCCTCCGCTGCCAACCGGGATTCCCCCCGCGCCGGGCTGCTGCTGGGTGTGGACGTAGGCGGCGAAATCCCGCACCTCCACCACCACGTTGACGTCGGGGGTGTTCACATCCACCCGCAGGTGGGGGAATTGCTCGGAGAGGTCGTGGCCCAGCTCCCGGCAGATTTCGGGGGAGGTCATGGGAAAGCTC
>JBKEBS010000035.1:0-15290 GCA_047973265.1 Oscillospiraceae bacterium
GGGCTTTTTGAGAACGTAAACAACCAGATCGGGGAGATTGCGACACAGGTGGGAACCACTCCGGGGGCTTGGAATCCCGGAGTGTTCTCCCTTATCCGCAACCTATCTGAAACGGTTGTTTTACCCATTGCCGGGCTTGTGCTGACCTTTGTAGCTACCTATGAGCTTATCCAGCTTATCATTGATCGCAACAATCTGCATGACATAGATACTTGGATTTTCTTCAAGTGGATTTTCAAAACAGCGGCGGCGGTGCTGATACTGTCCAATACATTCAATATCGTCATGGCGGTATTTGACGTTTCCCAAAGCGTCATAAGCAACGCCGGGGGGCTGATTCAAGGAAGTACGGCGGTAAACTCCGATATGCTGGACGCTTTTCGTGATGAACTCATGGCAATGGACATTGGCCCCCTGCTTGGCCTGTGGCTGCAATCCTTCCTCATAAAGCTGGTGGTTGTGGCTATCAATATCGTGGTTTTCGTGATTGTCTACGGCAGAATGATTGAAATATATCTGCTCACCAGCTTGGCCCCTGTGCCGATGGCAACGATGGTCAACCGGGAAATCGGACATATGGGCCAGAACTATTTGAAATCCCTGTGCGCCGTTGGTATGCAGGGCCTTTTGATTTTGATATGTGTGGGGATTTACGCAAAGCTGGTGCAGAGTATCGCCATCAACGGCGACCCTATCGGGCCCATATGGACACTGATTGGCTATACTGTTCTGCTGTGCTTCACCATGTTTAAGACCGGAAGTGTTGCCAAGTCAATTTTGGGAGCGCATTGATAACTTCGGGCCAAGTTGCCCCGAAGTGGAAAGGAGTTGCATTAACGTGAGTAATGAAAAAAACACCGTTCCGCAGGAAGCGGAACAGCAATCCGAACAGGCGGTTATGCCGCTGAAACTGGACGTTACCGTCCGGCCCATTGAGCCGAAAGGAAATCTTGTGGGCTTTGCCAGTATTAAATTCAATGATGCTTTTGTCGTGGAGGATTTCAAGATTTTGCAGAGCGACAAGGGCATTTTTGTAGGTATGCCGAGTAAACCGGATAAGACCAGTAAGACCGGCTACCGGGATACGGCAAAACCCATTACCGCCGAGTTCCGCAAGGAGCTGACCGGGGCCGTGGTTGCCGCCTACCATGCGGAGGTGGAAAAATTACAGACCCGTGCCGCTGCCGTTACCGCCCCGGAAAAGAAATCTATCCCGGAACAGCTTGCCGAGGGAGCAAAACAGGCGGCGAAAAATCAAACCGCCCGCCCTGCTCCCGCAAAGGCCAGCAAGGCTAAAAGTGCAGAAAGATAGTATTGTGACTTCGGGCCAAGTTGGCCCGAAGTGGAAAGGAGATTTTTATGTACCAAAAGCCCGAAAAATCGCCGTGGGGCGAGGTACAGACCTGCGACACCTTATGCCCCGGTGTGTTCCTAGTGAGCACCGCCAGCCACGGCGGCACAATGATTGCAAAGGATATGGCGGCGGCATTATCACCAGTCGCCCGGAAATGCGGATTTAAGCAGGGCGATTTCCTCTGCTTTGAGGAGGATTCACAGGAAAGCGTTGCCCTGCGGGAGCTGCTCGATAAAAAGCTGTGGGCGGTTCCTGACCGTATCAAGGACAAGGCAGCTTTTGAGGAAAACATTAATAGATCCATCCGGGAATACAACCCGGACTACTGGCGGGCGCGGCAGGCCGGGATTGAAAAAGCAATGCCCCGGCAGGAACAGGCTCCGGCCCGTAGCCCAGAACGCTAAGCAACTTCGGGCCAAGTTGGCCCGAAGTTGGAAAGGAGGCTTTGACATTGGCCTATGTAAGCGTACCCAACGATTTATCCAAGGTAAAAACCAAGGTTGCCTTTAACCTCACCAAGCGCCAGCTATTATGCTTTGGCGTGGCGGCGGTTATTGGCATCCCTACCTATCTTTTTACCCGCTCCGCTATCGGCGGCACAGCCGCCATGCTTTTAATGATAGCCCTCATGCTCCCATGCTTTTTCTTCGCCATGTATGAGCGTGACGGATTGCCCTTTGAAAAGGTGCTGCGGAATATCATCCGCGCAAAATTCCTGTGGTCGACAACCCGGCCCTACAAAACTGAAAACATCTATGCTTATCTATCCAATCCCCGAAAGGAGGAAAATCAACTTGCCAAAAACAAAACAGCGCCAGCCCGCAAGAAGTAAGGCGCGTAAAAAGCGCGGGCCGCAGTCGGCACAGCAAACCATCCCTTACCGCGAAATGCTAAAAGACGGTATTTGCAAGGTAAAGGAGGGTTACTACACCAAAACACTTGCCTATGAGGATATCAATTATTCAGTGGCTTCATCCGACGACCAGTCTACCATCTTTGACGGTTACTGCTCATTCCTCAACTACTTTGACGCAGCCCTGCCGTTTCAGCTTTCCTTTATCAACCACCGCTCCCGGCCCGAAAACCGGTACAGCGTGAACATTCCCCCGCAAGAGGATGATTTTAACAGCATCCGCGCCGAGTTTACCGATATGCTGGAAAACCAGATTGCCAAGAGTAACAACGGCATTATGCGCTCCAAATATATCACGTTTGGCATCAATGCGGACGGGATTGGGACGGCCAGGTTGGGCGCTTCAATGCCAAAGGTGATGTACTTGGTCTTGACGAGACCGTTGTTCCCCTTGGAAAGCTGGTTTTCCAGCATCCCGACATACTCCCGGCGAATGGAATTGAAATCGTCCTTCTGGTCGGGGATGTCGATGGACGCTTGAAAATCCTGCATATTGCCTTTCTGATTGAGGAAGGAAAGCTGCACGCTGATGGTGGAATCAAAAAAATTGAGGAAGTCGCAGTAGGATTCAAATATCTGCATCTTATCCTCGTTTTGCGCCAACTGGTAATTCACATCGTTAAAGGTGACGCATTTGGTATAGAAGCGGTCTTTCACGCGGCAAATGCCGTCGCGGTACATCTCCTTGTAGGGGATGGTCTGCTGGGCGGTCTGCGGCTTATCCTTCCGACCGAAGAACCGCTCCATCAGGCCATTCAAAAAGCCACCCTTTTTATCAGGCGGCTTCGCGGCGGGTTTTATATTCTGTTTTCCCGGCAGGGAGCGCAGGTCAGCCTTGCGGTCTTTTGCCTGCCGGACGCTGGCGGCCAGCTTTTTTTGCTGGCGAGCCTGCTGCTGGTTTTTCACTTTCAATCGCGTTTCCCTCCTGTTCGAGATAGCGGTATAGGTTGTCGGTTTTGTACGGCCGGGTGGGTGGGAACAGCCATTTGGCACGAATGATATTGCGCAGCAGCTTTTCGGCCGGCTGGGAATCCCGCTCGTACATGGAGAAAAAGAAGAAGGGCAGCATCAACCCAATCATCAGGAACACCGCCGCCGTATTGCCGATGGTTCCCTTGGTGAGAAGATAGGTGGGCACGCCGATGGCGGCGGCAACAGAGAAGCAAATGAGCTGCCGCTTGGTAAGATTGAAGGCCACCTTCGTTTTCACCTTGGATAAGTCTTTCGGTACAGGGACAAAGGGCATGGAAAATCACCTCCTGTTTGCGTGAGAGTGAACCAGCATCATTCAATGCCAGGGGCGGGTTTGGCCTTGGAACCCTTGGCGGCCTTCGGTTCCTTGGGGATATTCGCCACCTCTTTTTTGGCGTCATTGAGCTTTTCCGCAGCAGAGGGACGCTGCGACGTTTGTTCCTTGCCCAACAAAGCCTCGTTGTAGGCGTCCATGACAACCTGATTCATCTGGGCGCGCCCCTCCTTGGTGGTGGGGAAGCAAATATCCTTGAAATTGCCCTCCTTGTCCTTAGCGCTGGGCATCGCCACAAACGGCCCTTTCTCGCCATTCATGATGCGGATATTGTTGATGGCGAAGCCGCCGCCGATGGTGAGGCTCGCCATGCCAAGGGTGTTACCCTTGGGCTCGCTAAAGGGGTAGGCCCGGGCGGTGAAATCCAGCGTGGCGGCCTTTTCCGTATTGCTCATTTCATATTCTCCTTCCAATGTAGAAATAGCTTAGTGGCTCCCGAACAGGCTTTTCGCCATTGAGCCGGTCTTAAAGAGGGTGAAGCAGAGCAGCGCCGTATACCCCGCACAGCCCCATATCGCCATGTGCACGCTGTCCGCCGTGGCGATGCCTTGTATCAGCACGGCGTAGATGGCGATGCACACCATGATAAGGAAGCCTTGGAAACCGAGGGCGAACAAGGCTTTTAGATAATTTTGGCCCATCGTACCCCATTCCCGGTTTGCCATTGTGGACAGAGGGATAGGCGCGACGCTCACGGTCAAATAGATTTCAATCATACGGCCATATATGATGAGGAAGATACAGATTGATATGGCCGTGATGCACAGGGACACGATGGAGGTCTGCATCCAAAGCCCAATCAGCGCCCACACGTCCATCGCCTCAACTTGGGTGCGCAGGGTATCAAGAGCAATGGCATTGTTCAAGTCCAGTGAGCCGGATATGAGGCCGGCGCTGCCGTTCACCACATGCTGCGCCACATCAAAGATGCCCATCACAATGTCGAAGGTGTGGGTCAGGATGTAGGTGGCGCAAAAGGTTTTGAATATCCATTTGAAGAATATCCAGGTGTCGAAGTCGTGCATGTTGTTTTTGTCGATAATCATCTGAATCAGCTCATAGCAGAGTATGAAGGTCAGAATCATGCCGGCGATTGGAATGATGACGGTTTCTGAAAGCGACCGAATCATGGTGAAGACGCCGGGGTTCCATGCCCCCGGCGCCGTGCCCACCTGTACGGCAACATCGCCCACCTGTTGATTGATGGAATCGAACATGCCGGTGAAACTCCCCATGATGGCGTCTATCAAGCCCTGCCGAATCCATTCGCCAATCTTTTCAAGCAGGCTGTCCATTGGCTACCTCCGATCTTATCCGAACAGATTTGCGAGCAGGGGAACGAGGTTAAGGCCCAGTAGGACCACCCCTCCGCCGGCCATAAGTTGCTTGATTCCCTGCGATTTAGCGCCGGGATTGTCATTGCCATATCCTTCCAGAAGGTTAATGACGCCCCACACCGCAAGGCCCGCGCCCAACGCGACAACGAGGATTGAGAGAGTATTGATAGCTTCGCCAAAAAATTCCATATGGTTGTTCCTCCTTTGATTTGGGTGGATGGTAAGTGAATATATGTAAAAAGCGCCGGGTATGTCCCGGTGCGCTTGAACGAGAAAACGCCCGGCGCAACCAGGCGTGAAAACAAAAAAAGCCCGCCGTTCAGCAAGGGAATGGTGCTGCTGAACGGCGGGCGGTATATTTTGTTGTGGGGTGTGTCATGGTTCGGGAGGGGCGCGGGCTTTCATGGTGAATCCCTCCTTTTGTCGTTGTTTTGGGGTGTGAAATGCGGTATAATACAATAAATTGCATGGTAGACAAACGATGTATCAAGAGGTGAATTAAAATGAAGCAACACATTTTATTAGAAAAAGCACATTGCTATCCCAATCCTACTGAGACCCCGATGCCAGAGGGCTGTACGTTTGCGGAACAAAATGGATATTGGACAAACAACTCAACCGGGGAAATAATGATGCTAAGTGATGATCCGCACCGGCCTCAAACAAAGAAATGTGATCGTGAAACGGGCGAAGATCAAAAAGGTGAATAAAACCGACTATATACCAAGCGCACATAAAAATGTGTTATCAAGGGGTGTACCTAATGAAGCAACATATTTTGTTAGAGAAAGCACACTGTTATCCCGAGCCCGTTAAGATACCCATGCTGGAAAACTACACATTTGTGGAGCAAAGTGGGTACTGGAGAGACAATGCCACTGGAGAAATAATGATGCTAAGTAACAACCCTCGCCGCCCTCAAACAAAAAAAGAGGACCGAGAAACTGGTGAGGATCAAAAAGGTGAATGAGGTCAATCATTTGGTGCTTTCGAGCACTATGGATTATTCGAGCGATTTAATCTGTGCAGAACTTGAAATGCGCAGATTAAATTATTTGAGGCTTAATCGAGATCGCTTCGCTGAATACGAAATTGAATATGCCTTAGAAGATGACGCAGTAAAAGTAAAAATGGGTGATGCTCAATATTTGTTAAGCGCAAAATCTGTAAAATCGGTTTATTTCCGGGCCCCTGTTTTTTTGCGTACAACCGGAAAGGCTTATACCGTTGAGGAACAACTTAAACGCAGTCAGTGGAGTGCTTTTATCCGAAATCTCATCGTGTTGGATAAAGCATCATGGATAAATCATCCGGTAGCAATATATCGGGCTGAGAACAAACTCTACCAGCTTAAAGTTGCGAGCCAATGTGGTTTAGCTGTCCCTGAAACTTATGTAGGAAACTCTTTGCCGCAAAGCATTGTCCATGATAATATGTACATAGTAAAATCTCTAGACACGGCCCTTTTTTATGATGGAAATAATGAGATGTTTACATATTCCACTATGGTTAGTGGCCAAGAATTGCTATGTGCAGAAATCAAAGCCGCTCCTGTTATCATTCAGGAATATTTGCACACAAAAACCGATCTCCGGGTGACAGTCATTGGAAATCAAATTTTCTCGGTATCAATCACAAAACAAGGTGAACCGCTCGTTGGCGATTGGAGAAAAAGCAATAAGGACAACCTGGATTATGTGTGCATCGAATTGCCGCAAGCTATAAAAAATCAAATCACGCAGTTAATAAAAAATCTTGACTTATCATTTGGAGGTATCGATCTCGCCTTAGTCGGTGATACCTACTATTTCATTGAAGTCAACCCCACGGGAGAATGGGGCTGGCTGACCTCGAGCGCGAGCATCCCCGTTGACAAGGCCATAGTGGATTATATGGCAGATGGAGGTGCCTATGAGTAAGTTTTTTGATGCCATTTTCCCGATGGTGGCTAACTATAATGCAAATAAGATTGTTCGCGATAAAATGAACCCCCATAATGAGGCTGGTGAGGATATAAGGCCCGATGGTATTCTGGCCTATATTGAAAACTCCGACAAACTCACCCTTGATATGATAAAAGAGCAATACGAAGATACATTTAGAACAAAGGATAAACTCGAAGATAAGGCGAAGACGAATATTATTGGAATAACAATTTCAATAACCTTAATTATGGGTGCCTCCGGGGTATTGTCTGGGCTCAATGAAAAATATCCTGTTCCTGTCTTGTCTTGGATTTTGTTTGCGCTATTTGTGATTTCTGTTGCATATATGCTCATTGCCGGTTTGCTTGTCATTCGATTGCTGACCAATGAGAATGAAGTATGCAAGGTTAGACTAAATAGCTTGGCATCAAGTGAAGCAACTCTCCGAGATGATTATGACAAGTGTATATCGCAAAACCAAAGGAAGAACACCATTCGCAACAATTACGTTTTCACTTCTTATGAGTGCATCCGAAATGCGCTTGTTTGCCTCTTTATCATCCTTGTCCTTGTTGCCGTTCCATTTAGTACACCTAACAAAGATACAGATAAAGCGGTTGCACATACCGTTCAAGCATACGAATTCGTATTTTCATCATCTGCTGTGGACTTTATAAAAGAGAGTGAAGTACGTGATACTGTTGAAAAGGCTATCATTACTACAGTCGAAAACGCTGACCTAAGCGATGTTCCTAAAACATTTAGTATCATAGATGATAGCAACAACCTATTTATCAAATTTGAGATAACAGAGAATTCCATTGTGATTTTACTTATTGAGTCATATACACCCTCATAAAAGCTACTATACCGATTCAGTAGACTCGTTTTGACAAACCGGGAGGATGTGCACGGCATCCTCCCGCTGCTTTTTTATGCGGGCAATTCTGATGGTTCGACCGCACCCATCTCGTAGACCTCGAAGACGTCCTCCGGCTTGGTTCGGAGCCGGGTGGACAGATACTTTTCGATGTTGAAAGCGTTGCGCTTGTCGGCGTCCGAGAGGTATTTGTAGTTGGGGTGCTTTAGCAGATCGAACTTTTGCGAGAGAAATGGTCGCTCGCCGCGAACCATGCAGATACACTTTCCGCCATCCATCACGGCCAGCTCATCCACACTCATAAGGTCTTTTCCCACCTTGGAAAAGTTTTTGCCGTGGCTTTCGGATTGGCCCTTGGTGACGCTAGTGTTGTATAAATCCACTGTCTCTTTGCCCAAAAGTTCCGAAATCTCTTTGAGCGTGCCCTTCTCCTTTCCGCCCAAAAACAGCGTCGTGTCCATATTGCCCACGATTGTATCGGCGTTGTCCTTGTACAATCCTTTGAGCTGGGATTGGGATTTGAGGATGACGCAAGCGGAAATCTCCCTGCTGCGGATGGTGGCGATAAGCTGTTCAAAATTGGGTATTTTTCCCACGTTGGCAAATTCATCAAGAATACAGCGAACATGGACTTTCAGCCGCCCGCCCTCGGAGGCTCCGGCCTTGTCGCAGAGGGTATTGAACATCATGGAGTACATCATGGCCGGGATGAAGTTGAAGGCCGGGTTAGTATCCGAGATGATGACGAACAGCGCTGTCTTTTCATCACCGAGGGTGTCGAGTTCCAATTCATCCACCGAAAGCAAATCACGGACAGCCTGAATGTCAAATGGTGCAAGTCTGGCGGCGCAGGAAATCAAAATCGACTTTGCAGTTTTCCCCGCGGCGAGCTTATATTTCTGATATTGCCTCACCGCAAAGCATCCGGGCTTTTCCTCCGCCAGCGCCTTAAAAATCAGATCGATGGCGTTCTCGAACTGGTCGTCATCCTCTCGAACCTCCATTGCGTTGATGAAATCGCAGAGAGTGCCAAAGTGCTGTTCTGACGGCGGGGCCTCATAATAGAGGTAGGCAATAAGCGCGGTATAAAGCAATATTTCCGCTTTTTCCCAGAAGCCGTCGCCGCCCTTTTGGTCGCCGGTGGTGTTGGCAATGAAGGTCTTTACCAGTGTCAGGATGTCGGTTTCGTTCTTGATGTAAGCGAAGGGGTTGAACCTCATGCTCTTGCCAAAATCAATGGTGTTGAGTACCTTGATTCGGTACTTGTTCCGCTGAAACAGCTTGCCGCACTCCACGAGGATTTGCCCCTTCGGGTCCGTACAAACATAGGAAGAATGAAGCTGCATCAGGTTTAGCTTGCAGAAGAACCTCGTTTTACCAGAGCCGGAGCCGCCGATCACCAGCACGTTTTTGTTGCGGGCGTACTTGGGTTGCTTGGGGCGGCTATTCATGGTGAGGGATTCCGTCGCCGTCAGGATAATATTCTGCTCCGGCACAGGGTCTATGTAGGGCTTAATATCCTTCTCGGTACCCCACCGGGCGCTGCCGTACTCCACATCCTTGCGGTATTTCTTGGCGTTTTTCTTTTTACTGCGCACCACCGCGTAGATGATGACGGCTCCTGCCGCGCCCACAAGCAGGTCGAAGGGCATAAAGGAAGGCAGGGGATTTGCCATCACCCTGCCCAGCGTGGACATGCTGCCCATCAGCTTTGCCATGAAATCACCGCCCTCGACCAGCCGGTACGCCTCACCCAGCTTGTTCGCGAACCAAAAGACCATGACATAAGGCAGATTCGGCAGGACATACTTTTTTAACTTTCCACTATCAACTCTCCACTTTCCACTGCTCATAGCTCCGGCCCTCCGCGTTCCTTGTGCTTCTGGCGGTCCACCACCTGATTTTTCACAAGGTCCACCATCTTGCGCAGCAGCTTCACCACAGAAGGCCGCTCTGCGCTACGCTTCATGGTTTTGGCCGTGAACTCGGAAAATGCGGCAGTCATGGCGTCGGCATCTCGCGCCTTGAAGAACACAATCCACTTGGGCGGCATGGTGGAGGAATCCTTTTTCAGCGCAAAATCCACGCCGTATTTCCGGGCGTACCGCTCGAAATCCCGGATACCGCTCTTGGAAACATCAATCGAGGTGACGCCGGTGTTCTGGCCCACAAGTTGCTTCACAGTCTGCTTGCCCTTGTAGGCGCCCGGCATCTGTTTTTTCTGCTTTTGAGCCTTCTGCGCCGCAAGGAGTTTTTGCAGCCCCTTGGCGAGCAGCCGCCCGGTGAGCTTGGTGCCCTGCACAACAAGGGTAACCGTCTTGTCGTTTACCTGTTCATGTACCGCAATAAATATCCGCTCCCTTCAAAAAAAGACTTCTGGTGTATGTTTTGCCGCTACCGCATATGCTCCGCCACATACTCCCGCGTTTCGCCGTTGGAAAAGGTGACGTCCACCGAGTAGGGGTACTCGTGGATACCGTGATTCTTTACCCGGACGGAAACAGCCGCCAGATGCGATTCTTCGCACTGAACGGCTTCTTCATAGGCGGGATATTCTCTTTTGCAGACGCCGCAGCGGTAGGTGATGATGGGCGGCATGGGTCAGAGCTCCGGGCCGCGGGATTTATCCTTTGGAGTCTCCGGCTTTTCTGCGTTGCGCTGGGCAACCGTGTCCTTGGCTGCGGCAAGTTTCTCCATCGCGGAGGGTCTTTTTTCGGGGATAACCGGCGCATCCAAGTCAGCCGCGTCATCTGGCATGGAGAAAACCCGGTATTCATCTGGAATATCCTCAATGCCGCTGTAGGTTTCATCCAGCCCCTCCCGGTTAGCAACGTAGCCGTTATTGGTAAACATACCCCCTTCTTCAAGACGTATGTCCCGCCCAAATCGCTCATAGTCGATGTAGTTGGAAAGGTTCCCTATTGCCTTTGTATCATAGACGCCGGAATCCTCTATCCAGTAATAGCCCAGGTCGGAATCATCATGGACGCCCTGGAGATAATCGAAGTTATCCAGATTTTCTGTAAGGTTGATAAGTCCGGCAATGTCGCTGGAATGGTCGCCCAGCTCAACGGCCGCCTCGAATTGCCCAACCTCCCAATCTGACATTTCTTCCATCTTGGCAGCCAGATAGTTGAGTTCATCGAGGCTGGTGTATTCTCCCAACACGTCATATACGCCTTTGATGTCGGTATCGTAGTCGGTAATGAAAAATTCCTCATACCGGCTGCCGATGCCGATTTCCTTTAACGTCTTCTGGATTTCCTCCGGGGTTGTGGGAAAGGAGTGCCATTGGCCCACAAGCTCCCCCTCATTGTATTTGCCCAGGTTGGTGATGAAGGCGCTGATTGGGCCGCCTGTTTTTGTAGTATCCGAAGTATCCAAAGAAACTTCACCTCCATATTGTTTTCATAGGTGCGCAGCGGCGCCGGCCATGATGTATTCGGCGCAGCCGAGCACGATGGAATTGCCCAGCGCCTTGAACCGGGCGCTGTCTGATATGCGCTGGCCCTTGTGCCCAAACTCGGTCCAGCCGATGGGAACCCCCATCAGGTTTTCAAACTCGGTGACGGTCAGCTTGCGGATGTAGTCATTTTCGGGGGCATCGGGGAAGTGGACAGCAATCACCTGATAATCCCCGGTGAGCAGCGTCGGACAAGGGTTTCCCGGCTTGCCGATGGCTGACAGGAACATCTTCGGGTCCCGGTACTGCACCGCACCGCGCATCTTCCGGGTGTGGAAGCATCTCACCTCGGTTGGATGCCGCCCTGTTTGAGAAGAACCGCTTCCACGGTTTCCGGGAAGCGGCAGCCCGCTTTCTTCGCCATCGCCAAGTATTTTGTGCAGAGGAAGGGGGTTAAAAAGGATTTGCGAGGCGCGCCTGCCTCGATAATCTGCGATAACAAACACGCGCTCCCTTGATTGGGCGCTTTGGAAATGCTGGGAGTCCAAGAGTCGCCAAGCGATTTCGGGGCAGCCGTCCGGTACCAGACCGGCGGGCGCCCATTTTCCGCTATCAGGCATTGGAATTTTGCCGTCTGCGAAGGCTTCAAGCACGGCCCTAAAATCCGCCCCCATTGCCGAGCTGAACGCCCCAGCGACATTTTCCCAGATGGCAAGCTGGGGGTACTGTCCATCGGTTGCACACCTCATTTCGTTTATGATTCGGATTGCCTCGTAAAAAAGCCCGGATTCCGCACCGGCAAGCCCGTCTCGGTTGCCGATTTGCGACAGATTTTGGCAGGGTGAGCCAAAGGTCAAAATGTCCACCGGGGGAAGATTTCCACCTTGAAGCTGCGTCACATCGCCTACATGCTCCATGTAGGGGAAATGCCGTTTGGTGATGGAGATGGGCGCTTTCTCAACCTCGCTGGCCCATATCGGCCGGATGCCATGCTTTGCCGCCGCCAGCGGGAAGACGCCGATGCCATCGAATAATGAGCCGAGTTTTAGCAATTGGCGGGTTCCTTCCGGGCTGTGATGTGCTCGATGACCTCCGGGCAGGTATCGAAAATCTGCATCAGCCTCCGGGAGAGGCTGCAAGGCTTGGCGGCGCCGGTAGTCCACAAGCGAACCGTATGAGGCGTTACGTTCATCAGCATGGCAAAGGCTCGCTCGTTCAGGTCGTGGCGAGCCATGAGTTTTTTCACGACGGCGGGACTGTACTCCGGCACTTTGGAGATGCCGGAGATGGTTTTTAGAATGTGGGGCTCTTTGGTTTTCATGGAAAAGCCTCCTTCAAAGTGAAATGGCCGCTAATGGGCGGCCTGCTGCTTTCTGTTCTTTCCGTATATTTTGAAGATGAGCATTATAATCCTTGCCGGAAGCTGGCGGGGTGTTGGTGACGATGCAGCCCTTTTCCACAAGGTGCTTGGTGAGCCGCTTTGTGGCGCGCCGTCCGGCGCGGTCGTTGTCCAGGCAGAGGTTGACGCACCGGATATGGGGATGGTCGCTCAAATACTGGTCCAGCGCCCTTGCCGACACACCGCCAAGGGAAAGGTGATGCTGCAGGCTCCACAGCTTCGGACGAATGGAAGCGGCAGAGAGCATATCTACCGGAGCCTCGTACACATTGAGGGTGGTGTTACCTGCAATCCGCGCCGGAATAGAGAAGGAGAATCGCTTATCGCTGCCGTCCAAATCCTTTTTCCAGTTGCCGGATGTGCCTCGCTCACAGGCAAAGCGTATCTTGCTCTCGGCGTTCTTGCCCACAAACACACAGTTGTGATGCCTCCGGCTTTCGTACATGATACGACGGCTGATGCAGGTGTTGATGACCTCTTTGCTAATACCGCGGCCCATCAGATAGGCGATAGCCCGGTGATTGTTCTGATTGGGAATGGGCAAGGTGAGCAACGGCTTTGGCTTTTCAGGTTCGGGTGGGGCGCACGAACCAGAGAACAAGGCCGGGGCGCCTCTGCCGTCCGCCAGAATGCTAACCGCCCGCGTGAACTCAAACCCGCGCACCTGTATAAGAAAATCCAACGCATTGTTGCTGCCGAATCCACGGCTGAACCAAAACCACTTGCCGTTGCTGATTTTGAGGCTGTCATGCTCCCGCAAGCAGTATTCATGCGGCCCGGACTTCTTGATGCTGCCCGGTTCATGGGATTGCAGATAGGAGAGCAAATCCACTGCGCGAGCGGCGGTGATCTGTTCATCAGTGAGGGGTGGCACGGGAATTGTCCTTTCGCATGATGGCGTCCACATCGTCTTTCAAACAGGAGTCGTCTCGCTTGTTGTAGCAGATGAAACCGTGCCGGGGATATGAGCAGCCCTCGCATTCCAGCTTGAAGGTGCAGAACACACAGAAGGGGGTGATGATCATCGCCACCGGCTGACGGTCCTCCAAATCGCCCGCGGCCTCCATGATGCCCTGTACCATAAGCAGCACAGGGCGGTGGTAGGAACCGCACTCATCAGCATCCATCACCGCCTCAATGAACTCCGGGTCATCGAGCAGGTCGTCCATGTTTTCAAGGATGTGGGGGCAATGAAGATGGGGACAGCCCTCGCTCTCAATTTCCGCACAGAAGCCGCAATGAAGATGCTCGTACTTGTATTTGAAGCTCATAATCTAACCCTCTTTCTTATTTTTTGCACAAAAAAAGCCCGAAAAGGATTTCTCCAATTCGGGCGTTCCGGCGAATGATATTCAGTTTTCAGGAACCATACAGGTCGTGGGCAACCTCCGCCCGGTAGTAGCTGTCGATAGTGACAGGAGCGTTGTAGAGCGTAGTGAGGATGTATGCTTTGATGTTGTAGACCTTGCTGGTGTTTTTGTTGATACAGTCAAATGCGTACTCGATGTGGGAGCTCGTCAGCTTCAATAGCCGTCTTTTCACAACCTCCCTTGGATACTCATCGCCGGCCACCCGGATATATTCTCGCTTGGAGTAGACTGCTTCCAACATGATTTCCACCGCCTCGTCCAGACGTTCTCGGTCGTACCGCTGCGCAAGGATGTCGTATTCGATATTTTCCATGATGATTTCACGATAAGTATCCATCCCATCCATCAATCCGGGGCTGGCGCGTGAGCGTGGCAAGGAAGGTAAAGGATGGATAGATGGATTGTTCTCACTGATATTGTTTTTATTATTTTTAGGCTTATTATTCTCAGTATTACTTGTATCCGATTTTCGGAAGTCTTGACTTCTGATTTTAGGAAGTCTGGAGTGCGGCATATTCGGAAGTGCAGACTTCTGTTTTTCGGAAGTCTTGACTTCTGATTCTCCGAAGTCAGGGGTGATAAACTTTTTGACATAGATGACCGTAGGGCGGCCCTGGCCTTGCTTCACACGCTCAATAAGGCCGATGCCCTTTTGCGTGTCAAGTTCCCCCAGCATCTTAACCGCTTTTTCGTGTTTGCAGTTCATGTACTCCTGTACATCTTCTAATGTGAAAAAGATGTATACCCGGTTCTGTTCATCGAGCCATCCATTTTTCATGGACAACGCCATGCGGTCCAGCATCAAACCGTAAAGTATCTTGGCGCCGTCCGACAGGCTCTTATACCGGCTACTGCTAAAGAGCACCTTGGGCAAGCGGTAGAAAGTATATTGATCAGCTTCACTGCCGTAGTGATAATCGTGATATATTGCTTCCGGCATGGCGTGTCCTCCCTTCATGAAGATTTCCGGAAATGGAAAAAGCGCCTCGCTAAAAAACAACGAGGCGCTTGACGGCTTGATATGCTTTTCCCCGATAATGGCTTTTGCTTGCCGGGTTTTAGACGTTGAATTGTAAAGTCATATATCCGTAAACCCTTTGTTTAAGCCACTTTGCGGGACTTTCTCAAAACATTCCTCAAAAAAAGTTCTTCAATGAGTGGTATGCCCGCGATATTTCCCGCAAAATTCGCAGTTCCCAAAGGCTTCGCGGCTCTGCCGGTGTTCCGCTCTCCCTGCCGCCCTACGGCTACATCAAAGACCCCGAAAATCCGAAGCGGTGGATTGTAGACGAGGACGCGGCGGCAGTGGTGCGGTATATCTACAAGCTGTGCATTGATGGTGTGAGCGAATACAGGATTGCCGACCAGCTTGAAAAGGAAGAAGTTTTGAAGCCAAGCGAATA
>JBKEBS010000036.1:0-6633 GCA_047973265.1 Oscillospiraceae bacterium
AACCTGGCCTTGTAGGCGGCCAGCTGTTTGGCGTCCTCGACTTCCAGGGAGCGATCTCCCGCCAGGGATTCCAGATGGTGGGTGAGCTCGTGGTAGAGCGTCTTTCGCAGCTGATCCCGGAACAAATGGTCGGGCAGGTGGCCGTATACCCGCTCAAAGGAGCCGTAGTACAGGGTGATGTAGCGCCCAAGGCCGCCGGGATCGTGGTGGTACTCCCCCAGAATGAGCAGGTCATCGCCCCGCCCTTGGGGGTTTACCTTGTGCTGGGGTACCAGCGAGATGCCGCCGTTGAGCTCCCGGGAGATTTCCGGCGGCAGCCTGTCGTAGTATTCATTCAGCGCCCTGCGGGCCTCCTCCAGGGTGAGCATCAGGAGACCCGAATCTGGCAGCTGGCCATGGTGACAAGCGCAGATTTGTGGTTGTCAGGGGTGGTGCCAGCGCAGCAGGCGGAATCCACGCCAATGGGCACCTCGGGCAGGTATGCCTTGAGGAGCAGCGCGTTGGAGACCACGCAGATGTCGGTACAGAGGCCGACCAGCTCAATTCCGTCGATGGGCTGACTGGCATTTTCGGCGGTGAGCCACTCCGCCAGCTGTGTGCTGCCGAAGGTGGGCTTCTCGAAGGTGTGGACATCCTTGCCCTCCGCTGCTTTCAGCAGTCCGGGGTGAATCTGCCAGCCCGCGGTTCCCTTTATGCAGTGCTCCACCGGCAAGTTTTTGCCCTCTTGGGTGCTCAGATAGCCGGGATCGTGCGTATCCTGCGTGAAGATGATTTTGCCGGGAAAACTGCGTATTTTTTGGGCGACAGCGGGCAGTATGGCGACGGCCTCGGGGGAGCCGATGGCGCCGTCGATAAAGTCGGCCTGCATATCCACCACGATGAGAAACTCATTCACGGAATCATATCCTTTCTGATGGGAATCCCCATATCCACCGGGAATCCATATTATTAATATAGCGAAAAACTGTGAACAAATCAATCAAAGTGTGTTATACTTGATCCATTCAAGTGCTTCTACAGGAAAGGAAGGATGCTGGCATGAAAGGGAAGATGAAGGTCGCGGTCATGACCGATATTGGCAAGATGGGCTTTGAGGAGCGGGATATCCCCACCCCCGGCCCGGATGAGGCGCTGGTCAAGCTGGAATATGTGGGCATCTGCGGCAGTGACATGCACTATTACGAGACCGGGCGCATCGGCGATAATATTGTCGAGACCCCCTTCGTGCTGGGTCACGAGCCCGGCGGCGTGGTGGTGGAGGTGGGGGAGAACGTCACCTCCCTTCGGCCCGGCGACAGGGTTGCGCTGGAGCCCGGCAAAACCTGCGGGCACTGTGATTTCTGCCGGCGGGGAGACTACAACCTCTGCCCCGATGTGATTTTTTTCGCCACACCGCCGGTGGACGGCGTTTTTGCCGAGTATGCGGCCCACCCGGCCGATCTCTGCTTCAAACTGCCCGACAGCGTCTCCACTCTGGAGGGTGCGCTCATCGAGCCGCTGGCAGTGGGCTTTCACGCCGCAAACCAAGGCGGCGCCCACCTGGGCCAGACAGCCGTGGTCATGGGAGCGGGCTGCATTGGCCTGGTCAGCATGATGGCGCTCAAGGCGGAGGGCGTGACGACAGTCTATGTGGTGGATATCATCGAAAAACGCCTGGAAAAGGCGAAGGAGCTGGGCGCTGACGGCGTGATCAATGGCCGTAACGTGGATGCCGTAGAGGAGATCATGCGTCTCACCGGCGGCAAGGGCGTCGAACTGGTCATCGAGACAGCGGGCACCGAGGTGACCACCCGCCAGGCGGTGGGAATGGCCAAAAAAGGCGCGACAATCGTGCTGGTCGGCTACACTGCAAGCGGGGAGGCCACTCTGCCGCTGAGCGTGGCCATGAACAAGGAGCTCAATTTCAAGACAGTGTTTCGCTATCGGCACATTTACCCCATGGCAATCGACGCGGTTGCGGCGGGAAAGGTGAACCTCAAGGGCATTGTCAGCAACATTTTCGAGCTCGACGATATCCAGAAGGCGATGGACGACAGCGTAGCCAACAAGGCCGACATTGTCAAATCCGTCATACATATCGGCAATGTTTAGAGGATAGCAGCTATCAAAAAGACTCCCGGCTTCTCGCCGGGAGTCTTTTTTTGCCGTACTGCGGTCAGATGTGCCCGTTCACGGTCGCGATGTGAACGGCGTCGGTGCGGTTCTTTGCGCCCAGCTTGTTATAGATGCCCGCAAGATGTTTTTTCACGCCGTTTACGGAAATATCCATTTCCCGGCTAATTTCCTCCCTGGTCAGCCCCTGGCTGAGATAGTTCAGCACCTGAAGCTCCTTCATGGTCAGGCGGGTGGTCTGGGCGGGCTCGGCTCGATGGGCCTCGTTGAAGGAGTTGGCCACCTTCATAGCACGCCAGGCAAATGTAATTGCATCTTGCCGAAGCCGCGCAAGCCAATCTTCATGGAAAGGTACTTCGTCCTGGGCTGCTGCGGCATCCAGCAAGGGGAGGAGATCGTTGCCGTATTCTGAGAAGGGCAGGCTGAACCCGTGGGGCTCAGCCAGTTCGCAGGCGCTGTGCAGGGCATCGAAGGCCAAATCCCGCTGTTTTTCGGCAAAATAGCAGATTGCCAGCAGGATGTTGGAGGCCAGCTGGACATCCCAGATTTTCCGCTGAACGAAAAAGGGCGGCAAGAGGGAAAGAGCTGCAATAGCTTTGGAGTAATCGCCCCTTTTCATTTGATAGACGCTGTGCTCCAGCAGGCTGATCGCGCGCCAGAGGGGGAGCTCGTTGTCCAGGACAGTCTCCAGCCGGGAGACGCGGGGCTGTATTTTGGGGACGACGTCTGCAAGGAGGTAGAGAATGCTGCCTGCGATGTCTCGCGCCTGTGTCAGGTGAGGTGCGCCGCAAAGCTCGGTCAACTCTGAGGCGATGCGCAGCTGCTCGGCTATTTTGACGTAATCTCCCCTGTGCAGTTCGACCCGCGCCAAAATATAATGGGACAGGGCGGCGATATCGTACTGCTCCATTGCCATGGATTTGAAAATTGCCTGCACGCAGCGGCTCTCTGCCTTGTCCAGCTTGCCCTGATTGAGGGATACGCAGGCGTCCAGCAGGAACTCGAAGCCATAGCCGCTGCCGCGCCCGACGACCTCCCAGTTGGGCGCGCTGGCATAAAATGCGTTCGCGGTCTCGGTTGCGGTCATTCCCTCGTGCAGGATAAGTGCGGGAATCTGGTCGGTGATAAAGGTTGTTTTGGAGCGGATGGAGCTGCCACTGGTGAGCAGCGACGCTGCCTTTTCGATGTGGCAGAAGCAGGCGCTGTCGGCCTGCAACATGTCGGCTTCCGCCAGCAGGGCGTACGCCTCCCCCAGCAGCCGGTCTCTGTCGTCGCCCTGCTCGCCCTCCAGGCGTGTGGCAAGAGCTTCCAGTACCTTGCGGGCTTTGTTGGTTTTCAGACTGCGCAGCAACATGGCGCCCACCGCCAAATCTGTCAGGGGATGCTCCTCGGCAAAGCGGGACGGAATTTTTCCCAGGTTTTGGAGCTGGGATTCCGCGCCCGGTACGTCGATCCGCCCGGGGCCCGCCTGCTGCTCCATCAGCACCTCCAAGGCTCTTTGATAGTTCTCCGCCCGCCAGTAGGAGTCCTGGGCGAATTCCAGGAATCCGCTGTGATAATACCAGTCTCCCGCCACGTTGTGCACGTGCTTTTTTTGCGCGTTGCTCAGAACCTGGGACTTGCCGCTCAGGAAGTCCTTGTAGAGCGGGTGAAAGAAGAAAATGCGGTTTTGATTGTCAAAGCGGGAAAAGGGATGGGCGGACAGCAGGGTAAAGACGTCCTGCGGGTTGTGTTCGGACAGGAGAGCGGCGATGTCCACCGAAAAGCAGGGGAGCAGGGAGAGCTCAAGGAGCAGCCGGCGGTCCTGTTGAGAGAGCTGCTGGTACGCCAACTGGTTAAAGATATTTTCAATGCGAATCTGGTCGGCGCGGTTCAGCTTGGTATAGGAGGTTTTGCCACGCCGGAGGATTAAATCGGCCAGTAGAGGCCATCCCGCTGTCTGTGCGAGAAAGGGGGCAAGCTGAGCATTTTTCAGCTTGACCTGTCGCAGGGAAGCCAGGGAGAAAAGCTCCTCCTCGTCAAAGGAGAGGTCTGTTGCCGTAACTCGAGACCGCCCCTCGACAACCCAGTTTTGCGTATTCCAGAACATCCCGTCGTCGGATTTGCCTTCATCCTCTGTGAGAAACGGCTTGCGGCTGAGGAGGAAAAAGTGGAGCTGCTTCATCTCATCGTTACACTGAACTGCGGAAAAGAGGGATTCCTGAACGGCACCCTTTTCCAGTTGGTCGAAATTGTCGATGACCACGATGATGCGGGTGGTCTTGGGAAAAGCGGCGGAAATTCTCTCCATCCACATTTTGCAGGACTCGCAGGAAAAGGGAAAGGGAATGTCCGAAAACGTCTCCGCAATCTGGGGAAAGGGTTCCAGGGCCGTCGCCAGCTGCTCATGAAAAATTTCCGGCTGGTTGCTGAAGGAGTTGAGGTCGAGCCAGACGGTGGGGTAGCGCAGCTTGTTCACAAAGGCGGAGACAGCAGTCGTTTTCCCCCATCCCACCGGCGCGACCACGGTTGTGTGGGGATGATGGAGGCATTGGCGCAGAAGCGCATCTATTCGGGGACGGGGCAAAATCCCCGGCATATCGCGGCCAGAAAAATTCGCACCAGTCAAAATCAACACTTCCTTTGCAAATGAGCATAAAATATTTGCCTTATAGTACAAGTATACACGATAAATCCACCAAAAACCAGAGATTCCTGTAAAGTTTTCTTCGCTTTCAATAACTGAATTTTGATCGCCAATTCTTAAAATTTCAGAACCCCCACAATTCTACAAACAAATCTGCCGGGGCTTGTTATAATAAAACTATATTTGCTGATTTTATTTCAGATGTGGAAGGGGTGTATAACGGACACTAAAAAAAGTATTGATGCGACTGACCAAACAGCAACATCACATAGGCGTGAACAAAATGACCAACATAGACCATGAACATGCGGGAGAAATTAATCACCCCGCAAATAATGCTTGAAGGAGAAAAACCATGCGAAGTTTTACTACATTGGATTTGCAATATGCACATAGGTTCTATGGCTTCAAAGGGGAAGCACAGTATTTGCACGGGCACACGGGGGTACTGACGCTGGAGGTGGAGGATACCATCAATATGGGCGTCAATATGGTTTTCCCCTGTAACGAAATCCAGAAAACTGCCTGGGAAGTTTTGCAGAACTTTGACCATGCGCTGGTTCTAAGGGAAGATGACCCGCTACTTCCCGCGATTCTCGGCGTCTACGAAGCACAGGGCATTAAGGATGGAGCGCCCACCAATAAGCAGAAAGGCCCTGCCTTCAAGACGGAGCTTGCAACAGCGTATCCCGATTGTCGCCTGGTCGTCACCAAAGAAACCATGACTGTTGAAGGCATGATAAAAATAGTGTACGATTTGCTGAAAGACAAAATGAATATTGTTAAAATTACTTTCACAAGCGGGGTAAATGGCGCTATACAGGAGTACGGAAGCGAGAATAATAAAGAAATAGACCGTTGCCCGCTGTGCGGCATTGCGTTGAATGAAAATGGCGTCTGTCCGAAATGCGGCTACAAGAAATAGGTCAAGATAGTTTACCTGTTCACCGAAGCTAAAGGTAAAAGATTGATAAAACAAACAGGCAGGCATCAAAAAGATGCCCGCCTGTTTGTTTTATTCAGATGAAAATCAATCATCTATTTATCCTTGTCTATCAATTGAGAAAAGTGATGTCCCAGGTCGTTTGTGGCGTTGGACATATCCCGGAGCAGCTCATCCAGGCTCCGTGCAATTTCGGGCATGCGGCGGGACATGAAGTAATCCCGCGAGCGAACCTGCCCCAGGCGCTTGGCGACCCGCTTGGCGCTCTCCGGCTGGGAATGGCCCTTGGCTGTGCGGATTTCCTCCCGCAGCCGGGTCATTTCCCGGATGACCTCCCGGTATTCCTTCTGTGACTGGGCCTGGAATTCCCTGATGGTAGCGGCCTCATCCTGCACATCCACATAGCGCAGCTCCGCCAGAGTCGCGTCCCCCCCAAGCTCCCGAATCTTGCCCGCGAGGGCGCGGAAGCGGGTCAGGCTCTGGGGGCTCTTGGGCAGGATTGCGACGCCCTGGCGGAAATAGACGGCTCCCAGCTCCTTGAGCTTTCGCCAGACATAGACGCGGTTCTTGGAGGGATTTGCCGGCACCTGGTATCCCAGCGCAAGCCAGGTGATCGGTTCCATATGCGGCGCCTCCTTGAAAAATAATGTGCCCTAATTGTAACAGGTGTTAGCTGCCCGGTCAACACTGTTTTACAGAACGGGAGTGTCCTTATAGCAAACTTTATGATATAATAGGACTATGAGAGTAGCTAAAATAGAAGAAGGAAAAATATGCCCAAAATGTGGCAATATAGAAAACCAAATAAAAAAAGGAAAAAATCGTTCAGGAACACAACGTTGCATATGTAAGGACTGCAAAGTTGTCTATACAATAAATCCCAAGAAACGAGAATATCCAGAGGAAACACGAAAATTAGCAATAAAAATGTACTATTCAGGAGTAAGTGGAC
>JBKEBS010000037.1:0-18963 GCA_047973265.1 Oscillospiraceae bacterium
CAAGGGTGACCCCTATGACAACGCTGTTGCGGAAAACTTCTTCTCCTGCCTCAAATGTGAATTGGTCCACCTAACCCATTACATTTCCAGACGCCAGGCACAACTTTCCATTTTTGAGTACATTGAGGCGTATTACAATTCTTTCCGCCCGCACTCTGCTATTGGATGGATTTCCCCGAATGAATTCGCCCGCGACTTTTATCTCGTTGCCTGTTGAGGTTGTTGTCTACTTTTTCGGGAAGGGCTCACAATGCCGACGATCTTGTCTTTCTTTTCGATAGCCATGCTCATTCTTCCTCCTTCACTAATATGCAATCATGGGGATGCTCTTCGGCTTTCTTTCCACCGGCGGCTGCGATCCCTCCGCCACCTGATATACCACCTCCCCGCAGGCGCGGATCGCCTTCATCATCGCCTGTGATGGCTGGGAGCAGATGTCGAACAGGCCGATGTTGTAGTTCTCCCCGTCAAACCTGCCCAGCTCGAACTGGTCGTAGCACTGAAACCAGTGACAGCCCACGCCGCAGGGGTGAGCGGCCACCCGCTCGCAGTAGTAGCGGTAGGCTTGCCCCCTCTCCTCTTGGGTGAGCACGCCCTCCAGCCCGGTTGCGGTCACGCCGCCGTCCAGCGCGCCGAAGTGGAACTCCCCGATGACGATGGGCAGGTCAACCCCCAGGGAGACCACATTGTCCAAAGCCGAAGTGGGGTCGACGGCGTAGCAGTTGATGGAGAAGACATCGAAGTTCTCCCAGCCCGTCACCAAATCTGGGTCGGAAATCCATGCCCAGCGCATGCCAAGGTTCATGTGGTTGGGGTCGACGGCGCGGCAGGCCTTGGAGGGAATCTCCACATAGGCGCGCAGCATCCGGCGGGAAAACTCCCGCATGTCCTCTCCGGCCCTGGCCGACAGCCTGGACGCCACAGCGATGGATTTCCGCAGGTCGTCAAAGCTGCCAAAGCTGCGGTTCCAAGCGGCGGAGAGAGCTTCCGGCGTGCCATACTTTTCCCGCAGGGTATTGATCAGCTCCTCTTTACAGGCGGAGGGCGCGGGATTGTAGAGCACCTCGTCGGCGATGACCAGGCCATCCACAAAAGCCCAGGAGGGCTCGTTGCGCAGGAAGTAGCCGATGAGGCGGCTGTCCTCCCTGAACGCCCGCAGGTATTCTGCGCTTGTCACAGCGTTTGCCGCATACTCCTCGCTGAGAACGTCGGGAAAGTCCCGGAAAATGGTCTGCGCTGTGGTGGGGAAGTGGGGGAGCATTGCCACATAGGGCAGGGCAACCTTGCCCAGGAGGTTCCTGTCGCTCCAGTTGGCCAGGGTGTTAAGACCGCCGCTCTTTAGCTGGCGCACCATGAGCTGCTGCCATTTCTCATACCAATCCTCGCCGAAGGCTCGGTAGAGGTTTGCCTGCTCGAAAGAGAAGAGGGTGCAGGTGCGGAAGCTCTCATCCCTCTGCACAGGCCACTCCTGTGTCTCGTACATGGAGCCGTAGACAGGGTCGTCCCGGTCGGGCAGCCAATCCATAAACTTCTCCATGCTGTCCACCCGGCAGTCGGAGCGGGCCACCACACAGTCGGGGCCCATGCTGAAAAATGCGTTGCCCAGGGGGTCGACCAGCCACCAGCGGCCGTCCACCTTCGCCTTGGTGAAGAAGCCCGTGCCCTCCCTAAGCTTTTTCTCCGCCCAGCCGCCGTACTCGTCCCAGCCGGACAGGGTGAAGTCGTCGGGCAGCCGGAGGGCAGCGTTCAGCCTCTCTTTGAGCATGGGTTCATCCGTGATCTTCTCCGGCCACTCCTTCTTTTTGTACTGGCCGAATTTATCGATCAGTTTCAGGTCTGGCAGGGGGAAGTCCGCCGGTTTCTCGTCCGTGAGCGCGATGTCTGAGATGATCAGGCGCACATCCTCGTAGCAGGGGCAGCTTTCAAAGACAATGCGGTCGGTCTCCTCCGGGGGAACCCTTCCGCCGTGGCAGACCACCTTCATCTCGCCGGGGGTTGTCTCGGGAAAGAGGATGTGGGCGTCCAGCCAGTGGAGATCGAAGCAGAGCAGGGCCTTGACGCCGGGCATGATTCCAAAGCGGATGTCAAAGGCCTGGGGGCCCTCCTTTGCCTCCTTGCTGTAGAGCAGGAACTGGAGGTTGACGCTGTGGGTTGTGAGGGCCTCCAGGGAAAAGACCACGTAGCGCTCCTTCGCGCCGATCAGTTCATCCATTCGCAGCCCCCCGCCCGCTGCGGGAAGCAGAAGTGTTGTCTCCCCCTTTTCTCCGGTTTGCTCGATCCTCGCGCCGCCGGTCAGGCGCTCTTCGCCGATGGATATGATTCGCATCCCTTGTCATTCCTCCCTTTTTGTTTCAATGGCAAGCGGAAGGCCGCTCCCGCCGAAAGGGGTTCACAAAGTGTATGATTCTCCGCAAAACAGATGCCTGCGCTGAATATACCCTCGTTCATTCCTTCCGGCCGAAAGCGGCCTGCCTGTCATGGGTCTTTATGTCGTTTTACTTCTTAGTTGGCCGCAGCGATCATGGTGGCCAGCTTTTCGACCTGCTCGGACTGGGAGAGCGCGTCGTTGTAGAAATGCTCGAAGATCTGATCAACCTGGTGATCCTGCATACCGGCGATCATCTCATCCCGCAGCTGCTCGAACTCGGCGTCGCTCTGAGCGGCGACAACCTTGAACACGTTCTTAGCCACATAGGCGTTCAAGCTGTTGATGCTGTTCTTCAAATCCTCCGGGGGCTCCGCGAAGGAGAGAAGGTTGATTGCGTCTGTGACGGGGGTCTCGGCCCTGTAGACGTCGACCTGGTTTTCCTGGCCGTAGTGGTCGCAGAAATCCTTCACCGTGTCGTTCATCTTGCGCTCAACAGCCTTGGGGGAGAACTGGAAGAGGTCAATCGCAACGCCTGTGGTGGGATCGACTGTTCCGTTGCCGTAGCCGTTGAAGTGGTGGTAGACGTTGGTGCCGGTCTCAACGCCGAAGGCGTCGTCCTTGGTGACAAGGAGGTAATCGTCGGTGGGAACGGGCTCGCCGTCCACCATGTTCCAGTTGCCGCCCTCCATGCCGTTCCAGGCGATGCGGGAGAACTCGTAGGTGGAGACAAAGTCCAGCAGCGCCACGCAGCGCTCGGGGTACTCGGTGTAGGCGGAGACGCCGTAGGTGCGCTCACCCTTGTACATGTTGCCAAAGCGGTCTTCCGCGTCGGCGGTGAGGCTGGGCAGAGAGACGAAGGTTCTCTCGTTGCCCTCGACCTTGCTGAACTCCTGGTTCGCGGAAACGGACATCCAGCCGGGTACGTTGAACATGTAGCGGCCGTCCTTCATCTTGTCTTCGTAAACGGAGGAATCCTGTGTGAAGGAGTCGGGGTCAAGCAGGCCGCGCTGGTTGGCCTGGTTGTAGAACTTGACAGAGCGCCAGAAGACGCTGTCGGTGTCGGTGAGCTGATTGGTCTCCAGGGGAGTGGAGTCGATGGTGGAGACGCCCAGGGTGCGGCCTGTGGTCTCGATGAGGTTGATGCCCTCCTGGGGGCCAAGGCCGAAGGTGAAGACCCACTCGCCCCAGGCCTGGCCGTTGCCGAACCACGCGCCGCAGCCGTAGTTCTTCTGGCCGGTGGAGTTTTCGGGCTCAAGTGCTACCAGAGCTTCCATAACGTCCAGAAGATCCTCGTCGTAGTTTTCCAGCTTGGGGTATCCGGCTTCCTTGTAGAGATCCCAGCGGATGTAGTGGCCGCAGGTGGGGGCGGTGCCGTCGTCCCAGGAACCCTTACACATGCCCCACATCCAGACATTGCCGTCGGTGCTGTTGGCGGGGCCGCGGTAGGCTTCCAGCATGACCGCACCCTTGGGGTCGGCCACGGTGTTGGCGGCGTACTCGTTCAGATAGGGCTCCAGGTTGAGCAGCCCGTTGGAGGCCATCAGCATGGGGTACTGTTTGGTGACGTCGGAGAACATGAAGATGTCGGGCATGTCGTTGGCTGCGATCATGGCGGAGAGCTGTGTGGGATAGTCCGCCTCGATGACGCCGCTGAGCTCCAGGTCGATGTTGAGGGAATCCTCAATATACTTGGAGACAGGGTCTGTGCGGCGGCCATCGGCCTCGCCCCGGCTAACAAATGCGGTGACATAGAGGGTCACCCTGTCCTCAAAGGAGGGGCCTCCCGCAGGGGTTTCGGTACCCTCGCTCCCGCTGTCCTCTGTGGAGGCTTCCGTTCCGCTGTCCTCTGTAGAGGCGGTGGACTGGGATGAGGAGGATGCGGCTGTGCTGCTGCTTCCGTCGCTTCCCGCACAGGCCGCCAGGGAGGCGCAGAGCGCCACAGCCATCAGAACTGCCGCTATGCGTTTGACTAACTTCATACGATACCTTCCTTTCCTATATGCCCCTGCCAATGCAGGAGCTTTTGCACGTAAGGAACCGCAGATGAACGGTAGCGGCTACAGCCCACGAGAAATCGTCGCGCGAGTGGGCGCTTAGCCGCGTTAATCTGTGGTTACTTCACTATAGCGCCACCCCAAACGGGTGTTACTATCCTTTTACAGCCCCCAGCATGATGCCTTTCGTGAAATACCGCTGCATGAAGGGGTAGACGCAGAGGATCGGCATAACGGTGACAAAGGTCATTGCCATGCGAAGCGTTGTCGGCGTAATCTTGATCGCAGCGCCCGAGGCCGCTGTGTCCTTGGAGATAGCGGACGCCAGGTTGGACTGCAAATTTTGGTAGAGCAGGAATTGCAGGCAGTGGAGGTTCCGCGCCTTGCTTCCCTGCATGAAGAACATGTCGTCCGACCAGGCGTTCCACTGGTTCACAGCCGCAAAGATCACAATGCAGGCCAGAATCGGCTTTGCCAGCGGCACGATGATGCGGAAGTAAATCGTGAGTATCCCCGCGCCGTCGATCTCGGCGGACTCCCACATGGAGGGGGGGATGGACTCGATATATGTCTTGATGAGGATGATGAAGTAGGCGGACACCGCTGTGGGCAGAATGTAGACCAGGAAGTTGTTCTTGAGGTGCAGGTTGGTGATAACCAGATAGTAGGGGATGAACCCGGCGTTGACATACATGGTCAGGATGATGAAGCGGTATAGGCCCTTCTTCATCGGCATGTCCTTGTGGGTGAGAAGGTAGGCCACAAAGCTGGAGCAGAGCATGGTGAGCAGAGAACCCAGGGTGGTGCGCAGGATGGAGACGATGACGCTGGAACCGATTCCCGCTATCTTACCCAGGTTTTTGTAGGCCTCCAGGCTGAATTCGGTGGGGAAGAAGTAGGTGCCCCTTATGACCGCCGTGGGGGTGGACAAGGAGTTGATCAGCACGTAGTAGAGGGGGTAGACGCAAATAAAGGCGAATAGCACCAGCACGATCATGTTGAGGATGCCGGGAATGGTGACCTTGCCCTTTTTCTTTCCGGCCCGTTTCATTGTCGCTTGCATATCAGTTTCCTTTCCTTAACACGGGAGTTGTACCGGCGCGAAAGCGTTTCGCTAAAAGATTGATTCGCCCCTCAGCCGCTTGGAGCCGATGTTGGCCACCGTGAGCAGGATGACGCTTACAATTGATTTGAAAATCCCCAGCGCAGTGGAGAAGGAATACTCCATATTCTGGATACCCATGCGGTAGACATAGGTGTCGAACACCTCCAGCTTGTCCCAGGTCATGCCGTTGCCGAACAGCCAGAACTGCTCGAAGCCGTTGGACAGCATGTTGGAGATGGAGAGCAGCAGCAGAACAAAGAAGGTGGGCAGAATGCCGGGTATCGTGACATGGCGGATGCGCTGCCAGGTGTTTGCTCCGTCCACATCGGCGGCGTCGAACAGCTCCTGGTCGATGCCGGAGATTGCCGCAAGGTAAAGGATGGCATTGTAGCCTGTGCTCTTCCACACCCCGATGCCCACCTGTACAAACCAGGCCGCATCCACGTTGGTGAGAATGTTCACCGAGGAGTCTGTGAGGTTCAGTGTGCGCAGCAGCGTGTTCAAAGCGCTGTCCTCAGAGGCCAGCAGCATGAACACCACCGAGTAGACGATGACCCAGGAGATAAAGTTTGGGATAGAGGTGAGGGTCTGCACTGTCTTGGAAAAACGCTTGAACACCACTTGGGAGATCATGATAGCGAAGATGACCGGCACTACCGAGGCCGCGATGTTCAGCAGCGAGATGCAGAGCGTGTTGCGCAGCACCAGCCAGAATTCACTGGAACCGGAAAAAACCATCTTGAAATATTTGAGCCCTGCGAAGTTGCTGTTGAAGATGGACACGCCCGGGGTGTAGTCGATGAAGGCGTAGAGCCAGCCGAAGATGGGCAGGTAGTTAAAGGCGATCACCAGTCCCAGAAAGGGCAGCAAAAAGAGCAGCAGCTTCAGCTGCCGCTTTCGCTTCACGGGAGATGTCTTATTGGGGCCATTTCCCGGGCGGTAAGTTGTACTTACATTTTGACTCATCCGTTATCCCTCCGGCTGCGGCGCTTATTCAAGCGCCTATCGGATATTCTCACATATTATCGACATCATTAGTATAACTGCTTATTGCAGCTATCTCAAATACAAAATTGTGATATCGCATATAATTTTACGATAAACACATGTAAATTGTATCATTTGTAACCGAGTATGTTTGACAGTGGAACACAGTATGCCTATAATGTATACATCGCAGTGTGTACAACTTGTGCCGATACCGGCGGCGGGATGGATGATAGATGTCTAAGGCCACAGAAAAAAACAACCGGAATAAGCGGGGTCGCATCGCCTACCGCAACAGCATGTTCGGCAGAATGCTGATCTATTATCTGATTATCAGCGTGTCCACCATTGCGCTGTTTTGCATTGTCTGGTACCAGAGCACCTCCCAATGGCTGACCAACCAGAATCTCAGCTACAATCGCCAGCAGCTGGAGGCCCTCTACAAGACAGTCGAAAGCCAATACACCACCCTCAAGCAGACCCAGTTCCGCCTCTACACCTACAAGGTGGACGACTCCGCCCCCATCTACACCCTGGTGGACGATTACCTCCGGCTGCCTGCGGGCGCGGTCTCCAGCCAGGAGATGGCCGCTCATCAGGAGGACAAGATGGTTCTGGACAACTATGTCTCCACCATCGAGAGGCCCCAGGACAGGGATATGCGTCTGTTCCTCTTTGCCGGGCCGGACGACACCGGCAGAAGCATCTACTACACCCAGACCAAAAACCGGTTGCAATCCTCCACCCTGGTAAAAATCGTGGAGGAGCGGATGCGCAGCACCACATCGGGCGCCTCCCTCTCCCGCCGCTCCATCTACACTATCCCCACCTTCTCTGCCCAAAGCGGCGGCAACTCCATGGACATCTACATTCTGTTCGACTACATCCGCGACATCGAAAACCCTGCCCAGCATCTGGGCTATGTCGCCAACGTATACAACCCCGAAACCCTTGAAAATGTCCTGCGCGGCTTCCTCGACCCCCTTGTGGGAAAAGCCTACATTGTAGACCGGGCTGGCGGCATCCTCTACGACTCCACCGGGGAGGGCTACGGCCAGAGCTACGCGAACTTTGAGCGGATCGACAACCGGCGCGGCGACACCTACACCGACGGAAACCTGCGCACAACCGTGCTCTACAGCCCCTCCTTCAACTTCTACGTGGTGGGGGAGCTGGAGCAGAACTCCGCCTTTTACTTCGACCGCCAGAGCTACATCCGCATCTTCCAGGTGGCGGTCATCGCCCTGATCGCCGCGTCCCTCCTCTCCCTGCTGGTGGTGCGGGGCAGCTCCCGCAGGGTGTCGGTGCTGCTGGACAGCATCTACAAGGCCCGCAGCGATATCAAGACCCGTGCCCCCCTCACCGTCCGGGAGGATGAGCTTGACGTCATCTCCCGGGAGCTCAACGACATGCTGGGCCGCATCGAGGAGCACATCCTTCTGTCCTACGAACGGGAGATCGAGCAGCAGGCCGCCCTGATCAGCCAGCGGGACGCCGAGCTCTACGCCCTCCAGTCACAGGTAAATCCCCACTTCCTCTACAACACCCTGGAGATCATCCGCATGAAGGCCATGGCGGCGGGGGACGAGGATGTGGTCATGATGATCAAATCCCTCGCAAACCTGTTTCGGGAGCGCACCAGGGGTCTGGGCGTCGTGCTGCTCAAGCAGGAGCTCAATGTCTGCCAAGAGCTGCTGGTTATCTACGGCCTGCGCTACGACAGCTCCATCGAGCTGGAGCTCCGCATCCAGCCCCAGCTCTACTCCACGGCGGTGCTCCGGGATATTCTCACCCCTCTGGTGGAGAATGCCCTTGTCCACGGCCTCAGCGAGGGGATGAACCCCGAGGATCTGAACATCCGCGTCGAGGCCCGCCAGGAGGGGGACGACCTGCTCATGCTCATTCACAACGACGGCGCGGTCATTCCCGAAATGCAGCTCCGCCAGCTGCGGGAGGATTTGCAGAGCCCCGTCTTCTACAACGCCTCCCACGTGGGGCTGCGCAACATCCACAGCCGCCTGCGGCTGATCTACGGCGAGGGCTACGGCATCCAGGTATCCTCCCCGCCCGAGGGAGGGGTGGATATCCAGCTTCGTATGCGCATCTGCACCCCCGAGGAGCTGGCGGGCCTCGCCAACAGTAACCTGTAACGCATCAATCAAAGAGGTGACAGCCACTTGTACCGCATCCTTTTGGTGGACGACGAAGAGGTGATCCTCACCGGGCTGAAAAAGCTGGTGGATTGGGAGGAGATGGGAATCTCCCCGCCCGACTGCGCCTCCAACGCCGCCATGGCCCTCGCCATGATGGAGGGGCGCCCCTACGATATTCTCATCACAGACGTGCGCATGCCCGGCATGACCGGGCTGGACATGATCGACCGCATGCACAGGCTGGAATACCCCACCAAGGTCATAGTTCTCAGCGGCTACGACGACTTCGAGTACCTGAAAACCGGCTTCCGCTACGGCATCGAAAACTACCTGCTCAAGCCGGTGGAGGAGGAGGAGCTGACCTCCTCCCTGCTCTACACCCTGGACAAAATCGAAAAGGAGCGCCAGAGCCACCGCCTCCAGCAGGTGATCGACACCGTGGTGCGGGACAATGTCCTCAACGCCTGGGTGACCCCCGGCCAGGATCGGGAAGCCCTTACGGAAAAGCTGGAGACCTTCGGGATACGACTGGATAGGAGCCATTACCTGGCCTGCGTGGTGCGGGTGCGCCACCCCGAGCTGCTGGAGGAGACCGTCACCCTCCACAGCAGGCATGTTCAGGGCGTCTTCCAGCAGCTGTGCGGGGAGGAGGAAAACCTCTACGCCGCCTTCACCCTGCCGGGGGACCTCCTGCTCATCTACGCGGCTGATCAGCGCCCCTCCCCCGACAGCATCCCTGCCTTCTTCGAGATCGCCGTGGAGCGCTGGCTGGGCGGAACGGGCACCGGCTGGTGCGCCGCCGTGGGGCCGATGGTGGAAAACGCCATGGAGCTCTCCGCCAGCTTTTCCACCGCGATGGAGCTGCTGCTCTACGGCAGCATCCTCCCCCATTCGGCGGTGGTGGCTTCTTCCCTGCAGGAGGCCAGAATCGGAAGCCTGCTGGAGCGCCTCGACCTCCGGCGGGAGCTGCTGACCGAGTTGCACGCCCTCAGCGAGGAGGACGCCCTCCCCGCACTGGTCTCACTGGAGGAGCGCCTCCCCCTGTTGGCAGCGCTAACACCGGAAGAGCAGGAGCAGGCCCTGGCGGATATCCTCTATCTGATCTTCATTCAGTCCCGCACCGTGCAGAGCGGCGTGTGGAAAAACGAGCTGACAGAGCCCGACTTCCGCCGCATTTGGCGGGAGGAGCAGCTGGAGGACAAAATACAGGCCCTGCTGGAGCTGGTGCTTGAGCACCTGCGGAAGCACAGCCAGGGCAGCGGCTTCCACCCCCTGGTGGAGCAGCTCATGGCCATCGTCCGGGAGGAATACCAGGGGGAGCTCTCCCTCAAAACGCTGGCTGCCCAGCTGGGCGTCTCCCAGACCTACCTGGGAAGAATCTTCAAAAACGACACCGGCGCGCTTTTCACCGAGTACCTCTGCAACTACCGGGTGGACAAGGCGAGGGAGCTGCTGCTGACCACCCAGCTGAAATCCTCCGAGATCGCAAAGCAGACTGGCTTTAACAACCCCAACTACTTCGCCAATGTCTTTCGCAAGCGCACCGGCAGCTACCCCACCATGTTCCGTCAACTCCATGGGTAAACAGGGTAGTCCCCCTATCATTTTCGTCTTCGGCTTGTTTACCCTCCCGCTATCAATCCAAGTTTTATTCAGAAAGGAAGGATTCCCTATGAGCACCCGCTATCCCTACCACATCCGCGACGTCCACATCAGCGACCCCTTCATTCTCGCCGATCCCAAGTCCCGCCGCTACTACACCTATGTGCAGTTTGCAGACCGGGAGCGCTTCCCGGACAAGGTGCAGTCCGAGGCCTGCTTCTACGTGCTGGAAAGCGAAAATCTCATCGACTGGAGCGAGCCCGAGGTCTGCTTCCTCCAGGGGGATTTCTGGGCGGGGCTGGACTACTGGGCCCCGGAGTGCCACCTCTGGCGGGGGAAATACTACCTGATCTCCTCCTTTCGGGCGCCCGGCACCTACCGGCGCTGCCAGTGCCTTGTGTCCGATTCCCCCAAGGGGCCGTTTAAGCCCATCCGCCAGGAGCCCGTGACCCCTCCCGGCTGGCACAGCCTGGACGGCACCCTCTACGAGGACAAAAAGGGTAAGCCCTGGATGGTCTTCTGCCACGAGTGGCTCCAGGTCAACGACGGTCAGATCGCCGCCGTCCCCCTCAGCGACGACCTCGGTGCCGCCATCGGCGACCCCGTTATCCTCTTTCGCGCCTCGGACGGCCCCTGGCGCTCCAAGACCATACGGGAGAACGGCCATGGCTTTGTCACCGATGGCCCCTTCCTCCACCGCATGCAGAACGGCACCCTCATCATGCTGTGGTCTGACTTCGCCGAAAACGGCGGCTACACCACCGGCTACGCCCGCTCGGCCAGCGGTGACATCCTGGGCCCCTGGATTCAGGAGGTGGACGCCCTCTACGCCCTGGACGGCGCCCACTCCATGCTGTTCCGCACCTTCGAGGGCCAGCTGATGATGTCCCTTCACTGCCCCAACGACCACCCCCGCAAGCGCATCCTGCTGTTTGAGATGGAGGAGGATCTGTCGGCAAATAAGCTGCAGATCATCAACGAGGTCACGGGGAACTGGTACAACAACATCGGCGGCATCGGCAAAAACTACGCCTACCGGGAGCCCGTTGTGGAGGAGCCCCGCTTCACCAAGCTCATGGAGCGCCCGGTAGTTCCCCCTGAGGAAGGAGATATCCCGGTTGACGAAAGCTTCGGCAGTGAGGCATAATGCAGGTATATAACTCTGCCTCGCGAAAGGACTGATTGCCGCCATGGAAAGACCCAACATCATCCTCATCAACTGCGACGACCTGGGCTACGGCGACCTGGGCTGCTACGGCTCCACCCTGAACCGCACCCCCACCCTCGACTTCATGGCGGAAAACGGCTTGCGGCTCACCGATTTCTACATGGCCTCCCCGGTCTGCTCCCCCTCCCGCGGAGCGATGATGACCGGCTGCTACCCGCCCCGCATCGGCTTCGGCTCCTTTGAGGGGGAGTGGGTGCTCTTTCCCGGCCACGGCGTGGGTCTCAGCAGTGAAGAGGTCACCCTGCCCTCCCTGCTAAAGGGAGCGGGTTACCACACCAAGATCATCGGCAAATGGCACTGTGGCGACCAACCGGAGTTTCTGCCCACCCGCCACGGCTTCGACGAATATTACGGCCTGCCCTACAGCAACGACATGGGCCGCCAGCTCACCGCCGAGAACGCCGTCCCCCTGCCGCTGCTAAAGGACGAGCGGGTCATCCAGCAGCAGCCCGACCAGCGCTCCCTCACCGAGCGCTATGTGGAGCAGGCCACCGATTTCATCCATCGCAACAGGGAGGAGCCCTTCTTCCTCTACCTGGCCCAGATGCATGTCCATCTGCCCCTCTACGCCCCCGCCCGCTTTGAGCAGCAATCCCTGAACGGCAGCTACGGCGCCTGCTTGGAGTGCGTGGACTGGTCGGTGGAGACCATTCTCTATACCCTTCGGGAGGAGGGTCTGGCCGACAATACCCTGGTCATCTTCACCTCCGACAACGGCAGCCGGGGAGATCACGGCGGCAGCAACGCCCCGCTGCGGGGTAAGAAAGGCACCACCTGGGAGGGCGGCCAGCGCGTCCCCTGCATCCTGTACTGGCCGGGTGTCATCCCTGCCGGGATGGTGAGCGGCCAACTGATGTCCTCCATCGACTTCCTGCCCACCCTCTGCGCCCTCTGCGGGATCACGCCGGAGCTGCCAAATCCCATCGACGGGGTGGATTGCAGCGGATTTCTGCTCCACCCGGAGGGGGAATCGCCCCGCGACACCTTCTTCTACTACCTGTGCAACGGGCTCCAGGCGGTGCGGAAGGGCGACTGGAAGCTGCACGTGCAGGCGGACGGTCAGCCCTCCAAGCTGCTCTACAACCTGGCCGAGGACATCAGTGAAAGCGAGAACCTCTACGAGGAAAACCCCGCCATTGTCGCCGAACTGGAGGCCCTGCTGGAGGGCTGCCGCCGGGAGCTGGGGGATTCCCTAAACGAAGTGGAGGGCGTTGCTGTCCGGCCCATCGGAAGGGTGGAGAATCCCAAGCCCCTCACCGAGTACAACCCCAACCATCCCTACATCGTCGCCCTGTACGACAGCGCGGATATCGGATAGCAAAAGCAGCGGCTCTCAACTTTGGTTGAGAGCCGCTGCTTTTTTGAGTAACCTTATTTGCCAAAGATCGCCGCTGCCTGCTCCATTTTGGAGATGACCGGCACATCGAAGGGGCAGCGCTCCTCGCACTCCCCACACTGGATGCAGTCGGAGGCGTGGGACTCCAGAGCGGCGTAATGCTCCTTCACTGTTGCAGGAGGGCTGTCCGTGCTCATCTGGGCGAGATCCAGGTACTTGTTCACCTGAGCGACGTCGATGCGGGAGGGGCAGGGCAGGCAGTGGTTGCAGTACATGCACTTGCCCCGCAGGGAGAACTTCGGTGTGGCGGAAAGCGCCACCGAGTAGTCCCGCTCCGCTTCCGTAGCGGTCTCGTAGGCTGTAGCGGCGGAGAGCTGCCCGCCGTCTATACAGCCCACCAGAATGCTGGCCACCGCCGGGCGGGTGAGGGCGTAGTGGGCGCACTGTACGGGAGTCAGCGCAATACCGAAGGGGGAGGCCTCGACATGCAGCAGCGCGCCGCCGCCCAGGCCCTTCATCACGGTGATGGCCGTGCCCATAGTCTCACAGGTCTTGTAGAGGGCGTCCCGCTGGAGATTGACCCCCCGAAGGCTCTCGTCCTTGTAAGATTCCGGGTTGAACAGGTTGTCGATGACCGTCTCCTCGGGGAGGATGTCGTAGGCGGGGTTGAGGCTGAACATCAGCACTTCGATGAGACCGGTCTCCACCGCTCTCTTTGCCACAAGGGGGCTGTGGGAGCTCATGCCGATCGCCCGGATGATCCCCTTTTCCCGCAGCTCCTTTGCATATTCGATCACGGGGCCGGAAAAGGTCTCCTCGAAGTCCTCCATCGTATCCACAAAGTGAATCATGCCGATGTCGATGTAGTCAGTCTCCAGCCGATCCAGCAAATCCTGGAAAGCCGCCTTGCACTCATCAATATTGCGGGAGCGCCCATACTGCCCATCCTTCCAGATCGCCCCGATATGGCCCTGAATGAACACCTTGTCCCGCCTGCCCCGCAGTGCGGCGCCGATGTCGCTGCGCACCTGAGGCTCCGACATAAAGATGTCCAGTATGTTGACGTCCTGCTCCAGCGCGGCGTCGATCATGTTTTTCACCGTCTGCGCGTCCTTGCCCTGCAAGTGCTCGCACCCCAGGCCGATTTCGCTGACCTTCATGCCTGTCCTGCCCAATGCCCTGTAAATCATGCGTCTCTCTCCTCTCGGTTGCCATAGCCAAAAAAACGGAGGCGGCTTGCCCTGCCGCCTTACAAACACAAAGCCATAGACTGAAAGTATACCTCTCAATCCATGGCTTTTCAAGAATAATTGTTCACAAAAATGATGCCGCTATTTTAGGCGGCTGTCCGAGCCGTCACTCGTGAGGGCCTTCCGGTGGAGGAAAATGCCGAAGCCCGCGCCGCAGAGACCGCCTACGATGTGGGATATCTGGGAGATATTATCGTTGCCCCAGATACCGTTGACGATCTCGTTGCCGATGTACAGCGCCCCCACCAGCAGTGCCGTGACGGGGAATCGTCCCCGGTGGATATTTGCAAAAGAGGCGAGCAGGATGAGCATGAAGACAATGCCGCTGGCCCCCAGTACCCCAATCCCCGGAAAGAATATGGCGTTGAAGAGCCCGGTGAGCAGCGCGGTCGCCAGAATCAGTCGCAGCATGGTCTTGCTGCCATATTTCTCTTCAAGCAGTGGGCCGATTACCAGAATCATCATAAAGTTGCCCGCAAAGTGGCTGAAGCTCTCGTGGGCGATCACATGGGTGAACAGCCTGGGATAGAGCAAAATATCCGCCCAGGAATAGCGCACTACCGCCAGGAAAGAACTGAGCTTTCCCCCTGTGATATAGTTGATCAACAGCTCCACCAGACAGACCAGGGCAAAACCGAGAATGACGGGGGAGTTGAAGTCCAGCTTTTTATACCACGGTATCTTATTCGCTTTATCGGTCAAATAACATCCCTCCCAGAATAAACACTATACATATAGTATGTTGTATGCCGACGGAGAAGTCAATGTACCAGCGGGCGCTTTTTCGGAAGAAGCTGGCCTGTAGCCGGCAAGCCGCTCACCTCCGGTCAAACAGGCTGTCAAACAAATCCGCATTTTTCTCCCTGCGGCGCACAGTCTCTGCGGGAGCGGGGGTAAACACGCAGTCCTCCTCCCACAGCCAGTCCTGCTCCTTTGCCCCTGCGGGCAGCAGGAACGCGGGCAGGTGGCAGCGGGTGCCGTCCTCCCGCTCCAGCACGGCGACGCCGTCCTCTATGCGATCAAGCAACACTTTTTGTTTCATTCTATTTCTTCTCCTTAAGGGAAAGATTTATCTTTCCCTTTCCACCGCAATCTCCCTGCCGTTGGTCTCCACCAGCACCGTGCCATCCCGGTCAGTGCGGTAGACCGTGCAGCCGGAGAGCAGGCTGAGCACCTCCCGGTGGGGGTGGCCGTAGCTGTTGTCCACTCCGCAGGAGATCAGGGCAATCTCCGGGCCCACTGCCTCAAAAAAATCCACATGGCTGGAGGTGGAGGAACCGTGGTGCCCCACGCCCAGCACGTCTGCGTTCAGGTTCACCCCCGACGCCAGCAAATCCTTCTCCGCCTTCTTCTCCATATCCCCCGTGAACAGAAAGGAGACCTCCCCGCTGTCCACCCGGCAGACAACCGACAGGTTGTTCAGGTCATCATAGGCCTTCACGGGGCCAAGAATGGTCATGGTTGTGTCTTCCCCCAGCTCGTACACATCCCCCTGAACCGCCTGGGTGAGGCGCAGCTTCTTCTCCGCGATGGCCTCCAGCAAATTCGTAAAGCTCTGGCTGGTGGGCATGATCTCCCTCGGGATATCCGGCATGATGATCCGGCCGACCTCTTTGTCCCGGATCACCGCCGCCATGGAGCCCATGTGGTCGGAGTGAGGGTGGGTGGCGATCAAAATATCGATGTGCTCAATCCCCAGGGAGTCCAGAAAGCCCAGCACCCGGAGCTCCTGATCCCGCTCTCCGCTGTCGATGAGCATCACGGTCTCGGCGGTGCGCACCAGAATGGACTCCCCCTGCCCCACGTCGATCATGTAGACCTGGAGGGTCGCGTCCTCTAAAGAGGAGGTGAGCTTCGGGGAGTCGTCCAGCGCGTCGTCCAGCAGCTCCTCCAGCCAATCCAGCGCCGGGAGTTTGGGAAGACCCAATTCCCAGCCCATCCTGTCCTGGAGGGAGGAAACCACGCAGAACAGCAACACCGCGGCAGTGAGAATCGCCACAATAAAATTGCGCTTCCCCCTGTAGCCGCTCTCGTTTCGCTTCGCCATATATTTAAATCCATTCCTTATATCGTGGAATTTGTGACGCTTTTGCACAGCAAAATTTTTGTCATACTTTACACAGGAAAGTCACAAAAACACGGTTTGAAAGGTTTTCTTTCAAACTTATCCCTTTTTCCTTGGTTTCCTTTTGTCGGGGCGGCCTTTGCCCCTCGCGCCGGGAGAGGCATGCCCCGACGGAGCGGGAGCAGTCCCTTGCGAAGCAGGGACGAGGCAATCCGGGCCGTTGCCGATGAGGTCGGCCCGCCCGGCCTTTTGCAGCGCTTTCCGCACCATCGGGCGGTTCGCCGGAACGAAGTATTGGAGCAGCGCTCTCTGCATGGCCTTCTCCTCCGCGGTTCTGGCCACATAAACCGGCTTCATGGTGAAGGGGTCGAGTCCGGTGTAGAACATGCAGGCGGAGGCCGTTCCCGGCGTAGGGTAGAAGTCCTGCACCTGTTCGGGGCGCAGGCGGTTCTTTTTCAGGTAGAGAGCCAGCTGCACCGCGTCCTTTAATGTGGAGCCGGGGTGGGAGGACATGAGATAGGGCACCAGATACTGCTCCTTGCCCAGTTTTTTGGTGGTGCGGTAAAACTCATCCTTAAAGATGTCAAATGCCTGGATGTGAGGCTTGCCCATGTAGTCCAGCACGCCGGGGGAGCAGTGCTCGGGGGCCACCTTGAGCTGGCCGCTGATGTGGTGTTCGGTTAGCTCCCGGAGGAAGGTCTTGTCCTTGTCCAGGTTCATGTAGTCGTAGCGCAGGCCGGAGCGCACAAAGACTTTCTTCACTTTTGGCAGTGCCCGCAGCTCCCGAAGCAGCTCCAGGTAATCGCTGTGATCCACCTCTAAATTGGGGCAGGGGGTGGGCGCCAGACATTTGCGGTGCTTGCACACCCCCTTGGTCAGCTGTTTCTGGCAGGAGGGCCCCCGGAAGTTGGCCGTGGGCCCGCCCACGTCGTGGATGTACCCCTTGAAGCGGGGGCTCTCGGTCATCTTCCTCGCCTCCGCCACCACCGACTCCCTGCTGCGGCAGGACACCGCCCTCCCCTGGTGGAAGGTGATAGAGCAGAAGTTGCAGCCGCCGAAGCAGCCACGGTTGTGCATGAGGGAGAACTCCACCTCCTCGATGGCCTTCACGCCGCCCTGCTTCTCGTAGCTGGGGTGGTATGTCCGCTGAAAGGGCAAGGCAAAGACCTCGTCCAGCTCCGGCGTGGTGAGTGGCCGCATGGGGGGATTCTGCACCACGTAGCTGTCCCCGTGCTTCTGAATGACCGCCTTGCCATAGATGTGATCCTGCTCCTCAATCTGAATCTTGAAGGCCTTAGCAAAGAGGGGTTTGTCAGCCGCGACCTTTTCAAAGGAGGCGCAGGAGACGGAATTTTTCGGCAGGTTGGTTCCGTCACTCACATAGCAGGTGCCCAAAATATCGGTGAGGGCGGCGATGGGCTCGCCGCTGTTCAGGCGCGCTGCAATCTCCCTGGTTTGCAGCTCCCCCATGCCAAAGCTGAGCAAATCCGCACCGCTGTCCGTCAATAAGGAGGGCCGCACCGATTCATCCCAGTAGTCGTAGTGGGCGAAGCGCCGGAAGGATGCCTCCAGCCCGCCGATGACGAGGGGGCTTTCCGGATACATCCGCCGGATTGCCCTGGCGTAGACCAGCACGGCCCTGTCGGGGCGGCGGCCTGCCTTTCCCCCTACGGAATAGGGATCGTCCGAGCGCTTCCGCTTGGCGGCGGTGTAGTGGCTCACCATGGAGTCAATGTTGCCGCTTGTGACCATGAAGCCAAGGCGCGGCGTGCCGAAGGTGCGGTAGTCCTCATCCTTTTGGGGCTGGGAGAGGATGCCCACCCGAAAGCCCATGGCCTCCAGCACCCGGGAGATGATGGCAATGCCGAAGGAGGGGTGATCCACATAGCTGTCGCCGGTCACGCAGACAAAGTCCACGCCCTCCCAGCCCAGGGAGCGCATTTCGCCGCCGCTTATGGGAAGGAATTTGCTGTCACTTAAATTTCTGTTGTTATCACTTTTCATACTATATATTGTAGCCATCCCGGCGGTCTTCTGCAAGTAGGACTATTTTAATGAAAGACAAATAGTAGAAATTTGCCGTATTTTGGAAATACGTGTTGACAGCTGTCTGAAAGTTTGCTATGATAGCGAAGCTGTCTCCGATACCGGCGGGTATGAGTACCAGCCAAACAGCGGAGATTGTATTTTTTTGTCCTTACTCACTTAGGTAAGGCAAAGTGGTACCTTGAAAATTGAACAACGTGAACTTGAGTATTTGGCGAAGGCCGGCAGAGAGGAAGCAGCGAAAGCAGCGGAATCGAAGAAGGCAGGCGCTGAATAACTTGGGAACCCTTTAGAGATTTTTTTGAATGTTTCGAGGGTAAAATGCTTACGCATTATACCCTTAGAACTTTTGCGGAGACCGAAGCAATTCGGTCTTTATGGAGCCAGAAATGGAATTCCAGAGCAAAGGACGAGACTTAACGAGTTTGGTTTAGACACCTTCGGGTGTATAGATACCATATTCATTAAGAGTTTGATCCTGGCTCAGGACGAACGCTGGCGGCGCGCCTAACACATGCAAGTCGAACGGGGTTACACGCTGAGAGGCTCTTCGGAGCGGATCTTGTGTAACCTAGTGGCGGACGGGTGAGTAACACGTGAGCAACCTACCCAAGAGTGGGGGATAACGTTTGGAAACGAACGCTAATACCGCATAAAATCACCGAGTGGCATCGCTTGGTGATCAAAGGATTTATTCGCTTTTGGATGGGCTCGCGTCCGATTAGATAGTTGGTGAGGTAACGGCTCACCAAGTCTGCGATCGGTAGCCGGACTGAGAGGTTGATCGGCCACATTGGGACTGAGACACGGCCCAGACTCCGACGGGAGG
>JBKEBS010000038.1:0-18848 GCA_047973265.1 Oscillospiraceae bacterium
TGGAGTAGCCAAGCTCCCACATTTCCACCAGGGTGTCCTCCCCGGTGAAGCCGGAGACCCCCTTTGTGGATGCGGCGCTGGCCGAAAAGCCCAGCCCGCCAACCGCAAGTGCAACAATCAGCAGGGCGGCGATAATCCGCTTCATTGCGTTGTTCTTCATCTGTTCTATCATTCCCTTCTTGGAACTTTATATACATGAGTTTAATACATTCAGCGCCGGATGGCAAGATGCAAAACAGTGAGACTGCTTCATTGCGACAACACGCATTTTGCGATACAATGACAGCATAGTAAAGACACCCGCCACAAAAAGGGAAAGAGTGATTGTAATGAAGCGAAAAATCGGCCTCACCTCGGTGACATTTCGACACCTGCCTATTGAAGAAATCCTGCAAATTTGCCGCAAGGCTGGAATTGACGGGATCGAATGGGGCGGTGATATCCACGTCCCGTCGGGCGACCTTGCTTTGGCGGATCGGGTGAGGGAGCAAACCCAGGAGGCGGGCCTTTCTGTCACGGCGTACGGCTCCTATTACAGGCTGTGCGACAGGCAGGATTTTGTCCCCGTGCTGGACACCGCCTCTGCCCTCGGCGCACCCCTGATCCGCATATGGGCGGGGACGATTCCCTCTGCGGAGGCGTCCGAAAGCTATCTTCGGGACGCAGCAAAGGAGCTGGCGGAAATCTGCCGGATGGCCGATGCCCGTGACATCGCCGTCGGGCTGGAATACCACAGGGGCACCCTCACAGACAACTGCGAGACGACGTTGCGGCTGCTGGATATGGCCGCACAGGGCAACCTGTCCACCTACTGGCAGATGAACCCCGACATCTCCGTGGAGGAACGGCTGCGGGAGATCGCCCTGCTGCGGGACAGAATCTGCTGTGTGCACACCTTTTTCTGGGGGGAGGGGAATGTCCGCTTTCCTCTGGCGGAGGGTGCGGGGGAGTTCGAGCAGTATCTTGCCCTGCTGAAAAGGAATCCCTGCCCCGTTGTCTTTGAATTTGTGAAAGACGACAGCGTGGAGCAGCTCCTGGAGGATGCCGGAACACTCAAAGGTCTGCTGGAGGCTGCCGATAGTTAAAGCGAAAATTTTTTCTCGCCCGATACGTTTCTTTTTCTTGTTTGCAATTGCTGTACAACACGCCGCAGTTGACCTTGGAAAGGAATGATCGTTCATATGAAGAGACGGGGCAGAAGCGTCAGTGTGTTGCTGATATGGATCATCAGCTATCTGATCGTATTTTCCATCCCCACCGCCACGTTCTTCGGCGTCTACCAAAAGATGAACGACATCTCGGAAAAAGAGGCCCAGGCCACGCGCTTTGCGGTGCTGGAAAAGACAAAGATGCACATTGACAACGCGCTGACCCAGATGGACAACCTGGCCAACGAGGTGAGCTTCAAGGAAAATATCGTGCACTTGGCGGGAGTTTCGGAGGCGCTGTCCAGCCAGGATCGGTTCATGCTGCTGCAAGTCATGAAGGAGCTTTCCGTTTACATCGACAACTACTCCATTTTCTCTAATTGCTTTTTGTACCTCAGCGCCCACGACCTTGTGGTGTCCGACGCCAACATCCTCCCCTCCATGACCTTTTACCACACCTACTTTGAGGGCGATGTGGGGGGATATTTCGAGATTATGTCCCTGATGGAGAAGAACTACCAGGGGACATTCCTTCCGGTTGTCAGCGGCGGCAGGGAGTACATTGCCTTTTTGAAGACCATCCCGATTCAGGTGAAGGACAAAAATCCCATCAACCTGTTGCTGCTGCTGGACAAAGCTATGCTGCAAAGGGAGGTGGCCCTGACAGACAGCGCGACCTATCTGGTCAACAGGGATGGTTCCTTCCTCTTTGAGAGCACCTCCGATCCCCAGCCGAAGCAGCAGGTGCTATTGGAGGAGCTGACGGGGGAGAGCGGCGTGCTGACCAAGGGAGACGACATGCTGCTCTACACTGAGAGCGGGCACCAGAACATGTACTATGTCTCTGTCACTTCAAGAGGGGACTTCAACCAATCTGTTGATGGCCTGCGACGCTTGTTTTTGCTGAGCATCGCCATCTCAGGGGCTGTTTCCCTGCTGCTGATTTTCCTCTTCGTCCGCTGGAATTATGTCCCCCTCAAGCGAATTTTGACTGGCGGCGAAGGAGAGGGGAAGGGGGAGAAAAAATCCATGCTGGGCGTTCGGGAATATGAAACCCTGCAAACCAGAATAGAGGGCTTTCGCGACAGCCAGGTGGAATCGGAAATTGTCCGCACAAAGTACGGTCAACAGCGGATGCAGAGCTATCTCAACAGCCTGCTGCTGGCTGGAAAAGATGCCCCCGCCGTGCTGCAGAGGATCGGGGAGCAGTTCGGAGATGTGCTGCCCCGGGAACCGGTGGAGCTGCTTCTCTGCGAGGTCGCTGACTGGGGCGAATTTGCCGAAGATTACAGCTTTGACAAAGCAGACACGGCCAGCCTTGTGGGCTTTGCCTGCGGCAATATTCTGCGGGATATTGTGGGGGAACAGCTGCTGTGCCACACGGTGAATGAGGAGTACATCGTGCTGTTTTTCAAAAGCGCCCCCAATGTGGAGGAGGCCGCCCGAAGGCTTTCCGAAATAATGGAGCAGATATTTGGCACGGTGCTTCGGTGCACGGTGAGCGGCAGAGGAGAGGCCCCCGAAGAGATTCCGGCTCTATACGCAGAGGCCGCCGCCCGCAGCAAAAAGGATCGGGAAGAGCGCCACAGCAAGGCGTTCAGCGCAGGTGTGGCGGAGTATGTACACGCGCACTACAGCGACCCTGTGCTGGGGAATGCCTCTGTGGCGAGCGCATTAGGCTACAGCGCGGGATACCTGTCAAAGCGCTTCAAGCAGGAGCAGGGGCTCAATCTGTCGGACTACATCGCCACCTGCCGCATCGAGGCGGCCAAGGAGCTGATCGAAAAGACAGGCATGGCTCTGGAACAGGTTGCGCAGCAGGTGGGCTACAACAACTATCGCACCTTTTCCCGGGCCTTTGCGGCGGAGACCGGGCGCTCCCCCCGGGAGTACCGCAAAACAGCCGAATAGAAAAATCCAGGAACAGCAGCTCTAGGGCTTCCGTTCCTGGATTTTTTATATTGATTGAAGCTCCTGTTATGCCAAGCTCAATCGGTCGAAATTGTGCTTCCCCCCGTCTGCAATCACCGCTTCAAACTCCGGCACGTCGGGCGCCTGCAGGTTGATGCCGCGATCCACCGTGTTGCTCAGCAGAACCTCCAGGTCATTGAGATGCGGCTGGGAGATATCCACGGCATACAGGCCCTCCATCTCGGCCATCTTCGCTATGAAATGGGTGCCTGTTCCGCAAAAATGCACCATCCCGCCGCCGAAATGCCGGAAAACCCGCTGGTCGTAGGGAAAGATGAACTCCCCGTACAGCTCGGGGGAAAGGTTCATGGCGGAGTCGTTGCGGATGGTCACGGCGCCCTTGTGCAGGGCCCTGAAGTAGCTGTGGAAGCTGTCCGGTCTCGGCAGCAGCGCGAACCAGTGATCCAGAAAGCTGGTATAAAAGTCCGTGACCTGATCCAGCAGTCTGTGTACCAGTGCATCGTCGTCGTAGAAGGCATAAAACAAATCGCTGCCCCACAGGAGCTCACACAGGTCGATGGGGCCCTGGCAGTCGGGATGGTCGATGCGCACAAACGCGGCGATTTTGGGGTATTTCTCCCGAATCTGGGCGAATGCCGCCCCCACTGCGAGTACGTCCTTCCCCCAGCCGCCCGAAAAGCTGGGAAGGCTGCCCTCCGCAAGCTGCCGGATTGCCGCCTCTCCCCCTGCCAAGCTGCGGACATTGGGCAGGGTGTTCATCTCCGGCGGCATGTAAAAGATGGGGCAGCCCAGCATGCTGGGCACAATTCCCACGCCGTAGTTGGCCCGCATCCACAGAAAATTGTTGCCGCCCGCGGCCAACTGGTCGGAGCACTGCTTCAGCTGGCTGTAGAGCATCTGCTCCGGGGTGGCAAGCGCCTCGTTGATTGTGATAGCGGGCCAGTCGATGGAAGATGGAACGCCCTTTCTGGGGGCAATATCCCTGGTTTGGCGGCTCTCTCCCAGTGTTCCGTCGGCGTATGCCGTCCACTGGCGGTAGAGCCTCTTTTCCGCCTCGGGGTCGATGCGGCTCTCCAGATCGTCCAGATATTTCACGAGCTCCTGCTTCATGTTGGTTATTCCTTTCACAAATCAGACACAGGCATTTCTCACAATGTCGCGGAACAGAAGGACATGTTCGGGCTTCGTCGTGTAGCTGACAATCCCACAGCCAATCAATAATCCTTCGTATCCCCCGCAGCTGCGGAGAATGCTGTCCACCATCCCGGTCATCTCCTCCCGGTCTCCCCGCTCAACTGCCGCTGAGGGGACACTGGCCCGCAGAAGGACATTCTTCTCCCGGCAGAGCGCCGCAAAGTATTTTAGATCGCAGCCCCAATCCGCCATGATGAGGGAGGGCACGGTTTCCAGCATGTCCCCGACGATGGGGGTAGTGTTTCCGCCGCTGATCAGCGATATGTCCCGCGCGCCAATTTCCCGCAACCGGCGGATCAATCTCGTTTCGGCGGGGACACCGAACTCCCGGTAGAGGCCGGGGGAGCAGAGGGGCGGGGCGACCCAGCTTTCGTTGACCACAAGGCCAGCGCCCAAGCTGTGATAAGCGCTGCCCAGGCGAAAGCTCACCTCCTCCGCAAAGGCGAGCTGTCGCAGGGCGAAGTCGGGCTCCTCCAGCATGTCCACCACGAATGCCTCAAAACCCCGCAGGATTGCCGCCAGGGTAAAGGGCCCGGTCAGTGCCCCGCCGACCACCGTTTCGCGGCCTTTGGCACGTGCCAGAAGCTGTTTGCAGGCCTCCAGCAGGAAGGGCATTCGGCCGCTTTTCCGGGGGTCGGGGAGGCGCAGGCGCTCCAAATCCCCGGGCGCGTGGATGAGGGGGAGCACACAGGCGGGGAGGCTGTCGCTGTTTTCCTCATAATAAAGTATTTCCGCCCCCAGCGCTTCTGGCTCCAGGTTGTACACGTCAAAGCCCACCGCCAGCCTGTCGGGCAGATACCGCTCGTAGGCGGCGAGAAGGGCCTCGGTGAGGAGCGTCCCGTCCGCTGCCACCTGGCTGGGCGTTTTTCCGATGCATGCCGCGCTGTGTTCGTATATTGTGGGGGCAAAGGGAATCCCGCTGTTCAGCATCTCCATCCCCTCCTTTCCTCTCTTTCTGATGTATAGCACATCCCCCGCACAATGACAAGCAACTTGCATCGTTTTAACCATAAAACGGCTGGTTTTACTGTGCGCATTGCTCAATAATACCGGACGTTTTGCAATCTCTTTTCTGTCGTCGTGGCGACAAATTGTCCTGTTTTCATCGAAAAGGGCGAGATGACGCGCTTTTTTTTCGGGCAAAAAGCGGCGGCCGGTCTCGCCGTCTTCTGTCTATGGCCTTTGCTCAAAATCCACCATATAATTGATGCAGGTCGACCGACCCAGACGTGTCCGTACAGCAGAGCCAAATTGAGAGGATGTGTCCCTAGAAATATGAAAAAAGCAGTGGGCCTGATCTTGAGTTTGATCCTGATTCTGTCTATGTTCGCAGCCTGCGCCGGGAACGGCGCGAATTCGGAGAGCAGCGCTCCCGATTCCCAGGAAAGCGCGCCTCCGGCGGATTCCAGCCCGGCGGAGGAGACAGCTTCCGAATCCGAAGCGTCCGCCGGCACAGCGGCTGATTTTGCCTATCCCATGGACACCGACGTGACCCTCACCTACTTCACCATCTACAACCGCACCTCGGAGACTCATGAGGACTACGCGGAAACGGAGTATGCAAAGAGCCTTGCCGCGCGCACCGGCGTCGAGGTCAAATACATCACCGGAACCACCGAGCAGTTCAACATCATGGCCGCCTCCAACGACACCTCCGACATTCTGGAATTCCCCTTCACAATCTCCTATCCCGGCGGGGCGCTCAAGGCGATCGCGGACGGCGTCATCGTTCCGCTGAACGATCTGGCGGAGCACAGCCCAAACCTGAACAAGCTGCTGGCCGAAAATCCGGAATGCGACAAGCAGGTCAAGACAGACGACGGCGTCTATTTCACCTTCCCCTTCTTCCGGGGCGATCCGGCGCTGCAAACCTTCCAGGGCCCCATCATCCGCCAGGATTGGCTGGACGACCTGGGCTTGGAATCCCCCACTACAGTGGATGAGCTGGAGGCAGTTCTCACCGCTTTTAAGGATGAAAAGGGCGCGACCGCCCCGCTCTCACTGCTCTCCTCCGCCACCAGCAACGGCCTCCCCTTTCTCTACCAGCTGATCGGCGGCGCCTATGAAATCGGCTGGTCGGCCAACCCCAACTTCTTCATCGACAGCGCCGACACCGTCGTCTTTGCGCCCCTCACCCCCAACTACAAGGACTTCCTGGCAAAGCTGAATAACTGGTATGTTAAGGGTTTGCTGGATTCCTCCTACGGGGCGATAGACCAGGCCGCGCTGGATTCCAACATGCTCAACGGCATTTCGGGAGTCAGTGTGCACAACGCAGGGGGCGGCATAGGCCGCTGGATGGATGCCAAAGCGGACGACCCCTCCTTCCAGCTGGCCGGATTCCAGCAGGCGTCCATGAGCGAAGGAACCACTCCCTACACCGGACAAATGGAGAACGTCTTCCCCGGCACAACCTCCGCCTCCATCAGCACCAGCTGCAAAAATCCTGACATTGCCGCCCGTTGGCTGGACTACGGCTACTCCGAGGAGGGTCACATGTTCATGAACTTCGGCGACGAGGGCGTTGCCTATGAGCTGGTGGACGGCTACCCGAAGTACACCGACACCGTCACGAAGGGGGAGGCCGGTCTCGCCCAGACCATGGCGATCTACTTCCGCTCCAACGGTGGCGGCCAGTTTGTGCAGGATTTGCGGTACTTGGAGCAGTACATGCACAGGGAGTCCCAGCTGAACGCCGTGAAGCTGTGGGCCGAGACCGACGCCGAAAAGCACGTGATTCCGCCCCTGTCTTTCACCGAGGAGGAATCCAGCCGCCTGGCAAAGCTCACAAATGACATCAACATCCTGGTGGATGAGAAGACCACCAAATACATCATCGGCGCGGAGAGCCTGGACAGCTACGAGGACTTTGTCTCCCAGCTGGAGGACTTGGGCATCCGGGAATGCCTCGACATCTATGCAGCCGCCTACCAGCGCTACAAGGCGCGGTAAGAGTTCGGCCCGGCGAGCCATATCCCTTCAGGAAAGGATGTTACAATGACCAAAACAAAGCGTTTTTCCGGCTGGGGTGGCACGGTGAAAAAGGACTTCCGCATCAACTGGAAGCTCTACCTGCTCCTTCTCCCGGTGCTGGCCTACTATATTGTGTTCCACTATGTGCCCATGTACGGCGTCACCATCGCCTTCAAGGATTTCCGCCCGGGCCTGGGCATCATGGGCAGTCCCTGGGTGGGCTTTGAGCACTTTGTGGATTTCTTCACCAGCCCCTATTTTGTCAGAATCCTGCGGAACACTTTTACCATCAGCCTCACTTCGCTGGTAGTGGGCTTTCCCATGCCCATCATCTTCGCCCTGCTGCTCAACGAAGTGAAGACAAAGGCGCTGGTGCGGGGTGTGCAGACAGTCTCCTACCTCCCCTACTTCATCTCTACAGTTGTGGTCTGCGGCCTGCTGCGGGAATTTGTGCGGGTGGACGGGCTGATCGTGACCATTATGGGCTGGTTCGGGTATGACCCCGTCAACCTGCTCAATCTGCCCCAGACCTTTCTCCCCATCTATGTAATATCCGGAGTCTGGCAGGCCATGGGCTTCAATGCCGTCATCTACTTCGCTGCCCTTTCCGGGGTGGACATGGAGCTCTACGACGCCGCAAAAATCGACGGTGCGAACCGCTGGAAGCAGATTCTCCACGTCACGCTCCCCGCACTTGTGCCCACAATTGTCATCCTGCTTATCTTGAACATGGGCTCGATCATGAATGTGGGGTACGAGAAGATCCTGCTGCTGCAAACCAATATGAATATGGAGGCCTCCGACGTCATCTCCACCTATGTCTACCGCAAAGGCCTGCAGGAATTCAATTTCAGCTACAGCACTGCGGTGGGGTTGTTTAACTCGGTGGTCAACATCGTCTTTTTGATCGCCGCCAACACCATCAGCCGCAAGGTCAGCGACAACAGCCTGTGGTAACTCGAAAGGGATTGATTATCGGCATGAGAAGCTCACCCGGCAGAAAAGCAGTTCTTTTTTTCATCTTTCTCATCATGCTGTTTATCGTGGTCGTCACGCTCTACCCCATGCTCTATGTGCTGTTCGCCTCTTTCAGTGACCCCAGGCAGTTTTTACAGCACCGGGGACTCCTTTTGTGGCCCACCGGCTATTCGGTGCTTAGCTATAGGTACCTGATCGAGGATGCCTCTGTTCTGCGCAGCTTCGGCAACTCCTTCCTCATCATGTTCAGCGGTGTGGCGATCAACATGGTGATGACCATTCTGGGGGCGTACTTTCTTTCCCGGAAGAATGTCCTGTGGAAAAACGCGGTCATGGTGCTGATTCTGATCACCATGTACTTCAACGGCGGATTGGTGCCGAGCTACATCAACATCAAAAACCTGGGGATGTACAACAACTATCTGGCTCTCATTTTCCCCGCCGCTATCAGCACAACCAACCTGATCATCCTGCGCACCGCCTTTGCGGGTCTTCCGGCGGGGGTGGAGGAGTCAGCCATCATTGACGGCGCGGGGCATCTCACGCTGATCAGCCGCATCGTGGTGCCACTCTGCTTCCCAACCATCGCGGTGCTCATCCTCTACTACGCGGTGGGGCACTGGAACTCCTGGTTCCCGGCCATGATCTATCTCCAGGACAAGGTGCTGTTCCCCCTCCAACTGATTCTGCGGGAAAAGCTGATCTTAATGGAGCAAAACGCATCCGCCACCGGCGGGGACATCGGCGATTCCTTTATGATCCGCGAGACCATGAAGTACGCGATCATAGTGCTTTCCTCCATCCCAATGCTGGTGCTCTACCCTTTCATCCAGCGCTTTTTTGTAAAGGGCGTGATGATCGGTTCCATCAAGGGGTAAGGGCGGCGTTTGGCAACCGGGAGAGCAAGCTTCTGGCCCCCACAGGAATTGTCGGCGAAGTCAGTCTTGTATACCGCATAGATTAATTTTCATGATATTAGAACACTCCCGCCAGAACAGGGCGGGAGTGTTCTTTTTGTCGGGAGAAACCACCTTTTCCACCCTTGCCTCCAATGCCGTTTTCGTGTATGATGTCACTGAGAAAAACCACAAACGATAATTCTTTCAAATAAGGAAAAGGAATGGTCATAAACATGAAAAAAGCTATGGCAATTATCCTGACTCTCACGATGCTGCTATCCTTGATGGCGTGCAATGGGGCAAGTTCAGGGCAAAGCTCGGCGCTGAGCCCGGAACAGAGCTCAAGTTCGGAACAAAGCGGGGAGGAGAGCGCCCCGGATACCTCCAGCGAACCGGAAGCTGCTCCGTCCGGCAGCGGCTCTGCCGCCGGAACGACATTTCCCAAGACCGAGGTGTATGTCTATGAGGGCGGCGCGAATGTCCCCGAATACACCGTCCAGCCCGGATTGGAAGATGTCGTCAATAAAAACCAGTACCAGCAGGGCACCGATGATGTCGGCGATTTCTATTTTGCCCTCCAGCTGTCGGATGAAATGATCGACAAAATTGAGCAAAACGGCTTTGTCGTCATCGATTCGCTGAGCTACACCGAATACTACAGCCGGTACGAGCGGAACCGCTACGACACTGTCCCCAGCTTTATCACCACCGATTCCGCTGTCCACACCTTCCACCTGATGTACGACTATGTGCTCAAGGACGTCGAGCGCAGCAACCTGTCGCTTAGCTTGAAAACGCTGTCGAGCAACATGGCGGATGCGTCCTATCAGCAGTATTTGGAGCTGAAGGGGACAGAGTTTGAGAATGCGGCCTTTCGCAACGTCGCCTTTTTCAGCGTGGGCGGCAAGCTGCTGGACAGCGACTTCGCCGTGAAGGAGGAGGTCGCCGATCTCGTGGCGCAGGAGCTTGCCCTGATCGAGGCGCATCAGGGCATCAGCGAATCCCCGCTGATTAATTACGGCCAGACCTTCTCCAACCAGACCGAATACTACAATGTCGACTATTCTCAGTTCATCCCCCGCGGCCACTACACCCAATCGGAGGAACTGGAGGATTACTTCAAGTCGTCCATGTGGTACGGCCAGATGACCATGCGCTCGGCCTACCCCGATGAGGTGCGCTCGGCGCTGCTGATGACCTCCGCCCTCCAGGCCGCGGAAAACTCCCAGGACTGGAACACGATTTTTGAAACCATCAACTTCTTTGTGGGCGAGTGTGACGACATCACCCCCATCGATTACACCAAGGCCCTGTCGGACATCTATGGCGGCGACCTTGGCGCGCTGGCGACTGTGACCGATGAGAGCAAGTTCGAGCAGGCCCTCGCGGCAATCGAGGAGCTTCCTCCCCCGGCGGTCAACTCCATTCCCATCTACGAGGAGGAGCTCCAGCCGGACAAAGAGAAAGCGATCACCGGATTCCGTTTCCTGGGCCAGCGCTTCACGATAGACGCCTCCATCTTTCAGCGCCTGATGGACAGAGAGACGAAAGACCGCATGCTGCCCAACGCCCTGGATGTGCCCGCAGCATTCGGCTCCGACGAAGCCTACAACATCCTGAGAAGCGATTTTGGCGTGGAGGACTACCCCGACTACAACGGCAACCTGGCGGATGCAAGGGAGTACATGAGCGCCGTGGAGGACGATGTCTGGACATCCAACCTCTACTGGTCGTGGATGAACATGCTGCGCCCCTTGGCCGGCAACGCCGACAGAACGGGATATCCCTTCTTCATGCAGAATAATGCCTGGACGCGCAAGGAGCTGAACACCTTTCTGGGGAGCTGGACAGAGCTGAAGCACGACACCCTGCTCTACGCAAAGCAGCCGATGGCGGAGATGGGCGGCGGCGCGCCCGAGCCTCCGCCTCCGCCGGACGACCGGGGATATGTTGAGCCGAACCCCGAGCTTTTCGGCAGGTTGGCCCTGCTCGTCAAGCAGACCCGGGAGGGTCTCACGTCGGCGAACCTGATCACAGCGGAAGCCGATGAAGCTCTGGGGAATCTGTTTGAAATTGCGAACAGCCTCACGGAAATCTCCGAAAAGGAGCTGGCCAACACAGCGCTGACAAGCGAGGAATACGATTTCATCCGCAATTACGGCGGCGCGCTGGAGCACATTTGGGACGCCGCGAAAAAGGACGAGCTGGAGGCACTGGAGGCCGAGTACGGCTACGCCGATAAGGCGTCGTACCTCTACCAGCACCCGGATGCGATTGTGGCCGACGTTGCCACCGACCCCAACGGGGCTGTCCTGGAGGAGGCGACCGGTTTTGCAAAGCCCATTGTTGTGGCCTTCCCGAGAGACGATGGGGTGGTTCTCGGCGTGGGGACAGTGTACTCCCACTATGAGTTTACAGTGGGCCTCAGCGAGAGGATGACCGACGACGATTGGCACGAGGCGCTCAACAGCGGCAATATCCCGCCGATCGCCGATTGGAAAAACGACTTTATCGTTCAATGATCAATCGAGCGGTATGTGCGCTCCTGGCGGTGCTGGCGATATGCGCCCTTTTTTCGGGCTGCTCCCGTGAGTACGGCGACACCGATGAATACAGGGCGTTTGTGAAGGAGAGGGCCGGTTGGGAATCGGTCAGCAGGACAGAGACGTCGGGGAACTACACCTATGTCCTGGAGGACGGGGTTATCACCTTTCTCGACCGGGACGGGAGAGAGATATGGCGTTCGGACAAATACTGGTTCGTCGACGATTTCAGGCTCTTTGACATCGACGGGGACGGCAATACCGACTGTCTGTTTTCCCTGTGGAAGTCCTACAGCTTTTACAAAGGCTTCGATGAAAACGACGACCCAAGCGTCCGGAATCACCTGTTTTTGTACACCGTTCGCGGCGAATACGCCAAGGAGCTGTGGGCGTCTTCAAACCTTCCCCGGCCAATCTACAGCTTTGAAATCAGCGAGGGCATGCCGACGCCTGTGTCCACCGGCGCGGTGCTGCGCACCGTCGAGGGCCGGTATGCCGACGCCGGGGTGGAAGTGGAGGAGGCGTTCACCTACACTTGGCGGGGCTGGGGATTTGTACCGGACGTTGAGGAAAGAGATACCGCGCCGCAGTCAGGCGCATAAATTGAAAGGACTCCGCTGTTTTCAGCGGGGTTCTTTTTTGCCCGGAGCAAGCCCTCCTCGCTTTCGGGAAAAGGATATGGTAAAATAGCAACGGAAACTTTATATCCGGTTACCTACCAAGCAGAGAGCGGGGAGAAAACATTGTACAAATTGCTGATTGCCGAGGATGAAAAGTGGATACGCATGGGGATCCGCGCCATGATAGACACCAAGACAAACCCGATCTCTGAAATATTGGAGGCGGAGGATGTCAGGCAGGGGCTGGCAGTTTGGCGGGAAAAGCGCCCGGAAATTGTTCTGTCGGATATCTGCATGCCCTACGGCGACGGCTGCGCTCTGTGCGAGACGATCTACGCCGAGGCGCCGGAAACCAAATTTGTGGTCATATCGGGCTACAATGAGTTTGACTACGCCCGCAGGGCGATGAATTTCAGGGCGGTGGATTACCTCCTCAAGCCGGTTGAAAAGGAGCGGCTGAACGAGGTGATCGCGCAGTGCATCCAGGAGATTGCCAAGGAACAGGGCAACGCCCGGATGGTGAACGACATCATAGAGAACAACCTTGCCTACAGTGAGCAGGATGTCGTGAACAAAGCTGTGCATTTTATTGAGGAAAACTACTCCAACAAGCTGAGTCTGGCAACCCTTGCGGAGGAAATTCATGTCAGTGAAACCTACCTGTCCTCCCTGTTCAAGAAGAGCACCGGGATGAGTCCGATTCAGTATATCACCAGCATTCGCATTAACCGCGCAATCGATCTGCTGCAAAACAGCGCGATGAAGATCAACGACATCGCTGCCATTGTGGGCTATCCGGATCAGACCTACTTCACGAAGGTGTTCAAGCGGGTGACAGGGAAGAATCCGACGGATTATCGCTAGAAAGGGATGGTCATAAAATGGCGAAACACCATCGAATCCGGTTTGGAAAGCGAGTATTTTTGGGATACGTCGCTGTGGTGGTGGTCGCCATTCTTCTGTGCGGAATCTTCGTCAGCAGCTATGTGAACAGCTTTATCAGCAACCGTACAGTGGATTTTAACGCCAAGGGAATGTCTGCGGTGGTGTATGAGCTGGATAGCCTCTACCAGCGGTTGGAGCAGTTCTCCGCCAAGGTGTACGAGCAGGATATTTACACCATCATGCGGGAGAGATCCCGCGCTTACAGCTATGACAGCCTCAAGCGGCAGATCGAATTTGAGGACGCCCTCCGCAACGCCATGCTTTTGGCCGGGCTGATGGACGATTTGGGGGGAATGCTGGTATACGTCAGCGAAACCGACTACTATTACGTGGGAGAAGGGGTTCTGAAACCGGAGTTCCAGTTGCCCGGCATGCCCTGGTACGACGCCTTTGTTGCCTCGGGTAAAAAGTCGGATGTGTTCGGCCCGACAGCAGAGGAATACCGCGCCTACTCCGGCTCAATGAAAGACGTGGTGCTCTTTGTCACAAGGCTGAATACGCCCGCCGGGGTGGGCACCGATCAGGTTCCTGTCGTTGTCATGGCCGTGCGCTACGAAGCGATTCAGCGTCGCTTGGACACCTTTTTTGGCGGGCAGGGCGCCTACGTGATTTCCGGCCATGGGGAGGAGGTCTACGCCAACGGCCTGGATGAGGAAACACAGCAGGAGCTGTACGGCCTGTGGCAGCAGGACATGCTGGAAATGGGCGAGGAGGGCGTGGCTGCGCACCGCGGCGGCGACCGGTTGATCACCGGAATTTACGCCCCAAACTATGGCTGGACAATCTGTGCGACCAACTCCATGCAGGATATCTACGCGGATACCTATCCGGTGGTGGGGATCATTTTGCTCATCTTTTTGGGTTGCGGTCTTCTGGCCTGCATCGTCGCGTGGTACGCCACAAAAAAGGTGATGGTGCCGATCAACACCATGAACAGCATGATCTCCCAGATGAGCGAGAAGGAGGACGCCTATATCGAGAGCGACGGGGACGACGAGGTGTCGCAGATTGGGAACCGCTTCAACATCATGAAGCACCGGATGCAGGAGATGAGCGGGGAGATGTACCTTTCCGAGGTGCGGGAAAAGCAGGCACAGCTGTCAGCGCTCCAGGCGCAGATCAACCCCCACTTTTTGTACAACACCCTGGGCAACATCTACAGCATGGCCCAGTACAAGGGGGAAGAGGAGATCGCGGCGCTGACCGCGAGCCTCAGCTCCATGATGCGGTACACGCTGGATTCCACCGGCTCGGTCACAGACCTGGAACACGAGCTCACCCACGTGAAGGAGTACATCTCCATACTCAATACGCGGCACGACGGCGCGATCACCTACGAAGAGCAGGTCGATGTCAGCCTGTACGAAATGCCTATGATGCGCCTGCTTCTCCAGCCGCTGGTGGAAAATGCCTGGCTGCACGGCATATCGAAAAAGAAGAATCAAAGGGGCAGGATTGTCATATCGGCGGAACTGATGGAGGAAAAGCTGCTGCTGACCGTCGCGGACGACGGTGCGGGCATCGGCGAAGAGCGGCTGGAGGAGATTCAGCACAAGCTGGACAACCGGCTGTACACCCGGGATTCCGACTCCCCCAGCGGGCTCAGCATCGGGCTGAAAAACGTCTATGACCGCATCCGGCTGACCTACGGCGACGAGTATGGCATGCGGATTGACAGCAAAGAGGGCGAGGGCACCAAGATCAGTTTGCTGCTAAAATACTGACGAAGCTCCAGGATGACACAGAGGCGAAGGCGTGTGCAGACACGGTCTTCGCCTTCGTCATTTTCGACAAACATTCTGATAAATATTTGTAGCTGCTCGGAGAAACTGCAAAATATCACCAATATTATTCCATGGAATTGCAGGATTAATGGTGATATAGTCATAGTGCAATACAACACCCGGAAAGGAGCCTGGCAAGATGACGCAGAGCAAGCTGGCCAAAGGCATCAAGCGGCACCTGATGCCCTACCTGTTTCTGATACCGATCTACCTGCTGATTGTCACCTTCAAGTACATCCCCTTTGGCACCGCCATCCAAAAATCCTTCTACAACTGGGACGGCGGGAACACAGACATCTTCGTCGGGCTGCAAAACTATATCGACATCTTCAAAGACCCCATCTTCTTCACCTCTCTGCGGAATGTTGCGGTAGTCTGCGTGGCCTACATCCTCATCGCCATCACCATTCCGCTGCTGGCCGCCGAGCTGGTGTTCTCCCTGAAAAGCCAGCGCCTCCAGTATCACCTGCGCACCACCTTCACCTTTCCCATGGTGGTGCCCGGCGTCGTGACCATCCTGCTGTGGAAGTGGATTCTGGCGGGAGACTACGGGATACTCAACCAGCTGCTCAAGGGAGTGGGATTGGGAAATCTGGCATCCCCCTGGCTGGGACAGTCCCAGACCGCCCTGGGGGCGATCATCGCCATCGGCTTTCCCTGGCTGGGCATCGCAATGCTGGGCGGCATGCAGTTCCTCATCTACTTCGGCGCGCTGCAGGGCATTCCGAGTGATCTGTTCGAGGTGGCAAAGATCGACGGCATCAACGTCTGGCAGCGGTTCCGCTACATCGACCTGCCCATGCTCAGCAGCCAGCTCAAGCTGATGGTAACGCTGGCGGTCATCAACGGCCTGCAAATCTTCGATTCCGTCTACATCATCAACAAGGGCGGCCCCGGCACCTCCACTATGACGCCCGCTGTCTACATCTACGAGCAGGGCTTCAATTACGGCAGAATGGGCTACTCCTCGGCAATCGGCGTGGTGTTGTTCCTGCTCATCATGATACTCACCGTCATCAACCAAACCCTGATCAAGAATACCGACACCATAGACTGATTCGCGAGTACAGCTCGTGGTGCGGGAAGGGAGGACTACCATATGCGCCTGTTCGGAAAAATTGTGGGAAGGGTCACGCTGGCGTTGCTGTTGCTGCTCACGCTGTTTCCCTTTTACCTCATGCTGGTCAACTCCTTCAAGTGGCAGAACGACATCATCAAAAACCCTTGGTTTTTCTCGGGGGAGTTCCACCCTGAAAACTATGTCAAAGCCTTTGGCAGCGTGCTTCGACCCATGTTCAACTCGATTATCGTGACCGTGGCTGTCATAGCCATCACCATCGCGGTCTCCGTCATGGCGGCCTACGCCTTCGCCCGGTTCGCCCGGTTTCCCCTGAAAAATGTGCTGTATCTGGGCATTATCGCGCTGCTTATGATCCCCGGCTTCGTGCTGCTCATCCCCCAGTACATCCAGGTTGTGCAGCTGGGCATCCCCAACACCTACGCGGCGCTGATTCTGCCGCCCGCCGCCTACAGTGTTGCGATGGGCACCTTTCTGACCCGCACCGCCATGGAGGCCGTGCCCAAAAGTCTCTACGAGGCGGCGGATATTGAGGGCGCGGGGGAGTTTCGCATCCTGTTCAGCATTGTGCTCCCCCTCTCCGGCTCGGTACTTGCGACGGTGGCTATCGTCACAGGGCTGTCCGCCTGGAACAACTACATCTGGCCGCTGGTCGTCTCCACCGGGGACGCCACCACCCAGATCGCCGTGGCCCTCACCAAGCTGAAGGGCTCCATCAAGGAGGGGCAGGGCCTGCTGCTGGCGGGCTACACCATCGCCTCTATCCCCCTCATCACCCTGTTCTGCTTTGCCAGCCGATCCTTTATCGCGGGACTCACCCAGGGCTCGGTCAAAGGATAGAATGAAGCTGAAAACACACTCTTAGCAAAGAAAGGAATGGTATTGACCATGAAAAAGACTGCGGCATTGTTGCTCGTTTTCGCGCTGATTCTCACCATGTTCGCCGCCTGTAACGGCTCCGGCGGACAGACCGGCAGCTCCACCGCGCCCTCCAGCGAGGCCTCCGCCTCCAGCGAAGAGACGCCCGCACCCTCCGAGGAGTCGTCGGAGGCTCCCAGCGAGGAGACCCCCACCGGCGGCATCACCCTCACCTTTGCCCAGGAGCAGGTGACCGACGAGGAATCCACCGCTTTCCTGGAAACGCTGCTGGCGGAGTACGAGGAGCTGAGCGGCAACACCATCAAGTATGAGGGCATCCCGGAATCCGACTACCGCACCTGGCTCACCACGCAGTTCACAGCCGGAACCGGCCCAGCTGTCTACACCAGCATCCTTCACGACGCCACCAGCGACTACAACAAGGGCTGGATCATGAATTTCGGCGAGCTCTATGAGGCCGAAAGCAAGTACGACAGCGGCAAAGCCTGGAAGGACACTTTGCCCGAGTCCATCCTGGAGCGCATGTACATCTCCCCCGAGAAGGACGTTCCAGGCTACCCCACCTCTACCAGCGTGGTGCGCATCTTCTGCAACATGGATCTCTTCCGCCAGGCGGGCGTAGAGCAGCCTGAAAACTGGGCCGAATTCATGGAGGCCTGCGCCGCCCTCAAAGAGGCGGAGGTCACCCCTTTTGCCTTCCCCAACGCCACCATCGCCGACCTCTCCTGGCTGTGGTTCAACAACTCCGTTTCCAGCCAGGTCAACAGCGGCCTGCTGGAGAAGGTGGATGTCTCGGGCAACGGCTATGCCGAGCTCAACGAGATGTGCAAGGCCATGGCGGATGGCACCTGGGACTTTGACGTTCCTGAGCTGAAGGCCGGCTATGAGCTGATGAAGGATTTCAGCCAATACTGGACAAGCGACTACAACAGCCTTGACCGCACCACCGCCATCGAGATGTTCCTGCGGGGCGACGCGGCCATGATCCAGGCACTGTCCGGCGACCTGCGGATGATCGACGAGATGGCCGAGTTCGAGTACGCGGTCATGCCTGTCCCGGTTATCACCACCGACACCACCGAGTATGCGCAGAACCTCTCCGTCGTGCTGGGCGGCCAGCCCAACACCATCTACAGCATCAGCAAGAGCCTGAGCGACGAGGAGCAGGCCGCAGCCATCGACTTTGTGCAGTGGATGTCCTCCCCCGATGTCCAGGCCCGTTACGCCGAGGCCATCTACCGCATTCCGCTGGCCACCAGTGTGGAGCTGCCCGAGAAGCTTGCGGGATTCATCATCACCGAGGATCAGCTCCGTCTGAACTACTACGCGGGCATCAACGAGCAGATTCGCAACTACTTCCACCGCGCCGGTCAGCAGTACCTTGAGGGTACCATCACCGTGGACGAGATGTGCAAAATCCTCAACGAGTCCTACCAGGAGGTGCTGGGCCAGATCGCCACTGAAAACGAGTGGACAGCGGAGAACAACTACAAAATCGGCGAAGAATAACCGATAGCCTTTTACGTTAACTTCCTCCCTGGCAGCCGGCCGGGGGCGGGGAACGGGATTGATCCTCCCCTCTCCGCCCTGCGGTTCGGCTGCAAGTTCTGTAAATCAACATTGACGGAAAGCCTGCAAATAAAAAGTCAAGCCCAAAATGACAAAAATTTGCAGGCAGAAATTGCGCAACAAAAATAAGCCGATACACAGCAGGGTGTTTCAGCCATAGAAGAAAGGACGAAATCTATGCGTCATCGCCCTCGTCGAGAGCGTTCAGGTACTCTTTTACACGCCCATAGTATATGCGCAGAAACTTGTTAGCCGTAGCGGTCATGTAGACGAAGTAGGGCTTCCCCTCGGCCCGTTTTCTGTCAA